>JAFTVG010000001.1 GCA_017465885.1 Clostridia bacterium | reverse complement strand
TGTGAGCCCGTGGCGAACAACTTCACTGTGCTTGATGCAAAGCATCTGCACAACTTCACTTTTGCGTCAGCAAAAACTTCACAAAGCAGAAAAAGAGAGCTAATGGCTTAAAAACCGTTAACTCTCTTTATTATTTATCGCCAGCTTCGCATTTGTTTTACAAATGCATCGGGCTGTGCCCATACCCTTATTTCATTTCTCCGATAAGAACATCTCCCATTGGTCGTTCTTTTGATAAAGCAGGAGTAATTCTGCGGCGATGACGCAGACAACGTCAAAGTGACGAGGGAAGCTTTTGCAAGCTTCGTCAGATCAGCGGATCGATCACGTTTTTCCAAAAATGATAGTACGCCGAGGGCTCGGAGAAGCTGTTTTCTATAGGCTGCGAGAATGTGTAAGAAACGATGCTGATGCCCCGCTCCTCAATGATCTCATAATTATTGGGGTTATAATCGAGAGTGAAGTGCTTTGAGTCGGTGATCACGTAGAGATTGGGTTTGTTTTCGTAGTCCTCAAAGGCATCCTCCGGCGGGTCTTCAAAGGGATCGCCGGAGCGTCCCCAGGGATCGTCCATATAATAGTATTCGTTGCCAAGCCCCACGTAAACGGTGGTGACAAGATCCTCATCGTGCTCCTGCAAAAGGAGCACCAGGCTCTCCTCCCCTGTGCTTTTCACGTAGCCCTTCCACTCCCGCCTCTTGCGCATAGAGCCCTCGTTGGCACTATAGCCCGCAAACTCGCAGACGTATACGTCGTTTACCGTGTACTCTTCCCCGTCCAGCGTATAAACGATCTCAAAGGGAAATTCGGCTTTTGTGATCTCGGGCTTTGGGGGATCGGGCTGAATGGCGATATAACCCGCCATAATCAGCCAGGGAGATGCAAAAAAGCCCATCACCGCCACCGCCGCCGCGCCAAGGCTCAGCGCCAAAATCAGGACGGTTGCCACGATGGATAAAAGAACCGTTAAAGCGACATGCTTTTTCTTCATGTTCAATCCCCTTTCCTGTTGCTTTTTCGCTTACAGTATACCATCTTTCTTATATGAAATCAAGGCATCGGGGGAAGAAAAACTTGAATGTTGGTTGAGTTGGAGTAATTTGGGGCGAAATATATAAAAAACGTACGGATGGGCATTCCGTACGTTTTCGATCAATTCTATATTTTTAAAATTCTGAAAGCCCCTCGTTTTGAAGATGTGCGGTAAGCTCCTTAAGAGTCAGACTTACCAAAATCTCCTGCTCTTCGTTGTGGATGCTTTCGCCCGTTAAAAGAAGGGTGTCCCCCTGTACCTTCATGGTGCCGTTGCCGGCGCTTTCAATGCCGTATTTTTTTGACAGGGCAAAAAAGCGCATGCTTTTGGGATCGCAAACAAAATACTCGTAGGGTGCCGCCCAATAACAGCCCGCAAAGATCAAAAGATCCCCAAAGGACAGAGCCTCTGTGATTATAAAGGACTCCTCGCCCTCAAGCACCTTTTGGGGAAAATACTCATACTCTGTCTGCAGGGTCTTAGCGTTTAAAAGAATAAAACCGTAAAGAGTTCGTTTGAAAAACAGGTAGTCCTTGCCCCAAAGGGTAAGCCCATGAAAAAGTCCGCGTCCGCTTGAAAGGTCCACGCACTCAAATTGACGCTGATGCTCCCCTTTTTCAAGAAACACGTCTGCCTTTTCCCTTCTTTGCCTGCCGTCAAAAAAGATCGACGGCTCTACACGGATGTGCACACCCAGCACTTCTAACGCGCTCTCCCTGTCTTCCTCTCTTGTAAAGACAAAGCCCTTTTTATATTCTTCGATATAACGGTCTACCATCACAGCCTCCAAGTAAAACAGCGGAGTCTTTCTCCTACGCTCAGTATACCATCTTTCTTATATGAAATCAAGGCATCGGGGGAAGAAAAACTTAACTGTTCGTTAAATTTAAGGGGTTTGAGCAGAAAAAAGCCCCGCCTTGCAAAGAATTGCAAAGCGGGGGAATTTTTAAGCGTTTCCGGCTAATATATTCAACAACTCGGTCACATCACTAATCGTCACAACGCTATCTCTGTTGATATCCGGATCACCAATTGGCGTTTGGGTCGTATCTGCCAAGTAATTCAGCAAACATGTAATGTCACTGATACTGATTTTTCCATCAGCATCTACATCGCCCAACTCAGGAGCACACTTTTCGATAATCACATCAAAAGCAAAATTACCATAAAGGGTAGTATTCCAATTATATCTACACAAGCCCTCTTCAACACACGATGCGCTCTTCAGCAAGGTGTATGTGTAGTTTACGGTATCCAAAGCAGGAAGCGTTACATATTCAATATGACCGCAAGTAGTACACTGCCCCGCTAACAATCCCGACGCAGATACAGTCGGCTCTTGATAAACCGTATAACCATTGTCATAAGAATGACCATAAGAAGCTACATAATCCGATATATAACTCTCACTGCAAATTGAACAAGTATACTTTGTGTAGCCCTGCTCTGTACAAGTTGGCAATACAGTAACATCCACTTTCCAATTGTGGTCTCCAAGCTCTGCTTGAACGCAGCGATAAACCGTTCTTGTTTGAACATTCACGGTATCGCTCGCCGTAACTGCTGTCGTGCTCCATTCGGACCAATCCGACCATCTATAAAAATGGTATATGGTTTCAAGAGTTCTTGTACAGTAACGATATTGCGTCTTGGGTTGACCATTATCGGTCCATTGAAACACTCTTTCACCGTTCAGCTCGGTGTAATATTTTCCTGTACCGTACCAATCTTTCAATCCTGCATTATCCCAAGTCACCGTGCTCCAAACCGCATTCCAACCCATCGTTCCGGTTGCTCCACAGCCACCAGCCCAAGTATAGCATGCATTTGAACCGTGCATGTGTGCACCGCAAGAAGAGCATTTGAAGTAGTAGTATCCGTAAACAGTTCTGTTTTCCACCTTAACACTGTCACTTGCCGTCACCGCCGTATCTTGCCATTCACTCCACGAACCATATTCACTCCACTCCGTCGTGGTGTTATATAATACCCATCCGCTCAAAGTATCGGTGGAATCCGTTGTGAACTCTTTGTTTTGTGAAGAATACTCTGTCCTGCTTTCTATCAGGCTTTCACTCACGCCCGTGGGTTTAACCGTACTCCAATCAGAGTATTTGTCTTTCACATACTCCTCGTAAGTATCTTTGCAAATACTGCAGGTATAGCGAATCTTTTCATAGTCACTACACGTAGCACCAATCACCTCGGACTGATAGTTATGCCCTAAAGCGTCAATTGATTCGGTATAGACAGACGAACAGCCTCCGCACGTATACGTTTTGACACCTGCCGTTGTACAGCCGGGAGCCGTTGTCACATTGCTTGTATACGTGTGATTTCCGGTAGCCGCAATTACTTCTGTATAGCTTGCACCGCAAGAACTGCAAGTGTACGTAATAACGCCATTACTTGCACAAGTTGCCGCTGTAGTAACCTTGCTACTGTATGAATGACTACAACTGACCGTAGTGTTCGTGACATTAAACGTTGCGTAATAGAGATCCACTGTACCTGTATTGACCCCCAAGCTTTTGGCGGATTCAGCATAATAGTTTTTATATGCTGCCGAAACAACGTAGGTGTGCGTTCCCACCGGCAATATGTTGAACTCGGTCTTATTGTCAATGGTACTGCCGCCAAAAGCATAATAATTACCGTTCATAGAAGCCGAGGCACCGGTTTCTAACGTTCCTTCTGCACTTTCACCCGAATATATGTAGACAGATACCTCTGTCAACAAATTATAAGTGGATGCAACGGTACCGGTCAGCGAATAGACTTGCCCTACTGTATGATTTGTCGGAACAGTCACACCGGAAGCCTTAATATCATTGATGCTCTTGGCAAGGTACGTCGTATTTCCGGCATAGATGTAACCAATCCCGCCGGACTTTGTTTTAACCTTATACCACAAATTATCCTTTGTATTTTTAACCAATCCGATTGCTTGATACTGATCTCCTTTAGATGCGATTTCTAATCTAATAACATCGGGATCCGTTTCTTCACTGCACGGCATATCTCTAACGGGCGCGGTATCCGCTGTCACTTTGATTGCACAGTAGGAAGGGTATGATTGAGCAACTACCGGAGGAGTAGCATTGGGATTGTGCCATTGGTTTACCGATGTAATAGGGTTGGTCGTGCCATTATACGTTGCTGTTGATCCATTAATTTGAATGGTAAATGTACCGTCTGTCCCTGATGTATGCCATGGATTCAATGCCAAATATTTATTATCACCCAATTGTCCTACCAAAAGGACCCAATGCATCTCCGAAGTACTGCTAAACGGAACAATATATATACACAAAGGACTGTATTTTCCTTCTCCGTTAATATAATTATCCATAGCAGACGCAATTCCCGTAGTTGAAATTGCTATTGCCTCCGATGAAGCATCATCTTGTTGTCCCCACATTCTATCAGTATATCCATCAGTCGCTTCCAAAAGCATTTTTGGCGTTCTATTTACACCAACATAAGACAAAGCCATCGAAATACATGCTGTGCCACATTCTATTTCGGGACCTCCGGTGTAACCTCCAAAACTATATGTTGGCCAATAATCCCAGTTAAAATATTCTGAATCACGGTTCTGAGCCATATACCTAATTGTACCAACCGATGTCTCAGTCGTATATTCATATTCTACATTAGGATAAGGCGTCACCGTTAATTCAGTTGCCGCTTCAATAGAAACAGGGAAAATCGGTACACTCGTACACACCATCACCACCAAAAGTAAAAAACTCAAAATTCGTCTTTTCATTTTTATGAATCTCCCTTATTGTCAATACTTTCGGTGATGTTGTGCCGCACCGTCTAAAATAAAAAAGTGCGCCAACGGTCGCCGGCGCACCGAAAAACGCAAGCTCCGATTGTTGCTACACAAACTTAATAAATACGGTATTCACCATACTGTTTATGAAACTTGCGCTTTTACCAAATTTCAACAAACAGTATGACAAAAAAGGGGTACAATTACTCCGAAAAATACCGCCATTTTATTTATTAAGTTCGTGTAGCGTATTTATTATAGCACTCGTTCACAGAAAAGTCAATATTTTTAAAAAATAAACGGAACTGTAAATACATATTCTTTACAGTTCCGTTATGCTTTTAAAATGTTTTGTTATCCCTTTGCACCCTTTGCGCCCTTGGTGCCGCCGCCCAGCTTGACGCCTGCAAGGACGTTGGTTTTGAAGGAGTGGGTCACCGCCTTGCTTTGGCGGTGGCGCTTTACTGCCAGCGTGATCATTCTGTCAAGCAGCTCCTTATAGCTCATACCCAGAGGCTGCCACAGATAGAAGGAAAGGGAGCCGGGGATGGTGTTGATCTCGTTTAAGTAGATCTTGCCGTTATCCTGATCCAGCATAAAGTCGATACGGGAAACGCCCGCACAGCCCAGCGCCTTGAACGCCGAAACGGCAAGGCTTCTGACCTCGTCTCTCTGCTCCTTGGTGATCTCTGCAGGGATCTTTCTCTTGAGTGACGCCATACCGCTGCCCTTAGAGCCTGCGTTCTTTGCACCCTTACCGCCGCCGATGTACTTATCCTCGTAGCTGAGGATCTCGTCTGCCGCCACGGGCTCCTCACATTCGGAGGCGATGGCTTCTTCTCTGTCGCCCAGCACCGCGCAGTTGATCTCCTTGAGGTTCATGATGGCGTGCTCGCAAAGAACGTCTCTTGCATAAAGGAAGGCGTTTTCAAGGGCTTTTTTCAGCTCTTTTCTGTCCTTTGCCTTGGAAATGCCGATGCTGGAGCCCAGATTTACCGGCTTTGCGATCATCGGGTAGCCGATCTTTTCTTCAAGCAGGGTCATCAGTCCCTCTGCGTCCTTTTCGTAATCGTGGGCGTGGCAAAGCTTCCCCTCCAGCACGGGGATATCGTTATAGGCAAGCACCGCCTTCATAGCATATTTATCCATACCGAGGGCGGAGGCGTAGACGTCGCATCCCACGTAGGGGATGTCAAGCAGAGTCAAAAATCCCTGAAGGGTCCCGTCCTCGCAGTTGGTGCCGTGCACGGCGGGGAGGGCAACGTCGATGGTTGCCACGGTATTGTTGCCGAATTTCTTTGCGGGATGGCGGATAAGATCCACCGCGCCCCGCTCGCCCTTGGCAAAAAGCACCTGCGTGCCCTTCTTCAGCGCCGCGGGGATGTCCTTATAATTGTCGATCTTGCCCATCTCCTCGCCCGTAAAGAAGCGGTTATCCTTGGTGATGTATACGGGCACGATCTGATACTTTTCCTTGTCAATGTATTCTGCCGCCTGTAATGCGGTAATGATGGAGATCTCGTGCTCCACGCTGTTACCGCCGAAAAACAGTCCTACTCTGATCATCTCAATTTCTCCTTAATACGTTATATTGGGGCTTTACCCCAACACCCCACCCAAGGCTCTGCCTTGAGAATCCGCAAAGAATCTTTTTATAAAAAGGTTCTTTGATCTCCAAAAATTTTGGATGGAAAGGGTCATTCTTAAAATATAAAATTCAGTTCTTCGTTTTTCTCCCGCGGGGAGAAAAACCTACCAAACCTCTTCACTATTCACTCTTACCTATTACTTAAAAATTGTCCGGCAGGTCGTTTTCAAGCAAAATGACCGGTCTTTTTCCTGCGGTATCAAGACCGTAGGCGTGGGCAATGCCCTCGTTGAAGCTTTCCGCTATGAAGATCTTTTCTTTGGGGAAGCCTCCTTCAAGAAGTCCCTCCAAAATGGGAGGCGCCTGCCTTTTGCCCACCAGCACGGCGTAGTCACAGCAGTCTGCCGCCTGCTTGCCGAATTCCTTGTTTCGCTCCTCCATCTGTGCGCCCAGCTCCACCATTCCGGGGGTGACCAAAATGCGGTAGCCCTCAAAGAAGGACAGCGTTTCCAGTGCCGCCTTTGCACCTGCGGGGTTGGAGTTGTAGGCATCGTCGATGATGAGCGCTCTGCCGTTGTCGATAAGCTGGAGTCTGTGGGGCACGCCCTGAAGTCTTCTGACAGCCCCCTTCAGATCGCCGTAGCAAATGCCCATATCGTGGGCAATGGCGATGGCGCCCACGATGTTCAAGACGTTATGTCTGCCGATGAGGGGAGTGGAAAATTCCTCCCGCTCATCGCCGTGCACCAGGGTGAAGGTGGTGCCGTTTTCACCCGTGCGGATGTTTTCACCGTTATAATCGCCTCGTCCTTCAAGGCTGTAGAGCACGGCGTTTCCTTTGTTTTCTTCCTTCATCAGCTCGGGGCTGTCGGCGTTTAAATACACCTTTCCGTCACTCGGAAGGGCGCGCGCCAGCTCAAACTTGGTCTTTCTCACCCGCTCTTGCGAGCCAAAGGTCTCTAAATGCTGGGGACCCACCGCGGTGATCACCCCGCTTTGAGGATGCACCAGATCGCACAGCTCCTTGATCTCGCCTCTTCTCTTTGCACCCATTTCGCAAACGAAGATCTCGTGCAGGGGGGAAAGATGCTCTCTGACCGTTCGGACCACACCCATGGGGGTATTGAAGTTTTCGGGAGTCATCAGCACGTTATACTTGGTGGAAAGCAGCTCGGTGAGGTAGTATTTCACGCTGGTCTTGCCGTAGCTTCCCGTGATGCCGATGATCTTCATCCCGCGGTTTTTGGCAAGAAGCGCCTTTGCCTCGTTGATATAGCGCCGTCTTACCGCGCTCTCAACGGGCTTGTTGATGAAATTAACGAGCAGTACGTAAAGGGGCATCAGTCCGATGACTGCCGAAGCATAGACCACCGCCCATTTACCCAAAAAGATCACAAGAATCAGAGTGGGCAGGGCAAAAAGGGCAAGAGAGGTGACCATCATCCTCTTGACGCGGTCGGTATAGACGAGCGGCTTCTTTGCCTTTTTGACCGCCTTTTTATAGTTGAGGTAAAGGGCAAGACCGCCGAGGATCAGGGTGGCGGCGATGCCCCATACAAGGTATAGCGAGTCGGGCAGAAGCGCCGTTAAAAGGGCGGATAGAAGCCCCGGGATCAGGAGCAGAAGCACCTGACCCATATTTTTGCCCATCCACTTCACTTCCACGTCGAAATGATAGGAATTGAGCTGAAACATATGTAAATGGTGAGTATACGCCGCAAAAAAGGCAAAGAAGGACAAAGCCGTGGGTAAAAGTGTGAAAAAGGTTTCCATAAAGATCCTTTCTTTTCCCTCAGGGAAGTTTTACAGTTTCATAAAGGACGCCATCACCCGAGAGAAGATCACGGGCTGATCAAGGAAGGAGTAGTGTCCCCCCTCCAGCTCCACCAGACCCGCATCGGGGATGGTCTTTTCCATCAGCTTGGCATCGGATAGCGGGGTTGCGGTATCGTTTTTGCCCCAGATAAGCAGGGTGGGCACGTTAACCCTTGAAAATAAATGGGTTAAGTCCTCCGACACCGTTTTTTTCAGCACCTCGCGCATCATAGGCGAGGCGGCTTTGTAGTCGGCAGAACTGTGCTTTAAGCGGTATTTTTCCACCTTTGCGGGCGCAAAAAGCTCAAGGATCCTTCTGCCGAACTTGTATTTCATACGGCGCATCTTCTTTTTGAAGGTGTCCTTGGGCTTTACCCCCGCGCTGTCGATGAGGATGATGCGGGAAAGCCCCTTGGGCATACCCTCTTCAAAAAGCTTGAAGATCACTCTGCCCCCAAAGGAATGACCGATCAGGGTGTAGCTTTCAAAGGCAAAATGCTCGATAAAGGCGCGGGTAAAGGAGGCGTAGTCCCCCACGTCCCACACGGTATCGGGTTCGGGGCTTTTGCCAAAGCCGGGGAAGTCAAGAGTGTAGACGGTATATCTTGCGGAAAGCAGGCGGGAAATGGAGGCATACACGTCGGTGTTGGTGCCCCAACCCTCTAAAATCAGAACGGGCGCACCCTGCCCTTCTACGGTATAATGCACGTCCCTTCCGCAAATCGTGACGGTCATCTCCATCCCTCCTTACAACTGCCCATAACTCAGTATATTATAGCACAACTTACCTGTGAATTGCAAGGACTTTTCGCGAATTGCTTTCTCTCTTTTTCATTTTTTTAAAAATCTTCTCTTGTTAAACCTATCAAGCAAGACTATCAAAAAAAGATCCCCGCCCTTAGCGTGTTCTCCTTAACGGAGAACACGCTAAAACTAAGTTTGCCCTTCGGGCAAGTGAAGTTATCTTCGATAGTGAAGTTCACTTCGTGAGTGAAGTTTCGCCTTGCGGCGAAGTAAAGTCAAACTTAACTTCACTGTGAGCCCGTGGCGAACAACTTCGCTGTGCTTGATGCAAAGCATCTGCACAACTTCACTTTTGCGTCAGCAAAAACTTCACAAAGCAGAAAAAGAGAGCTAATGGCTTAAAAACCGTTAACTCTCTTTATTATTTATCGCCAGTTTCGCATTTGTTTTACAAATGCATCGGGCTATGCCCATACCCTTATTTCATTTCTCCGATAAGAACATCTCCCATTTCGGGCGGGGGAGGATTTTTCCAAGTTAAATGGTTTATGGCATTTCAGTCCATAAAAGATTTTGCGCCGCGCACCCGTTTAACAAAGCACACCAAAGCGTATGCAAGCCAAGCTACAGACACACCCAAGAGCATTCCACCAATGGGAAATGCGTAAACTGCTGCGGCAAGTTGCTCGGTATGAGCAAGTCCCTCATGGTATACACCAAAAACGCCCAAAGCCAAAAGCAGATCTGCAACAGCAAAAAGCAAGGCAGGCAAAGCAACAACAGCTTTTTTCCACATTGCTGTTTTTTGAGCGCAAAACACACCCTGGACAACAGCAAAAACGAAAAAGAACAAAACAGTAGCAATGATAATGTCGGTCTTAAGGGTTAGCCATACACCGCCAAAATATCCGACGACCAACGAAACGACGAGCCATACACCTAACAGGATATCGTTTACCCGAATAGTTTTTTTCATTGTTTTCACCTCCAAGAATCAGTTCTCTAATCAAAGATCGTTAATAATTGTTTCACAGACAGGGTGCCCTTTTCAAAATTGCCCGCTGAGTCGTACACCCAGGTGTCGGAAATCAGGATTTTTTCCTCGGTGTCGGCGGTGGGGCGTCGGGCAGAGCAAGGCTCGTCCGTCAAAACCATCCTTCTCCCCGCCCTTTCGGGCGGGGAGGAGTAACCATCACATATCAGTTTTACCTTCTTTTCCGGTTGATTTTCACTTAGTATCCACCTGCTTTTCTCTCCTTGAAAGAACAAAGAGCGGTGAACACAGGGCAAGCACCCCGAAGGAGAGTGCGCAGTACCAGCCCAAGCCAACACCCGGCTCGGCTCCTTCAAAAAGGACCATCACCAAGACAGCGCACACTACGCCCACTATCACAAACACAGAACAAGATAGAATGACAGCGCGCCAAGTATGCAATTCTCTTGCCATCAGCAGATTGAAAGCGGCAGTCTGCAACGACGCCACCGCCGCAAGGAAGAACATCCCGTCACCCGAGAGTCCGTCTTTCCCCGCAAGGGCTGCCAAGCCAAGGAAAAGCCCAGCCGAGCCAAGTGCAATAAGAAGCGTTTTTGATAGAAGCAGCTCTCTTTTTTTCCGTTCCCCTTCCCTTCTTTTCTTCACAATTACAGAAAGAACGCCGAAAGCCAGATCAAAAAGGAGCAGCACGCCGAAGTAAATGCCCTGTATCAACGTAATCAAGGCATACTCCATACCCCCAAGTACTTCATCAGACCGATCCGACGCAAGCGATTGCAGTCCACAAAATACCACAATCGTCAAGACAAGAGCGGTGAGTGCCGAGAGGGGTGAAAGAATGGGCGCATTTCGATCCTTTAGCAGGAAATACAGGCACCCTGCGCACATCAGCGTACCAAAGGTCAAAAGAAGCTCAGCACTTCCTAAAACCTTTGAAACAGGTGCAGAAACGAAAAGCGCAATCAGTACGCCCGAAAAAACAACGGGCAATATACTTTTTAAAATGCTTAAAGCTTTGGTTTTCATCACTATTACCTCCTTTAATTACTTGTAAATACCAAACAAAGATAATAATTCGGGAGATGTATAACTATCAACCGTTTCATCAATGAGTGTCACGATAAAATCAAGTGTCGTGTCGTAGTTTATAGCAGGCTTGCTCGAATAAATGGTGGTATCCTCGATATAATCGGTTCCGCTGTTGATGGTCAGCGTGGGGTCGATGTACACGGGATAAACGGTGTTTTCGTCGGTGAGGAAGTCCACGGAGGCGCCGACGGTGAGCAGGTACAGACCGTTCTTTACCTGCACCACCGACAGGGTTCCCTTTTCAAAATTGCCCGCTGAGTCGTACACCCAGGTGTCGCCGATCAAGATTTTTTCCTCGGTGTCGGCGGTGGGGGCGTCGGACAAGGCAAGGCTCGTCCGTCAAAACCATCCTTCTCCCCGCCCTTTCGGGCGGGGAATAAAGATTATTCAAACTGCGCTCTGTCGGTTATCGAGGTGAATTTTCCGGAAAACGTTTCCCTAAACCACCTTAGGGGACTCTTTTCTTCCTTTAGATGAACGGTGTCCTCGCCACTAACGGTGATCATCATACCGCATTCAGTTCCTTCTTGACTAAGCAGAAAACAGAAGGCATCCTCCGTTTCGGAATAGAACCAAACTCCGTGTCCGTAATCCTTCCAACCAGCAGCACCTTTACGCTCCGCATAATCCAACGTTTCCGTAATCACCTTATACGCCTCTTCAAATTGTTCTACCGTCGCAAGATAGTCAAACTGCACGTTCGTGCCACCCATACGGTACCAGACACTGATCCAATCGGAGGCTCCGTAATATCTCAGCCCGTATTCGTCATAGTCGTTCGGAACATACAATCCTCTTTCTTCAAGCTTGCCAAGGAAGGCATCCAAGTCCTCCCTTGTCTTTAACCCGCCGAAAGCATAAGAACGCCGTCCCTCGTTTCCGGCAAGAAATGCCTCCATCTCCTCGTCACTGAGTTCTTTTTCCGCCAACACAAGCTCGTCAAGTCCGCGTGTGCTGATATCGAAAAATCCGTTTTTGCCCGTTTCTTCATCAGTACTACCTAAAAGGATGTTTTGAGTGTACACATACCGAAAATCGAATCTTGAAAGCAGTTCGTCGGGCAAAAAACCATCGTATGTCTTGATTTTTACTAACGACCCTTCGATCAGAAGCAGCATAAATGCAAAATCATCATCCTTGTATTGCACGCGTATTCCGGGAACTTTTTCGCCCAATATCGCTACGTCCTCAATTTCGCCGATTTCCGCCGTTTCGGAGTTTGTTTTGGTCATTTTTGAAGCATAGTCCGCCAAGATGCCCTCTTGATTGGAAAGCTCCCCCTCAGGCAATTGCCAGCGTTGCACGACAAAAGATCTATTCGCCGCTTTGCACTCATACTCTTCTATAAAGGTAGAGCCATCAGAAGTAAACCTGATCGGACTGCTTTGCTCAGTATCAACAATCGATACGCCGTCAATCTGAGGAACACCAAGCGGATACAGTCCCTTCTCCACATTGGTAAGTAAAGCAAACAGCTGAGTCTGCTCCGACTTTTGAGATATCCAAAGCCGTCTATACGCTTGAGATTTTGACAAACCGTTTGATACCTCAAACCATGCCAAAAACAAGTCCATATTCTCAAAATGCACCTTGTCTGCTTCGCCATAAGGATAAGTGTGAACAGTTCCCCAATCGACACTTTTTTCCTCACTTTTCGCGTTCGAGGATTCGGAGGGTGTTACAGAGGGAGCAGGGTCGTTGCAAGCGGAAAACAGCAACAGAGCCGCCAAAAGCAGGGCTGTTAGAATCGCCAATTTGCGCATAATAGTTCCTCCTTGTCTTTTGGGTTTTTAATTCTCAAAAATTCGCATCGGACGCAGGGACTTGAGCTAAAGCATCCTCCAACATCGAATTGATCGTCAAACGTTCTTCCTCCGATACCGTAAAATGACGTTGTCCCTCAAGATCATTGAAAATACCGTATGCCTGCGAATATCGGATCTCCGCTTCACCGCAGAAAAAGGAATATTCGCTTGCCGTCTTGGTCACATCCTTCTCCCACTCTGCATCATTCCATACGCTCACTATATATTCGCACCGGGAGGCTGACAAAACAACACGCTCCTTTTCGGCATCAAAATGGGAAACCACCTGCACCTCCGCCGCATTTTCCCAAACGTTTCTTTGACAAGAAGAGCATCCGAGTAAAGCTGTTAAAACCACGAAAAGAGCAATTATTTTGATTTTAGAACCGCAAAAAAGCATCATTCTCACCTCTCGTATAGATTTTCCGTAATGCAGCCCTTCGGGCTTGCTTGTGCCAAGTGCGTTATTTGGGGCGTTGCCCCAAACCCCATTCAGGACACTTTTTATAAAAAGTTCCCTGAAAACCCTCAAAAATTTTGAAAGAAGGAGTGTTTTTATCCCCGATGTTCTTCAAGCGAGGAATTCCAACACAATCCGAGGGGGATCGACACGCTCAGAACCTTTCGGGGGCGCTTACGATTTGAATAGGAAACACTTCCCCAAGGATATTTTACCATACCAAGGCGTGCTTGTCAAGGGCGTTTACCAAAAAAAAGGAAATTTGTTTCCGCTTTTTGAAAGGAAACCGCCGCATCCGCCCCCCACCCCGTTCAAGCGCCACTCTCGTTCAAGCGCCGCGCACCCGTTCAAGCGCCTTCACTATATAAGTACGTTTTTTTCGTGAAAAATCAACGCGCTTCCCCAAATTTTTTCGATTTTTTTAAATTTTTTTCGGAGCGTCCCGACAGGTGCTTTTGCCCGCGCCGCTCTGCCCTTTCAAAGCCGCAAGCAAAGAACGTAAGGATTCTGAAGGCTGATCCATTAAGCGATCTCATTCTGCGGCGTTGTCAAGTTAAATAACGTTACCAAGCAACGGTATCAAGCGGCTTTACGGTCGTCCTTGTGATTTATAAATTGAGAATTCGTTAAATTATTTTCCAAATTCTGTTGCCAAAAATCTTTTTTTATTATATAATAGGGAGAGATGCGGCTTCCCCCTTTTCTTTGCGGAGGCTGCGGAAAGGATCCCGCTTTTGCGGGGACTGCTATGACATACGAACAATTTAAAAATCAAGTGACGGGCAAGCGCGCTGAGGTGCTGGGCATCGGCGTTTCAAACCTGCCCCTTATTGACTTTTTGCTTGAGTGCGGTATGACCGTACGCGCAAGAGACAAAAAAAACGAGGATGCCCTGGGTGAATGCGCCGCAGCGCTGAAGGAAAAGGGTGTGGAGCTGATCCTTGGCGACGGGTACTTGGAGGAGCTGGACGGCGACTACATCTTCCGCTCTCCCGGCATCCGCCCCGATCTGCCCCAGATCGTGAAAGGGGTGAAAAAGGGTGCCGTACTGACCTCCGAAATGGAGGTATTCTTTGAGCTCTGCCCTGCCCGCACCATTGCCGTAACGGGAAGCGACGGCAAGACCACTACCACCACCCTCATTTCCCTTCTTCTGAAGGAAGCGGGACACCGTGTCTATGTGGGAGGCAACATCGGCGCACCCCTCCTTCCTCACGTGCGGGAAATGCGCAAAGGGGATTTTGCCGTTTTAGAGCTTTCCAGCTTCCAGCTGATGACCATGAAGCGGTCTGCCGAGATTTCCGTGGTGACCAACCTCTCCCCCAACCATCTTGACTGGCACACGGGGATGGAGGAATATATTAAGGCAAAGACCAACATCTTCACCCACGGCGAGAACCGTCTGCTCATCTTAAACGCCGACAACGAGGCAAGTGCGCCCTTAAAGGAGCTTGCGGGGGGCGAGGTGGAATATTTCTCTTCCAAAAGAAGGGACACCGCCCTTTACGATCAGGACGGGGTGATCTTTGAAGGGGATCGGGCTTTGCTTTCCTCCAAAAACATCCTTTTGCCGGGCAGTCACAACAGACAAAACTATATGGCTGCATACCTTGCCACAAGACAGTTTATCTCCCCCGAGCACCTTGCTTCGGTTGCGAAAAGCTTTGGAGGCGTGGAGCATCGCCTTGAATTCGTCAGAGAATATAGGGGCATCCGTTGCTACAACAGCTCCATTGACAGCTCGCCCAGCCGCACCGCCGCCGCTCTCTCCTGCTTTGATCAAAAGGTGGTGGTCATCTGCGGAGGATACGACAAGAACATCCCCTTTGAGCCTCTTGCGCAGGCGCTTTGCAAGAAGGCGAAAAAGGTGGTCCTTACCGGTGCCACCATGATGAAGATCGCAGGGGCGCTGTTTATGTGCGAGGCAGAAGAAAAGCCCGCCTATTATATGAACCCCGATTTTGACGCGGCGGTGCAGGTCGCCCTCACCCTTTGTGAGGAAGGGGACGTGCTTCTGCTCTCCCCCGCCTGCGCCAGCTTTGACGCCTTCCCCAATTTTATGGCAAGAGGCGCTCACTTTAAAAAACTGATTAACGATCTGCCCGAAGAGCAGTCGTGAAGAAAGGAAAAAACCTATGGATGCAAAGAAATTGCTTGAGGCCCTTGGCTCTGTGACCACCGTTTCCGGCTTTGAGGAACGGGGACACGGGCAGGTCAAGGAGATCCTCGCCCCCTATTTTGACGAGATCGCGCCCGCAGGCGTGGCAGGTCTTGCCTGCATTTCAAGATGCGGCAAGGAAAACGCCCCCTTGGTGCTCATTGACGGTCATCTTGACGAGATCGGTCTGATCGTCACCGATATCAAGGACGACGGGCTTCTCACCGTGGGGTCTCTTGGCGGCATCGACCGCAGAACGCTGACGGGTGAGCGCTTCATCGTACACGCAAATGAACCTCTTTTTGCCGTAACTGTGAAAAAGCCCTACTGTATGATGAACGGCAACGAGCAGAGAAAGACCCCCTCTATGGAGGATCTGCGCCTCTTTACCGGAAAGACCAAGGAGGAGCTGACCGCGCTCGGCGTGAAGGTGGGCACCACCATCGGCTATGAAAAGAACTATTTCTCGCTGTCCGACGATCTCTTCTTCGGACCCTCCCTTGACAACGCCGCCGCGGCGGTGGCAGGCACGCTCGCCGTAGAGATGCTGAAGGGCAAGGAGCTTGGCTGTGATATCGCCCTCCTCCTTTCCTCCCAGGAGGAAAGCTTTGGTGCGGGCTTCAAGACCGGTGCCTTTTCTCTTGATCCTGACGAGATCTTCGTGGTGGACGTGGATTTAGGCAACACCCCCGAGACCGACAAAAACAAGACGGTCACCGTGGGCGAGGGCCCCTCGGTCGCCCTTTCGGTGCAGACCGACAAAGCCATGACAAGAAGCGTGATCGATATCGCCAAGGCAAAGGAGATCCCCTGCCAGCCCGTTTTGAACGTGAAGAGCACGGGCACAAACGCTTCTGCCGTTCCCTTTTTGATGGGCGGTATTCCCTGCGCCGTGGTGAGCATTCCCTTGAAGTATATGCACACCCCCGCAGAGGGCATTTCCATGAAGGATCTTGAAAACACGGGAAAGCTGTTGGCGGCGTATATTGAAGAACGCTACGGCGTGAAGGAGGCAGAGTGATGAAAAAAGAGTTTTTTGATCTGCTGAAGAGTCTTTGTGAGGTTTTTGGGCCTACGGGATGCGAGGGTCGGGTGGCCGATCTGATTGAGGCTTCTCTTGACGGAATTCCCTGCAAAAGGGACGCGGTGGGCAATCTGATCGTTCATCTTGAGGGCAAGGGCAAAAAGGTCCTTGTGACCGCGCCCATGGACGAGGCGGGCTATATGATCACCGACATTGACGACAAGGGCTACGTCCGCTTTGAAAAGACGGGCAACGCCGACAACGGCTGCTTTGCGGGCAAGAGGTTGACTCTTGGCAACGAAAAGGAGCTGATTTCCGCCGTGGGCGGCGTGAAGGTGCTGCATCTGGCAGGCGGTGAGGCGGGCGACACTCCCGCAACCGACAAGCTCTTTGCCGAGACGGGACTTGCTGCAGAAGAGCTGAAGAAAAAGCTTGAAAAGAGCGATTTTGCCGCTCTTGAAGGCAGTCTTTCCACCCTGCCCGGCGGCTATCTTGTGGGCAAGGCGTTGGAGGCAAGAGCGCTGTGCGCTCTGATGATCGAGGCGATCAAGGAAATGGGCAGCAAAAGCGAGGAAGAACGAAACGATCTTTACTTCGTCTTCACCGTGAAGGAAAAGGCGGGGATGTCCACGGCGTCTGCCGCCGCATATTCCATCCGTCCCGAGGAGGCCTATCTTTTGGGCTTTGCTCCCGCCAACGATTTTGACGGTGTCGACGAGCATTTAAAGGGTGCAAGGCTGGGCGAGGGCGTGGTCTTGGCACTCAAGGACAGACGCGTGCTCTACTTTGACTCTCCCTTGACCGAGCGTGCCCTTGGCGTGGCAAAAGAAAAGGGCATTCCCGCATACGGTGCCGATATGGGTGCATGCGGTGATCTTTCCGCAGGTGTGCTTCACCTGGTGGGTGCGGGTATTCCCTGCGCATCGCTCCGCCTGCCCTGCCGCAACCCCGAGACCAACCGCGTGATCGTGAAGGAAAACGATCTTGAAAATACCCTCAGCCTGCTTTGCGCGCTGATCTGAGATCTGAGAAAGGAATAATGAATATGAAGATCGATATGAAGATTTTAAAGGAACTGATGCTCATCCACGGCGTTTCGGGCAGAGAAAGAGCCGTTGCAAAGAGAATTGAAGAAATGATCACCCCCTACGTTGACTGGGTGAAGTACGATGCCATGGGCAACCTGATCTGCTTCAAGAAGGGCAGCTCGCCCGACGCCAAAAAGCTGATGCTGGCAGGTCATATGGACGAGATCGGCTTTCTCGTGACCTCTATTGACGACAAGGGCTACATCCATTCCTCCCCCATCGGCGGCATTCACTACGTTTCCGCCGCGTACAGCAACGTCCGCTTTGAGGACGGCACGGTGGGCGTGATCGTGCCCGAGGCAAACTTCGGCAACAACTTCGGTGCGGACAAGTTTGTCATCGACATCGGCGCCACCTCCAAGAAGGAGACCGAAAAGAAGGTCAAGGTGGGCGATTTCGCCGCTCCCGTTTCCCATCTGCAGCATCTGACAGGTTCTTTCTGGTCGGGCAGACCCTTTGACGACCGCATCGGCTGTGCCATTATGGTCCACTCCGCTATGGAGTTAAAGGACTGCAAGAACGATACCTATTTCGTTTTCACCGTACAAGAGGAGGTGGGATGCCGCGGCTCCAAGACCTCGGCTTACGCCATTATGCCCGACTACTCCCTTGCCTTTGACGTGACCGGATCGGGTGACGGTCCCAAGGCACGTCCCATGGCGGTATCCCTCGGTAGGGGTGCGGCTGTGAAGGTGAAGGACAGCTCTGTCATCTGCGATCAGGGCTTCGTTTCCCTTCTGATGGATCTGGCAAAGGAAAGAAAGATCGCCGCTCAGCTTGAGATCCTCGAAGGCGGCGGAACCGATACCTGCTCCATGCAGACTGCCGGTGCGGGAAGCCGTGCTACCGCTATTTCCGTGCCTACCCGTTACATCCACAGCAACAACGAGACCATCTCCAAGAAGGACTACGATGCAAGCATCGCTCTGACCGTTGCCCTGCTGGAAACCGACCTTTCGAAGGTGGAGTTCTGAGATGACCGATCTGACGACACTTGCCCTTGAGGCAGAAAAAGCCCTTGCGCCGCAGTTTGCCGCGCTGGAGCAGATCTCCTTTGAAAACACCAAAAGGGTGATGGAAGCCTTTGCCGAATACCGCGTTTGCGAGGGCTACTTTGCTGCCACCTCGGGCTACGGCTACGACGACAGAGGCAGAGACGCTCTTGACAAGATCTACGCCCGCGTGTTCGGTTGTGAAAGTGCGCTGGTGCGCCACAGCATCGTCAACGGCACCCAAGCCCTTGCCATCGGTCTTTACGGACTGCTCCGCCCCGGTGACACTCTGCTGTCGGTGGCGGGCAAGCCCTACGACACTCTTGAAGAGGTGATCGGCATCGTCGGCAAGCCCGGAAACGGATCCCTTGCCGATTACGGCATCTCCTACGGGCAGATCGAATTAAAGGACGGCAAGCTGGACCTTGACGCCATCGGCAAAGCGCTTGAAGAAAACAAGAGCGTGAAGGTGGTCTTCGTGCAGAGATCCAAGGGATATTTGAACCGCCCCACCCTTTCGGTTGAAGAGATCGGGGAGCTTTGCGATTTCGTGCACGCAAGATCGGAAGCCTACGTGATGGTGGACAACTGCTACGGCGAATTTACCGAGACCCTTGAGCCCACCGCCCTGGGCGCTGACCTGATCGCCGGGTCGCTGATTAAAAACCCGGGCGGCGGTATGGCTGAAAGCGGCGGCTATCTTGCAGGCACCGAAAAAGCCGTGGAGCTGGTGTCCTACCGACTGACCACAGTTGGAGTGGGCGGAGAGGTGGGTGCCACCCTCGGTCAGAACAAAAGTATGTTCAAGGGCTTCTTCTACGCTCCTCACACCGTAAAGGAGGCGCTAAAGACCGCTATGTTCGCCGCCTATATCTTTGAAAAGCTGGGGTTTGAAGCAGAGCCCCGCTATGATCAGACCCGCTACGACATCATTCAGGCGTTGAATTTCGGCGATCCCGAGCTTTTAAAGGCATTCTGCCGCGGCATTCAGTACGGCTCGCCCGTGGATGCCTACGTGACCCCCGAGCCCTGGGATATGCCCGGCTACACCGATCAGGTCATCATGGCGGCGGGCACCTTTACCTCGGGTGCCTCCATCGAGCTTTCGGCAGACGGACCGATGCGCCCCCCCTACACCGCCTTTTTCCAGGGCGGACTGACCTTTGAAAGCGGAAAGCTTGGTATTCTTTCTGCCGCAAGAGAGGTCTTGAAGGTCATTGAAGGATAAAAAAACAAAGAGCTGAGAAAGAGATGCTTTCTCAGCTCTTTTTGCTTTGTGCTCTATCTTAAAAGCACCTCGCCCACCAGCATCACGCACACCCCCGCAAGAAGGGCATAAGCCGTATCCGAAGGATCTCCTCCCTCGTTTGAGCAGGGGAGCATTTGGTCCACAATGATAAAGAGCATCGTTCCACCCGCAAAGGAGAGGGCAAGGGGGAGGACGAAGGAGATCCTTGCGGCAAAAAAGCCCAAAAAAGTGCCCGCGATCTCGATCATCCCCGTCAGCGCCGCCAAAAGAAAGGTCTTTGCCTTGGAATAACCGGCGGCAAGCAGAGGAGCGACCACCAGCATCCCCTCGGGCAGATTTTGCAGGGCGATGCCCCCTGCGATAAAGAAGGCACCGATCTCGTCTCCCGTGCCAAAGCCCACCCCTGCCGCCATTCCCTCGGGCAGATTGTGGACGGCTATGGCAAGGACGAACAGCAATCCCGCTCTGACAAGCCGTCCTCCTTCCCTTTCCCCCTCCTGCGGGGAAGGCGAAACGGGAAGAGCATCGGCATCGGGAAAAAGCCGCTTTGCACCGCCAAGGAAGAGCGCCCCACCAAAGATCCCCGCCAAAACGGCAGGCAGTGTGAACCAGCCGCGGTAAGATAGAGCGGGAAGAAGCAGTCCGCTAAACGAAGAAAAGAGCATCACTCCCGCGGCAAATCCCATCACCGCCCTCGCAAAGCGCCTGCAAATACCCCGAAAGAAAAAGCCCGCCAGGGCGCCCAAAAGGGTGGAGCCGCCAACGAGCAGGGCGGCAAGCAATACCGTTTTCATAAAATCGCATCCTTTCCTTGAAGACCGCGTGCTCTGCACCCGATCGCTTCTTGCAAGCGGGAGGTCCAAACGCCTTTGCCGCTTCAGTAAAAGTATATGCCGTCCTTTTCCCCGATGACAAAAGACTGTTGACAAAACCGTTTTTTTGGTGTACACTGTCCTTACTGAACGATTCTGTTTCCGGAGATCAAAACTATGAAAAACATCTTGAAAGAAAGCGCCCTTCTTCTGGCGCTCCTCACTCTCCTTTCGCTCTTTGCCGCCTGCGACAAGAGCACCCCTACGGGCGGTGTCTCCTCCCCCGAAGGCAACTCCCCAACGCAAGAGAAAAGCTCCCCCGACGCCCCCCTGCCCTCCTCCAAGGAAGAGCCCACTTCTCCCTCCGCTCCTCAGCAGAGCTCCGACGGCAAGGACGATCTGCTTGCCGTAAATAAGGACAACGCTCTTCAAAAGCTCATCGAGGGCTACACCGCCACCGTAAGTGCCTCGTCTTTGCAGATGACGGGCGAGTCTTCCAAGTATGAAGCGGCAGCAGGAAAGGGCGACACCGTGGTTCTCCCCATCAGCTACACCACCGCCAAAAACGCCGAGGGCACCTTTACCGCACTGCTGTCTATGGGCGGCGTGGAGGTGAACACCGACGTATATTTTGAGGGAAGCTCTGCTTTCTTGAAGAGCACCGACAACAAAAGCGGCGAATACACCGTTACCCGTTCCTCGGGCGACACTTCTTTGAATATCGAAAACACCCTGATGCCCGTTTTAAACGACAGCCTGAGCATCCAATCCTTTGAAAACGTCTTCACCCGCTTTTGCAAGACCGATTACGGCATCGATTTCAGCGATGGCATCTACACCCTCTATTTCTACGGAAGCTATACCGAGCTTTCCCGTATTTTCTTAGAGGACAGCGCCTACGAAAGCCTGCTTGAGCAAAAGGTGGACGAGGTTTTCCCCTCCAATACCGGTTCTCTTGAGATCCATCTCACCGAGGACGGCTATTTTGCCGGCTTGAAAACGGGCACCGAGCTCACCTCCGAGAGCCGTTCGCTTAAATCGTCCCTTTCCTATAACTTCACCTCCATAGGAAGTGCGCTGACCCTGGATGCGCCCGACTGGACTGCAGAGGCAAAGTAAGAAGAATTCCTTCGTTCATCAAAATTTTGCAAGAGGGCGTTCCCGCTCTTGCAAAATTTGAAAAAGTGTGCTATAATAGGCGGCAAGCGGGCTTGTGGCGCATCCCGCACACTTGAAGGAAGAGAGAAGCTCTTTCTGAAGAAATACATAGACACAGGAGAATCACCCCATGAGAAAAGAAGAAATCGTAGCAGAGCTGTATACCGCCGCCGCTGAGATCGGTCTGACCGACGCCTTGTACGTGGCCTTTGGCAACACGGTGAACGTGTGTATCTATTTCGGCTCCCTTTCCTGCAATACCAGAACAGACGAGCTTGATTTTTCCGTACGTGCTATGAACGCCTTAAAAAGAGCGGGGCTTACCACCGTCGGTCAGGTGATCGACTGCATCGCCTCAGGAGAGCTGCCCCGCATCAGAAACTTGGGCAAGAAGACCATTTCCGAGATCAAGACCGGTATTATGGAATTCGGCTACAAGGCACTCAGCGACAAGGAGAAGAAGGAATTCCTCTTGGACGTGGTGGAAAGAAACACCCAGGACTAAACGCATTAAAAAGGAGATCCCCGCAGGAATCTCCTTTTTTCAATCTATCGGCAAAATAAATGCAAAGGAAGGCTGACTATGAACTACCGCAAGGATAAACACCAAAACGACCTTTCCATTCTGGGCTTTGGCTGTATGCGCTTCGCCCGCAAGGCGGGGGGCGTGGATATGGAAAAGACCGAGGAGCAGATCCTTTACGCCATCCAAAACGGGGTCAATTATTTTGACACCGCCTATATTTACCCGGGAAGCGAAAGCGCGCTGGGACAGATCCTTGAAAAAAACAAGGTAAGAGACAAGGTGCGCATCGCCACCAAGCTTCCCCACTATCTGATCAAATCGGTTGCCGATGCAGAGCGGCTGTTTAACGAGGAGCTTTCCCGTTTAAGAACCGACTACGTGGACTACTATCTGATGCATATGCTCTCGGGTCCCGAGGCGTGGAAAAGGCTTTGCGATCTGGGGATGAAGGACTGGATCGAGGAGAAAAAGCGCACGGGCAAGATCAGGCAGATCGGCTTTTCCTATCACGGAAACGCCGACACCTTCTGCGCCCTTCTTGACGAATACGATTGGGAGTTCTGCCAGATCCAGTATAACTATATGGACGAGCATTCCCAAGCAGGGCGAAAGGGTCTTCACTACGCCGCAGGCAAGGGCATTCCCGTCATCATTATGGAGCCTCTGCGGGGCGGAAAGCTGGTGAACCGCCTGCCGTCCGACGCCCTGAGGCTTTTTGAGGAGTATGAAAAAAAGTACACCCCCGCAGGATGGGCATTCCGCTGGCTGTGGAATCAAAAAGAGGTGACGGTGGTGCTTTCGGGAATGAACTCCATGGAAATGGTGATGGAGAATATCAAAACGGCAAGCGAAGTGCAGATCGGGGAGTTCACCCCCGCGGACGAGGAGCTGCTCAAAAAGGCGGTCGCCGCCATCAACGGCAAAATGAAGGTGGGCTGCACAGGCTGCGGCTACTGTACCCCCTGCCCCAAAGGGGTGGATATTCCCGGCATCTTTGCCGCCTACAACCGCCGCTATCAGGAGGGGCGCTTCCGGTCGCTGGTGGACTACACGATGTGTACCTCCCTTCGCCCCAACGCCACCGCCGCCTCTATGTGCGTCGGCTGCGGCAAATGCGAGAAGCACTGCCCTCAGGGCATTGCCATCAGAGAAAAACTGAAGGAAGCCAAAAGGGAATTTGAGGGACCGCTTTACAAGAGCGCAACCAAGATCATCAAGACCTTTGCAAAGTTTTAATCGATACACTTAAAAAACCGTTGCCCAAGTGACGTTCGGGCAACGGTTTTTTATATGGCGATGGGGCTTAGCTTCTGCCGTCGGCGATGCTGTCATAAGGGACTAAAGAGATCTTTAAGGAAACGTTCCACGGGGGCATTTTAAAATCGTAGGATGCCAGCCCTTCGTCTGATCCGGGCAGAACGTCAAGCTGCTCTCCGTCAAGCTCCACGAAAAGAGAGTACTCCCTCAAAAGAGATCGAAGATCAAAAGCAAGAGGGATCTTCTCTCCCGCCTTGGCGGATGAAGGGATCTCGTAAAGCAAGGCTTCTTTGATCAGCCGCTCCTCTCCTTCAAGGGTCAGGTTGATGGAGAAATTTGCCGAGTTGATCGCTTCTGATGCAAGCAGACGGTATCCCGACTGGGTGTCAGTCAGCTTGGCATAGTCAAATTCCACGATCACACGCCCCTGTTGGAGGATCTTGCCATATCTCTCAAGATCACAGACCACCTCCACCCGTTCGTCCTTTTGAAGCGTAGACAGATAGGGATCTGCAACCACCCCTTCAAAGCCCCTTGGAGTCGTCTTTTTATAATCCACGATCACAAGGGGGAGAGTCGTTGGAGGAAGGGGCTCGTCATCCTTCAAGGAGGAGCTGTCGTAGTCATCGAAGCAAGGAACGTCATAATAATAGGTCACGATCTTCAGCTCCGCCGATCCCTCGGGCATCACGAATTCGTAATACAAGTAATCTTCTTCAGAAAGCTGCACGGCAAGCCTTTCTCCGTTCAAGGTGGCGGTGTAGCTCTGATGCGTGACTTCATCAAGAAGGATACGAACCGTCTGCCCTGCCACGGCGTGGCTGGGGATCGAGCCGATCACGGGAACCTCCCCTTCAAGAGTGGTGAAAATGGGATAGCCCTGCTCGTAGGGAGGCAGGCTTCCGTAAAGGGGGTCGTTACAGCCTGCAAAAAGAAAGAGCAATAGCAGAATGAGGGCTAAAGCACCGTACTTTTTCATCGTTTTTCTCCTTTCTTCTTTAAAATTCAGTCAACCGCACCTTCGGTGGTGATCCGAATTACCGCGTCCTTGCTTTCCGCAAGTCGGCTTAAAATATCGGCACCCTCGTCCAAAAGGGCTTTTTGCGCCTCGGGCGTGGAAAGACCGTCCTCATAAGACAGCAGAGCAAGGGTAACGGTATCGTTCTCTTGATGCTCCCCTCGTTCAAGCATCTGCTCAAAGAGCCAAACGAGAGCGTTTTCAAGCGTACCGCCCGTCGGTTCCTTTCCCTCCGCCTTCAGCTCTGCAAGGATCGCTTCCCCGCTCTCGCTGTCGGGTGCCGTCACCTGAGTCACCACACCGTTTTCCACGTGGATTTTGAAGGAAGAGATCATATGCAGTGCCAGCAGGAAGGTGTCCGATCCTTCAAAGGGATCGTCAGACGGTTCGGACCAGGGAACGTTCGACTCCTCGGGCGGAGGAAGGGACTCCCCTGCCGAAAGACCGGGGCGAAGGCTGGGCACTTCGGGAATCTTGCTTGCCATCGCACCGTCAGACGGCAGAGCGGAGGGCAGGTCGTCTGTGGTAACGCTTCCTTTAAAAAGTCCCGAAAAGAGGAAGAATGCGGGAGCGGACAGCACAAGAAGTGCGCAGGCGCAGGCGACAAGCAGGGTGCGCCTTTTTTGATAGGTAGGCAGCAGGGTCGCCGTTGCCGCCTCCTCGATCAACTCATCGTCAAGATCCTCAAAAAGATCGATCAGTTCTTCGCCCCTCATACCGAAAATCCCTCCTTTTCAAGATGCTCCTTCAGCCTTTTTCTGCCTCTGGAAAGGATGCTCTTTACCTTGCTCTGCCCGATGCCAAGCCTGCTTGCGATCTGCTCAACAGAGTCAAGATACCAATATCTGCGCACGAACACCAGCCGTTGCTCCTTCGGCAAAGCCTTTATAAAGTCGCTGATGCTCTTCATCAGCAGCTTTTCGTCAACCGTCCCCTCCACGTCCTCACCGCAAGGCAGGCAGAGCTCCATCTCTGCCGTCAGAGCCACCAGATCGGCATTCCGCTTCTGTCTTGCGCCGTCTCTTAAACGGTTGATGGACAGTCTTCGGATGATCTTTGCAAGAAAGGCAAAGAAATGCTCCTTGGGGCTGGCGGGCGGGATGGCGTTCCAAGCCCTTAGATAGGTGTCGTTTTCGCATTCCTCCGCCATCATCCTGTCGGACAAAATACCAAAGGCGATGCCTCTTAATTTTTGACCGTACTTTTCCTCGGTAAGGGTGAGGGCTTGCTCGTCCCGTTTAAAATATAAGTCTATGATGGCAGCATCGTTCATAACCGTCTTCCTTTGCTTTCGGTGTCTTCACCCACAAAGACACTCTTTTTTTCATTTGGTCGCACCTTTTTAAAAAATTCCGAAGTTTTTTCTTTTTCATTTTTCATTATAGCAGATAACGCCCGTCCTTGCAAGACAAAATAGCGGCTGTCTCAAATTGCACATTTGAGACAGCCGCTATCAGTCCAAAAAATCAGTTTTCGCCGTAAAAGGGATCGCTTTCGGGGTGTTTTTTTGCCCACAGCCTCCTCTTTTCCTCCATTTCCTTCTGCAAAGCCTGCATTTTCTCACGCTTTAAAAGCTCTTCCCCGCCCGGCAGAGAAAACCGCCCCATATGGGCAGTCATCATATAGGGATTTTGCCGTTTATAAAAGGATCCGTCCTCCATCAGCGCATCCATTGCGGGGTGGCTGAACCACGGATATGGGCTAAAGGGATCGTCCCGCTCCTCAAAGCAAGCCATCTTCAAATCGGTGGTAGCGCAAAGTCGTTCGTACGCCGACTCTGCTTGGTCGTATTCTCCCTTCCTTAAAAGGACAGTATACTCTTTGCAGGCAAGGCTTTCAAGCTGCTCATAATAGCAAGCCGTCTTTTCGGGATAAAAGGCTTCGATCACCCTTCTTGCCAGATCAAAGGAAAGGGGCTCTGCGCACCCCGAAAGAGCTTGGATCAGCGCCTTCAGCTTTTCATTTACCACCTCTTGGTTATGGCGCCTCAGCTCCTCTCCTTCAAGGCAAAGCCTCAGCAACTGATCTCTGTCGTCCCCCTCCTCCTTCATGGCAAGAGCGATGGCTTCCTTTTTCTTTTCACGGAGCATCAGCGTTTTCACAAGGCTTAAGAGATTTGCCATCCGACCGTGCTTACCGGGGCGGGGATTCTCAAGAGCATAGCCAAAAAGCGTCTCACACTCGGCAAGGAGAAGCTCCTTTTCCCCCTCCCTCAAATCAAGATCATAGCTGCAGGCATAGAGATAGGCATCTGCCTTCAGAGAGCAAAAACGGTAATCACCGGGAAATTCCAATAGCCCGCGGTCAAGCACCTCCGCCCGTTTTCTCCAGTTTCTTTGCGGGATGCTTCGATACTCCTCTTCCAGTGCCTGCTTTTGCTTCCTACAGTCCGCACACAAAAGCTCGTCGGTGCTGACCTGCAGAGCCTCTGCAAGAGGAGCGATCAGCGAAAAATCAGGATTGGACACTCCGTTTTCCCATTTTGAAACGGTCTGAAACGCCACCGACAGCCTTTCGGCAAGCTGTTCTTGGGTCAATCCTCTTTCTTTGCGTAGCTCTTTTAATCTTGTTCCAAAATCCGTCATAGCGCACCATCCTTTCAATACACTTTCTAAATGAAGTATACCACAGTTTGCACCTCTACGCAATAACCAAGTTTATTATAGAGCTCGCTCTATTGGTGAAAAAACGCCCTTTTCTAAGGAAAAGAGCGTTTTAAAAAGGCTATTCTTTCAGTTTTGATTTTCCGAAACGGCGACAGACGCCATTCTTGCCTGCTCCTCCTTCTTTAAGCTCCGATGGTACAGGCGGCGCAAGGAAGGGGTGTTGAAGCGTAAGATCATGGTGGGCAGGATGCTTAACACGGCGTTGATCGCCGAGATGGGTAAAGCCACGATCAGCGGATGTAAAAAGGGCATCAAAAGGAGTGAAAAGCCCAGGATCGCCCCTGCAATGTGGCCTACCACGCCGTAGTTGGATTCCAAAAGAAATCTGCCAAGGTAGGTGCTGCTGTCGGTCTTTTCAAGGTGATCCTTGTGAAAGCCCGTGAAGCACCCAAGCTCGGGAACTTGATTTTTCCAGGAATTGATCTTCAGCTTTCTGTAAAGCAGCCGCTCCTTGTCCGAAACGTCAAAAAGCTTGGCATCGGGCGAAAACCACTTTTCGGGGAGTCTGCGCACGATAAAGGCGGCAACGCCGTCGATGGCGATGACCAGCACCACCCCGATGAACACCACCAAAAGGCTCTTTGCATAGGAGATCAGGGTGAGCGTTCCGTCATTTAAGCTATCCCCCAAGGCAATGAGCAGCATTGCACCGAGGATCACGGTTGAATATAACATCTTCTTTCCCTCTTTCAAAAAGACACATCGCCCCGCAGGGTCAAACGACGTAAAACGCCCCGATGTGACACCACATTATAGCACAAAACAGCCTCAATGTCAATCGGCTTTAACAAAAAGAAAGGACTTGCAAAGCGGGTGCTGCCGTGGTATAATAGAAGTATGAGAATACACGCCGCAACGGAGGAGCTATGAAGCTTTTATTTAAACAACGGTTTTTTTCCTGGTTTGACAGCTACGACGTCTATAACGAGTCGGGCGATACCCTTTTTACCGTGGAGGGTCAGCTTTCCTGGGGGCATCTTTTAAAGGTGTACGACCACAACGGCAGGGAGCTTGGCACGGTGAAGGAGGAGATCTTTACCTTCTTGCCCAAGTTTGAAATCTATTTGGGTGAGCAGTTTGTGGGACGGGTGGAAAAGGAATTTTCGCTTTTTACCCCCTCCTTTTCGGTGGACTTTATGGGCTGGCAGGTGAAGGGCGACTTCTTTGAATGGGACTACGCCATCACCGACAGAAGCGGCAGGCAGGTGGCAAGCGTTTCAAAGGAGCTTTTCAACTTCACGGACACCTACGTTATCGACGTATACGACCAAAAGGACGCCCTTTCTGCTCTGATGCTGGTGCTTGCCATAGATGCGGAAAAATGCTCAAGGAAGGACTGAAGGGTCAAAAGACCGACGAAATCAAACACAAACAAAAACCAAAGGACGCTTGGCAAAGCAGAGTTTCTTGCCAAGCGCCTTTTTTGCAGAAAGCTCTCTTTTTCAAATTTTTTCTTAAAATTTCAAAAAATTTTTGATTTCCCGTTGATTTTCGACGAAAAAAACGCACTTATAAGGTAAAGACCAAAAGCGCGCGGCAGTTTGAAAAATTTGTTGCAAGAATTTACAAACCAATCATTGACTTTTTGATTGCCGCGGTATATAATTAGGATAGAAATGGTAAACTTGGGGGCAGTGTACCCTCTTCGTCCTTCGCTTCATCGGGCTTTGCCCTTTGAATATAAAAACAGACCTAAGGTTGACCCAAGGTCGGAAAGAGAGGAAGTTTTATGAAACACTTCAAGAAAATCAATCAACTGCTTCGCTCCTTGGCGATGCTTCTTTGCATCGTGCTGCTCTTGCCCATCCTTCCCGTCTTACCCGGCTCTGCCGAGGATCCTTCCTTAGCGGCGGAAGGTTCTGCGGAAG
>JAFTVG010000005.1 GCA_017465885.1 Clostridia bacterium | reverse complement strand
GGAAAGAAAAACCGCTTTGCTCTCTCTTTTTCTGCTTTTAGTGATATTCTTTGCTCTCGCAAAGAGTGATATGATTGCTATCGCAATCGTGATATTGAAGCCTTGCGGCTTCAGTGATATTCTATTCGCCTAAAAGCTCGCAACGCTCACACAGTGAGCGGGCGAATATCACTCGGCGTAAGCCGAATAACACTGCGAAGCAATATCACTCGCCGCAGGCGAATAGAGTAGGCGTGATACTCCGTTAAGAGTATCACGCCTACGGCTGAGCCTCTTTTTTATTCGGTTTTTCTTTTTTATTTTTTCTTTTTAAAGAAAAGTACGCCCAGGCAGCAAGGTCCGCAATGGCTGGAAATGGTGCATCCTGCGATGGTCTCGATGACCTCGGCAAAGGGATGAAGCGCCTTTACCTGCTCCTTGACCTTTTCCACGATCTCTGCGGGCACGTGGGAGTGGGTGATGAAGATGCGGTTATACTGCAGATCCTCTCTGCCCGCAAGTCTGCCCTCCACGTAATCGTGGATGGACTTTTCGGCAGTGCCTCTGTACTTTTTGCCCACCTTCATGGAGCCGTTTACCACCTCGATCTCGGGGCGGAGCTTCAAGAGGTTTGCGCCCAGGGCAACGATGCCCGAGCATCTGCCGCCCTTTTTTAAGTAGTCAAGGGTCTGCAAAACGAAGCTGACGTCCAGCCGCTCCTTCATTTCGTTTAACTGCTCCACGATCTCCTTTGCCGAAAGTCCCTCGTTTGCAAGCTCTCTTGCGGCAATGGCAAGATGGCCCGAGCCGGTGGAAAGGTTGCGGCTGTCGATGGTGTATACGTTTTCGTAGTCTCTTGCGGCGATGGAAGCGTTTTGATAGCAGGATGAAAACTCGCTTGAAATATTGATGTGAATGACGGCGTAGCCCTCGTCCGTATATTTTTTAAACAGCTCGTCGTATTCACCCACCGAAGCGGCGGAGGTCTTGGGCAGGACTCCTTCCTTTGCAACGAAGTCGAAGACCTGCAGGGCGTTGACGTCCACGCCGTCCTTGTGCAGGGTATCGCCCAGCGACACGCCCAGAGGCATCACCTCGATGTCGTATTTCTGATAAAGCTCTTCCGTCAGGTCACAAGTGGAGTCACAGGTAATTTTGATCTTTTCCATAGTATACTTCTCCCTGATGTTTACTGTTTTTTTGATTTTTTATAATTCTTTTTTTGCACCCGACGAGTATAGCACACAATTGTGAACTGGAAATGAACGATTGACAAAAACCGCTGCGGGGCGAGTGAATTTGACCTTTTTCGTTCCCGCGCTCAAAAGGCGGGAGGGAACGGCGGTTGACAAACGCTCTTTTCTGATGTATAATGATGAAAATGAAAAAAGGAGCGGGAAGATGATATACGTTTTTGATCTGGACGGTACCCTTTGTCCCATTGGCAAGCCTGTGAGCGAAAAGACGGTGGCGGGACTGCGGGAGCTGGAGGCAAGAGGGCACAGGGTCGCCCTTTGCTCGGGCAAGCCCACCTACTATCTTTGCGGGATGGCGCGCCAGCTGGGGCTTTCCCATCCCATCCTGATCGGCGAAAACGGCGGTGTGATCCAGCTTGGCGTGCATCTTCCTCCCGAGCACTTTTATATCGTGACGAACAGAAAAAAGACCCTCTCCTTTTTCAGAGAAAAACGGGCAGAGCTTGCCGAAAAATACGGCGATTTGGTGTGGTTTCAGCCAAACGAAGCAATGCTCACCGTCTTTCCAAGGGATTTGTCGCTTTTTGACGCTCTTGAAGAGGATCTTTCCCCCGCAAGGGCTCTTGGATGCAAGATCTACCGTTTCGTTGACTGCTTTGACGTGGTGCCCGACGACGTGGACAAGGGAAAAGGTCTTGCCTTTCTTGCAGAGCTTACGGGATGCACCCCTGCCGACTTCACCGCCGTGGGCGACGGTGAAAACGACTATCCGATGTTTGCCTTTGCCCGTCATTCGGTGGGCATTTCTCTAAAGGACAAGGGCAGGGCGAGAGTGAACGTTTCGTCAATCGACGAAGCACTTGACCATCTTTTAAAGGAGGATACGGAATGAAAAATCTGACCTCTGCTTTTCTTTTGGTGGTTTTATCCCCCCTTTTGCTGATCGTGGGGCTGGTGTGCCTCGTCTGTTATCCCTTTTGGCTTTTTTCCTACAAGCGCTCCCCCTGGTATCGGGAGCGGGGAGAAAAGTATACGTGGGGAATCGGCTCAGCGCTATATTATAAGATCTACAATCTGGCATCCAAAAACGGTCTGCCCTTAAAGCACGAGCAGATGGGCGGTTATCACCTGTTTTCCTTTGGCGACCGTCTGCTCTTTCCTCTTTGTGACTACACCTCGGAACCCGAGTACGACGAGCAACGAGGATGCTTTACCGTCAGAGAGTCCTGCGCTGATGACACGGAATCCGCGGACGCTTTTTCCCTTGAAGAATACCTGAAAACGGTGGAAGGAGAGCTTGGTGACGCTCTTGGCGGACGCATCCTCACCCCCATCATCTCGGAAAGCGATGCGGGTGACCATATCGCAAAGGCGCAAAATGTCTTTTTAACCTATGTCGATGGCAAGGACCTGCTGCGTATTCTGGAGTTTTGCTGCTCCGATGATGCCGGCGGACGGGAAGAAGAGGCTCCCGCATCTGCCGAAGGCAGCGAAGACCTCAATGAAGAATAAAGAAAAAGGCTTTTTGGGAGCGGAATCCTGAAAAGCCTTTTATATTAAGGAGAGCCAACGGGTGGATACTCCGTTTTTTTGTGCATAGTTGACGGTATACGCCGTTCCGCCCGTGCTTTTGGTGCAGTAGGCAATGCAAAGGGAGGAATTGTCCACCATATAGCGATTTCTCTTGTGCATACACCCTTGGGTGTAGTCCTCCGACACGTACACCACCTCGTCCGTACGCTCCAAAAGATGGGCGAAGAGCATCTTGTCGTTTTTGTCCCAGCTTTTGTAGTGGTTGTAGCAGGGCAGGGCAAATACCAGCCGCAGCTCGGGCAGCTCCGACTGCCTTAAATTGATCACCGTCATAGCGCAGAGAAGATCAAAGCCTGCCGCTCCCCCCGATAAAAAGGTGCGGTAACCCCGATCGTAGGCGGCGCGGATCTCTTTTTTTAATTCCTGCTCCAGCCAGTCTAAATCCCTTCCCTTGGAGGGCAGGGTGCGGTGACCGGTAAAAAGGCAGGTTGTGTCTTTCTTTAGAATGTTGTTCATAGACGTTATTTGACAAGGAGGGAGGTGTTGCAGGAATGCAACACCTCCTTTGGTTGATTGTGTGTGATCAGCCCTCGTAAAGGGGATACTTTTGGCAGATGGCGGTGACCTCTGCTCTGATCTTGTCAGCCGAGTTTTCAAAGTCGGTCGCGGCAAGCTTGAACAGCTTTGCAAGGGTCTTCATATCCTCTTCCTTCAAGCCTCTGGTGGTCACAGCGGGCGTGCCTACGCGGATACCGCTGGTGACGGTGGGCTTTTCGGGATCGTCGGGGATGGAGTTCTTGTTGACGGTGATATACACCTCGTCCAGTCTCTTCTCAAATTCCTTACCGGTGATGCCGAAGGGGCGCAGGTCCACCAGCATCAGGTGATTATCGGTACCGCCGGACACCAGATCGAAGCCCTCTTCGATCAGCGCCTCGGACAGCACCTTGGCGTTCTTGATGACCTGAGCCTGGTATTCCTTGAACTCGGGCTTCAATGCCTCGCCAAAGCAAACAGCCTTTGCGGTGATGGTGTGCATCAGAGGACCGCCCTGCGTTCCGGGGAAGATGCCCGAGTTGATCTTCTTTGCCAGCTCCTCGGAGTTGGTTAAGATCAGACCGCCGCGGGGACCTCTTAAGGTCTTGTGGGTGGTGGTGGTCACGATGTCGGCGTAAGGCACGGGCGAGGGATGAAGTCCTGCCGCAACCAGACCTGCGATGTGTGCCATATCCACCATCAGAAGAGCACCGCACTTGTGGGCGATGTCGGCAAAGCGGGCAAAGTCGATGGTTCTGGGATATGCCGAAGCACCTGCAACGATCAGCTTGGGCTGATATTCCATTGCCTTCTTTTCAAGGGCGTCGTAGTCGATCCTGCCGTCCTCGCTTGCCACGCCGTAAGCCTCGAAGTGGTAGTATTTACCCGAAAGGTTGACGGGCGAGCCGTGGGTCAGGTGACCGCCGTGTGCAAGGTTCATACCCAGCACCTTGTCGCCGGGCTCCAAGATCTTGAAGTAAACTGCAGAGTTTGCCTGCGCGCCCGAGTGGGGCTGCACGTTGGCGTATGCTGCGCCAAACAGCTTCTTTGCACGCTCGATGGCGATGTTTTCCACCACGTCTACGCACTCGCATCCGCCATAGTAGCGCTTTGCGGGGTAGCCTTCTGCATATTTATTGGTCAGTACGGTGGCATTTGCCGCAAGGATCGAGGTGGACACCACGTTTTCCGATGCGATCAGCTCAAGACCTCTCTGCTGGCGGTGATATTCAGCCTTGACAGCCTGCCCCACCTCGGGGTCCACCTGAGAAAGGAAGTCCATATTTTCTTTAACCATGACCGTAGTCCTCCGTAAAAGTTTATTTTCTCCATTATACACCATTTCACCGTATTTGTAAATGGCGTTTTTTTAAAAAAGATATTTTTTTGCATTGAAAATTGACATTTCAGCAGGAATGTGGTACTATATATTATAACCGTGCATTTTGTGCGCCGATCGCGTCTTTGGGGATGCACGGAAAAGAGAAAAGGTCAAAAGGAGGGGGAGGAAGGATGTATTACCGCATCAAAAGGATCGTGACGTATTTTTCAAAGCGGCAGAAGGTCACCAGAAGAGATGCCTACGCCTCCCACGCCAGCTTTTACGCCATACTGGCATTCGTCCCCCTTTTAATGCTGTCGCTGATGATCTTAAACGCCGTCGCTCCCCAAGGGGTGCAAAGCGCGGTGGAATTTATCCGCAGTCATCTGCCCGAGCAGATCGGGGCATATCTGCCCTCCGATCTTGTGGAAAACGCCATCTCCTCCAGCTTTTCGGTTGCAACGCTGACAGTGCTTGCCATGCTGTGGTCATCCTCCAAGGGGATCGAGGCTCTTTCAGGCGGCATCCGCTCGGTATACGGTGTGAAAAATGAGCCGAATATTTTGAAAAGACGGGGCATTGAGCTGGCTTTTACGGTGGCGCTGTTGGCGCTGTTCGTGCTGGCGCTCATTCTGCTGGTCTTCGGCGAGACCATTTTGCATCTTTTTGAGCGGCTGGGCGGAGACTATCAGCGAATGGTGCATATCACGGTGCGTGCGGCTCCCTATGCCGCCTACGGGCTGTTTTCGTTGGTCTTTGCGGTGATATACAAGATCATCTCAAGAGAGAAGGGGTCGCTTGCCCATCATATGCCCGGGGCGCTGTTTGCCGCAGGCGGGTGGATCCTTTACTCGGTGGCGCTCTCCTTTTATCTGACCCATTTTATGCCCGAAAAATATATTCTTTACGGCAGTATGGGCGCGCTCATTCTTCTGATGCTTTGGGTCAGAGCGTTGATGACCATTCTTCTTTTCGGGGCGGAGTTAAACGTTTATCTGCTCAGCCGACCTCCAAAGACGGCGCAGGGAGCGCTCGCGTCTGATCAGGGGGATGACTGACGGGAAAAACGAGGGAGAAGAGCGCAGGCAACAAAAAAGAGCCCTTGCGGGCTCTGTTTTGGATCGATTCAGGATTAGCTGAGTGCCTCTTCGACAGCGCCCTCTGCCTCAGCCTCGGCGAGAGCTGCCTCGTATGCGGCGATGATGGTGCTTTCCACGTGCTGTCTGAACTCAGCGTTGATGGGGTGAACGATGTCGCGGTAAGTGTTATCGGGATTTTTGCGGCTGGGCATTACTACGAAGAGCTTCTCTCTTGCGTAGATCACCTTGATATCGTGCAGTGCCAGCTGACCGTCAAAAGTCACCGAAACGATTGCCTTCATAGGTCCCTCGTCGTTAAACAGCTTTCTGACTCTTACATCTGTAATTTGCATAGTTGATCCTCCTGAAAATCAATTTCGGTGAATACAGTATACAGTAAAAATATGGACGTTATTCAACGAAAAATTTGTTTTTTTATGAACTTGCCGAGAATTTTTTTGGATTTTCGAAAAATGTGCGCTTTTTCGGGAATTTTGGTGAAAAGTGTGTGAATAACAGGTGATAAAAGGATAACAACCTTGATGTAGTATAAACACAATTTAAACGAAAACAACATCGTATTTATTATAATAAACGGATCTGCGGTTGAGGCTTAAGAAAAGAGAGCCGAAGCGCGGGCAGGAAAGGAAAAACTGTATATGAATCGTGAGGGATCGATCAAAAAAATACATTTTATCGGCATCGGAGGCATCAGTATGTCCTCCCTTGCCGCCATTTGCAAAAAAAGAGGATACCGGGTCACGGGCTCTGACAGTGCCCGCTCGCCGATGACTGAGCGGCTTGAGCGGGAATACGGCATTCCGGTTGCCGTTCCTCAGAGCAAGGACAACGTGGGCGATGCCGATCTGGTGGTCTTCACGGCGGCAATCGCAGACGACAATCCCGAGCTGGTATGGGCGCGGGAAAAGGGCGTTGCCTGCATTCCCCGCTCGGTCTTTTTGGGTGAACTGATGAAGGAATATCCCGTGCGTCTGGGCGTTTCGGGCACCCACGGCAAGTCGTCCACCACGGGAATGCTTTCCCACGTCTTTATCGAGGCAGGAATGGATCCCACCGTTGCCTGCGGAGCGGAGCTGCCCAAAATGGGTGGAGCTTACCGTCTTGGCGGGGGAGAACACTTCATTTACGAGGCCTGCGAATATAAGGATTCCTTCCTTGATTTCTACCCCTCCGTTGCGCTGTGGCTGAATATCGAGATGGACCACGTGGATTACTTCAAGTCGCTTGACCAGATGCTGGCATCCTATGTCGCCTCTGCAAAAGAAGCGGGAGCGGTGGTGGTCAATTGGGACGATGAAAATTGCCGTGCCGCCGCAGAAAAGCTGCAGGGCGTGTGGGTGGTCAAAACGGGCGTGAACAGAACGGACGTGGACTATCGGGCAGAAAATGTCAGCCTTTCGGGCGGTTTTGCCTCCTTTGATCTCTATAACGAAAGCAATTTTCTTTGCAGAGTAGACTTGAAGGTGCCGGGGGTGCACCACGTGAGCAACGCCCTTTGCGCCGCGGCGTCCGCCCATATCTGCGGACTTGCGCCCGAGGTGATCGCACGGGGGCTTGAAGGCTTTACGGGCATCTGCCGCAGATTTGAATTCAAGGGCGAAAGGAAGGGCGTGCGGGTCTTTGACGACTATGCCCATCACCCCACTGAGGTGGTCGCCACTTTGAAGGCGGCAAGACAGATGCTGGAAGGAGGGGACGGCAGACTGTTTTGTGTCTTCCAGCCTCATACCTACTCCAGGACCAAGGGCTTTTTTGAAGAATTCATCACCGCTCTTTCTCTTGCCGACCGCCTGCTTTTGGCACCCATCTATGCGGCAAGAGAGCAAAACGTTTACGGCGTCACGTCCAAGGATCTGGCAGAGTGCATCGAAGGATGCGGACTGATCGACAGCTTTGAAGAGGGGGCTGAGATCCTCTATCGGGAGGTGCGCGCGGGAGATCTTGTCCTGACCATGGGGGCGGGACAGGCGTATAAATGCGGAGAGCTCTTTTTAAAGGGCTGAAACGGTCGGAAAATGCCGACGAAAGAGCAAAAAATATTTGGTTTTCCCTCTATACATTTTGAAAAAAATGTGATATAATGTAAGAAGTGAATGAAACGAGAGGTCTTCGGGTGAGAGTCCGCAGACCCAAACGACGGATAAAGGATGGCTGTTAAAGGCCGAGGATCAAAAATGGCAGACCGAGAGCGTTTTGCCCGTAAGGGCAAGGGCGAGTCGTTCAAATCGGCAGGAAACGACGGACTGAAAAGAAAAAACAGAGAGGAAGGCGGCTTTGAAGAGCCCTCCGAAAACGTGGTGGCAGGCAGAAACGCCGTATCCGAGCTTTTAAAGAGCGAGAGAACGGTGGACAAGCTGTACGTTCAAAAGGGCGAAAGAGAGGGTTCTTTGCCTTTGATCGTGGCGCTTGCCACAGAGCGGCGCATTCCCGTGGTGGAGGTTCAAAAGCAGAAGCTGGACGCTCTTGCGGGGGCTGTACGCCATCAGGGCGTGGTAGCGCTTGCCGCACAAAAGGAATATGCCACCCTGCAGGACATTCTGGATATAGCAGAGCAAAGGGGAGAGCCACCCTTTTTGGTCCTTTGCGACGGCATTGACGATCCCGGAAACCTGGGCGCACTCATCAGATGCGCTGAGGGTGCGGGCGCGCACGGGGTGGTCATTACCAAGAGAAGGAGCGTTGGCTTGACCGCAGTGGTCAGCAAGGCGTCTGCAGGTGCGCTTGAACATATGGCGGTGGCAAAGGTTTCGAATCTGTCCTCCGCGATCGACGAATTAAAGGAAGCGGGACTGTGGATCTACGGTGCCGAGGCGGGCGGTAAGCCCTGCCATAAGACCGATATGAAGGGTCCTATTGCCGTGGTCATGGGCAGTGAAGGGCAGGGCATTTCAAGGCTCGTTGCCGACAAGTGCGATTTCATCGTGTCTATCGATATGTACGGCAAGGTCAATTCCTTCAACGTGTCCTGTGCGGCGGCAGTCATTCTTTGCGAGGCGGCAAGACAGCGGCACGCTGAGGGATAAAAAAACACCAACCGACCCCGCGACGGATGGGGAATATGAAGAAAACGGAGAAGCGGTATGGCGCAGGATAACAAAAAAGATCTTTCAACCGACGAGCTGCTCAAAAAACTGTTGACAAGCTTCGGAGGCGACGAGTCCGAGGAAGAGCAGGGCGATCAGTTGACCATAGATGATGCCGCGCAAGAGGCAAAAAGACAGAACCGCCCCAAGGTCTTCCGCGTGAACGCGAAGAAGGAGGAGCAGGAGAGCGCACAGAGCGAGAGCGAGGAGCTCAAGCAGGATAAAAATGCGCTTGAGGAGCAGATCCGCAGAGCGGAGCTCTTCGTGGCAGGAATGCAGGACAGAGCAAAGGACGAGGAAGAGCAGGAGATGCAGGCAGAGGATGCGGCTCCTTCTGCCTCCGAGCAGCCCTTTGAAGAAGCTGCAGGAGAGCAAGAAGAGGTCAGGGACGGGGAGAGTGCCTTGGAAAAGGAAGAGGCGGAGGATGAATTCTTAGCCCCTCTCTTTGTGGATTTCCCCGAGATCGGCAAGGGGCCCCACGCCGACAAGGACAGAGGCGCGGATTCCTTTGAAGAAAAAGAAGAGAAAGAAGAGATACAGCCTGCATCGGACAAGGAAGACGAAGAAGAGCTTCAGGCGGGACTTTCGGAAGAGCCCGCGGAAGAACGGACGGAAGATCCCTCGGCAGAGCCGGAGGAGCAGATTTCCCAAGAGACTCAGAGGGCGCAGGAGGATGTGCCTGACGAAGAAGCCGAGCAGGAGCAGTCGGAGGTGCCCCCTCGTCTCGAAAACAGATTTTATTTCCGCGAGGAGCAGCCCGAGGCAAACGAGGGCGAGATCGTCGCTTTGAATGAGGACGGTGCAGAGGCGGAGGACGAGGCAGAGGCGGAAGAGGACTTGTCCGATCTGCCCACCGAGCAGCCCGAGCAGCAAGCAAAGCAGGATGAGCGATCAGAGCAGGCAGGCAGCAAAGACGGTCAGAGCGTGGAGATGGACGAAAAAGAGATCGGCATCATGATGCTCTTCGGCGACAAGAAAAAGCTGGAGGACGCCGTGGGAAAGGAGGAGCTTTCTCTGCGGTTAAAAAAGATGCTGGGCGATGCAGACGCCGAGTCCATCAAGGAGGAGTACGTCTCCCACGATCAGGACGCACGCTTTTTCAAAATGCTTCGCTCGGCGTATACGCGTCTCAATATCCGCGCGATCGCCGCGCTGGTGGTCTTCCTTTGCGTGCTGATGCTGGAGGCGGTGCTGCCCTTGCTGGTGAGTGCTCAAATGCCTTTGGAGGCGCTCATCGGGTCGGGCGCGGCATCGGTCTTTGACAATCCGGTGCTGACGGCACTTCTTGGACTTCAGGTCACCTTCCTGATCGGAGCGGTGGCATATAAGGAGCTGCTTCAGGGCTTGAAGGCATTCGTTACGGGACGGTCGATCCCGCAGATGTTCTTTGCGGTGTCGATGATCTTCACGGTGATCTATGAGATCGCCCTGCTGTTCTGCCGCAATATCAGCGCACCCTTCTATAACCTCCCCTTGGCGTTGACGGCGCTGGTGGCGGTGAGTTATACGGGAATGAAGGTGGCGCGCTCCATTCTGTCCTTCAACGTTGTGTCCACAAAGCGTCCCAAGTTCACGGTGACCCATCTGACGGAAGGATCGGCAAATCCCGAAAAAGAAGCGTTTGAGGAATATTTGTCCGAAAACACGGGGATGTTTGGGGTTGGAAAGACCGACTTTGTCACAAATTTTGCAATGAGAAATGCAAGAGAGCCCCGCTATAAATCCATCGTGATGATCCTTGCCACCGTCTGCGCGGTGCTTGGGGTGATCTTCTTCCTTCTCGGATACTATTTCGCACCCGAAAACCAACTGCTTTCGGGCTTGGTCGCGGCGCTTCAGTCGGTGCTCTTCTCGGTGCCCGCATCGGCGTTCATCACCTACTCTCTGCCCTTTTTCAGGGCATCCAAAAAGGCGTTTGCAAACGACAGCGCCATCATCGGAGAATTCTCCTTGGAGGAGTACGCCGATGCCACCGTCATTTCCTTTGACGACAAGGAGGTCTTCCCCGCAAAGAACGTGAAGGTGCGCAGCCTCAAGCTTTTTGGCGACACGCGTATTGACCACGTGCTCTTTGGCGCGGCAAGCGTCTTCCATCGTGTCGGCGGACCGCTTGACGACGTGTTCGGAGTGGCTACCCGTGAATCGGGATACAGCGACAACGTGGATATTCTGGAGGCTGTTTCGGGCGGCGTAGAGGCGGCGGTAGACGGCGAGCTGGTGCGCTTTGGCGATTCGGCGTTTATGCGCTCCAAGGGACTGCTCTCCTTTGTCGATCCCGACGATGCGGCAATGGAGATGGAGGGCAAGGTCAGTGTGATGTATATGTCCATCGGTCAAAAGCTGGCGGCAAAGATGTACATCTCCTATGGCGCAGATCCTGAGATCGAAGAGATCATGTCGTCTCTTTATAAAGCGGGAATGTGTATCGGCATTCGCACGCTTGACCCCAACATCGACGATCGGATGATCAGTACCCACGTGGATCTGTCCAAATATCCCGTAAAGGTGCTTCGGATGGACCGCAAGGAGCGGGAGCTTTACTCTAAGGAAGCCGAATCGGGCGTGGTCTCCAAGAGAAACGTGAAGAGCCTGCTCAAGACCCTGACCTATTGCAGAAGGGTGTTGCAGGTGGTGCGCGTGGGCACGGTGATCAAGATCCTCGGAATGGTGCTGGGCATCGGAGCATCGGCACTTCTGCTCTTCCTTTCCGCCACGGGCAGGATCGGCGGGGTATACGAGGTATCCTCCCTTTGGATCCTGTTATATCAGCTTTGTCTGATGCTGCCGACGCTGATCGTCTCGGTGCTTTTCGTATAACGAGCAAGGCAAAAGGGGGATCGGAAACGATCCCCCTTCAGTTTACTTATATATAAGGAATGATTTGACCATGGATAAAAAAATAGAAGCCATTCTGAAAAAGGTCTCCAAGCCGGGCAGATATATCGGCGGCGAATACGGAGAGATCTTGAAGAATAAAGATGAAATAAATTGCCGCTGGGCGTTTTGCTTCCCCGACACCTATGAGATCGGAATGAGCAATCTGGGAATGCGTATCCTTTACGGGGCGCTCAACGAAAGACCCGACGTGTGGTGCGAGCGCTGTTACGCGCCCTGGCCCGATATGGCAGAGCAGATGAAGAAGAACGATCTGCCTCTGTGGGCGTTGGAGAGCGGCGATCCCGTGAAGGATTTTGACTTTTTTGCAATCACCCTCCAGTACGAGCAGTGCTTCACGAACGTGCTGTACGTCCTTGACCTTGCGGGTATTCCCCAAAGAAGTAAGGAGCGCGGGGAAGAGTGGCCCATTCTGATCGCAGGCGGGCCTGCCACCTACAACCCCGAGCCTGTGGCAGCCTTTTTCGACCTCTTTTCCATCGGTGAAGGAGAGGAGGCTTTGCCCGAGCTGTCCGATCTTTATATAAGAATGAAGAAAGAGGGACGCTACACCAAGGAGTCCTTCCTGCGCGAAGCGGCAAAGCTGGGCGGATTTTACGTACCCTCCCTTTATGACGTATCTTATAACGAGGACGGCACCATCGCCGCCATCACCCCCAAATACGACGACGTACCCAAAAAGGTACTCAAGCGGATCATCAAGGATTTAGACAAGGTCTATTTCCCCGAAAAACCGGTGATGCCCTATATCGAAACGGTGCACGACCGCATTATGCTGGAGACCTTCCGCGGATGCATCAGAGGATGCCGTTTCTGCCAGGCGTGTATGATCTACCGTCCGGTGAGAGAAAAGACCCCCGAGACCTTAAACGCACAGGCGCAGTGCCTTTACAAGCACACCGGCTACGACGAGATCTCGCTGACCAGTCTGAGCATTTCCGACTATACGGGGCTTCGTGACCTGACCGAAAAGCTGCTTGATTGGACCGAAAAGGAAAAGGTATCGCTGTCCTTGCCCTCGCAAAGAGTGGATGCCTTCACCAAGGAGCTGATGGAGCGTGTCTCCTCGGTCAGACAAAGCGGTCTGACCTTTGCCCCCGAGGCGGGTACACAGCGCCTGCGTGACGTGATCAACAAGTGCGTGGACGAGGACGACCTGATCAACGCCTGCAACGTGGCGTTTGATTATGGAAAAAATACGGTCAAGCTCTACTTTATGAGCGGTCTGCCCACCGAGACCTTGGAGGATATCGAGGGCATCGCCGCCCTTGCCGAAAAGGTGGTAGAGGCGTATTATAAGAACCCCAACCGCCCCAAAAAGCCCCCGCAGGTCACCATCAGCGTGTCCTGCTTCATACCCAAGCCCTTCACTCCCTTCCAGTGGGAGGCGCAGGACGATATGGAGCTTTTGATGAAGAAGCAGCAGCATCTGAAGGACTCTTTAAAGAGCCGCCACGTGCGCTATACCTGGCACGACGCCAAGGTCAGCTTCGTGGAGGCGGTGCTGGCAAAGGGCAACCGCAAAATGTCAAGAGCTCTTGAGGAAGCCTTTAAGCTGGGAGCGAAGTTTGACGCGTGGGACGAGTTTTTCAGCTACGATATTTGGATGCAGGCCTTTGAAAAGGCAGGCATCGACCCGCATTTTTATGCCAACAGAAGAATGGGCGAGGATGAGATCCTGCCTTGGGACGTGATCGACTGTGGCGTGGATAAGAGATTTTTCTTGTCCGAGCGTCACAAAGCCTATGAGGCGCGCACCACAGGCAACTGCAAGGACGGTTGTGCGGGCTGCGGCGCGTGGAAGATGGGAGGGAACTGCACGTGGTGTCCGGAAAGATCAGAATAAAATTTCATAAGATCGGCAAGCTGAAGTTCATTTCGCATCTGGATCTTTGCAGAACGCTCAAGGGTGCCTTTGGCAGAGCAGGCGTGCCCATCAAATATTCCCAGGGCTTCAACCCCCACCCCAAGATGGTCTTTTCCATGCCCCTTCCCGTAGGCGCGGAGAGCGTGTGCGAGTATCTTGATATCACCCTCACCGAGCCGAGAGAGGAAAAGGAGCTGATCGACGCCATCAACGCCCAACTCACTCCCGAGCTGAAAATGCTGGAGATCTATGAGGGCGGAAAGGACTTTATGGATATTGCTCTGGCAGAATACGAGTTTTTCTTTGACGATTTGTCGGAAAAGGAGCTTGAAAGCAGGCTGTCAGCCGCTCTGCCAATTGTGAAAAAGAGCAAAAAGGGAATGATCGAGGTGGATCTGCGCCCTAAGATCGTGCGCTATGAGATCACAGAGCGGGAGAAAACGACCCGTTTTCACGCCTTCCTTTCGGCAGATAGCAATGATTTCGTAAATCCCGAGCTGCTGGTCAGAGCCCTTGAAAGAGCGGGGGATAAGCCGATCGAGCTGTATTCCATTATGCGTCTGAATTTGTATACGGCAGACGTTTCGGTTTTCAGATAAGGGTCTTCAGAGAAAAGGCTTCAAAGCGCAAAAGAGTGCCGATGGCTTCGTCAAGACAAACGGCGGCACGGGCGTATTCCCGCTCGTCACCCTGCAGGACGGCACGCTTTAAGGTTGCGGCGGCAAGATAAGCGCTGTTCAACTGATCGTAATTGATAAAAAAGGCAAGGCTTGTCCCTGCCTTTTTTAGATTATCTTCAAGAAAAACGACCTCGCGGTAGACCTGCTCCTGATCCGAAAGGTCGGGGGGAAGGGCACGGCAGAGGGTTTGAAGCTCGCCAAGCTCCTTTTTATAATAAAAAGAAAGAAGAGTGCAGGACGACAGAATCAGCAGCAGCGAAAGGGTACAGCATAAAAGCTGCTTTTGAAAATAGCTCACGGAGCCTCCTTCAGATCTTGGTATTTTACTAAAAATTCCTTTCCGCCGTCGTCTATGGTAAAGAGGAGAACGTCGGCGGGTGAAAGACCGTGTAGTTTATTGATAAGAAGCTTTTCATCAAGACCGCAGGAGAAAAGAGCCGAGCGGTTGATCCGTCCACAGATCACGAGAGGCTGAGCGTAGCCCTGATTTTGGGGCGAAAGACCAAGATCGGAGGGACAAAGGGGACGGGACGGACCTTTCAAGACCACCGAAAGCTGACCGTTTTGCTCAAGAATGGCGTAATCTGCCTCCGTCGGGTCAGAGCACCCCTTTAAACGAAGCTGGGAAAGAAGCTCGTCGGGCGAAATGCGGGTCTTTGAGAGAGCTGCCTGATCGATCGTGCCGTTTTTGATGAGGATGGCGGGACAGCCGTCCACGATCTTTTTTATAAAAGGAAATCGGGCGCAAAGGCAGGAGAAGAGAATTTCAAGAGTGACGATCAGTGCAATGGGAAGGAGTGCAAAGATCAGGGGAACGTCGGGATCGGCAACGGGAAAGGCGGCAAGCTCGGATAAAAGAAGAGCGCTGACAAACTCTCCGATCTCTAACTGCCCCACCTGTCTTTTTCCCAGCAATCTCATAAATAAAGTCAAAAAAATGAAAATCAGAGCCGTGCGCAAAGCGATCGTCAGCATTTAAAACCTCCAAGTGCGCAAAATCGGAGTGGAAAAATGGTGAGTTTGCGCTTGTAAAGGTAGTATGTGTGCATCTCAAAAAAATATGCAAAAAAACTTGAAAAATTTCAAAAAAGGTATTGACAAAACGGGACGAAAGTGGTATACTACCTGAGCGCCCGAAAGAAGGGGTGCGGCTGATCCTTAAAAATTGAACAACAAAGAGAGAAAGTACAAAGCACGAAAGTGT
>JAFTVG010000035.1 GCA_017465885.1 Clostridia bacterium | reverse complement strand
TGTGGTGCTGAGAGTCAGGTAAGAAACAAGTTGTCAAATGGACCGCTGAGGGCGCAGTCAAATGGGATTTCCCAAAGTATTCTGCGACGCTGTAGGCAAGCGTACAAATGCCGGGGATATGTTGGTATCCTGCTAAGTGCATAGGGTCATTCCTATGAATCAAGGTGGCACCGCGGATAGTGTTTGTATTATTCGTCCTTGACAGATGGTTATTTCTGTCAAGGGCGTTTTCTGTTTTATAACTCCTTTGACAGTGATAAGTCAAAGGAGTTTTCCTTTTTACAGGAGGTAGATACAATGTTGCTTACAAAACGCTGGCGCCCGTTGGGACGCCGAAACATAATGAAACTTGAAAAGAAAGATCACAAACCAAAACCAACTTAGATAACCAGGAGGTAATTACAATGAAAACCGAAAAAATCCCATATAAAATCTATCTGAGCGAATCCGAGATGCCGACAGCATGGTATAACCTGCGTGCCGATATGAAGAAGAAACCGGCACCGCTCCTCAACCCCGCAACACTTCAGCCGATGAAGGCAGAAGAACTTGCAGGTGTGTTCTGTGAAGACCTGATCGCACAGGAGCTGGATAATGATACACCCTTCTTCGAGATCCCCGAAGAGATCCGCAGCTTCTATAAAATGTACCGTCCTGCACCGCTGGTTCGTGCCTACTGCCTTGAAGAAAAGCTCGGCACTCCTGCAAAGATCTATTACAAGTTTGAGGGTAACAACACAAGCGGCTCTCATAAACTTAACTCGGCTATCGCTCAAGCCTATTACGCTAAAAAGCAGGGACTGAAAGGTGTAACCACTGAAACCGGAGCCGGTCAATGGGGTACTGCTCTTTCTATGGCTTGTTCCTACTTTGACCTTGACTGCAAGGTGTATATGGTAAAATGCTCCTATGAGCAAAAGCCGTTCCGCCGCGAAGTAATGCGTACCTACGGCGCATCGGTAACTCCGTCTCCATCTATGGAAACCGAGGTCGGTAATAAGATTCTTGCTGAGCATCCGGGAACCACAGGAAGCCTTGGTTGTGCCATTTCCGAAGCGGTAGAAAAGGCTGTTACAAGTGACGGATATCGCTATGTCTTGGGCAGCGTTCTCAATCAGGTACTGCTTCATCAGTCAGTTATCGGCCTTGAAACCAAGACAGCTCTTGACAAATACGGTATTAAGCCCGATATTATTATCGGTTGTGCCGGTGGCGGCTCCAACCTCGGCGGCCTTATCGCACCCTTCATGGGTGAAAAGCTCCGTGGAGAAGCCGATTACCGTATCATTGCCGTTGAGCCCGCATCCTGTCCGAGCTTCACAAGAGGTGTATATGCCTATGACTTCTGCGATACAGGTAAGGTTTGCCCTATGGCAAAGATGTACACCCTCGGCTGTGATTTCATTCCTTCTGCCAACCACGCAGGTGGCCTTCGCTATCACGGAATGAGTTCAACCCTTTCCGAACTTTACGATCAGGGGCTTATGGAAGCTGTGAGTGTCAAGCAGACCGATGTATTTGAGGCAGCGGAATATTTTGCAAGAATCGAAGGCATCCTGCCTGCTCCCGAAAGCTCTCACGCTATCCGTGTGGCAATTGACGAAGCTCTTAAATGCAAAGAGACCGGTGAAGAAAAGACCATTGTATTCGGTCTTACCGGCACCGGCTACTTCGATATGGTGGCTTATGAGAAGTTCCACGATGGTGAAATGAGTGACTATATCCCTACCGACGAGGAGCTTAAAGCGTATCGCGCAAAGCTTCCGAAGGTGAATTAAAAGCAAGAATCTCTAAGTTAAAGGTGTCGCAGAAATGCGGCGCTTTTAACTTTTCTGTGAACCTCTGCATAATCTATTGACAAATAGTTACTACAGGTGTAGTATATAAGAAGATACTACAAGTGTAGGAGGTATATTGATGAAACTGTCTGAAAGAGAGTGGACTGTGCTGAATGCCTTATGGGAAACCGAAGGGGCTGAGCTTGGTACGCTCGTTAATGAGCTATACGAAAACACAGGTTGGAGCCGTAATACAGTATTGACCTATCTGACCCGTATGGAGGCTAAAGTATTGGTGCGGATCGACAAGGAAACATATCCACACATCTATCACGCAACATTGGACCGTGAGAGTTGCCAGCAGCAAGAACGCCAGAGTTTCCTTCATCGTGTTTATAGCGGATCCACAGGAGACCTTATCGCAGCTTTTTTGAAAGAAGAACCTATCTCTCAGGAAGAAAGGGAGCGTCTGCGTAAGATACTCGATAATATGGAGGTGTAAGTATGTTTGATTTTTGGGGATTTCTTCTCCAGACACTTACTGCCTCCGGGGTAGCCGTTCTCTTGCTTGTAATCAAAGCACTTTTTAAGGATAAACTTCCACCAAAGTGGCATTTTGCCGTGTGGGGTGTCCTTGGAATAATGATATTGGTACCTGCAGGGCTTAATGGACGGTATACTTTATTTCATTGGCAGTTGGTCGTAGAGGTAATAAAATCATGGTTTGGGGATTATTCCTTTACCCAGGTCCTTTTCCCCGTTCCGATAATAACAGCGATACCGAAAACCGTTCTGCAATCGATCTTCGCAGGTTATACTCTTGGCGTCGTTGCTTACGTCATAAGATATTTAGTATCTTATACCCGGCTTCGCTTAGCTTTGCGAAACGGAAGTCAGCCCAGTGATGAGGTCAATAACCGTATTCAACAGATTGCTGCTGCGCAGAAAGTCAAGATTGGAAAAGTCATTGAGGTTCCAGGATTACCGAGCGCATTTGTGTGCGGAATTATTCGTCCTGTTTTGGTGCTGCCCACGGACAGTGATTTGGACGATAAGGTAATTCTGCATGAACTTCTGCACATGAAGTATAAGGATACCCTTTGGAGTGTTGTAATATGCTTTTTAAGATGTCTCCACTGGTGTAATCCGCTGCTTGTCTACTGTGCAAATCAGGCAATCAATGATATGGAAGCTCGCTGTGATCAGCACGTGCTTGAACAGCTTGAGGGTGAGCAACGCAGAGACTACGGACGAATCCTTCTCTCTATGGCAAATGAGCGTTTTGCGAAAACTCCCGGAAGCACTTGTATAAATAACGGCGGTAAAAATATCCGAGAGCGAATCGAAACTATTGCTCGATTCAAGAAATATCCTGCAGGAATGAAGTTGGTATCAGTCTGTGTTATTATCATCCTGACCCTTTCCTTGGTTGTGGGAGTGCAGGCATCTACAATATATGATTGGTCCAGTAATTCGATGTGGTTGCCTTTGGCATCAGCAAGAAGCACTTCCTGCACAACACCGGCAGGCGCATTTGACACCTACG
>JAFTVG010000036.1 GCA_017465885.1 Clostridia bacterium | reverse complement strand
GGGCTTGAAAATGCAGACCGCAGTGCGTGGGATTATCAGCACGCCATTCAACTTGTTAGAGAATTAAAGGAGTCGGATGCGGATTTTTGTATCGGAGGCGCTTGTTATCCCGAGGTGCATCCCGAGAGCGTCAATCAAAACGAGGATATACGATATCTGAAGGAAAAGGTTGATGCGGGTTGTGAATTCTTGACGACACAGATGATATTCGATAATAATCTGTTCTTCAACTTTATGTATAAGATCCGTGAAGCAGGGATCACCGTACCGATCATTCCCGGCATTATGCCGATCACAAACGGCAATCAGGTAGAGAGAGCCATCAAGCTCTCAGGCTCGTTTATGCCTCAGCGCTTCAAGTCGTTGGTAGATAAATTCGGAACGTCTCCTGCTGCGATGAAGCAAGCAGGCATCGCATACGCTACCGATCAGATCATCGATCTGTTTGCCAACGGCATCACAAACGTGCATGTCTACTCTATGAACAAGCCCGACGTGGCGGCGGCCATTCGGCAAAATCTGTCGGATATTTTGGGGCAAGAATGGTGAATACGGTCTTTGTGCGCACGTATTGCGCACCCGATTATAACAAAAAAGAGATCTTGCGTTATGCCGGAGTAAGTGGCGATGCACCTGAGCTTAATGCTTTGCTGCAAGAGTGTCTGGATGAGATGGCGGGCAAGCTTGTCTACCGTGCTTGTTACCGCGAATTTGCTGTAACGCATTATGATTCGTATCTCGACCTCGGCTTCATCAAAACCGAGTCTGTGGGGCTGAAAAAGAATCTTTATGGTTGTGAGAGTATAATTTTGTTTGCGGCAACCGTCGGTATGGAAATAGACAGACTGATCGCACGGTATGCCACCGTGTCTCCCACGAAATCCCTTTTGTTTCAAGCCATTGGCGCAGAGCGGATCGAGAGCCTTTGTGAAGCGTTTTGTCGCGAGGTCGCCGAAGAGAAAGCCAAAATCGGATTTAAAACGCGTCCTCGGTTCAGCGCGGGATATGGGGATTTTCCGCTTGAAGTCCAAAAGGAGATCTTTGCTGTGCTGGATTGCCCTCGAAAAATAGGTCTCACACTCAATCAAAGTCTTTTAATGTCTCCGTCAAAATCGGTCACGGCGATCATAGGTGTAGGAAAATAATATGAAAATTACAGATTACTTGAAGAACAATATTATATATCTGGACGGCGGCATGGGAACGCTGCTGCAGGAGCAGGGACTACGTCCGGGTGAGCTGCCCGAGCGGTGGAACCTGACGCATCCCGAGGTCATTCAGAGGATTCACCGCGACTACTTCGAAGCAGGCAGTCACGTGGTGAATACCAATACCTTCGGTGCAAATCGATTGAAGTTTTCTGCCGAGGAGCTGGAAGATATCGTAAAGGCTGCCATAGCTAATGCGAGAGCCGCTCTTGCCGAAAGCCACGGTAAGCAACTCAAGTGGGTGGCACTTGATATCGGTCCGACGGGACGGATGCTCAAGCCCTATGGAGATCTTGATTTCGAGGATGCTGTATCCGTATTTGCCGAAACGATTAAGCTTGGCGCAAAATATGGTGCGGACCTTATATTCATTGAAACAATGAATGACAGTTATGAAACAAAGGCTGCTTTGCTTGCGGCAAAAGAAAACTGTGATCTACCTGTGTTTGTTTCCAACGCCTTCGGAGAAGATGGTAAGCTCATGACAGGCGCAGATCCATCCGCTATGGTAGCACTGCTCGAAGGTATGGGAGCAGATGCTATTGGTGTAAACTGCTCTCTTGGTCCCAAAGCACTTGTCGGAGTGGTGGAGGAATACTTAAAATATGCTTCTGTTCCGATTATTCTTAAGCCTAATGCCGGACTTCCCAAGGTGATAAACGGGAAAACTGTTTATGATGTTTTGCCGGAAGAGTTTGCTATGGGTGTTGCAGATCTTGTTCACCGTGGCGTGCGGATTGCAGGTGGTTGTTGCGGTACGACGCCTGCGTACATTGCTGCTACGATCAAGGCATCAGCAGATGCCGTTCCCGCAAAAATCGAGAAGAAGAATATTACGTGTGTCTCTTCTTATACTCACTCCGTGGTGTTTGGTGAGTCCCCGGTCCTGATTGGGGAGCGTATCAATCCAACAGGAAAGAAACTTTTTAAGGAAGCACTTAAAGCACACGATATCGATTACATTTTGAAAGAGGGTATTACTCAACAGGAAAAGGGAGCGCATATCTTGGATGTCAATGTTGGGCTTCCTGATATTGATGAGGTGAAGATGCTGAAAGAAGCAATTTGCGAGTTGCAGGGGATTATAAACCTTCCTTTGCAGATTGATACCTCTAATGCAATGGCTATGGAGGTCGCACTTCGCCGATATAATGGAAAAGCGATGATTAACTCGGTCAATGGAAAACAGGAAAGTATGGATGCTGTGTTTCCTCTCGCCAAGAAATATGGTGGACTGGTTGTGGCGCTGACCTTGGACGAGAATGGCATTCCCGATAAGGCTGAAGGAAGACTTGCCATAGCTCGACGTATCCTTGCTCAAGCCGAAAAATATGGTATTGAAAAAAAGGATATCATCTTTGATCCTTTGGCAATGACCATCAGCGCCGATGGTCACGCAGCGAAGGAAACCATGCGTGCGGTAGGACTCATTAAAAATGAGCTTGGTTGTCATACTTCCCTTGGTGTTTCAAATGTTTCCTTTGGATTGCCCGGACGAGATATGGTCAATGGAACCTTCTTTGCTCTGGCTTTGGGACAAGGACTCTCAGCGGCGATAATGAACCCTTATTCGCAAGAGATGATGAAGGCATACCATACGTATCGTGCCCTTGCGGGGCTTGACGATAACTGCACGGATTATATCGCTTTTGCGGAATCCATGCCGCAGACTGTGGCTTCGCCGACGCCTGAAAAAATCGGCACAACACCTTCCAAGGACGAATTTGGTTCGGAGTTGCAGAAAGCCATCGCCAAAGGGCTCAAGGAGCAGGCTGCAGAGCTGACCGAGAAAATGCTTGGAACTACTGCACCACTGGCAATTGTGCAGGATGAGATTATTCCCGCGCTCAATGTGGTCGGGGTAGGCTTTGAAAATAAGACGGTATATCTACCGCAGCTTCTGATGAGTGCCGAAGCAGCAAAATCCGCATTTGAAGTTATCAAGTCGAAAATGTCAGGTGAAAAGGCAACAGACAAATGCGCTTTTGTGATCGCAACCGTTAAAGGAGATATTCACGACATCGGAAAGAATATCGTAAAGCTCATTCTCGAAAACTACGGTTTTCCCGTGACCGATCTCGGACGTGATGTAGCTCCTGAAGCAGTGGTGGAGGAAACAATACGTTTGCATGCTCCCATTGTCGGACTCAGTGCGCTAATGACTACCACCGTTCCCGCTATGGAGGAAACCATCAAGCAACTTCGCCAAAATGCACCGTGGTGTAAAATTGTGGTAGGTGGTGCTGTGCTCAATCAAGAGTATGCTGATGCAATCGGTGCTGATAAGTACGCCAAGGATGCTATGGAGACTGTACGGTACGCAGAAGAGATTAACCGTGGTCTGAAGGGAGCAAATAATGATTTTTAACATTTTTGCAGTAACAGAATTAAAAAAGAAAATTTCAGAATTGTTTTCAGTAGAGGTACATTTTCACGATGCCTGTGGCGGCCAGTATTTTACGGTTGATGAACTGACAGATGAGATGAAAGCTTTTTTGATAGAATATTTTTCCGAACGGAAATTAAAGATGCACTTTTCGAAAAGCGGTGACAGCTTTACCGTCGAGGAGATATCATAATGCTGAATCAGTTTTCAAGAACCGAGCTTATATTCGGTAAGGAAGCGATGGCGAGGCTTGCCAACGCTCGTGTCGCCGTATTCGGTATCGGTGGCGTGGGCGGGTATACCGTAGAAGCGTTGGTTCGGTCGGGCGTGGGAGCGATCGATCTTATTGACGACGACAAGGTGTGTCTGACCAATATCAACCGAAAGATCTATGCAACAAGAAAGACGGTTGGGAAATATAAGGTTGACGTTGCC
>JAFTVG010000004.1 GCA_017465885.1 Clostridia bacterium | reverse complement strand
GGATGCTCCGCATCGTTATGGTTGGCTTCGCCAAGTGGAAGATTGCAAGGGCAATCATATCATAACGTTTGCGATAGCAAACTCATAACTCATAACTCTAAACTGAAAAGCAGAAAAAGAGAGAGTCTTACGGAATTTTGCGTCCGCATGACTCTCCCTTCTGTTTTTGGTGTGTTCTTTTTTTATGCGGTTCAAAGCTTTTGAGGATTCTTAAGGAACTTTTCACGAAAAGTTCCTTAAGCGGGGTGTCGGGCGGCGCCCTGACAAAGAAATTGCTTCGCACTGTCTTCGCGGCTTCTTTTTAAGTGTCGCCTTTTGTGCGGGCGTTTCTTTTTGGTTCTTTTTCTTTGCGCCTACAGCCGCCAAAGAAAAAGAACAAGCAACCGATGCGCCGAGGCTTCACGGCGGGGCTCTGCCCCACACCCTGCCTAAGGCTCCGCCTTAGGAATCCGCCAAGAAACTTTTCGTGAAAAGTTTCTTGGAACTTCAAAAGCTTTGAACGGCTTTGGTTTTGACTAAAGCCGTTTTGCTTTGCTGAAAAGGCTTTGCTTTTGGAGGTCCGGCGCCCTGACGAAAAAAGCCCGCCCAAGGCGCATACTGCGCCTTGGGCGGGTCTTCTTTGAAGTTTATTCACCCTTTTGCTCTTTTCCTCCGTCCTTCTTCTTTCCGTAATGTCTGAAGGGACGGTGGTTCTTTTTCTTCTTTTCGCTCTGCTCGCCGCTTGCCTGCGCAGCCTTCTCCGCTGCGGCGGGCTTGCCCTCCTCGTGCTGAGGGTGGGGCTTGGGCTTGCGCTCGCCGTTTGCCGGGTGGCGGGGCTTCTGACCGTTCTTCTGTCCGCCGGAGGTCTTCTCGTAGCGGGGCGCCTTTTCGCTCTTCTCCCCTGCACCCGCCTCGGGCTTTTCGCCTCTGGAGGTCTTTTCATAGCGTGCAGGACGCTCGCTCTTGGGCTTCTCGGTCTGCTCGGGCTTTCCTTCGCCTCTGCCCTCACCCTTTTCGGTGCGCTCGGGCTTTGCCGTCTGCTCGCCCTGACGGCTCTTGCCGCCTCTTCTGCCTCTGCCCCCTCTGCCGTTTCGTCTGCTCTGCTCTCTGCCCTGCTCCTTCACGGTCTCCTCTGCCTGCAGAAGGGTTGCTTCCTGCTCCTGCAGAGGCTCGGTTTTTTCGGCAAGCGCCGAGGGCATCACCTGATCGGTGAAGGATGCCGCTCTTTGGGGTGCGGGACGTACGGATCTTTGAGGCTTTTCTTCCTTCTTGGGCTTGCCAAGACCCGCCTTTTCCGCCTTCAGCGCCGCTCTGGTGGTACCCGCCGCCCGCGCCGCCTTGTCAAGAGTCTTCTCTTCAAGGGCTCTTTCGTAGTTGTCGTCTCCCTTTTTGATGGGGGTCAGATCCTCTCTGGCATAGACCTTTGGTGCGCTTGCGTCGTCCTCCAGTGTCTTGACCTTTACCAAGCCCAGCAGAGGCTTTGCCTCCACCACCACGCCGATGCCGTCGGGGGTGTTGACCAGGCTGTCCACCTTGGGCGTCAGTCTGCCCTCCTCAAGATAGGTGTCGTATTCATAGCGCAGACAGCACATCAGTCTGCCGCAGGCGCCCGAGATCTTGGCGGCGTTGAGCGACAGGTTCTGCTCCTTTGCCATCTTGATGGACACCTGCACGAAATCGGGTAAGAAGGCGTGACAGCAGAAGGGTCTGCCGCAGCTGCCCAAGCCTCCCAGCACCTTCGCCTCGTCGCGGATGCCCATTTGCCTCAGCTCAATGCGGCAACGGAAGACCGATGCCAGATCCTTGACCAGATCTCTGAAGTCCACTCTGCCCTCGGAGGTGAAATAAAAGAGCAGCTTGCTGTTGTCAAAGGTGTATTCGGTGTCGATGAGCTTCATATCCAGCTCGTGCTCGGCGATCTTTTTGTTGCCGATGAGGAACGCCTCCTCCGCCTTTGCCAGATTTTCCTTGTTGTGGGCGTCGTCTTCGGGAGTGGCGATACGCAGAGCGCACCGCAGGGGCAGCACGATCTCTCTGCCCGAAACGATCTTATTGCTCTGGGCAACGGTGCCGTATTCCTGCCCTCTTGCCGTTTCCACCACCGCGTGGCTTCCCTCGGGGTAAACGACTCCCTTGGGATCAAAATAATAGATCTTGCCCGAGGAGCGGAACTTCACGCCGATGACCTCGGTGTCCTCGGGAAGGTCGTTAAAGTAGACGGGCGCCTTGGCGTCCTTTTCCTCCTCCGCCTCTTCTTCAAGCTCCTCCGCCTCTTCAAGCTCCTCAAGACCGTCCTCAAAAAGCGCGGCGTTCTCTTCTATTTCCTCAAAGCCTTCCGATCCATCCTCGAAAGGCACTACCTTCTTTTCGTCCATAGGTTCTCCTTTTTTGGCAGAGCCCGCTCTGCCTGCGTTTCCTTTGGGATCTCATCCCTTCGATGCAATGGCGTAAAGCCCGGTAAAGAGCGCCAGCCTTGCATTTTGCATATTCACGTTGCGTCCCACCTGCCCTCTTACCTCCTCCACGTGGTCGTAAAGGCGCAGAAGGGCGTCGATGCCCAGACGTCCCGAAAGAGCACCCTGCCCTCCCTCGGGATAAAAATAAAGGGGGAGCGGGGCCTTACTGCTTCTGATGACCAGACAGTCCCGCAGTGCCTGCTGAAGATGGGCAAGCACCCCGTCGAAATCCTGTCTGTTTGCGGGCAGCTTGGTGCAAAGCAACAGCAATTCTGCCCGATTTGGCGGGTCAAGCGCCGCAAGAATGGCATTTGCCCTGTCCTTTTGTGCCGAGTCCTCCCTGCCTGCAAGCAGAGCCGCCGCTCTGCCGTAGCATCCTGCCGCCCCCTTCAGGCAGGCGGCAAAATAGTCGGGATCCTCCCTTTTCTTTGCGGCAAAGACGGGGTCTTTGAGCAACAGCTCCTCCAAGCGCTCGGAGGAAAAGCGCTCCATCCGAATGACCGACGCGCGGCTCCTGACGGTGGGCAAAAGCGCCGAGGCGCTCTCGCAAAGCAGGAAAAAGTAAGTATCCTGCGGAGGCTCCTCCAGGATCTTTAACGCCGCATTCTGCGCCTGCGGATTCATCCGCTCGGCACTTGACAGAATGAACAGCTTGAAGGACAGGTCGTTTGGCTTGATGGCGGCATCGCTCTTCATTTTCCGCACCGTTTCCACGGTGAAGGTCTTTTTTTCGGGGGCAAGACCGTATTCTCTCACGTCAGGGCACTGACGTGAGAAGATCTTTTTTGTCTGCCCTTCGTCCTTTGCCATCGCCGCCGCCACGGCAAGGGCAAGGGTATGCCTGCCGCTGCCCTCCTCACCCTCCAAAATGAAGGCGTGGGGAAGCTTGCCCGCGGCGATCTGTCTTGAAAAATAGTCCTTTTGCTTCTCGTTGCCCCGCAGGGCGTCAAAGGGGTTCACTTGGCTTCATCGTCCTTTCTGTTCCCCCATCCCGAGGGCACGTAGCCGCCCTGTCTTCTCTTGCGCTCTGCCTCTTCCTTTGCCCTTCTGCGGGCTTCGTCCCGCTCGTCGCCCTGCGGCAGACGCTTTGCGCCCGTCACCTTGACGGCAGGCTTCTTTCGCGGCGCCTCCCCTTCAGCGGGTGCGCTCCTTTGCTCCTTTGCGGGAGCGGGGGTCGGATCAGTATTTTCTGCAAGGGTCAGGTCGTAGCCGCCCTCTTTTCTCTGATCGGGCGCGGTCTGCTCATCCTTGATGCCCACGGAAAGGGGCTTTTGTTCCTCAGCCCCCTGCAGGCTCTCCTCTTTTTCTGCCTTTTTGTCGGCTTTACGCAGTGCGATCGCCTTTTTACCAAGCTCCACCGTTTGGGCGGCGAGCACTCTCACCGTGCTCATCCTGCCGCCGCTCTTCACGGGCTGATAGCTCTCCTCGTTTCCTCCGTCCTCCTCCACGAACTCCAAGTCGCCCGGACGGTTAAAGCGCAGATAACGGATACGCGCTCCCACGAAAACGCAGATCACCATAAAGAGCACGATGCCCGCAAGCACCGACAAGAAAAGGGGAGTCTGCATCATCTTCCGAAGGGTCGCCAGATAGTACATGCTGTTGCTCATCGACAGCGAGCCTGCGGTGATCAGCCGCACGCTTCCCAGCTCCTTTTCGCCGTAATACACCCGCACTCTGCCGGCGATCAGCCCCTCGTAAACGGGAGCGGTCAGCCTGGTCAGCTCCAGCTCGGGGATCAGGGTGATATCCCTTTCGGGATCCACGTCCACGGGCAAAAAGGCGGTCAGCCCGCTTTCGGGCACCACCGTCACGTAGTCCGAGTCGTCGGACAGATCCACCTCGATCTCTCCAAGAACGGTGGTCTTTTCAAGCACCCTCTTGTAGGCAAAGCTGACGTTTGCCCAGGTAAAGAGCGCCTTGGCGTCGGTGAAGGAGGGGAAATCGTTGCCCTCCCCGCCCTCCTCCGAGGGCAGACCCATGGCACCCACGGAAATGCAGGTGAAGGTCTTGCTTCCGATCTTTGCCGTGAGGATGGCGTGGTGACCCGAGCTTGCCCCCGATACCGTGGCAAGTCCGGTGGCATATTTGTAGGTATATCCGCCGATGCGCTTGGCGGACAACAGATAGTTGCGGGTCAGGATCCGTCTTTTCCCGCTTTTGTTGGTGGGATCAAGGGTCAGATCGTCGATGGCGCAGATGTCTGACAAGACCTGCACCTTTTCAAAGGCAAGGGCAAGGGTCAGCAGATCGGCAAGGGTGGTGTAGCTGCTGCTTTGGTCCTCTCTTTTGGGATCGGCACCGGTCAGATTGTAAAAAACGGTGTCCTTCATTCCCAGCGCCTGCGCCTTTTTATTGATGGCGTCCAGCATCAGAGCGGGCGCCGACTCGTCGTTTTCAAAAAGATCAAAGGCAAGGGCAAAGATGGCATCGTCCGAATTGGCGATGAGCATGGCGCAAAGCAGATCGTAAACGGCGATCTGCTCGCCGCTCTTCAAGCCGGGATTCAGGGTGGAGGCGGCAAGACCCGCGATCAGGCGGTTGACCGTCACCTTCCTTGAAAGATCGTCGTAGTGCTCGGCAAAGATCAGCGCCGCCACCATTCTGGGGGCGGGGCCTGCCGGGATCGCCATCCGATCGCCTCCCTTTTCGTAAAGCACGGTGCCGCTTTCATTGTGATACAGCAGCACGGCGGAAAAGGGATCGGTGGCAGGCGCGCCGTTGGGATCCCGCTCTTCCTGCTCCACCGAGGGGGAGGGACTCTCCAAGGGATCGCCGCTTACCGAGGGCTCTGCAAAGGAGGGGGCAAAAAAAGAGGACAGGGGCGCAAAAAGGCTGAGCATTGCCAGCAAAAGCGCCAAAATATGAATCAGCTTTTTCATGTTCCTCCATTCAAAAATCAAAAAAATGCCTGTGCTTCAAAAGCGGATGCTACGAGCTCTCCGCCTCCTTATGGGAAAAGACCTCCTCGCGCGCCCTTTTCAAATCCATTTCGATCTGAGCGATCAGCTCCTCGGGAGAGCAAAAGGCACGCTCGGGGCGCAAAAAGCGTAAAAATTCCACGTAAAGGGACTTGCCGTAAAGATCGGCATCCGGCGGCGTCTCCAATAAATATACCTCCAAAAGAGGCTCGGCAGCCTCCTTGAAGGTGGGATGCACGCCCACGTTTGCAAGGGCAGGATAGCCCACGCCCTCAAGATAGACCCAAAGAGCGTATACCCCTCTTTTAAGCGGCGTATCCTTGGGCAGGGGCAGATTTGCCGTGGGAAAGCCCAGATCTCTGCCCACCTTTCTGCCGTGAACGACGGAGGCGGAAAATCCGTAGGGTGCGCCGAGAAGCCGACGTGCCCGCATAAGATCCCCCTCAGCCAAAGCAGAGCGCACCAAGGCAGAGGAGATCACCTCGCCCTCCTCTCTTTTCAGCTCTGCCACAAGCAGCGTCATCCCCTTTTTTTGACAAAGGTCGGCAAGGGTCTCTGCAGTGCCCACCCCGCCCCGTCCGAAGGTAAAGTTTTCTCCGCAGGCAAGGGCGCAAGCCCCGTAGCGCTCAAGAAGGATTTCCTTAAAAAAGGTCTCGGGGCAAAGATCCCGCAGCTTTTCAAAGGGATCCTCGATATAAAAATCCACGTCCAGCGCAGCCAAAGCCTCCAGCTTGTCGCAAAGAGGCATCAGCTCGCCCGTGCGCTTAGCACCTGCAGGCGACCACACCCCAAGGGGCACTCCCAGCTGCTCTGCCAGATCGCGGGCGGAGGAGATCAGCGCACGATGCCCCGGGTGAAGTCCGTCAAAGCACCCCAGCGCCAGCAGTCCTCCGCGAAGCGCAAGGGGGAAGCCCTCCTCGCTTTTGCGCAAAACAAGGGTGGTCTTTCGGTGTTCACCCCTTTCGGCGGTGTACAGCTTATACATAAAGCGCCTTATACGTCCAGATAGTAGCGCACCATCATATTCATCAGCTCGTCTCTGTCAAGACGGCAGATCAGCGATCTGGCGTTTTTGTGGTTGGTGATATAGGTGGGATCCTCGGAAAGGATGTAGCCCACGATCTGATTGATGGGGTTGTAGCCCTTTTCCTTTAAAGCCTCGTAAACGGTCAGCAGGGTCTGGCGAACCTCCTTTTCCCGTTCCTCCTTCAAATTGAAGGTCTGGGTCTTGTCTCCTCTTTTCATCATAACGCTTCCTTCTCTCTCTCAAAGCTCCTCTTGCAGGGGCAAGAGGGCTTCTCGGTTCTTTTTCGTTTTGGCGTCCTTTGGATCCAATATTCCAAGGTACACCTTCACGAATACTATTTTACACGAAATAAAGAAAAAAATCAAGTGGTATAGCGGATTTTGTTCTCTTTAATATAACCGAATATGCCGCTTCATATATCACCGCGCCCCCTCCCCCTTATATTGCCGTTTACCCCGCCCCCTCCTTTCAAAAAAGCCCTCAAAAGTGCATTTTTTTACAAATCCCCTTGCATTTCTCCCCCCTGCCGTGGTATACTGAAGGTGCAAAAACAAACGTCTTGTCCTTTGAGCAAAAGAAAGGAGCGTTCCCCTATGAAAAAAACCTTTTGTCTGATCTTATCCCTTCTCTTCATCCTTCCTCTTTTGGCAGGCTGTAACGACGCGTCCTTTTTAACCGACCCGGCGGGCGAAAGTGAAAGTGCCGCCGCAGAATCTCCTTCGATCATTGAAAGCGAAGCGCCCGAAAGCACTCCTTCGGCACCCGTGGAAGAGTCCACACCGGCTGTAAGCCCCTCGACTTCTCCCAAGCCCATTTACCCCGAGCTGCCTCTGCCCGCAGAGCAGATCCTGTGGTCCGTTTCTGACTTTCACTCCGATGCGGTCTTTATGTTCGGCAAGTTGATGGGACTACCTTCGGTGCAAGATGTCCGCAACCCCGAAGAAGTATCGGACGATCAGTGCGTTGCCTTTTCCTTATACTATTCCCATAACGATGCGCACCAACTCCCCGAGGGCTTTAAAGAAACCCTTGAACAAAAAGGATTTGCCGTTCACAAATCCAAAAATCCCGATCAGCTCTTCCTTTTCGTAACCCGCAAGCAGGTAAACGAAGCCGAATTTACCGAAGAGGAGTTGCAGTCCATCTGGCTGGACTTTATCAGAGAGGAATATTACCGCCAAAACGTGGCACCCGTGGGCTACGAAAATTGAACTGCCTTCGTTCTTGCCCCCGCAAGCAGGTATTTGGGGGCTGTCTCAAATTTGCAATTTGAGACAGCCCCCGCGCGAAAAAGCCTTAGGGAGGCTTTTTCGCGCCCGGGAATTTGCCGTTTTCGCCTTCGTAAGGAGGCGAAATGGCGGTTTTTAACCGACAAGGCAAAAACCGGGGGGTGTCTACCAAATGCAGAATGCATTTGAGACACCCCCTTTTTTCGTCCAAAATCCCCGTGAGTGCTTCAAAAAACGCTTCAAAAAACGCTTAAAAATCTCGCTTTGCCCCTTGCAAGAAAAGGAAAAATAAGGTATAATAGAAGGTGGATCAGTATAGGCATCCAAAGGATCGAAAAGCGAAGGGAGGAACGACGGGTATGCACTATTACGACGATACGGTGGCGGCGATCTCCACCGCGTACGGCAAGGGAGGCGTTGCCCTCATCCGCGTTTCGGGTCCTTCGGCACTTGAGATCTGCCAAAAGGTCTTTTTGCCCAAAAGCGGCAAAAGGGTGCTTGACCTTGCGGCGGGACAGTGCGTTTACGGTGACATCGTAAAGGACGGCGCGGTGATCGACGACGGGCTGTTGACCGTCTTTCGCGCGCCCCGCTCCTTTACAGGCGAGGACGTTGCCGAGCTTTCCTGCCACGGAGGCATTCTCTTAACGGCAAGGGTGCTGGAAGCCCTCTTTGATGCGGGGGCAAGGCAAGCCGAGGCGGGGGAATTTTCAAAGCGCGCCTTTTTAAACGGCAAGACCTCCTTAACCGAGAGCGAGGCGGTCATCGATCGGATCAACGCCGAAAACGACAGCCAGCTCCGCCTTTCGTCAAACGCCGCCGTAAGACGGCTCTCTGCAGAGTGCGCGGGCATTTATAACGATCTGGTTGCCCTGCTTGCCTCTGCCTACGTTTACACCGACTACCCCGACGAGGATCTTTCCGACCTCTCAAACGAGCAGCTTTTGCAGGGGCTTTCCGCCGTCCGCGCCCGCCTTGAGGGTCTGCTTGCCAGCTACAAGGCAGGCAGAGCGGTGATGGAGGGCATCCCCACCGCCATTTTGGGCAAGCCCAACACGGGCAAGTCCTCCCTTTTGAACCTTCTTTTGAAAAGGGAGCGCGCCATCGTTTCGCCCGTTGCGGGCACCACCAGAGATACGGTGGAGGAAAGCGCACTTCTCGGAAAGGTGACCCTGCGCCTTGCCGACACGGCGGGCATCCACCAAACGGGCGACCTTGTGGAAAGCATCGGCATCGCCCGCTCCCTTGAAAAGCTGAAAGAGGCAGAGCTGGTCTTTGCCGTCTTCGATATGAGCAGACCTGCAGAAGAGGAGGACGAGGCGCTCATCGCCCGTCTGCTTGAAAAGGACTGCCCCGTGATCGCCCTCTTGAACAAATGCGATCTTGAAAAAAGCTTCGATCTTGCCCTGCCCGAGCGCTTCCTCCAAATCGAGATGAGCTGCAAGCAGGGTCTGCCCCCCGCCCTTGAAGAGACGGTTGCCCGTCTTTTTGAGACCGAGCGGCTGGGCTATAACGACTGCGCCGTGCTCACCTCCGCCCGTCAGGCGGCGGCGGCAAAAAGGGCGATTGCCCTGATCGATTCCGCCATGGAAGCCCTTGAGATGGGCTTGACTCAGGACGTTGCCGCGCTGGACGCCGAGCTTGCCCTTGCCGAGATCGGCGAAATCGACGGCAGAACGGTGGGAGAGGACATCGTTTCCGCCATCTTTTCCCGCTTTTGCGTGGGGAAATGACGGTGAGTTTTGTGGGACGCCGTCCCACACCCTGCCACCCCTTTTCGTGAAAAGGGGTGGATCCCAAAAGCTTTAAACGGGCTTGGCGTGTGCACCCGTTTTGCTCGAATCAAAAGGGGATCTTTCTAAAAAAATCTTTCGTCAAAAAAAGGACGTATATGGAAACCAAACGCTTTACAAAAAATGACAACGGATTTCTCTGCGCCAACTGCGGCAAAGAAGTCCTGCCCTTAAAAAAGACCTCGAGAAACCACTGTCCCTTCTGCCTCTGCTCTCTGCATCTGGACGTCAATCCGGGGGACAGAGCCAACGACTGCGGGGGCATTATGGACGCCATCGGCTGTTTACCCGACCCGAAAAAGGGGTATATTGTGATACACAAGTGCCGCAAATGCGGAGAGGTGCGGCGCAACAAGGCGGCGTACGGGGTGGACGTCCAGCCCGACGATCTGAAAAAGCTGATCGCCCTGACCGCAGGCGCGATCTGAACGGCTACACAAAAACCAAATCCGTCCAAAGTTTTTGGAAGTCTTGAAACCTTTTTACAAAAAGGTTTCAAGCAGGGTTTGGGACAGCGTCCCAAAGCAACCCCCTTTAAGCCGAGCAAAACGGCTACAAAAAAAACAATTCCACTCAAAGTTTTTGGAATTCTTAAAACCTTTTTTCAAAAAGGTTTTAAGCGGATCCCTAAGGCAGAGCCTTAGGCGGGTCTAAGGGCAGAGCCCTTAAAGAAAGCCCCAAAAAAGAAAGGAACCAAAAATGGAAAACGAAAAGAACTTCACCACGGGCAGCATTTCGGTAAGCACCGAGCACATTTTTCCCGTGATCAAAAAATGGCTGTATTCCGAAAAGGAGATATTTCTTAGAGAGCTGGTATCCAACGCCTGCGACGCAGTGACCAAGATGAAGCGGCTTTCAAGCCTTGGCGAGATCTCCCTGCCCGAGGACGAGAAATTTGCCGTCACCGTCCGTCTTGACCCCGAGGAGCAGTCGCTGACCATTTCGGACAACGGCATCGGCATGAGCCGCAAAGAGGTAGAGAAATACATCTGCTCCATTGCTTTATCGGGTGCGATGGACTTTATGGAAAAGTACGAGCAGAGCACCTCCGACGGCAGCGGCATCATCGGTCACTTCGGTCTTGGATTTTACTCCGCCTTTATGGTTGCCGACAAGGTGCGGGTCTTTACCCAGTCGATGAAGGGCGAAGAGGACTCGGTTTGCTGGGTCTGCGACGAGCAGGGCTCCTATACCTACGAGGAGTGCACCAAGAGAGAGCGGGGCACCGACGTGGTGCTTTACCTGTCCGAGGAGGGCAAGGAATATCTGGAGGCGGGCAAGCTGCGCGCCGTCCTTGACAAATACTGCGCATTTATGCCCGTGGAGATCTATTTTGAGGACGGAAAGGACGAAAAAGAGGGCGAAGAGCAGGCAAAAGAGCCCATCAACGATATCTCTCCCCTGTGGTTGAAGCGTCCCTCCGAATGCACCGACGAGGAGTATACCGCCTTTTACCGCAAGGTCTTTAACGACTATAAGGACCCCCTTTTCCACATCCACATCAACGCGGACTACCCCTTAAACTTCAAGGGCATCCTCTATTTCCCCCGCTTAAACAGCGAATACGACAATATGGAGGGGCAGGTCAAGCTCTTTTATAATCAGGTCTTCGTTGCCGACAACATCAAGGAGGTCATCCCCGACTATTTCCTGATGCTCAAGGGCGTTTTGGACTGCCCCGAGCTGCCGCTGAACGTCTCCAGAAGCTATCTGCAAAACAGCGGTTACGTTTCAAAGATCGCGGCGCACATCGTGAAAAAGACTGCCGACAAGCTGCAGGGACTCTTTAATACCGAAAGAGAGCGCTACGAAAAGCTGTGGGACGACCTGAAGCTCTTCGTGGAATACGGCTCGCTTCGGGACAAGAAGTTTTACGATCGGGTCAAAAAGGTCTTCCTTTTGCCCCTTACCGACGGCAGACACCTGACCTTTGAGGAATACGCGAAAGAGCTGCAGGGCAAGGAGGAGGGCAAGATCTTCTACGCCGCCGACCCCGTGACCCAGGCGCAGTATATTTCGCTGTACACCGACCGCGGCATCCCCGTTGCCCTCTTTGATAAGGTTCTTGACAGCCAGTTCTTCTCCCTTGCCGAGGCGGAGGAAAAGGTGAAGTTCGTCCGTGTGGACGCAGAGATCTCCGACTCCTTAAAGGAGGGGGAAATCGACGAAAACGAGGGCTTAAAGAGCCTCTTTGCCTCGGTTTGCCCCGAAAACACCGAAATTTCCTTTGCAAGCCTGAAGGATGGCAGCCTCCCTGCCCTCTTAAACGTCTCCGAGGAGGAGCGCCGGATGAAGGAAATGATGAGGATGTACGGTATGGACGTGCCGATGGGCGAGGAAAAGGCAACGCTGATCTTAAACGGCTCAAACGCCCTTTTAAAGAAGCTTGCCGACTGCACCGACGAGGACAAAAAGAAGGACGCCGCCGCGCAGATCTACGCTCTCGCTCTCCTTTCCCAGCGCCCCCTGACCGCCGAGGAAATGAAAAAGTTCCTTGCAGGCAGCTTTAAGACCATCGAAAACGGACTTTGATCACCTAAGGCTCTGCCTTAGGGATCCGCCAAAAACCTTTTTATAAAAAGGTTTTTGGATTTCCAAAAATTTTGGACGGTTTGGGTGTATTTTGTAGCCTTTTTGCCCGGTTTAAAAGGGCTTTCCCTGTCCGCAAACAGCAAAAACTCCGCACTTTTATATGCTCTCCCCGCCCACAGGGAAGCTTTGAAAGCTCAAAAATACAACTAAAAAAGGTTTCCTATGAACGAAGTTTACTCCACCTGGGGGCAAAACTGCCGCATCACCATCTTCGGCAGATCCCACGGACCGAATATCGGCGTACGCATCGAGGGCTTTCCCGCGGGGGTACGCTACGATGAAGAATTCATATTAAAAATGATGGCACGCCGTGCCCCCGGCGGTGAATTTGCCACCAAAAGAAAGGAGCCCGACCGCCCCATCATCCATTCGGGCATCAAGGACGGGCTTACCGACGGCTCGCCCATCGAAATGGAGATTTTGAACACCTCCCAGCGCTCCTCCGACTACGGGGAAATGATCTTGCCCCGCCCCAGCCACGCCGACTATCCCGCCCACGTGAAGTACGACGGGCAGATGGATCTGCGCGGCGGCGGGCACTTCTCGGGCAGGCTGACCGCCCCCATGGTTTTTGCAGGCGCTCTTGCAATGCTGTATCTGAAGGGAAAGGGCGTGCGCATCGCCTCTCACCTTCTGCAGGTGGGAAATGCCGCAGACGACCCCTTTGAACCCCTGGAAAATGCCTCTACGGGGGAGATTTTTGACAGACTCCTGTCCTCCGACTTCCCCGTGATCAATGGGGAGGCGGGCGAAAAGATGAAGGCAGAGATCCGCTCTGCCGCCGCCGAGGGCGACTCCGTGGGCGCGCTCATCGAATGCGCCGCCACGGGACTGCCCGTGGGTCTGGGCACCCATATGTTCCGCGGTGTGGAAGGCGTTTTGTCCTCCATCCTCTTCGGCATTCCCGCCGTCAAGGGCGTACAGTTCGGGCAGGGCTTTGCCTTCCCCAAAATGTGCGCAAGCAGGGCAAACGACGGCTACGCCTACAACGAAAAGGGCGAGGTCACCCTCCTTTCAAACAACTGCGGCGGGATCGTGGGCGGTATGACCACCTCCGCACCCCTGCTCTTGCAGGTCGCCTTCAAGCCCACCCCCTCCATTTTCAAGCCCCAGCCCACCGTCAACCTGAAAACCGGTGAAAACGAAACGCTGACCATCAAGGGCCGCCACGACCCCTGCATCGGTCTGCGCGCTCTGCCCGTGGTGGAAAGCGCCGTGGCTCTGGGTCTGCTCGATCTCTTTTTGGACTGAGCGTGTCGATTCGCAGGGTTCTTTTTCTTGGGGCTCTGCAGGGGCGTTGCCCCGACACCCGCCTAAGGCGCTGCCTTAGGAATCCGCCAAGAAACTTTTCGTGAAAAGTTTCTTGGATCTTCAAAAGCTTTGGACGGTTTTGGTGTATTTGTAGCCGCTTTGCTTTGTTTAAAGGGGATTGCTTTTGGGGCTCTGCCCCAAGCCCCGCTTAAAACCTTTCCCCAAAAAGGTTTTAAGAATTCCAAAAACTTTGAGAGGAAATGGTTTTCGTGCAGCCGTTTTGCTTGGCTTAAAGGGGTTTGGGACGAAGTCCCCAAAAGAACAACCAAAACCGCAAACGGCGCAGACGCCCTACCCGTCACCCGAAAAACGAAAAAAACAAAGGAAAGGCACGCCTATGGATCGCTCTTCTCTGCCCGCTTTGCGTGGGCTTCTTGAAAAAAGTGAACAGACCCTGCGCCGCGCCGAGGACTTTTTCCGCCTTTTCGTTTTGGAGAGCGCCGAGCATCTCCTTGCACAGATGTGCCAAAAAACGCAAGCGGAGGACTGCCTGACCCTTTTTGAGGAATATCTGCTGGAGTGCGATCCCCGTGTCTTCCCCAAAGAGACCCTTTCCGTGCATATCGCCCTTGAGATCTGCCGACTTGCCACCGAAAGAGGCATCAACCTGCCCTTTTTCAAAACAGAGCTTCTTCCCCCGCCCGCCGATCTTTGCTATGTGAAGAGCCGCTTCACCGAGACGCTGATCCCCCTTTTGGAGGAGGAGCATGCCATCTACTACGCCGAGGATTTCGAGGATGCCTGCATCAAGGCTTCCGAGGGCACGCGGCAGGGCTGTCTTCTGCCTTATATGGGTGAAGATCGTCTGCCCCTGCAGGGCGTTGCTCGTCTCATTGACGAATACGATCTGAAAAAATGCCGTTATTTCCACGTGGATTCCGGCGATCAGGACTGCGTTTACCTGCTTTTGTCTGCCCATCTGCGCCCCGAAAAGGACGCCGATCATATGGAGATCATGGCGGCTTCCGGAAGAAAAATGATCGAAGCGGTCCTGGCTCTTTGCGAAAAACAGCAGCTCCTTTCCGATCTGCCCGCCCCCTTACGGGGCGTTCACGACCCTGCCTCCCGAAGCGATACCCATTTTTGCCGCTTCACCCTGCAGGGAAGCCGTGAGGATCTCTCCCTCTTTTACGGCGTTTTGCGCCTCTGCTTGCCCGAAAGCACCATCTGCGGACTGTATGACCGAGTGGAGCTGATCGAATAAAAGGATGTTGCTTTGCAGAATACCGTCCCACCACCGCCAATAAATCTTTTAAAAAAGCTTATTGGCACTTCAAAAGCTTGTCTCTTCCGGCACGGTGCCGATCAAATAAATCAAAAAAATGAAACGGAGGACTCTACCAATGAACGATTTTATGAAAGAATACCAAAGATGGCTGGAAAACGCCGATCCCGAAACCGTCAAGGAGTTAAAAGCCCTTGAAGGAAACGAAGAGGAGATCGCATACCGCTTCAAGAGCGGACTCTCCTTCGGCACTGCAGGCCTTCGCGGCATTATGATGGCGGGCTTAAACGCCATGAACGTCTACACCGTGGCAAGAGCCACCAAGGGTCTTGCCGACTACATCCACGACTTAAAGGCGGAGGATCGGGGCGTCATCATCGGATGCGACTCCCGTATCAACGCCGAGGCATTCTCCAAGAAGGCTGCCTGCGTGCTTGCCGCCTACGGCATCAAGGTCTATATCTTTGACGAGCTGCGCCCCACCCCCATGGTGTCCTACGCAACCCGTGAGCTTGGCTGCATTGCCGGCATCAACATCACCGCCTCCCACAACCCCAAGGAATATAACGGCTACAAGGTCTATTTCGAGGACGGTGCACAGATCTCTCCCCAGCAGGCGGACATCATCTCCTCCTACATCGAGAAGACCGACATCTTCGCAGGTGTGGAGGAAGTGGACTTCGAGCAGGCTGTAAAGGAAGGCAAGATCACCGTTATCGGCAAGGATTTTGACGAAAAGTACCTCAGCAAGGTGATCGCAGAGCAGGTTGACCCTGCCATCGTGCCCGCTATGGCAGACGATCTGAAGGTGGTCTACACCCCCTTCCACGGCGCAGGCTATCGCCTTGTGCCCGAGGTCTTAAAGAGAACGGGACTCAAGGGTCTTTACATCGTAAAGGAGCAGTCGCTGCCCGACGGTTCTTTCCCCACTGTGGCTTCCCCCAACCCCGAAAACCCCGAGGGCTTTGCGCTGGGCGTGAAGCTGGCTGAAGAGATCGGAAGCGATCTGGTGGTTGCCACCGACCCCGACGCCGACCGCGTGGGCGTGATGGCAAGAAACGCCGAAGGCAAGTTTGAGACCATCTCGGGCAACTGCATGGGCGGTCTGCTGCTGGACTACATCCTTTCGGCACACAGCGAAAACGGCACCATGCCCCCCGAGCCCTACGCTGTCAAGACCATCGTTTCCACCGACCTGGCTGTGAAGATCTGCGAGAGATTTGACGTCAAGCTCTATCAGGTGCTCACCGGCTTCAAGTACATCGGCGAGGTGATCAAGAACAGCGAGGAGAGCGGTCACGGCTCCTACATTCTGGGCTTTGAGGAGAGCTACGGCTATCTGAAGGGCTCCTATGCAAGAGACAAGGATGCCGTGGTTGCCACCATGCTCATCATCGAAATGGCGGCGTACTACAAGAAGAAGGGCATGACGCTGGGCGATGCAAGACAGGCAATGTACGAAAAGTACGGCTTCTTTGCAGAAAGAACCGACAACCTGGTGATGAAGGGCTTTGACGGTCAGGAAAAGATGAAGGCTCTGATGGCATCCATCCGCAAGGATCCTCCCAAGGAGCTTGGCGGAATGAAGGTGCTGTCGGTTGCCGACTACAAGGAGGGCACCGTGACCTGCATCGAGTGCGGCAAGGTGGAGCCCACCGGACTGCCCACCTCCGACGTGCTGTCCTACACCCTTGAGGGCGGCAACAAGGTGCTGGTGCGCCCCTCGGGTACCGAGCCCAAGGTGAAGATCTACCTGCTGATGAACGGCGCCACCGCAGAGGAGGCAAACGCCAAGCTTGCCGCTTGCTCCGAGTCGGTGAAGGCTTTGGTTTGATCTTTTGGTTTTGTAATTTGTGGGGAAAACTTTTTAAGGAAAGTTTTCCCCACACCCCTTTCAAAAACTTTGAACCGTTTTGGTGTGGTTTGTAGCCGCTTTGCTTGGTTAAAAAGACATTGCTTGCCGGGCACCGCACCGCCCCCCGCCTAAGGCGCTGCCTTAGGGATCCGCGTTTTGCGGGGGCGCTTTTTGGAAAAAGCCGCCCCCACACCCCCGCAAAAACTTTGGGAGGATTGGTTTTTTGTGTAGCCGGTTTGCTTTGCTTAAATGACACGCTTTGCGAACATCTTTCCCGCGAAAAAAGTTTTACTCAATTTTTTTCAAAAAATTGCGGGGTGTCGGGGCAGAGCCCTGACAAAGAAATCGTTTGGCATAGTCTTCACGGCTTCTTTTTGAGCGTCGCCCTTTGAGCGGGCGTTTCTTTTTGGTTCTTTTTCTTTGCGCCTACGGTCGTCAAAGAAAAAGAACGTGCAAGCGGTGCGCTGCGTTTTTGCGGGGGCGCTTTTTGAAAAAAGCCGCCCCTGCACCCCCGCAAAAACTTTGGGAGGATTGGTTTTTTGCGTAGCCGGTCAGCTTTGCTTAAAAGGGATCGTTTTGAAAACAGTTCAACCGTGAAAAAGTTTTACTCAATTTTTTTCAAAAAACTGCGGGGGGTCGGGGCGGCGCCCTGACAAAGACATCGTTTGGCACCGTCCCGACGGGTTTGCCTTCGAAAACTTTCAAAAAAATCAAAAACCCCCTTTTAATCGGGGGAAAAGTATGGTATAATATTCTAAAGCATCGGAATTGATCCGCAAAAACGTCAAATTTCAAGGGCAAAGACCCTTTCGGAGGTAAATATGCAGTCACGTTCGGGAAGATCTCAGCAGATCCGCCACAACTATATGAAAATCTACGGTCTGACCGCCGCTCTGGTGGTGGTGGTCGCACTGATCGTCGCCATCACCCTCACGGGTCTGGGAGTGGTTTCGGGCAAGAACCCTCCTTCAAAGACCGACGGTCCCTCCGCCGCCCCCTCTCTGCCCTCGGCTGATCCCACCCTCAGCACCCCTGCCGCACCCGACAGCGAAAGCGGAGAAGAGTCCTCCAAGGAGGAGCAGGTGGGAAAGATCCAATATATCGCCGTTACCGAAGCCGATCTGAAGGCGATCAACCCCCTGCGCATCGTCAATGCCTCCGCCCCCTTCAATCCCTCTGAGGCAAAAAACATCGTGAATATGTTCGAGCTCGCCGACAAGAGCAACAGCAAAAACCGCCTCCAGTTCCTGGGCGGTACCTCCCCCTTAAACAAGGAGGCTTTTGAGGCGCTGCAGCAGCTTCAATTCGTGGTGGGCGCTGAAAACGAAGGCTTTTGTATGATGGTCTACCAGGGCTATATCTCCACCTTGAGCGCCGAGGGCAAGGTCAATTGCTACTGCTCCGACAGCGAGCTGACCGACCCTTCCCACTCCTCCCACGCCACCGGCTACGTGGTGGATCTGCGCTATCTGAAGGACGGCGCAGGCTATCAGATCTACGATGCCTCCGTGAAGAACACCGCCACCAAGACCCTGCTTGAAAACTGCGGAAGATTCGGCTGGATCCAGAGCTGGAGCTCCGCAAACCTCACCGCAAACGGAAAGATCAACACCGACCAGCGGAATTTCCGCTACGTCGGCGTGCCCCACGCCCTCTATATTATGGAAAAGGGTCTGACCTTCGAGGGCTACCTGGAGGCGCTGAAGACCTCCACCAACTACAACAAGCCCCTGCAGATCATCGACTCTGCCTCCTCCACCGCCTACAGCGTCTACTACGTTTCCGCAGACTCCGCCCTTACCAAGGGCGTGCCCGTTCCTCGGGGTGCCACCTACACCGTCTGGGGCAACGGCGTTGACGGCTTCATCGTCACCCTGACCTCTCCCATCGGTGCATAAATGCGTAAATTTAAAACGGCTTCGGTCTCTCCGAAGCCGTTTTGATTGGTTCCCGAAAACCACCCGCTAAGCGGGTGGTTCAGTAGAGGCTTTTGCCGTTGAACAAAAACACCTTCTATGCTATAATACAAGCGGGTCTAGCCAACCGCAAGTAAAATAAACATAGAAGGAGGTCAATTATGAAAATTGACACAAATAGTATAGCACATACCACATGGAATTGCAAGTATCACATTGTATTTGCACCGAAATATCGTAGACAAGTAATCTACGGAAAAATAAAAGGTGATATAGGTCAGATAATAAGAAAGTTATGTGAATGGAAAGGTGTAGAGATAATCGAAGCAGAAGCTTGCGCCGATCATATACACATGTTAGTATCCATACCGCCAAAAATCAGCGTATCAAGTTTTATGGGATATTTGAAAGGAAAAAGTAGCTTGATGATATTCGATAAACACGCGAATATGAAATACAGATATGGAAACAGAGAATTTTGGTGTAGGGGATATTATGTTGATACAGTAGGAAAGAACAAAAAGGCAATTGCCGAATATATAAGGAACCAACTACAAGAGGATTTGGCGTACGAACAAATGAGTATCAAGGAACTCGTTGACCCGTTTACGGGTGAGCCGGTACGCGCAAGCAAAAAATAAGCCAACCGCTTTAGCGGTAGCTTGAGTCCGCTTGCGGTTGGCAGATCTTTCGGTGGGCTTTCAGCCCCGCCAGTGACATGCCCTTATAGGGCTGAGCAAGCCACCGGCTTAGCCGGTGGTTATGACTTGTTTAAAGGGGTCTTTTTGCAGGGGCGCTTTTTGGAAAAAGCCGCCCCCGCACCCCCACAAAAACTTTGGGAGGAAATGTTTTTTGGTGTAGCCGGCTTGCTTTGATTAAAAGGGATCGTTTTGAAAACGTTCTGACCGCGAAAAAGTTTTAAAGTTTTACTCAATTTTTTTCAAAAAATTGCGGGGTGTCGGGGCGGC
>JAFTVG010000003.1 GCA_017465885.1 Clostridia bacterium | reverse complement strand
GTAATATTGTAAAGAATTGCATGGAGCATACACCGGAAAGCGGCAAAATTGAGATTGAAACCAGTGATAATGCCCTCTATACTGAGATTTTGATTAAAGATAACGGTACCGGTATTTCAACGGAAGATATGCCTCATATCTTTGAGCGTTTCTACAAGGGCAAGGACTCCGATGACAAGAGCTTCGGCGTTGGACTTGCTCTCGCAAGAATGATAATTACAAGTCAAAAAGGCACTGTGAAGGCCGAGAATCGGAAGCCCTCGGGTGCGATGTTTTCCATCCGCTTTTATAAGGGAACCGTCTGATCGGCGGCTCCCTTTTTTCGTTAAATGACGGATTAGTCACTTTAGAGTCACTCACGTGTCATCTTGACAAAGTAGAATATGGGTGTAAAAAGCGAAAGGAGTATTCCGTTATGGAAATTTTAAGAGTTGAAAATCTCACAAAGGTATATGGTAAAGGCGAAAATGAAGTACGTGCGCTGGACGACGTATCTTTCTCGGTCAACAAAGGAGAGTTTATTGCTATAATTGGTCCCTCCGGTTCGGGCAAATCCACCCTGCTTCATATTTTGGGAGGTGTTGATCGCCCTACAAGCGGTAAAGTATTTATGGACGGCAAGGATGTCTATGCACAGAATGAAGAACAGCTTGCAATTTTCAGACGTCGTCAAGTAGGTCTGATTTATCAGTTCTATAATTTGATTCCTGTTCTCAACGTAACCGAGAATATTACTCTTCCCGTACTTATGGACGGTCAGAAAGTCAACCAGGAACGTCTCAGCGAACTGATGACTACCCTCAAACTGACAGGTCGCGAAAACCATCTGCCGAATCAGCTCTCCGGTGGTCAGCAGCAGAGAGTGTCTATTGGTCGTGCGCTGATGAACGCACCTGCGGTGGTACTTGCCGACGAGCCGACCGGAAACCTCGACTCCAAGAACTCTCAGGAAATCGTGGATCTGCTCAAAGTATCCAACGAGAAATATGGTCAAACCCTCATCATTATTACTCACGATGAAAATATTGCTCTGCAAGCAGACCGTATTATTGCTATTGAAGACGGAAGAATCACCCGAGACGAGGTGATCCGCCGATGAATGTATTTAATAAAGTAACCCTACAATCACTCAAAAAGAATAAGACGCGAACTATCGTAACGATTATTGGTATTATTCTTTCTGCAGCGATGATCTGCGCGGTAACTACCTTCGTTTCCAGTGTATATAACTATGCAAAAGAGTATGCTATTTACAGTAACGGTAATTATCACGGTGCTGTTCTCAATGTTGAGTTTCAGACTTATAAGGATGTAAACAACACTGGTAAACTCGAAGATTCCACATACGGTCAGTTGTTAGGGTATGCTAAAATAGACAGTCAGAACGAGTATAAGCCGTATATGTATGTTGTTGGCGGTGATTTGGAATCCGATTATTTTGAGATTCTACCAGTACATCTCAGTGCAGGAAGTCTGCCAAAAAATTCAAATGAAATCATTCTGCCGGAGCATTTAGCAAGCAATGGCGGTGTTGTTTATAAGCTCGGTGATAAAATTACCTTGGAGCTTGGTGAAAGGCTTTTGGACGGATATCCCATGAGTCAGAATAATCCCTGCTATACCTATGACAGCGAAACAGGAGATGAAGTGCTGAACAATGAAGTAATTGAGGTGAGAGAGACAAGAACCTATACTGTTGTTGGTTTTTACGAACGTCCCGCTTTTGAGGAACGCACTGCACCCGGATATACTGCCCTTACTGTTGCAGATAAGGAATGGACGGGCAGCACTAAATTTGATGTTTTCTTTCGCATGGAGAAAGCCAAAGATACCTATGACTTTATTGGTCAACTAAGTAAAGAAGGCCATAGCTGTATATATAATACTGATGTTTTGCTTGCCGAGGGTGTTTCGCGCTATGATTCCTTTTCTACTATGATGATTAGTCTTGCAGCTATTATTATCGGGCTTATTATGTTTGGTTCTGTTTCACTGATATACAATGCGTTTTCTATTTCTGTCTCTGAAAGAACAAAGCAGTTTGGATTGCTTGCTTCCATCGGCGCAACCAAAAAGCAACTTAAAAAGATGGTGCTGTTTGAAGCGCTGGCTGTTAGCGTGGTGGGCATTCCTCTGGGTATCCTTGTTGGCATCAGCGGAATAGGAATTACGTTGCTTTGTATCGGCAATAAGTTTATTTCGATGATCGGCGGCGGTTTTGATGTTCCATTGCGTATTTGCGTGTCCTGGGAGTCGGTTGTCATTGCTATTCTTGTTGCACTGATAACCGTGCTCATTTCCGCATGGATTCCCTCAAGGAGAGCCACAAAGGTTTCTGCTGTAGAGGCTATCCGTCAGAATATGGATATCAAGGCAAAGAATAAGCAGGTTAATACATCGAAGCTTACGTATAAGTTTTTCGGTCTTCCCGGCGTTTTAGCAACCAAGCATTATAAGCGGAATAAGCGCAAATACAGAACTACCGTTATCAGTCTGTTTATGAGTATTGTGCTCTTTGTGTCTGCATCCGCGTTTACCGAATATCTTATGGAATCGGTTACAGGTGGTCTTTCTGTAGACGGTTATGACTTGTTCTATAGCATTGATGAGGATGAGTTGGGCGATAATACCCTGGATGATGTTCTTGGCCTGATTAAGCAGGATAAGAATATAACTAAGGCGGCCTACGCAACCAATTTCAACTTTGTTGGCTACATTGACAAAAAATACGTAACCCAAGAGTTTTTGGATTCCTTTGAAATGGATACCGAAATGGACGTTGCCGAAGGAAGTAAATATATTTATTCCTACGTGTATTTTGTTGATGATGCTGAATTTGATGCGTTGCTTGCGCAATACAAACTCAATCGAAACGATTACTATAACAAGGAGAATCCTCTCGCCCTCACGGTTGATACGAATGTGTCATTTAATGGAGAAACACAGAGATACGAAACACTCGATACATTAAAGGGAGATGCAGGAGTTATTAAGTGTACCTATGCTAAGGATATTGAAGGATACGGTTGGGAAAGCGAAATAACGGATGAAAACGGAAATCGATTTGCGGTTTATACAGGAAACGAATCTCAAAACGATGTTTTGAAAATATCGTATAATGAAGCGATCGTGGAATTTACATTGGAATCCGGCAAGGTGCTTTCCGAAATTCCTTTTTTCATCAATCAGTCAACACCAACACCGCTGAATATGATTTATCCTCTCAGTATGATGGATTCAGTGTTGCCTAAAGAGGCGCAACATGAAGTGGCTTCGTTCAATTATTATATGATTTCTACTGATCATAAGGCATCTGAGGAGAACATCAAGTCTATGTTCCTTGAAAACGGTCTTGATGCCAAGGAAATCAGCAACTATGCGGAACGTGTTGAAGAAAACAGAAACCTTGTAAATATTATTCAGGTTTTTGCTTATGGATTTATTGTTTTGATCTCTCTTATTGCGGCAGCGAATGTATTTAACACTATTTCCACAAACATCAGCCTGCGCCGCAGAGAATTTGCGATGCTGAAATCTGTTGGTATGACTGCAAAAGGATTCAACCGAATGATGAATTTTGAGTGTATCCTGTATGGTTCCAAGTCTTTAATCCTCGGTTTACCTGTTTCGGCGGCAATCACATATCTGATTTATATGGCTGTGTCCGGTGGATATGAAATTGAATATTATCTCCCTTGGGGTGCCATCGGTATTGCGGTATTGAGCGTATTCCTGGTAGTATTTGTAACGATGATGTATTCTATGAGCAAGATTAAAAAGGATAATCCGATTGATGCACTGAAAAACGAAAACTTGTAAGAAGATTTGATTAAGGTTTGCTGAATGCTATTGTATGTCGAATTTTGACGAGTATAATGTAACTTGGTAGGTTTTGATAACGAAAGAAGGTGAAGTGCTTGAATATGACTTCAGTATTCAAGTGAGCGAGATGAATTTAAGTGAATTTTTCGGGTTCGGTGGGTATACTCGTCCTGCCGAAGGATATATGTCCTGGCAGCATCTAACGTTTGTCTCGCTGCTCACCTTGGTTATGATCTTGTGTGCCGTTGTACTGGGGCGCAGATATAGAAATTGTGATGCAAAGAGAAAGAACCGTGTGTTGGTTGTATCTGCGCTCCTCATTGACGGTTTCGAGCTTTTCAAGATCGTTATACTTTCTGTGAGACACAGTGATCCGCTATACTTTGTGCGTGTGCTTCCGCTGTTTTTGTGTAGCATTCAGCTTATTACAATTCCGTTGGCGGCCTTTTCCAAAGGTAGGGTTAAGGAAGCGTCACTGGATTTTGTAACGGTTTTCGGATTACTTGGAGCATTGCTCGGTACGTATTTTGCGGGGAATAACTATTCGTGTTATCCGGTTATATCCATTGATAACGTAGTATCAGGAGTGACACACTGCATTTCCGGTTTTGTATCTCTTTACATTATGATTTCCGGAATGACAAGCATGAAAAAGAAAAATATCGCTATTACAACGGGGATTCTCGGAGGATTCTGTGTGGCAGCCTATGTAGCCAATATATTTTGGGATTGCAACTATATGTTCCTATCCCGAGGTGACGGGACGCCATACGATATCGTGTATAACCTTGTTAACGGAAGCCCGGTGCTGTATCCGCTTGCGGTCTTGGCGCTGTTTGTTATTTACATAGCGGTGTACTATCACATATATTTTGCCGTGGCATCACGCAAGGTGAAAAACAACTCGAATGAGTCAGCATCAGAAACAAAAGAATGTGTAAACGTATAGAAAGAAGGAGCTTCAAATGAAAAAGATAATTGTGCCTGTTGTGACGGGGATCGTTGCCGTAGCTGTTGGTGCTGCATTGCTTATCGTAAAATCGAAAGGCAAGGAGATATCGGAGAGCAAAAAATGAAAAAGCTGAAACTGTTAAAGAGACTGCTGATCATTTTCCTTTGCATGGCGGTTGTCGGTACAGCATCTCTTTTTATCATCAATGGGTGCGTTAAGTCTGTTGGCAAATGTAAGATAGTTACAGTGGCGCAGGCTGCTGAGCTTGAGGATGTGGATTGTATCATCGTTCTCGGCTGTCAGGTAAAGGATGACGGTAGTCTTAGCCATATGCTCCGCGATAGATTGATACGTGCCCTTGAAGTTTATGAGGCCGGTGCTGCACCGAAATTATTGATGAGTGGCGACCATGGACGCGAGGACTACGATGAAGTCGGTGCTATGAAAAACTATGCCATTGAGAATGGTGTACCGTCCGAGAATGTCTTTATGGATCACGCAGGCTTCTCAACCTATGAAACCGTATATCGTGCCAAGGAAATCTTCGAGGCAGATAAGGTTATTATCGTAACGCAGGAGTACCACCTGTACCGTGCCTTGTATATTGCCGAACAGCTTGGAGTTGAAGCTTATGGTGTTTCGTCGGACTTGAATACATATGGTGGACAGTCTATGAGAGATTCCCGTGAGGTCTTAGCTCGCTGTAAGGATTGGCTGATGTGTATTTTCAAGCCTGAACCAACCTATCTCGGTGAAGCAATTCCTGTCAGTGGTAATGGAGATCTGACCAACGACGATAGACCGTGAATTCCCGTATAAGTGTAATCTTAAGGCATCGCTTACCGGCGATGCCTTAGCTTAATGGGTAGAAAAAGTCACAATTTTATGATATAATATAGTGCAATGAATAGAGAAGGTGAAATTATGGATAGGACATTGATTCGCAACAGGATGAAAGAACTTGCCGAGTACATCGGCTATGAATACATAGACCTCTCCTGGCTTGAAAAGGCAATGTACTGCAAGGTTATCGCTCATAAGGCGGGCGGTGGCAAGAATAGAGATAACTATTCAAACGGGCAGATGGCAGCACTCGGTAATGCTGTTTTGAAAATGATTGTAGCGGATGTGTTGTTTGAGCAGGGGAAATCCTTGGCGGAAATAGATAATCACAAGAATAGACCCCAGGACTACGAGGTTTTGTTTCATCTGGATTGGGAAAAACAAATTTACCGATTTGCCTACGATGATATCGGAGACTATTATGACTTAACGGGTGGCGTTCACCCTCCGCTCCCAGCGCACGACCTGTATATCGAGGCCATTGTGGGTGCCATATATAAAGATCGAGGATATGAGTATACGAAGGAGTGGGTTATGACCTTCTTTGAAAAGAACGGTATTGTGATTGGGGAAACCCCGATATACGTGAACAAGGTTCATAAACAGCAGACATAATGAATGAGGATTTCGGCAGAGCAGAAATACTGTTCTGCCGATTTTTCATAAAAAAGTTGCATAAAAGTTCACAGATAGACGAATGTTAGAAAGTTGGATTATTCTGTGAAAACCTCTAAACACTTATACTATTTATATAAGTTAATGCTATTTGTGAAGGGAGGGTGCAACGATGGATAAGGTGACCATGGGTGCGCGGTTCAAGCAAGCCAGATTGAATAAACATATCACACAGGAAGCGCTTGGTGAGATGTGCGATTGCGGTACGACATATATCAGTGATATCGAGCGTGGAGCAAAGTTTCCGAGTATGGCTCTGTTCATCCGCTTGGTGAATGCGCTGGATGTTTCTTCTGACTTTATACTTCGCGGCGAGTTAAACTCCGGCAAGACGTATGTTTACGATGAGCTGACCAAGAAATTGGAGAATCTAACTCCTCAGCAAAGAGAGAACGTTTCCGTTATGATCGATGCCTATCTTAAGACCTTAAACTGAATACCTGAAATTGAATATCCAAGAGTCGGTAGAAATACCGGCTCTTTTATTTTCGCCTTGCTCTCGAATTATGTCGAACAGTTCCTGTCTTTTCAACCAGTTTAGTATAGGTCGTGTTACAGAAAGGGAATATCATTTAAAAGTTCCAAACAATAGTACTGAAATGTCTGTTTTTTTCTTGCCAATAGTCAGCTCCTTATTTAATCTTCCTTTGCAATTTTTGAAATTAATAAGGAGGAATCACAATGGCAAAGAAGTTAAATCAAGCAGAGCGAGTTGCAGCAATGCTGGATGAGGAAAAAGTAAGAGCGTATATAACAGAGCATACGCTGTATCCCGCTGTTTTGGTCGGTGGTACAAAAGCTGATGGAGAAGAAAAAGTGAGATATCGTTGCGCTCACTGCAGGCATGAATGGGATAAGGTGTACCCAAACTACTATGCACGTTCGGCGAAATCTCTTGTATGCCCAAAATGTAAAAAGCGCATGTTTGCGGCGAAGACATTGCCGCGAGATAATAACAAAAGCACCAGTCCGTTCCAAATTTATGATGGAGTTCAAATTAGGAATTATCGGTACTTTTTATATGTGGATGCAGCCATCCTTGACGATACACCGGGAATTATTGTATCTGAATACGATCCCTCAATAGTATTTGAGTATTCTGATGTCCCGGAGTCGTTCGAGGTGAAATTGGAACTAACTCATTACGGATTTATTTCTGCTTCGCACAAAATTTTGTTTAATTATGATGGTTCCAAAACATCAAAGTTTCTGTACAATGCATTTTGTGGTTGGAATTGCATAACGGTTGCATCGGATGATGCATTGGCGTTAATATCTGAACTTCCCTGGATGCAGGGATATACGGGATATGAGGGGAACTCGTGGCTAAATGCGTTTGATACTTATTGGTCAAGGCGTGATACCGGTACACGAAAACCTCTCGGAGAGCTTCATGCAGAGCAGACACTGGATACCTTTGATGTTCCAGAGTTTCCTGAAGTAGTAATCACGGCTAAGCAGATTGTCAGTCGAGATGTTTCGGAGGATGTCATTACCGGAAAGCACCATATGGAGTATTGTTGTATGTCATGCGGAGCAAGATTCAGCTCAGAAACGGTATATAGTCGTTCCAATGTGGAATGTCCCGAATGCGGACTAAGTACCGGTCGAGAGAGTCGGCTTATAGTAGGTAATACCTATGAGGATGTTGGTGTTCTGTCGATGCTTGATGACAATACGGTATTACTTCGTGCGGGAAAAATTACATGCACTTATGACGAAGATTTTATTCCTGCTTATGAAAGACAGGAATTATATCGAGCAATAATCGAACTAAATCCGGGGAATGATCCAAGGGTTCATTTTCTTGTGAATGAGGGATACGGAGATAAAGTTGTATGGGTAAAGAAAAAGAATTACGCTTCGAGCAAATTCCATTACTCGATAAAGCAACTTGAGTATTTAGACGATTTGGAAGCGTTAAAATATACGGGCCTTCGTGAATTCATCGATTACAAGGTTCACAAAAGTGCGTACTCCCATTCAGTCCCTATTGCTGATATTATCCACTATATCCGCTTTCAATCTTTGTATCCCATTATCGAGCAGCTTTGCAAAAGAGGTTTTGTATACACCTTGGAGGATGAGATTCATCATCGTATAAACTTCGATAAAACGCTAAGTTTGGATTTGTCCCAAAGAAAAGTCGCCGATGTTGTAGGTCTTCCGGAAAGACTTATTAAGATTTATCTGAAGGACAGCGATTCTCACTCTCGCTTGGAAACATTCAAGGAGCTATACCGATTAGATCCTAATGTGCGTGAGGAGGATATTGCGTGGCTTGAACTGCACGGGGTACAGTCTGCTCAGGTTGCGGATATAATGCATGAATCTCAAATGAGCATAATGAGGCTTTGCGAGTATTTGGAACATGTCCGTATCAATCAGTGCTTTGAACCCAAGAACGCGATCACGGATTGGAGAGACTATTTGCATGCTGCAAAAACAATTGAGGTGGACCTTACGGATAATAAAGCGAGATATCCATCCAGCTTGAAGAGAGAACACGACAGAGCCGTTGCGAAGCAAAAGCTTGTTCTTGATGCCAAAAAGGATGAATTCTTTCAAGCCGAGACCGAGCGATATGGTAAGCTGTATTCCTATAAAACGGATGAGTATATGATTATTCCACCGAGGGATATGAAGGATCTGTTTGAGGAAGGCAGAAAGCTGAATCACTGTGTTGGATCCTACTCAGATAGAATTGTTGAAGGTAAGACTTGCATCATGTTTGTTCGAAGAGCGAAGGAGCCTGATAAACCATGGACGGCAACTGCCATTACAAAGATTTTGACCAACAGAGTATATACCGGTTGCTTGGTTCAGGGTAAACGCCATCGTCCTAATTACAAAGTAAAAAAGGCAGTACCTCGAGCTGAGGAAAATTGGATTATTACCGAGGACACACATGAAGCAATTGTAAGCAAGGCAGAGTTTGAAATTGTACAGCGATTGTTATTGGTGGATTCGCGTATATCAGGTTCCAATGATACTGTACACCTTCTGTCGGGACTTATGTTTTGCGGCGATTGTCATCAGCTTATGTCAAGGCGTTGTGTTAGCTACAAGGACAGACGATATGTGTATTATGAATGTGCTTCCTATAAGCGAAACAAGAAAGAGTGTTTCAAGCACTCTATTAAGGAAGACGATATCTTTGACGCTTTGCTCGAAGTGATCAATAAGCATATCGCATCTATTGTAGAGATAGAAAAAATGCTTAGGTATATTGAAAAGCTGCCAGAAAAAGAGCGTGAAGCACAACTGATTGACAGAAGAATCCAAAAGTTACAGACAGAACTTGAGAGGAACAATAATTATAAGAGGATGACTTTTGAAAAGTATGCGGAAGGCATTATCAATGAAAAGATGTTTCAGGAATACAGTGCTATCTACACTAAAAAGTGTGATGACATTGTACGAGCTATCGAAAATCATCAGAAGGAATTGGATAAGCTTGTTTTCGGTAAAGCATCGGATAAGGCTTGGATCAAATACTTCAAACAGTACGGTAATGTCCGCAAACTCGATAGAGTTCTTCTTGTGATGCTGGTTGACCGTATTGAGGTATATGGAAACAGCAGTTTTCGTGTTGTCTTTCGTTATCAGGATCAGTATGACATTGCAAAGAAATATATCAACGAAATGATGAATAAGGAGGATGCTTATGGCACGAACGAAACGCCGTGAGAAGATTGCCGGTATTTTTGAACCGGCTGTAGAAACTGTTCCGGCGATTAGTGTTGTTGCCAAACGCTACCGCACGGGAATTTATGTCCGCTTGTCTGTTGAGGATGGTGGACTTGGTAAGGAAAGCGAGAGCTTCTATAACCAAGAAAGACTTTTGCTGGATTATGTTGCGGGAATGCCCGATCTCGAAGTGGTGAAAATTTATCGTGATAATGGTGAGACCGGGACGAATTTTAATCGTCCCGGTTTTGACATGATGATGAATGATTTGAGAAAGGGAATTATCGATTGCATTGTTGTGAAAGACTTGTCTCGATTTGGACGAAATTACATTGAAACAGGTGAGTATATTGAAAAGATTTTTCCGTTTATGGGGACTCGGTTCATCGCTATGCTTGAACAGTTTGACAATATTGATCCTAATGCATCTGCAAAAGATCTGCTTGTCAACTTAAAGAATCTGATGAATGAAGCTTACGCTAAAGATAAGTCAATGCGAATTTGTTCTGCCTTTGATGCGAAAAAAAGGGCCGGCGAATTCAATGTAAAGAATGCACCTTTCGGATATAGGCTTTCGGGAGATAAGAAAAAACCATACCTGATTGATGAACCGGCAGCAGAAATTGTACGAGAAATATTTGCGTTGAAAAAAGCAGGCGAAAGTATTCATTCAATTATGAGAACGATGGATGAAAAGTATCCGTCTCCAAGGAAATATCTGTATGACAAGGGATTGGTGAAGAAAATCAGTGATAATCCGCACTGGGATATGTCGGCGATTTCGCGTATTCTTACAAATCCTGCCTACCTCGGACATATGGTTCGTGGGAAAACAGTTGCAAGACTATATCAGGGAGTTAAGAAGCATTTTGTCCCTAAGGAACAGTGGGAGATTATTGAAAATGTTAATGATCCGATTGTTGATAAAGACACCTATGATTTTGTTCAGCGGTTGCTCAAAAAAGAGGAAAAGAAAGCAAAGTCCTTATGGAAAAATGACAAGAAGCAGAAAACTGAAAATATTTTTAAAGGTATGCTTCGCTGTCGTGAATGTGGCAGAATCATGTATCGTGCAAGAACACCGGTTACGCCGACTAATATTGTTCGCTATTATGGATGTCCCAAATACAGAGACCATAAGGAAAGAGGATGTGAACACAGACCGACTATTCGTGAAGAACATTTAAAGAGTGTTGTTTTGGCTTTTATCAAGTCGCAAGCAAAATTAGCAGGTGAGCTTGAAGAACGCATTGTTCGCATTAACGAAAATGCAGAGAAATTGAGACAAACGCAAACTGATGAGGAAATAACACTTAGAGATCGTCTTGAGAAACTTGAGTTTTATCTGCGAAGTTCGTTCGAAAGCTATATCAGTGGCGTTATTACTGAGTCAGACTACCTTTTTAATAAATCCAAATATGAAGCAGAGATTGCATCATGTCAGGCGAAAATAAACGCAGGAACAACAAGCAAACCGAAGATTTGTGTTGATGAGGTGCGTACAAGTCCGTATGTGACTTCCATGAAGAAGTTTTCGAGAGCCAGAGTGTTAACAAGGGAGATGTGTGTATCTTTGATAGAACTGATTGAGGTGGATAAAAACAATAATGTGATTATTACACCAAGATACCGAGACGAATTTGCCTGTCTGTGTGACAGAATTGAAAAAGAAGAAAGTGAGATGAAACAAAATGGCTGAATATATAATTGCTAAGTACCTGCGTCTTTCTCTTGAAGACGGGGATTTGGATCCGAATGAAAAAGATGAAAGCAACAGTATAAAGAATCAGCGCAAGCTTATAGATGGATTTATCCAGGCGAAATTTGCAGGCAAGAAAATCAAGGTTATTGAATTTGTCGATGACGGTAAGAGCGGAACAAACTTTAACCGACCGGGAATCACTAAACTGTTAGAGCTTGCAAAGAATGGTGAGATTAACTGCGTTATAGTAAAGGATTTTTCGAGATGGGGACGTGACTATATCACAGTCAGCGATCATCTTGAACAGATCTTTCCGTTTTTGCAGATTCGCTTTATTTCTGTAAACGATGATTATGATAGTGAAAACTTGCAATATGGTTCTGCCGGTATGGTTGATGTTGGTTTTAAGAACATAATGCATGATCTTTACAGTAAGGAATTGTCTCAAAAGTTGAAACTTACTAAAAAGCAACTTTTTGAGGCAGGGAAGTATCACAGCAGTTTTGCTTTTTACGGTTATATGAAATCTCCAAAAGAGAAGTATAAACTCGTAATTGATAACGATACAGCCAATGTTGTACGTAAGATTTTTAAATGGGTTGAGCGCGGAATGAAGACAACGCAGATTGCCAAGAAACTTAACGATAAAAATGTGCCTACACCTATGGCTTTTTTGTCAAAGCAAAGTGGCTTCAAGTGGTATTTGAAGGATGAGAACCATGGCAAGATGTGGACCTCATCTGCCGTTTTGCGAATACTGAAGGATGAGCGTTATACCGGTAAAAGCATTTACGGTCGAACAAAGGTAGTATCTGTTGGTTCAAAACGGTCTGTTGACGTTCCGAAGGATCAATGGATTGTTGTTCCCGACATGCATCCTGTAATTATTGAACAGGATAGGTTTGATAGGGTACAACTGAAATTGAAGAAGCATTGCAAGAAAAAGAATGAAAATTCAGATCGCTTGTTTTCGGGAAATATTCGGTGCGGACATTGTGGTTATGCACCAACGTACCACCCTGCAAAGTATCCGTATTATCAATGTCATACGCATGTGCTCTCGGACGTGGCTTGTTACGGGAACAGGGTTCTTGAACAAGAACTTGCTGATGTTGTTTTAACGGCAGCAAAACAAATGGCTCTTGTTGCGATTGATGCACTGACAGAGGTCGATAACAAGAAAAGCGAAGCACAGACAAAAGCATCTGAGTTAAAAAAGAAGATTCGTCAATTAAAGGCTCAAGAGGAGAAATTACTTTTGAAAAACAATCATCTTTTCGAAGCACTTATGGACGAAAAAATCGACAACTCAGAATACACAATGAAGACTGTTGCAAACAATGATCTTATACAACACTGTCGGGAAGATATTGCAAAACTCGAAGAAGAGCTTGCAGGCATTCCAACTACAAAAGAGGAGAAAAACGAACGCAAACTGCTAAAACGATTACTATCAATTGAAAAACTTGATAAAGCATTGGTAGATTGCCTCGTTAAATCCATCACAATCTATTTGGAAGGAAAAATTCATATAGAGTGGAAATTTTCATATTTCTGTGATATAATGAAAAAGAAAGATGGCCGAACAGTAGATGATGTCCCTGAAATGGAAATATCAAATCGTGTTTGGCTATATTATTGCTCCGATCAAGGTTGGGATAAATTGAATGATGTTAGGCAGTCCGTTTCTGAATGTGCCGAAAGACTTGGATTGAAAGTTGTTGGTGATTCGTTTGACAACGCAGGTCTTAGTTTGACTGCCAACGGATTCAAGGAAATGCAGCGAGCTGTTCGACAGGGAAGAGTTAATGCAGTAATTGTTCCTACGATGGAAGGCGTCTCCAAGACAACGGAGGTATACACTTCTTTTGAACGCGGTATTCGTAAACGAAAAGTTAGGCTTTACGATATGCATGGCAACCTTATTATTGGATAAAAACAGAATGGACCGACCTGATTTTTCAGGTCAGTCCACTACATATCAGCATTAATAAATCAAAAATTATGAAAGGAATGTTGGTGCAAAACGAGAATATAAATTTTTGTGCCAGCTAAAACCACAATTACGATCCCGCTGTGGGTAGGTTTATTAGTTCTGATGGTATTGGGTATCTTGGCGCAACGGGAACCTTCCTAAGTTTTAATCTGTTCGCTTACTGTGAGAATAATCCTGTTATGGGATATGATCCGACAGGCTACTGGGATTGGGGAGGTGTTATTGTTGGCGTTGGTATTATTGTGGGTACTGCCATAACAATTGCTACTTTTGGCATTGGGTCTCCAGTTGGCGCTGTAATTGCAGGAGTTGCTATTACAAACGGGCGCTGTTTTGACCTATGCAGCAGCGACTGATTCTGCAATGGTTCTTGATTTATCTTGCTCAGGTCAAATTTCAGGTTCAACTTATGGGAAAGGGGGGTATCTATAGTAATAGATTTTGATGAAGATGAGGTAAATTTGTATGCTCATGGTGGCGGCGGATACGGATATTCTTCTGGTGTAAGTTATTCAGCTTGCATTGTTTCTAATTATGAAGATCCTCAAGATTATGCAGGAAACTTTGTAGATGTGTTTGGAGGGTACAATTTTGGAGTGGACCATTGTTGGACTCCGGAAGACGGACCAATTAATTCTACCCAAGCAACATGTATGACATTTTCTTCGGGAGTGAGTTGTGGTATTGGCTATGACTACTATTTAGACCCCATACAGATAGCAAAATGGTAACAAGGGAGGAAATAATGGCTTTTTCATACGCGGTTTACAGGGATGTTTTTTTAATTATTCCTGGTTTAGTAACGGCATTTATGGTGGTAACTGTGGCAGTGTCATTTTCCCTTTTTTTAAAAAAATGGGTGCATAGACAGCAAACAATTATAGATGCATTTAAGCTTTTGTTTTGTTTGAGCATGGTCGTTTTTTGTACCATTCCTCAGATTCAGTATCTTGCAAATGGAGGTATTTATTTGTTGAAAGAAAAGGAGGAGGATGCACTTGTTTGCACAGGGATGATAGAGAGTGTATGCGAACCAAGCAAACGCTTTCCCGGTTTTAAATCATCTCATCAATATGGTGCCGATATCGTAATTGGTAATGAGCAGTATTTTGCAGTTACTTGTGAGACTTTTAAAGAAGGAGATTATGTGACAATATACTACTTACCGAATAGTCATTTTGTTTTAAGTATAGAAAAAAGTGAAAATGCAATTCAATCATATGGGAACTACGAATGATGCATGACTTTTGCCATTAACCATATGGTATTAGTGTTTTCTTTATGTATGCTTATATACTTACAATGAAGTGATAGTTTAAAACCAATAAATGTGACAAACAATTGCCTTTTATAGGGGTGATCTTTTAACGGAGGAATAGCGCACCCAATTTTGAAACGAATAAAATTTGAAAATTTTATTCAAATATCCAAAACAAAAACGGAACGTCATTAGGCGAGTTGTCATAAGGATATCTTGAATATCATATGAAACAAGCCGATTGACGAGTGCGAAGAATACGGCAGTATAGCGTTCAGCTATACTGCCGTATTCTTTTTATACCTATTGGGATAAAAACACTTCTGTCCTTTTGAAATATATAATCATACATTATGCGACAGTACTTTATAAATTGCGGTATTAGTATTAATATACGCATTACAAAATCATTATCAATAATAGAGGTTTTGATATGTTAAAGATTAAAAATCGTTACTACTCTATGCAAGAGATATGCAATACAATTTGGGAGGTAACTCCTATGAAAAAGCTGATTTCCTGCAAATATAACTTCGATAATTTCTGTGTGGAACTAAAATTCACAGATTGCAGCGTGATTACGATAGACACATCGTCGTCGAGGATGAAGTTGCCGTTAATATGTATCAGCGGTCAGAGCTTGATTATACTTCTTTGGAGTATGCCGACTTATTTTGAACGGTGATCCCGAAGTATACCTTAAAGCGGTTACCGACTATTAGACACCTGACTAAAAATTCACCCTTCTGCCAATTGGCAGAGGGGTGAATTTCATATTGACCGTACTTATTGTTTGTATTTTCACTTCATTCTCCGATCTCTGTTTTCAATATCACGGAACCTTCGCTCATATAGGTATCAGGCTCATAACTCATAATTTTCAAGCTGATCGTGGTTTCGGCAGAAGGATCCTTGCCAAGCTCCACGCCCTTCACATATTCACCGGGCTTCAGAAGCCCCGTTTCTCCAAGAATGTTTCCTTCCTCGTCCAGCACGCGCAGTTTCAAATATACACTGTTTTCTTCTGCATTCGTAAAATAAACGACCGCCTTGCTGCCGTCCATCTTCACATTTGCGCACACAGAAAATCGGTACGCCATTCCATCCCGATAGGGTGAGGAATACTGAAGCTCCTCAGGCACATCGGGGATGCCCTGCATTGCCGCATCCTCAAAGGGAGGAGGTATGAACTTGCCTTGCTTCGGTGCGTTCATCACGGAAAGTACCACTATCATTACGATCACCGCGACAGCCGCCAGTATACCGAGCATATATACAGGCGCAAAATTCAGCTTTTCCGCTTGTACTTTGCAGAGACGATGACACACGCAGACCGTGAGCGCAATCGTCTGGCAAACACCAAGATGCTGGACTACCTTGACGAATGGCTGGAGGGACATCAGCACGATATCGAGCGGGAGACCTACCACCAGTACAAGCGGTATATCGACGGGCGCATCCGCGAGTTCTTCACGCCACTCGACCTCACCGTCAAGGATCTGTCGGGGGATGAGATCAACGAGTTCTACACCTACCTTCGTAACGCAGGTCTGAAGGGCTCCACAGGTCAACGCTACCACGGCGTGCTCCATAAAGCGTTCAAGGATGCGGTGAAGCGGCGGATCATACCGAGTAACCCCGTCGACCAAGCCAACCGTCCGAGGAAGGAGCAGTTCATCGCCGCCTACTACAATGCCGAGGAAGTGAAGCAGCTTCTCGAGCTGGTCAAGGATGACGAGATCTATATTCCGATTCTCCTTGCCGCTTACTATGGACTCCGACGAAGCGAGGTGATCGGACTGAAATGGTCGGCGATCGACTTTACCGAGAACACGCTGACCGTCCGCCACACCGTCCACTCCACCGAGGAAGGAATCGTCGCCAAGGACAGACTGAAAACAAAATCCTCTTACCGCACGCTGACGCTGGAGCCCTTCGTGCGAGGCGAACTGCTAAAGCACCGCGAGAAGCAGGAGCAGATGAAAAAGGTGATGCGCTCGGCGTACTCCAAGGAATACACCGACTACGTCTGCGTGGATGCACTCGGCAAGCTGTACGATCCCGACTTCGTCACCGGACACTTCGGGCAGCTTCTGAAAAAGCATAACCTGAAGAAGATCCGATTCCACGATCTTCGCCACTCCTGCGCCTCGGTGCTTCTCGCACAGGGCGTGCCTATGAAGCAGATCCAGGAATGGCTCGGACATAGCGATATGAGCACAACAGCCAATATCTACAGCCACCTCGATGCCGTAACAAAAGCAGACACCGGCGCGGCAATGAGCAAAGCGTTGGGGTGAGATACCCAATAAAATAGAGAAGCCCGAGGTTTACGCCTCGGGCTACAGTTGTTTTGTTTTAAATAATATGGTTATTCGAGTAGGTAAAGTTATCCGTATCTAAAACAAGAAATTTGGTGTAAAGTTATATCTATCTCCTAAAAGCTGATACAATCTGTTGGCAACCTCGGTGATGTTTTCCATAAATTTCATCACATCTTTTTGAGATAAATCTGTATCCAAAAAACCGTCATGAACGATTTTATTTCTAAGCTCGATAATATTGTCTATTTGTGTATATAGGGATGTTTTTCTTCGTTTAAAAGGCTTGAGAAAAATCGAATTTACATCTAACTGTGAATCTAACATTTTGTAGTTTGCAATAATTGTACGCGGTCTCTGAAATGATAATTTATTTACGATGCATTCTTCAAGAGTACATTCACCATTTTTTATTTTCAGTAAGTCGTCTGACGATAATTTTTCAGCCTTCAGTAGTTTGTTTTCTGTATTACCATATTTAAAAACAGCTAAAAAAACATTTTTAATATAATTTTCCCACGCACCGATAAGATATGGCAACTGAATGTTGTTTGACACAACAACAGGACGCATTACATCTATAAATGGAAGTACGCCAACTTTGTCGCTGTACAAATCACCTGCTGAACCAGTTTTGTGAAGGCTTGATTCAATAAAATCTGCATATATCTTTAATGGAATTAGAGCATTATTAAAGATCCATCTTTGCACATAAATAGACATTTCCAAATCTGTTTGTTCCGGGTTGCAATCGTCCGAATCAAAATATCTATTTTTTCCATAGTCGGTTTCAAAATAGCCACCAAAGAAATCCCTAATAACTTTCAAGGTTTGATTTTGATGTCGAAGTTCTATGGAACTCCTTCCTGCTCTTGTTCTGGTTTCAATGGTGATTTTATCATTTTCAACATGCGTAATATTTAATTCGATTCCCACATATGTTAAGTCACGTTTTTGTGGATACCAAAAAAACATTTTCTTATAAGCATATTTCAAGTCTTTGGGTACCGGTGTTTCGATATATCCTAATTTTTCAATTACCCATAACAAGTTTTTAAATGGTATATCAGAAGAGATGTAACTTGATGAACACAGACTCATATAATACTCCTAATGTAAAGTTTAATTTCTATTATATTTTAGCATATACGGTGCTAAGTGTAAAGCAGCGTAAAAGGTATAAATTAAAAACATATCAATTTATCACGAGGCAAGCCGCTCTGTTTTGTGTTTCGTTTCGAACTCTCCTACATGGTTGCATACAAGATGATACCTACTCAGTTTATTTGCGTACCTACCCGTATCTATCCGTCCCTAAAAATAGGGCGTTTTTGACCAGCCTTGCAGTTGCCTTGCATAGCCTTGCAAAAAAGTGATAGATGGCAGAAAGACGGCAAAGTGCGTTTATCTCGAAAGTGGGGAATGGAAGTCGAAAATCGGGCAAAAATGAAAGAAAAAGAGCCCAAAATCGACGATTTTGGGCTCAAAGTGGCGGAGAGAGAGGGATTCGAACCCTCGTGTGCGTTAGCACAAACTGATTTCGAGTCAGCCCCGTTATGACCACTTCGATATCTCTCCGTATTAAGTTAAGTTTGAATTTTGCACGGCTTTTGCAAGGCCGATGGGAAAATGCTCTCATCCAAAATTCAAGAAAAATGAAGCATTTGCGAGGAAATCGGAGAAAACAAGAGCTTTCGCGACTCACCAAGTGATAAGCTCGGCTACCTTTCGAGTCAGCCCCGTTATGACCACTTCGATATCTCTCCATAATTATGATGCAACAGCGTGCATCATAATTATGGAGCTTGATGAGACGAGGCTCAATGAGCTTGCTCATTGAATCCACTTCGCATTCGCAACTCGGAGGTCGGGGAGCTTGCTCACCAGACGTAGAGTTAGCGAATCCTCGCCGTAGACGAGATATCTCTCCTTGATGCATACTGTACATATTTAATTGTTTTTGAATTTTGCACGGCTTTTGCAAGGCCGATGTTAAAATGCGTTCACTCAAAATTCAAGAAAAATGAATGCATTTAGACGCCAAGTGCAAGCACTTGCGTCAGAGATAATCGGAGAAAACAAGAGCTTTCGCAAGTTGCAGAGTGATAAGCCCCTTTCCCTTTCGAGCCGCTTGAGTTGCTAACGCAACTCTGTTATGACCACTTCGCATACCCCACCCGAAGATCGACAAGCTCGCTTGTCAGGCGCAGGGGAGGGTATCCTCGCCGAAGGCGAGATATCTCCGTTGATGCATACTGTGCATATTCAAGCTCGTTTGAAGTTTGCACAGCCTTGCAAATTTCAAACTTACCGTTACCAAGTGATTATAGCACAGCATTTACTTTTTTGCAAGTCCTTTTTAAAAAAAATATGAGATTTCGCAAAAAAGTGCGGTTTTCCCCGGGCTTCTTTGCACGGTGCGTGGTATGCTTCTTGCTGTCCGCCTGGCTGTGCTGTGCGCTCAAGCTGTGCTGTGGCGCGATGCACGGCTTTGCGGGTGCGGTGCGTGGTATGCTTCTTGCTGTCCGCCTGGTTTTGTGCGGCGCAAAGGGCAGGGCGGTTTTAGCCGCCCTGCTCCAAAAGGCGTATTGCCTCGGGTATGGAGATTTGCTCTGTGCTCGTGCTTGCGTCCGCTGTTTTTCCTGCTTGCTTTTTGGGCGTGCTTACCTTTGCTGTCTTCTTTGAGGCGCCCTTGCTCTTTGTTTCGCTTTTGGCGGGGGATCTTGTCCCCTTGCTTCTGCTTTTTGAGGGGCTTTTTTGGATGTCTGCCCGTTCCTTGCCGCCCTCTCTTGTGCTCTGTCTTGCCCGATTTAAGGGTTGTTCTGCCCCTTGGTCCAAGGGATGTTCTGACAAAAGGACTGTCTTTCCGATTTCCTTGTCTTCAGCCTTGGCGCTGCTTATTTCGGCGCCCGTCTCGCGGCTTCCCTCGGGTGCGCTCTCCTCTCGCGCAGGCAGCTCGTCCTCGTCCAAGAAGACGGTGGGCAGGTCGTCTGCACGGAACGCCATATATTTCACCTCGTATTTGGCGTTGTCGTAGACCGTTTGCACCACGTCCACGTATCGGTTTCCTGCGATGATCAGGTGCGCTCGCAAATTCAGATCTATTGCCGAAAAGGCCTTCATCAGGTGCTTGGTGGTGTAAAGATCGGCGTCTGAGGGCGTGGGGTCGCCCGATGGATGGTTGTGGGCAAGGATCAGCTCGGCGGCGTTGTAGCTCAGTGCGATCTGAGCCAGCTTGCGGGTGTTTACGTTTGACGAGTTGACCGCGCCCTCGTAAAGCTCCACGTTGCAGATCAGCCGATGGGCGTTGTCTAAAAGCAGTGCGCAGACCATCTCCTTGTTTTTACTGATATAGTAATCCTTGAAGAAATCTGCCGCGCGGTCGATGGACTGAAAATCCGTCCGTTGCTTGAGCTTGTTTGATGCATAGCGGTGGCAAAAGAGGGGGATCATTTTCAAAAGAAGTGCGGCGCTTTCGCCCACGCCCTCCACCTTTTGGAGCTCTTCCACGTCGGCATCAAGTGCATTTTCAATACTGCCGAAGCGGTTGATGAGCCGATGAGCAATGGGATTGGTGTCGGTGCGGGGTATGGCGTAGCAGAGCAGAAACTCCAAAAGCATATGGTCGGGCATCTTCTGCGGATTGCAATACAAAAACATTTTGCGCAGACGTTCTCTGTGCTGTTCGTGGGGGTTGTTGGTCATGCTTCCTCCTTTTGCGAATGATACATCATTATTGTGCCACAGAAGCGCGGATCTGTCAAGAGAAAAAATGTATATACGGATAAATATTCATTTGCCAAACAAAGGCACTTGGGCAAAGTGCACAAATGAGCGCTTGCATTTTTGTGAAAAACGACCAAAAATAAGCCCCTGCCGACGGGCTCGTCGGCAGGGGCGCGTGGGGGAAAATGCACGTGATTTCGTATACTGTCCTTTGAAGCACCGTCCGTTGCTCTTTTTTTAAAGCAACGCCTTAAGGGTGGGTGATGGTGCGCAGCGCCGCGGGCGGTGCTGCAAGACAAAAACACCCCCGCATGCCCTTGGGCTGTGCGGGGGCTTTTGGCTATGGCGGTTCAGCCTACGAATTCGGGATCTGCCAGCAGATCCTCGGCGATCCAAGGCATATTCTCCGGCAGGGCGTCCTCCTCGTAAAGGCGGTTGAGCAGCTTTAAGGCGCTGTCCTCCTTGGTTGTCAGATCCTTCAGAAGAACGCTTCCGTAAAGATTGCTGACAATCAGATCGTAGGAACGGCAGGGTGTGAGGCCGGGGGCGAAGAGGGTGTGACAGCGGAGGAAATAGGACGTGTCGTCGCTTTGGTAAAGGGGCGTGCCCTCCTCCGTCTTTTTTGATAATCGTATGCTCATGAAGCTACCTCCAAAGTTCGTTTGCGCGCACGGCGCAACGTTCGAAGCTATTCTATCACAATCAAGCCTCTGCGTAAAGGGCTTAATATACACAAGAAGAGGGGCGAAGGTCTGCCATCTTTGGCAACTTTTCAGAAGGTCGGTGGAAAAAGGAGACTTCAAGACGGGTGTTCCCGCTTTTTGACAAGCTTTCCTGCCTTTTTCAGAACAAAAAGTAACAGTGGGCGGGACGGGCGCGTTTTGGATAAGATTTCAAAGGTTTTTGGCAGAAGCTTTCGGGGATAAGCGGATGGAGGCGGGGCAAAATGGAAGAGGAAAGGAGCGATACGCTTGATGAAAATTGCATTTTTTGATGCCAAGGAATACGAGATTCCCTATTTTGACCGCTACGGCAGGGAAGAGGGGGTGGGCTTTCACTATTTTGAAACGCCGTTGAACGGAGAAACCGCTCCCCTTGCCCGTGGGTTTGACGGGGTGTGTCTTTTTGTAAACGACCGACTGGATGCCGCCGCTATTGATCGGCTGACCGAGTGCGGCGTGCAGGTGGCGGCACTGCGCTGTGCGGGCAGTAACAACGTGGATCTTGCTCACGCCAAGGGACGGCTTCGGGTGGTACACGTGCCCGCCTATTCGCCCCACGCGGTGGCGGAGCACGCCGCCGGGATGCTTCTGACCTCCGTTCGCCGTATTCACAAGGCGTATAACCGTACAAGAGAGTTCAATTTCAGCCTGCAGGGCTTGATCGGCTTTGAGCTTCACGGGAAGACGGCAGGGGTGGTGGGAATGGGACGGATCGGCTCTGCCTTTGCGGAGATTTGCAGGGGCTTTGGGATGAGGGTGCTTGCCTACGATCCTGCTCCCCGAGCCCTTTCAGAGGCGGAATACTGCCCCATCGACCGACTTTTTGCCGAAAGCGACGTGCTGTCCTTCCATTGCCCGCTTACCGAGCACACCCGCCATCTGCTGTGCACCCGAACCCTTCCCCTTTTAAAAAAGGGCGTGATGATCGTCAACACCTCCCGCGGGGGGCTGATCGACTCCGAGGCACTGCTTGAGGGCATCAAGAGCCGCCGCATCGGGGGAGCGTGTCTTGACGTTTACGAAGAGGAGGAGGGGCTCTTTTTCGAGGACAATTCGGGGCATATTTTGGAGGACGATACCTTGGCGCGTCTGATCTCTATGCCAAACGTTCTGGTCACCTCCCATCAGGCGTTTTTGACCAAAGAGGCGCTGGACGCCATCGCGCTGACCACCGTTTCAAATCTGATATCTCTTTTTGAAAGGGGATCCTGCGAAAACGAGTTGATCTTTCGGGGATGAAGGAGCAAGGTGCTTGATTTTCAATTTTATTGCACCTATACGGGTGCAGTTAAAGTATAACACAAAGGTATAATATTGTCAACGGATTGCGCCTGAATAAGCGCAAAATTTTGGAGGTTGACGATGAACGCGCGGATCGAAAAAAGGGTGGGGAAGAACGTCAGGATGCTCAGAGAGCGGGCGGGAATGACCCAGGAGCTGTTGGCGGCAAAGCTCCAGCTTGCAGGATGCGATCTTACCCGAAGCGCTCTTGCCAAGATCGAGGTGGGGCAGAGGCATCTTTACCCCGACGAGATCCTTCTGATCAAGGAGCTTCTGGGCGTTTCCTACGAGGAGATCTTTGCCCTTGACGGGGAATAAAAAGAGCGATGCCCATTTTGAAAGCAGCAGATGCTTTTAAGATGGAAGCCAAGCAACGCTTTACAGAATAAAAACGAGGTGTATCAAGTGCGCGGCGCAATTGCTCTCCAAACGTTTATTACAGAACCAAAACAGAACCGCTCTTGCGAAAGCAAATGCGGTCTGTTTTTTTGCCGAAAGCCCTGCTGCATTAGGTTACAAAAAAACATGAAATTCCCTATTGACTTTCTTTTCACGCGGCATTATAATACCAAAAAACGTGATCGCAGGAGGATACCGCCATGAGCGTATATAGGATCACTCTGGGCACGCCCGAGGAGCTCGTGCCCACCAAATTTTCACCCAAAAGCAAGATAGAAGTCACTCCCCTTTCCATTGAACATGCCAAAGAACTGCATTTTAAGCAAACGGCGCGGGGACTTTTGGTGGAATTCCCCTTAAACCCGGGAAACGAGGTCTACGGCTTCGGTCTGCAGTTAAAGGGATTTCGCCAGACCAACCGCAAAAAGACCATCCGCCCCAATGCAGACCCCATCTCCAACACCGGCGATAGCCACGCACCCGTCCCCTTTTTCGTCACCACCGAGGGCTGGGGCATCTTCGTGGATAGTGCGCGCTACGTGGAATTCAACTGCGGCTACACCAAAGTAAGCACCGCAAGCACCGCTGCGCACAGCGAACTAAAGAGCGAGTTTTCCGAAATTTACGCCAAAAGAGAGGCCAGCTATCCTACCGTCTTCACCATCGACGTGCCCCACGTAAAGGGTGTGGATCTCTATATCTTCAAGGGCGAAAATATGCTTGACTGCATCTGCCAATACAACCTCTTTTCGGGGGGCGGATGCGACGTTTCGCTGTGGGGGCTTGGAAACCTGTATCGTTGCCATCTGGAGTTTAACGAAAAGCAGGTGCTTGAAATGGCGGAAAAGTTCAGAAAAATGGAAATCCCCTGCGATATTCTGGGTTTAGAGCCGGGCTGGCAGAGCTGTTCCTATTCCAGCTCTTTTGTATGGGATAGCGAACGCTTCCCCCACTACAAGGAAACGTTTGAAAAACTGAAGAATATGGGCTTTAAGGTGAACCTGTGGGAGCAGGGCTTTGTTCATCCAAGCAGTCCCCTTTACGAAAAGCTACTCCCTTACAGCGGCGACTATAAGGTATGGGACGGACTCGTGCCCGACTTTTCTACAGACGGTGCAAGAGAGCTCTTCGTGAAGCATCACGAAGAGCTGCAGTCCCTTGGCGTGAAGGGCTACAAGCTTGATGAATGCGACGGAAGTGACTACACGGGGCATTGGACCTTCCCCCTTTGCTCGGAGTTTCCCTCGGGCATGGACGGAGAGCAGTACCACAGCCTCTTCGGCACCCTTTTCCTGCAGACGATGATGCAGGTGCACGGCAGAGAAAAGACCCTTGCCGAGGTGAGAAACTTAGGCGCCCTTGCCTCCTCCTATCCATTTGTCCTCTATAGTGACCTTTATAACCACAAGGACTTCATCCGCGGAGTGTCAAATGCGGGCTTTTCCGGACTGCTCTGGTCGCCCGAGGTGCGCCACGCAGAGTCAAAGGAGGATCTCGTCCGCAGGGTACAGACGGTGGTCTTCAGCGTGCAGTCGCTGATCAATGCCTTTTATCTTGACGATATGCCCTGGATCGATAAGGACTGCACCGAAGAGATCAAAGCCCTTTTGGAGCTTCGTATGGCGCTCGTTCCCTATCTCTACACCGCCTTTTACGAGTATAAAACGGCGGGCAAGCCCCCCGTGCGGGCGCTGGTATGTGAGCATCCCGAGGACAAGAACACCCACGAGCTGTGGGATGAATACTATTTCGGTGACAGCATAATCGTCGCCCCTATGACGGCAAAGGAGGAAAGCCGCAAGGTCTATTTACCTGAAGGGCAGTGGTACGGCTTCTTTGACGGCAAAAAGTATGAGGGTGGCGCCGCCTTTGAGGTGACAACTGCCGATATCCCCGTCTTTGTCAAGAGCGGCACCGTCCTGCCCCTTGCAACGCCCGTGCAGTATATTGAAAAAGATACACAATTCGAGATCACCCTTTACTGCTACGGCAACACCGAAGGCGCTGTGGCAAAGCTGATCGAGGATAACGGCTTTGAATACGCCGAGGATGCGAGAGTGCTGCGTGTAAACGACCATACTTTAACCGTGGAATCTTACCGCTACGGCATCAAAGAAATCAAAAGAATCCCTTAAACAAAAGACACTGCCGCGGCAATTGAAAGCCGCGGCAGTGTCTTTTTTTGGAGGAGATTTATGAAAAAGCGTTTATTTGAGTTGTTCAAGGAGTGCTGTTACGAATTCCTTGCAGGTCGCTTTCTCGGGCGTGCCGTCCACCACCACGGTACCCTGCGCTCTTAAGGCGTCAAGGGCGGCGGCAAGGCGGTCAGCTTTTTCCTGCAGTCCCACGTGGGAGAGCATCATCACGGTCGCCCGCAGGATGCTTTCGGGGCTGGCGTAGTCTCCCAGTCCCTCCTCGATCATACGGGGGGCGGAGCCGTGCACCGCCTCAAACATAGCGTAGCGGTCGCCCGTGTTGGCGCTTCCCGCCGTGCCCACGCCTCCCTGAAGCTGGGCGGCTTCGTCGGTGAGGATGTCGCCGTAAAGGTTGGGCAGGAGGAAGACCTCAAAGCGGCTTGCGATCTTTTCGTTGACCAGATTGGCGGTCATGATGTCGATATACCAATCCTCCACCGCGATATCGGGGTATTCAGCCGCGATCTCGTGACAGATGGCAGAGAAATTGCCGTCTGTCTTTTTCATAATATTTGCCTTGGTCACGATGGCAACGTTCTTTTTGCCGTTCTTTTTTGCAAACTCAAAGGCGGCGCGGGCGATGCGCTCGGTGCCGGGCTTGGTGGTCACCTTGAAGTCCATGGCAAGCTTGCCCGGGATCTCGATACCGCGGCTTCCCAGCACGTATTCACCCTCGGTGTTTTCTCTGAAAAAGGTCCAGTCGATCCCTTTTTCGGGAATGGCAACCGGTCTGACGTTGGCGTAAAGATCCAGTGCCCGCCGCAGCGCCACGTTGGCACTTTCCACCGTACCGCCCTTGGGGGTGGTGGTGGGACCCTTTAAGAAGACGTCGCATTTTTTGATGGCTTCAAGGGTGTCCTTGGGCAGGGTCTGACCTGTTGCAAGGCGGTTTTCGATGGTCAGTCCGCCGATCTTTTCAAGGCTGACCTTCCCTTCGTCCAGCTCTTCCTTTAAAAGCACCTGCAGGATCTCTTCTGCGGCAGAAACGATGATGGGTCCGATGCCGTCGCCCTCCACGATGCCGATTCGGATGCATTCCTTTTGCTTGCCCGTAAGCCCCTGCGCCTCCTCCATTGCCGCCACTCTTGAAAGCTGCTCTTCAAGCAGGGCGCGGAAGGAGGCAACGGCGCTTTCGATATATTCCCGTTGCTCCATAAAGACCTTCTCCTTTCAGTTGTCTCTGGTGTAGGGAAGAAGTCCGCCCGCAAGCAGGATCTTCTTCTGTCTTTCCGAATAGTCTGCCACAAGGGCGATCTCCTCGCCCTTTTCGGTGATCAGGGTCAGTTTGCCCTCGTCTATGCCCTTATGCAGGTCGGACAGGGTCAGCCCTTCGCCAAGGGTCAGCTTGTCGTAGTCTGCGGGGTCGGCAAGGGTGAGGGGCAGGATGCCCGCGTTAATCAGGTTTGCTCTGTGGATGCGGGAAAAGCTCTTGGTGATCACTGCGCGCACTCCGAGATAGAGGGGCACTAAGGCGGCGTGCTCACGGGAAGAGCCCTGACCGTAGTTCTGTCCGCCCACGATGACGCCGTTTTGCGTTGCCTTCGCTCTTTCTGCAAATCCGGGATCCACCGCCCCGAAGCAGAACTTGGAAAGGAAGGGGATGTTGGAGCGGTAGGGCAGGATCTTGGCACCTGCGGGCATAATGTGGTCGGTGGTGATGTCGTCGCCCACCTTCAAGACCACCTGCGCCGTCATCTCGTTTTCAAGAGCGGATCCTACGGGGCATTTGCCGATGTTGGGGCCTCTCTCGATTTCCACCTCTGCCGCTTCCTCGGGCGCGGCGGGCAGAAGAACGCCCCGATCGTCCACGCGGAAGCTTTCGGGCATTGCCACAATGGGCGCTTCGCCCAGGGTGGTGGGATCGGTGATTTTGCCCGTTAACGCGCAGGCAACTGCCGTTTCGGGAGAGGCTAAATAGACCTTGGCATCTGCCGTGCCGCTTCTGCCTTCAAAATTGCGGTTGAAGGTTCTTACACTCACCCCGCCGGAGTTGGGGGAGAAGCCCATACCGATGCAGGGTCCGCAGGCGCATTCCAAAATTCTTGCGCCTGCCGCCACCATATCGTTCAGCGCTCCCGTTTCAATGAGCATGGAAAGCACCTGACGGGAACCGGGAGAGATGGAAAGGCTGACCCCGGGGGCGACGGTCTTGCCCTTCAAGAGGGCGGCGACCTTTAACATATCGTAAAGAGAAGAGTTTGTGCAGGAGCCGATGCACACCTGATTGACCGTCACGTCGCAAAGGCTTTCCACTGCCACCACTCTGTCGGGCATATGGGGGCAGGCGATCAGCGGCTTCATTTCATCTAAGTTGATCTTGACGATCTTGTCGTATACCGCATCCTCGTCCGAGCAAAGAGGGGTATATTCTTCGCCCCTGCCCTGTGCCTTCAGGAAGGCTTCGGTCTTCTCATCGGAGGGAAAGATGGAGGTGGTGGCGCCCAGCTCGGCACCCATATTGGTGATGGTGGCTCTCTCGGGTACGGTCAAGTCCTTGATGCCCTCGCCGCCCCACTCGATGATGGCGCCCACACCGCCCTTGACGGTAAGCAGGCGCAGTGCCTCCAAGGCTAAATCCTTGGCGGTGACGAAGGGGGGCATCTTGCCCGCCAGCTCGATCTTGTACATTTTGGGCATGGTGATATAGTACGCCCCTCCGCCCATGGCAACCGCCACGTCAAGACCGCCCGCACCGATGGCAAGCATTCCGATGCCGCCGCCCGTGGGGGTGTGGCTGTCCGAGCCGATCAGGGTCTTGCCGGGCACGCCGAAGCGCTCCAAATGCACCTGATGGCAGATGCCGTTGCCCGGGGTGGAGTATCTCACGCCGAACTTCTTTGCCGCGGAGCGGATGTAGGCGTGGTCGTCGGCGTTTTCAAAGCCGCACTGCAGGGTGTTGTGGTCGATGTAGGCAACGCTCAGCTCGGTCTTGACTCTGGGCGTGCCCATTGCTTCAAATTCCAGATACGCCATCGTACCCGTGGCGTCCTGGGTGAGGGTCTGGTCGATGCGCAGGGCGATCTCGCTTCCTCTTTCAAGGCTGCCCTGCACCAGGTGATTTTTGATGATCTTTTCGGCGATCGTCAGTCCCATAACGTATACCCGTCCTTCGGTGCTTCAAGCCCGCAGGATCTTTCCTTTCCTTATTCGCCCTGAGGCGTGCCCAGCTGTTCTGCAAAAAGGCGCACCATGGCGTGTTCGATGTGGTCGGTCATCAGCTTTTCTGCAAGCTCCGCGTCGCCCTTACAGATGGCATCGTAGATTGCCCGATGCTCTTCAAGCGATCTTTTTGCCCGCTCCTGGCTTTGCATGGAGATCTGTCTGTACTTCTGTACCTTTCTGTGCAAGGGCAAAAGGGTGGCTTGCAGGATGCCGCTGCCGCTCATTTCGTAGACTGCCTCGTGAAAGAGGCTGTCCTGGCTTTTAATGTGGTCTGCGTCCTGCTTTGAAACGAAGAATTCTTGCATTGCCAGCGCCTCTGCAAGGGCTTTAATGCCGTCCTCGTCTCTGTTTTCCGCCGCTCTTGCTGCCGCAAGTCCTTCAATACGCAGGCGGATGGTGTAGATCTCCTGAATATCTCTGTCGGTCACGCCGAGCACCAGAATACCCTTGGGCAGGTTTCTGACCAGCTGTACCTGCTCTAAGCGCTGAACCGCTTCTCTTACAGGCGTGCGGCTGACTCCCAGATCCTCGGTCAGTCCCAATTCGGTGAGTACCTGACCTCGTTGATATTTTCCGCAAATGATCTCGCTTTCCAGCCGCTCGAACACCTGATCTGCAAGGGATACCGTCTTATGCTTCATTTTCTTATCCTCTCTTCTTCAAAATGCGCCCAGCGCTCTGATCTGCTCGTCAAGCTCGTGGGGGGTCAGGGTGGTCTGTCTGCCGTGGGCATACTGCAGATCGATCCATTCTTTAAGCTTGACCACCAGTGGGGAGTGCTTGTCGACCTCTTTGTCCTTGGGCAGGTTATAGTAGCCGTTGATCCAGTAGGCGATGCCCGCAAGACCCGAGGTCTTTCCGATGAGCACCGCGGGCTTGCGCCCCAGCAGCTTTTCGGTGTCGAAGATGTTGTAGATCTCCTGATCCTTCATCAGTCCGTCGGCGTGGATGCCGGCTCTGGTCACGTTGAAGCTCTGCCCGACGAAGGGGGTCATAGCGGGGATCTGATAGCCCATTTCCTCTTTGAAATACTCTGCGATCTCGGTGATGACGGTGGGATCCATACCGTCAAAGGAGCCCCTCAGCGAGGCGTATTCAAAGACCATCGCCTCAAGGGGAACGTTGCCCGTCCGCTCGCCGATGCCAAGCAGTGAGCAGTTGACGCCGCAGGCACCGTACAGCCACGCCGCGCCGGCGTTGGAGACTGCCTTATAGAAGTCGTTGTGACCGTGCCACTCCAAAAGCTCGCTGGGCACGTCGGCGTAGTGCATCAGGCCGTATACGATCCCCGGTACACTGCGGGGGATGGCGACCTCGGGATAGGGCACACCGTAGCCCATGGTGTCGCAGGCGCGGATGCGCACGGGGATGCCCGCGCGGTCGGACAGCTTCATCAGCTCGTTGACAAAGGGCACCACGAAGCCGTAAAAGTCGGCGCGGGTCACATCCTCCAGATGACAGCGGGGCATCACGCCCGCGTCAAACGCCTCGGCGACGGTGGCAAGATAATAGTTCATACATTCGCGGCGGGTCATCTTCATTTTTTTGAAGATGTGGTAGTCCGAGCAGGAAACCAGGATCCCCGTTTCGCGGATGCCCAGATCCTTTACCAGCTTGAAATCCTCCTTGCTTGCCCTGATCCAGGTGGTGATCTCAGGGAAGCGCAGCCCCAGATCCTTGCACCGCGTGATGGCCTCTCTGTCCTTTTCGCTGTAGACGAAAAATTCGGTCTGGCGGATAATGCCGTAGGGCCCGCCCAGCTTTGAGAGCAGCTTATACAGGTGCACGATCTGATCCACGGTGTAGGGCTCCATGGACTGCTGACCGTCTCTGAAGGAGGTGTCGGTGATCCAGATCTCCTTTGGCATACCCAGCGGCACTCTGCGGTGGTTGAAGGCAACGCGGGGCACGCCGGTGTAGGGATAGATGTCTCTGTATAAATTGGGCTCTGCCACGTCCTGCAGCTCGTATTTATAGATCTTCTGCTCCAGCAGATTTGTGGTTTTGGAAATCTCCAGCATATCTTTTCGCCTTCCCTTGAATTCGGGGCATCGCGGACTTTCAGCAAGACCACTGCCGCGATACACTTCGTTTGTATTTGTGTATACAATTATACACATTATGCGGGGTTTGTCAAGAGCTTTTTTGAATTTTACAAAAAAAGAAGAAAAAAGCGGGGAGGGAGAGGCGAAAAGAAGGGAGGTAAGGGAATGCAAGAGCGCGGGAAGAGGAAAGTGCGGGGAAGAGGAAAGTGCGGGGCTGTGTAGCACCGGCTGCAAGGGGGACGGGGAGACTGTGCCGCCGACGGCGATCGACCCGCTCCCTCTTTTTATTGCTTTATTCTCTTTTTGAGAAAGAGCCTTGACAAATCCCCTTCAAGGTCGTATAATGTATAAGTAAGGCTTTGGCCTTGCAAGCAAAAACACGGCGGAGCGTGGTTGTCCCCCAAAAAAGCACCCGTCTCCGGGCTTTAAGAAAGGAATGCTTTCGTTTGAAAGCACGGTGACCGTTATGAGAAAAGCATTAAAAGACCTCTGGCTCAACCAAACCGCCCTTCAGGAGCTTTACAGAGATTGCATTGATCCCGTATGTAAAAAATACGACCTTTCGGAAATCGAATTCAAGATCCTTCTGTTTATTTTCAAGTATCCCGAATTAAACAGAGCGGCAGACATCGTGAAGTGCAAGGGGCTTTCCAAATCCTACGTTTCGCTGTCGGTGAAGAATCTTACGGCAAAGGGACTGCTGATCGGCCGCCGGACCGAGACCGATCACAAGAACATCTATCTGTACGTTACTCCCGAGGCAGAGGCGATCTGCAACGAGGGCTTGAAGGCGCAGAGAAAATACCTGGACATTTTGCTTGGCGGTTTTGAAAAGGAAGAGGTGGATCAGTTCCTTGTTTATTTCAACCGGATCAACAAAAACGTCAAAAACGCCCACGACGAAAAGCTTGCAGCCAAAAAGAAGAAAAAGACGAGCTGAGCTGTTTTCCTTCCCACAATAATACCCTATCGATCCAAGCGCCGTTTTTTAAAAGCGGCGCTTTCCAAATCACGACTCATTTTCAAGAAAGGCGGACGCAGTCCGAACATACTATGAAACGTTTTCTCTTTTCATCGGCAATGCTTCTTTTGGGTCTTTGTCTGACCTGCTGTACGGCAAAGGGCCAGCAAAGCCAGCTATCTTCCCCCTCCGCTCCGTCCCCTTCGTCACAGCAGAGCGCTTCCTCTCAGCAGGAGAGCAGTCTTTGCTTTGCCGAGGAGGAGGTCACCGTTTCTGCAGGTGGCAGTGCACAGCTCGAGGTCCTTGGCAAGGAGGGAGAGCTTCTTTCCTTTCTTTCCGACGATCCGCAGACCCTGTACGTGAATCAGAAGGGCGAGGTGACCGGCTTCAAGGAGGGAAGTGCGCAGATCAGAGTCCGCTCTGCCTCGGGTGCCACGGCGAGCTGCAGGGTAAAGGTGGAAGGAAGAGTGGACGACCCCTACGAATCCTTGAGATTAAAGGAAGAGGATCGGCTTTCCTATACCTATTTTTACGGCACGGGTATCTCCTTTACCGATAAAAACGAGACGATCTTTACCCCCTCGATCTGGGAGGTGGATATCAATGAGCTCAACCACACGGGCTACGCCGTCTATCTGCGCTTTTCCAAGCTCTCCGAGCAGACGGGTCAGCGGATTTACACCTTCCCCTCGGTCAAGCTCACTCCCGATATAAACGAGCAGGGAAGCGTGTTCTTCCTTTTGCAAAGCGACGACTTCGATTGCGGCTTCTGCCCCGAGGCAGGCGGCAGATACGATATTGAGCTGGTGATCTGCGCCGCACAGTCGGGCAAGGTGATCGCACATGGCGTCTTTGAGGATGTGGGCAAGGTGCCCGACGTGGTGCAGTACTGTAAATATTATGCTCCTACCCCCCTGCCCGGTCTTTACGATCGGGTCAAGGACCAATCCACCGTCAGCTATCAGACAACGACGGGGGGGAGCGTGGAGGGAAAGGCTCTGCAGATCCTTTTTAACGGCGAGCAGAGCGCGCCCGTTACGGCGACTCCCGAGCAGGGCTATGAATTTCTGATGTGGAGCGACGGAAAGACCGATCCCACCCGATTTGACAGCGCAGAGGGCAAAAATACCGCCCTTACCGCCTACTTTTTGAAAAAGTCGGCAGAAAAGGACGAAATGCCCACCATGTATATCTTCACTGAAACGGGCAAGCCCGTGGTGAAAAAGAGCTATGAGAGCGCCACCGTCATCATCAGAGGAAGCGGCAGCAGAGAGACCGATATCACCGCCGCCACCCAGATCAAGGGCAGAGGCAACTCCTCTTGGAACGGAAGCGCCGATCAGGCAAGCTACGACAGCAAAAACTCCTACCGCCTCAAGCTTGACCAAAAGGCACAGCTTCTGGGTATTGGCGACAGCGAAAACAGAGACTGGGTGCTCAATTCCAACAAATTCGACCTTTCGGGTCTGAGAAACTATCTTGTCTGGGAGCTTGCCGACAGGATGGGCGGCTTTTCCTACGTGCCCGACTGCTCCTTCGTGCGGCTGTACGTCAACGGACAGTACAGAGGCATGTATATGGTCACCGAGTTCATAGAGATCGCCAAGGACCGGGTGGAGCTGGAGGAATTTGACGCCGAGGGCGCCACCGCACCCGAGGACAAGGATTACTTCTTGGAGGTGGACTTCCGCGGTACCGAGGAGGGCCTTCCCTTCTTCTACGTGGAGGGCTACGGCGCGGCGTCCAACGGCAACCAAAGAGAATTCGTCATTAAAAACGCTTGCAACCAAAACGATAAATTCTACATTCAAAAATACGTTCAGCAGTGCCACGACGCCCTGGTTGGCGGCAACAAAGCGGAGATCGAAAAGCTCATAGACCTGCCCTCCTTTATCGATATGTACATCCTTGAGGAGCTTTCCAAGGACGTGGACGTGGGGGCGGCAAGCTGTTATCTGCAGAAAAAAGCCGACGGCAAGCTGGAATTCACCGCGCCCTGGGACTATGATTTTGGCTTTGGCACCTTTGAAAAGGCGGTCAAGTACGAAAATATGATCTCGGTCAAGGGGGGAGGATGCACCTGGTTTTCCGAGCTTCTGGAGGAAGAGTGGTTCAGAGACGCCGTGCTTGCCCGTATGGCGGAGCTGGAGGGCGATTTTGACGCCACCCTCAAGGCGGTAGACGGCAAGGCAGAGGAGATCCGCGCGGGAGCAGACGAAAACGCGCTGTTCTGGAATATGTACGGTACCCGCTACCACGGCTACGTGGACAGACAGGTTTCCTCCGAGCTGAAAAGCTACGAGGAGCATATAAGCTTCATCAAGGATTGGAGCACAAACCGCTGGAGCTATATGAAGAGCTTTATTGAAGGCTACGGCAAGGACGAGGTTTGATCGCTCAAAAAAGACGCTCAAAAGAATACGCCCGACGGTACCGTCGGGCGTATTTTGTGTTTGAAAAAGTACTCTAAAAATGAACGATCGGAAAACAAATGTTTAAAAAGAGTATTGACATTTCGGGGCATTGGTGGTACAATAAACACAATAAGAAGCATAGGAGGTAAAATGCTTTATGAAAAACACCAAAGTTTTGGCTATCATTATGGCTCTGGCTCTCTGCCTGACCGCAATGGCAGCTCTGTCCATCGGCTCTTCCGCAGCAAACGTAAACGTGGCTGAAGGAAAAACCGTAACCGCAGGTAACGGTCAGAGTCCCACCGGACTTACCGACGGTAGCACCGCAGGTTATTTTGACCTTGGTTGGTGGTCCGACACCAACGAAGGCACTCCCTATGGCCTTGAGGGCACCTGCTACGTTGAGATCGATCTGGGCGCAGATACCGAGATCGGCGCGATCAACGTTGTAAACCTGGTAGACTCCGGCCGTATCTACAAGTGGGAAGCTTACGCTACCACCGACAACACCGCTGACATCTCCACCTGGACCAAGATCGGCGAAAAGACCAACGACGACGTTTCTACCGCAAAGGGTACTACCGTTACCTTTGAAAAGATGACCGCTCGTTACGTCAGAGTGTACGGTACCTACCACAACCAGAACGTAGGTTACCACCTTGCAGAAGTGACCGTCCTTGATGAGTACCAGGAAAAGGAACTCACTTGGCCCGACACCATGACCATTTCTCCCGCATTCGTTGGCGGCACCGGCCTTGAGAACTGGAGAGGCAACTCCGTTCTGATCTTCGCTCCCTCTATGTACAACGAAGATCTGGCAACTGTTGGCGCAAAGATCACCGAGGGTACCTATGCAGTGAAGTTCGTTGTAAAGGACGAGACCACCGGCGACGTTTACACCATCAGCAAGTATGCGTTTGACCACGTTGACGAAGGCTGGAAGGCATTCGAGATCGACACGACCAACGGCATTTTCAGACTGGTTGCCAGCGACTATCAGATCCCTCTGACCGCAGACCACACCTACTCCATCACCGGTGAGGTCACCGAAAACGGTGAGCTGAAGTACAACATCGTAATGGCTGAAGGTAAGGTATTCACCGCTCTGGAATCCAACCTGAACCCCGCTAACGGCCCTGCAGAAGGCTTCCAGGCTCCTCACGAATACGACGAGCTCAACCCCGACGTTCCCGTTGATCCTCCTGTTGATCCCGTTGATCCTCCCGTAACCGGAGACGCTACCGCGATCATCGCAGTTCTGGCAGTTGTTGCCCTCTTCGGTGCAGCAGTTGTGACCAAGAAGGTTTTCGTAAAGTAATTCTTTCTTGAAAAAAGACTATAACAAAATTCCTCTCAGGCATAGGCGTGATACTCTTAACGGAGTATCACGCCAACTCTATTCGCCTGCGGCGAAGTGATATTGCTTCGCAGTGTTATTCGGCTTACGCCGAGTGGTATTAGCGGCTCACGCAGTGAGCATCGCGAGCTTTTAGGCGAATAGAATATCACTGAAGCCGCAAGGCTTCAATATCACGATTGCGATAGCAATCATATCACTCTTTGCGAGAGCAAAGAATATCACTAAAAGCAGAAAAAGAGAGAGCAAAGCGGTTTTTCTTTCC
>JAFTVG010000034.1 GCA_017465885.1 Clostridia bacterium | reverse complement strand
TTTCCGTAGATTACTTGTCTACGATATTTCGGTGCAAATACAATGTGATACTTGCAATTCCATGTGGTATGTGCTATACTATTTGTGTCAATTTTCATAATTGACCTCCTTCTATGTTTATTCTACTTGCGGTTGGCTAGACCCGCTTGTATTATAGCATAGAAGGTGTTTTTGTTCAACGGCAAAAGCCTCTACTGAACCACCCGCTTAGCGGGTGGTTTTCGGGAACCAATGAAAAAATCCAAGTCTTTCGACTTGGATTTTTTGTGATACCACTACGAAATAGATCCATACAAGGCTATCGTACAAAAACAGTCCATGATTTTTACCGTGAGGATAGACTTATCCCTTGGCGATGATGGGAGTCGCACTTGACCGCTATCTTCCGGGGGTGCTGCTCCATGCTTGCAAACGAGGCTATGTAATTTGAAAAGGCGAGTGCAAAATACGCTCGCCTTTTTTCGTTATAATCAATCATTCAGCTTCATCAACATACCGGTTGTTCTTGTGATTATCCTTTTGACTTTCAAAATATTCCTCATATCCACTCACTTGCACCGCCGGCACATAGGTCTTTGCGTAAGTGTCAATGCCATGTTCATTTTTGCCAATACATTTGTAAAAAGCATAGAACGGAATACACATATCCCCATTTCCATCAGAAACATACTCTACTTCAACGCAAGTATAATCACTGAAATCCACTTCGGGTTGAGCAGCCATGCACAAAGGGCAAGAGTGACCACCGAACACATATCCTTTCTCGAGAAGATCTTCAGCTTCTTCCAATGTTAACATTTTTGCTTTGGAATCGATCTTATAATAGTCATTCCATTTTTGCGAAGTTTGGTAAAGTGAAACACCCGATAGAAAAGCTTCCTCTTTGGATCCACCCCAATTACAATAAGTACCACTGCCCCAATCTGTATAAAAGGTTAATAAAATATAGTCAGATGTCATAGGCTCTTTGGAGAAGTTTGAAGGGAAAATAGTTTCTTCCGTAGAATACAGATAGACTGTTATCGTTTTTAACTGTTGATACGAATAATCTCTACAAATCTTAATATCCGTATAATGTTTGCCAAATGAAGTACATATATATGTGATTGTATTCGCCAACTTTTCCTTTATTTGCTCGTCGGTGTCAGATTCTAAAATTGAAACTCTTTCACCATTGATTTCTAACCGTCCTTCACCAATACTGTAATAATAAAAATATAATGAATTGTTTAGTGCCATAAAACGCACGCCTTTTTTATTTTCGCTTACTTCTGCCTCCCAAAAAACATCGCCATTCCACTTTTCATCATTTTTTATTTCATAGTTTTTTTCATTGATTCCGAAAAACCCGGTAGCGGAATTCAAATACTCCACAATAAACTTGTTTAATTCGCTTTTGGAGGGAGAATTTTTGTTTGTCGAGTAGATAGGCAAGAATTCAGCATTTGGTAAAGGAGTAATTCCTAAATATTCCGGCAAGGAAGTGTAGATTTTGGTGTATTGATTTGTGCCATTGCTGTCCATTACCTCATCAAATACATTGCCAACTTCATCTGCGCTCAATACAATATCTCTGATGCTTGAATCGATTACAGGTGACCATGGATCTCTGATGCTTGAATCGATTACAAGTGACCATGGATCTCCATTGGGAATATACGGCTCGACTCCTGGATTATCCTCTCGCAGCATAGGCACGACGATAACGGCACTTATAATCAGCAAGAAACAAGCCGCGATTGCTCCGAAGCGAAGCCATACTCCTTTGGGCTTTTTGTTCTTTTGTCTGAGCCTATCCTTTTGCTCAACGTATTTTTCAACAAGGTCGGGATCAATGTGATTCAGACCTTCGTTCCATTCTTTCTTTTTCATATCGAATAACCCTCACTTTCAAGCTTTTCTTTTAAGGCACTTCTGATGGCGGCAAGCTCCTTGTTTACCATTGAACGGCTCAAGCTCAAGTCACTTGCAATCGTATCAATGGGATCGGCTACATAATACCTGCTCATAAAAATGAATTGTCTGCGCTCGGAAAGCGAGCGCACAAAGTCACTGATGACACGCCCAAGTCTTTCGGAATCAAATTCCGAATCAACATCCCCGTCATCGGCTAAGAAAATTTCAAGTTCTGATAGAGATACTGTCATTTCAGAAGGTATTACGCTCTGCTTTAGATTGCTGTGATAGCGTTTGATAGCAATTCTTCGTGTAATCGTTGTCAGAAATGCTTTGAGCATATTCGGTTTGGACGGCGGCATGGCATTCCAAGCACCAATATATGTATCGTTCAAGCATTCCTCGCAGTCAAGCCTATCGTGAACGACATTGTAGGCAATAGAAAACAGATACTTCTTGTATTTGATGTCGGTTTCCTCAATTGCTTTTTCATTGCGTTCCCAATAGAGTGCAACGATCTTATCATCGTCCATCGGTATTCTCACCGTCTGTTTGTTTTGAAGTTCCATAACTCGCCTCCTTCCTCGCGTTTTTGAAAGGCCATTCATAAATAATAGTACCAAAAAATTTGAAAGTGTGTAATGTTTTTTTAAAGTTTTTTATATTATATCATAAAATTGTTGCTTTTTCAATATATTAGATTTTCGTGGCTCGGATCCTCTCGGCGAAGGGAGGATTTGTTTTATAATCAACTAGTTATAAACAATTTGTTTAGAACGTAAAAAACCGGAAGAATTTGAAACCCTGTCGTGGGTTCAAGTCCTTCCGGTCGCTTGCGTTCCGTATTCAGTTCTTGAAAAATCGCATTTTCGGTAGTTCGAATCCTTCGACTCGACGAAAAATCGAAAATGGATCTATGGAAATCTGAAAAAAGTTAGGTGCGAAAAAAGCGGAGAAATCTCTCGAAATCTCTGCTTTTCTCGTTTTTTCTCGGTCGGATCTAAATCGACCTAAAGACTTGTGATACCCTTTCAAAATAGATCCGTACCGCAAATTTTTTGAAATCGATCCGTGGTGTTCAGTCAGCGGATAGACTTATCCCTTGGCGATGTAGAGTTGCGAAAATCATCATAAAAGAGATTTTCCAACTATGCCGGTAAACGAAGTCTATGTAATGTCAATCTTCTTCAAATTCGATAATACTTTTAAGACGTTTCGGTAACTTTTCAATATTTGTTAAGTCAAAATCGCCGTATGGTGTTCTCAATGTACGAGAGCCTTCTTTGTAGATGAAAAATGCGACACGACAAGGATTTACCTCTTCTTCCGGCTCGTCGTATGTTTCACATATTCTTTTGGTTCATTCAGCGTTCAAATATTGCTCCATATAAGGACATTGCCAATTACTTTCATCAAGCTCTTCATCAGGAACAACAATCGAATCCCAATCGATTTCCGCACTTGATATATTTAATGCCATCTCTATAAGCAACCATTCTTTGTTGAATTTATAGCAACCAAAATATGTAACCATTTTGTTACCTCCCATATATTGTATTTTTATTAATTATATCACAAATTCGCTAATATTTCAAGCGTTTCGCGCCAAATCACGCCGAAGGAGCAGAACGAAAATGAAATCGTGCTTTGCACGATGAAATCCGAGCGGGGCTCGGATGAAATCTTCAGCCTACGGCTTCAGATGAAATTAAATCCGCCTCATTCTCCTGCCGCAAGGCAGATTTCATCGCGAAGCGATTTCATCCACCGCAGGTGGATTTCTTCCGCCATAGGCGGATTTAGTTGAAAAAAGCAGATTGCTTTCGCAATCTGCTTTTTTCTTGTGATACCGCTACAAAATAGATCCACATAAGGCTATCGTACAAAAACAGTCCGTGATTTTTGCCGTGAGGGTACACTTATCCCTTGGCGATGATGAGTGTTAAAAGTATCCGCGGTCTACCGGACTTTTAACTCCATGTTTGTAAACGAATCTATGTAAAATTACTAAGCCAATATAATACTAGATAATTATTTGAAATATATTTTATAAAGTGCGGTTTCACTATCAATTTTGCTCGCAAGACTATAAGCATCATCTAAACTAATATCATTGGATAAATGATAAAACATATTGACAACAAATAACAAATCACTTTTTCCTTCTATATAGTCGCTTGGTGCGATAAAGGTGTTATTATGATCGACAAATGCCTTGTAAAGCGTTCCGCTACCCGTCGTGCAACCTGTGCAAATGACTATCTTATTACGAATGGTTACTTTACCTTCTAATTCCAAAAAACCTAAATTATCGCGGCATTCATCAGGGTAGTAGATATCTTCTCCCAAAACGGGAACGATAATTTTTCCGTTATCACCATGACAACCGATAATCAGATAATCATAGTCGAGTTTTTCTTTTTCACCAAACACAGCAAAGTAATGTTGAGGTCTGCCAATGGGATAAATAGTGACGAGATATCCGAAGTTTTCCAAAACATTTCGAATTGCGTAGTTTTCAACTCCTACACTGCCATCATCCAGTATCAATACTTTTTTCATTTGTTTTCTCCTTTGGCTGTATTGATGGAGGCGATCAACATCCTGCTAATTGATCCGCAATCGTGCAACACGCTTTTTGCAATGTCTTCTGAAATGATATTTGCTTTTTGTGCAATCTCAATCCAATACTCTGTTTCATAACACTCTTTGAGGGATATCTGCAGTTTAGCAACGAAATCCGCTTTGCTGTGGGCATATTTGGCTTCCCTGATGTTCGCGCCGATACTCGTGCCGCTTCTTTCAAGCTGGTTAGCTAAAGAGTAGTGTCCTTTGATACCGTCAGTTAAATTCAAGATCTTTACCGCAAATTCGGTTGACATATCCGCAAGTTTGTTTTCTGCCATAACAATCACCTCTTTCGGTTATTATATCATAACATCTCAAAATAGTCAATGAAATCGTGCGCAAGTTGCTTTGCAACTGATTGCACGATGAAATCCGAGCGGGGCTCGGATGAAATCTTCAGCCTACGGCTTCAGATGAAATTAAATCCGCCTCCATCTCCTGCCGTAAGGCAGATTTCATCGCGAAGCGATTTCATCCACCGCAGGTGGATTTCTTCCGCCATAGGCGGATTTAGTTGAAAAAAGCCGTTTGCTTTCGCAAACGGCTTTTTTCTTGGCAGGGGAGCAAAGACTCGAACTCTGGACACGCGGTTTTGGAGACCGCTGCTCTACCAACTGAGCTACACCCCTATATTCTTTTGCCCGGTTCTCCCGAGCGCTATGGTAGTATAGCATACTTTAAAGGAAAATGCAAGTCTTTTTTTAAAAAAAGTTGCTCTTTTTTTGCTTTTTTTCTCACGATTTCTCTTCGTCCTCCGAGATTTTTTCTTGACAGAGACGGCAAAAAATGTTATAATTGTTTCATAGAAAACACCGTAAAGGCATCGTTTCAACGAAGGAGGAACATCTATGAGCAAAATCATTACCATCAACCGCCAATTCGGCAGCGGCGGCAGAGAGCTTGGTAAGCGCCTGGCAGAGGAGCTGGGCTACGCCTACTACGACAACGAGATCATCACCCAGATCGCAGGAAGAAGCGGCTTGGCTGAGGATTACGTCAGCAGTATCGTTGAAAAGAAGCCCATCGTCTATTATCCCATCACCATCGGCAGGACCTTCCTTGCCCACACCCCTGCTCCCGTGGATTTCAACACCCAGATCTACTCCGAGCAACACAACATCATCAAGGAGCTTGCTTCAAAGAGTGACTGTGTGATCATCGGACGCTGTGCCGACTACATTCTCAGCGAGCACGATCCCTTCAAGCTCTTCGTCTACGCCGATATGCCCTCCCGTATGGAGCGCTGCCGCGCCAAGGCGCCCACCGACGAAAAGCCTCTGTCCGACAAACAGCTTGCCCGCCACATCAAGGAAGTAGACAACGAGCGCGCCGACTATTACAAATTCTTTACCGGTCAGAAGTGGCTTGACGCCGAGCACTACGATCTGATGATCAACACCTCCCGTATGGTCATCAAGGAGTTCGTCCCTGCCCTTGCCACCATGATCCAAAACAAAAAATGATCCACACCGTAAAAAAGGGTGTCTTTGCTTTTGCCAAGGCACCCTTTTTGTTTTCATTATCGGTTGATCCGCTCTGCCCTTCAAAGCCCTTCCTTGCCTGCAATGAGGTTGAGAAGAGCGGTCACATCGTTTATGGAGATGCTTCGGTCTCCGTCAAGATCGGTCACGAGCCCATCATCGAGGACTGCCATTTTTCCTGCAAGCAGATTCAAAAGTGCCGTAACGTCGCTGATGGACACGGTATCGTCTGCATTCACGTCGCCTTTTAGCAGAACCGTCCCGATCTCCAGCGTGGCAATGCCCGCCCACTGCTCCACCTTCCAGCTGCTGACCACGATTTTGATGCCCTGTGCACGGACGGGCTCACCAAGGACGATCTGTCCTGCCCCGTCAGGCGCACCCTCGTAGTCCTGCGGCCACGCCTCCAAGTCCTTTTTCAGCAGGATCTCCCCTTCGGCTGTGATGGCATACACGTCGTAGCTGCCCCACGCGCCCCTCTCGGGTGCGTTTTGTTCGTCCATTGCATACACGGCTATGCGGTCAACCGCCAGCTCCTTTTTGAAGCTGAGGCTGACGCTGATCTCCTTTTGAGTCGACCAATTGGTGCCCCACATGGTATCGGATCTGCCGTCGAACATATTCTCCACGGCATTCACCTCTCCGTAATCGCCCGTCAGCTCCTCGGTATATCGGTCTATGATCGGACTGCCCGTCACGTCACGGCATCCAACCTCCGGGTTGCTTGGGGCTTGACCGGCGTTCAGCTCTGCGATCGCCGCCCAAGCCGTGCCCCTCCAAGCGGTCACCACCGCCATCAGAGCCTGCGCATCGTATGCTCTGTCAAGCACCAGATCCATTCCCTGCGGAAGAGCATCCACCTGCTGTGCGATCTTATAGGGAATGCCGTCGCAAATGGCGTAAAGATCGTAGCTTCCCCAGCTGCCCTGCTGGGGTGCGCCCTCCTGCTTACATTCTATATAGACTCTGCCCAGCCTTACCGTATTGCCAAAGGTCAGTGTGACCGACTGCCTTACCTTTTCGTCGTATCCTCCCCCGCAAACGGTATCGTTTTTCCCGTCAAGCACGTTTGCGGCATCGTTCACGGCACCAAAATCTCCAAATCCGCTATAGCAAGCGTCGAGCACCACCGCTTTGCCCTCAAGATCCACTCCCGCAAAGCTCTGCTCTCCTTTAGCGGGCAGAGCGGCAAGATCGGCAACGCATGCCCATTTGCTTCCCTGCCAGGAGGTGATGACCACCTTCACGGCGTCTGCCTTGTATCTGCCGTTGAGCTTGACTGTTCCCCCCTCCGGGCGCGCCTGCACGTCTTCTGCCGCCTTATACCAGGCACCCAGCTGTCTGACGTACAGATCATAGCTTCCTCTGGTCACGCCGTCCGGATGGGTCGTGGTCCCTTCGTCCTTGCAACGCAAAAAGACCTCCTCCATCTCGTAAGCGCGGGGATAGCTGACCGTCACCGACTGCTCTGCCTCACTGTTGAAGCCGCTTCCGCAAAGGGTATTGCCGTCCATATCCAGTATATTTTCGGGCTGATTGATCGTTCCCAGCACCCGTATATTTTCGCAGGATGCCGAGGCGGGGATCAGATACCCCTGCGCATCCAAGGTGCGCTCCACCGTCAGAGCGGGATCCATCAGCGTGCCGCCGTACCGATTGACGTACTCGACACACAGATAATTCTCCTCCTTCAGCAGATGGCAATACGAAGACAGGTCCACCGAGGCTGTATCGTAGCCCGTTGCCGACCAGATCCGCTCGCCGTTGAGGTAGACTGCAGGATCCTCGTCGTAGCCAATCTCCATATAAAAGGCAGTCCACGCCCACGGATCCTCCAAGGTGAAGGAGGTCCTCAAAAAGGCCTTGAAGCACTGCCCCGTCCATTCCCCTCCCTGAGGAAGGGTGGCTGCGCACCATTCCTCAGACTGATCCTTGCCCAAAAGCCAGCCCTCTGGAGGTGTGATGGCATCCAAGGGCAGGTCAGCGCGCTCCTCCACTCGGATATATTCCCACTTTTTAGAACGGTCAACGGCGACGGTCTCTGCGTACCCTCGCACACCACAAGAGCCCCCAAATCCCACGGGAAACCACAAGATCAGTATTGCCGCTCCAAGCAGCATTGATAAAATCCTTTTCAAAGCGTCGTTCTCTCTTCTTTCTTTTTGCGTGCTTGTGCGTGAGCCCTGCCCTGCACCGCTCGTTACCGTCAGTTTACCACTTTTTCATCAGCTTTTCAAGAGCGTTTGGAAAATTCTCCCCGCCTTTTGAAAAAGCCTGACCCTTTTTCTGTTTTTTCACCTCAAAATGCCTCTTAACGCAAAAAACGCCTCGTAAAAAACGAGGCGTTTTCGTTCGTTTGATAAGCTTATTCAGCGTCCTCTTCAGCAGGAGCCTCAACGCTCTCGGGAGCGATGAGCGCGCGGATAGACAGAGAGATCTTCTTCTTCTCTTCGTCGATGCCCACGATCTTTGCGTCAACTACCTGACCGATCTGGAGCTCGTCCGCAGGCTTTTCAACTCTCTTGTCAGCGATCTGAGAAATGTGGATCAGACCGTCTGCGCCGGGCAGAACCTCAGCGAATGCGCCGAAGGACATAAAGGAAACGATCTTAACGGGAGCAACGTCGCCCACAGCGTACTTGGAGGTGAATACCACCCAAGGATCGTCCTCTGCCTTCTTGTAGCCCAGGGAAATTCTCTTCTTCTCGCGGTCGAAGGATTTCACATATACGGTGATGGTCTGACCAACCGAAACAACCTCAGAGGGATGCTTGATCTTTGCCCAGGACAGCTCGGTGGTATGAACCATACCGTCAATACCGCCCAGGTCAACGAATGCACCGAAGGAGGTCAGGCTCTTAACGGAGCCGGTGTAGCTCTTGCCTTCCTCGATGGTTGCCCAGAATTCCTCTAACTTTGCCTTTCTCTCTTCTCTTTCAACCACGCGGATAGAGCCGACTGCTCTGTTCTTCTCGGTATCCAGGTCGATGATCTTGAAACGCACGTTCTTGCCCTTCAGAGTGTTCAGGTCGCCGTCCTTGGGAACGCCGCTCTGACCTGCGGGGATGAATACGCGGTTGTACTTGCAGGTAACAACCAGACCGCCCTTGACCACGTCGCTGACCTTACCGGTCAGGATCTCGCCGGACTCTGCAGCCTCTGCGATCTTCTTGAAGCTGTTGGAGCGCTCTGCCTGCTTTACGGACAGCACTGCCATACCCTCAACGTCGGATACTCTGATCGCTCTTGCAACAACGGTGTCGCCCACCTTGTATGCCTTGGTCAGATCCACGCTTGAGTCTTCGGCAACTTCGTCGTAGGGAATCACACCCGTCACTTTAGCGCCAAGATCCACAGTCAGTTCCGCAGCCGAAACAGATGTGACCACACCGGTAACCGTATCCCCTGTATTTAAAGTTTTGAACGACTCATTCAGCAGTTCTTCAAAATTTTCAATAATTTCGTTCATGTTTTTATGAACCTCCTCTATTATTCTGTCCGGCGTGGAAGCGCCGGCAGTTATTCCAAGTTTATGTACCGCAAACGGTATGGCAGGAAGATCGTCAAGGCCTTCGGCAAGGTAGGCGTGCTTGGCGTTTTTTAAAGCGATGTCGTAAAGCTTCATAGTGTTGGAGCTTTCTCTGCTTCCGATCACCAGAACCGCATCGCACTCTTTACACAGTTCGACCGCTTCCCGCTGTCTGTTTTCGGTCACACTGCATATTGTATCAAAAATTTTCGAATTTGTACAGAGGTTTTCAAAAACTTTTTGACAATTTTCCCACTCAAAAAGCTTTTGCGTGGTCTGGGATACCATAATCGTTGGCACATCATCCAGCTTTTTCCTTTTTAACTCCTCTGCACTCTGTACGGTGACCACCTCACCCTTGGCGTAGCTGCAGATGCCCTGCACCTCGGGATGCTCGGGAGAGCCGAAAACGATCAGCCTTCCTTCGGGAACGGTGTTCTCCGTAACGATCTTGTGGATCTTCTTCACGTAGGTACAAGTGCAGTCCACCACGCAAAACAGCGGGCAGAGCTCCTGCTTTGCAAGCAGATCCTCAAGCAGCTGCTTTTGCACGCCGTGTGCTCTGAGCACGACGGTCTGCTTTTTGCCTTCCTGCGCTCTTTTAAAGATCTCCTCGATCTCCTTTACCGAAATGACCCGCACGCCCTTGGCGGCAAGCTCCTCGGTGACGGTACGGTTGTGGATAAGCATTCCCAGCGTGGAGATCTGTCCCGCCGTACCCTCTTTTATCAATTTCTCAACGGTATTCACCGCCCGCATCACGCCGGGACAAAATCCCGCGTATTTTCCGATCTGGATCTCCATTAAGGCTCTCTTCTCCCTTCGTCGTAAAGAGCGATCACCCGATCAAAGGCGTCCTTCGTGATCTCCATATACCGATCCTTGCCCGTGCCTGCTGCCGCGTATTCCTCAAAGGGAATGGGCGTTCCGTAACGCACGCGGGTCTTTTTGAAGAGCTTCAGCTTATGGTCGTCGGTCTCGATGCACACGGGCACGATGGTTGCCTTTGCCCGCACCGCCACCATAGCAACGCCGCCGTGCAGCTTGTCATAGGTGTCCTTGGGGTGCACACCCGGGCAACGCGTTCCCTGAGGGAAGATGCCCATGACCTCTCCCTGGGAAAGGATGGCGATCGCCTTTTTCACAGCGCCCACGTCCATTCCCGCTCTATCCACGGGAAAGGCGCCGCAGGCGGCGATCAGCTTTCCTAAAAAAGGCATGGAAAACGCCTCTTTCTTTGCCATAAAGCGGATCTGTCTGGGCGTGGAGGAACTCAGCGCCAGCACGTCCATCATTGCGGTATGGTTACAGCACAGGATCACGGGACCCTCTGCAGGTACGTTTTCGGCTCCGCTCACGGTCATTCTGTATAGAGGACCTGCGATCAATCTGCGCAGGGTCTTGTAAAGAAAAGCGTAAACGTTCATTTCTGTCTTTTTTCCTCGATGATCCTGATAGCAGCCTCCACCGTCTGATCTCTGGTCAGCTCCGAATTGTCAAGCAAAACCGCATCCTCTGCCGCAACCGCCGGGGCAGTGGCTCTGGTTCTGTCGTTTTCATCTCTTTTTGCCATATCGGCAAGGACCTCTTCAAGGGTGGTCTGAATTCCCTTTTCCTCCAGCTCCGCAAGCCGTCTTTTAGCTCTTGCTCTGTCGTTTGCCACAAGGAAGATCTTTACCTCTGCGTCCGGCAGGATCACCGTACCGATATCTCTGCCGTCCATCACCACCGAATGCGCTCTCGCAATGCTTCTCTGCGTCTCCAAAAGGAAGTCTCTTACCGCAGGTACTGCCGAAACGGCAGATGCATACATAGAGATCTCGGGCGTACGGATCAGGTCCGTCACGTCCTCGCCGTTTAAAAGCACCCGCTGTCCCTCGCTTGTAAAGGAAAGGCTGACCTCGATCTTTTCAAGATGGGGGCAAATCTCTGCCACCTTGTCTCTTGCGATCCCTGCCCGCAGGGCGTAAAGTCCCAGGGTCCTGTATAACGCACCGGTATCCACGTGGATAAAGCCGTAATGTGCGGCAATGGTTTTGGAAAGATAGCTTTTTCCTGCCCCGGAGGGTCCGTCAATAGCAATTTTCATAGCTTCTTGCGACGAAGATCGTCTTTTCTCCTTGCGTTTTATAGGGTCATATGCTCTCGCTTGGTGCTTCAGCAGTCGGGCTGCGTCATTGCTTTTGCGGCAAGGCTCGCCGTTGCAAAGGCGATCTGAAGATTGAAGCCGCCCGTATAGGCGTCCACGTCCAAGATCTCCCCTGCAAAATACAGTCCTCCCGCCAGCTTGCTTTCCATGGTCTTGGGATTGACCTCTTTCACGTCTACCCCGCCCGAGGTGACGATCGCCTCTGCAATGGGGCGAAAGCCCTTGACGGTAAGACGGAAGTGCTTTAAAAGGCGGACGAGCTCTGCCCGCTCCTCTTTTTTGATGGCGTTGACCTTCTTTTTGGGATCGATACCCGAAAGAGAAACGATCACGGGGATCATTTTGGAGGGCAACAGTGCAGACAGGCTGTTTGCAAAATCTCTGTTGATATTTTCCGAAAAGTCGGCAAGCAGACGGCGGTCAAGCTGACCTTCGTCCAGTGCGGGCTTTAAATCCAGCTCAATGCGATATTTGCCCGCCTTCATCTCCTTCATATGCGCCGAGGAAGATAAGATCATCGGGCCCGACAGTCCGAAATGGGTAAAGAGCAGTTCTCCGAAATCCTCGAAGACCTTCTTCTCCTTCTCCGTGTCGTAAAGGGAGAGAGCCGTGTTTTTCAGCGACAATCCCTGCAGTGCCTTGCACACGTGGCCGTAGCACTCCACCGGCACGAGAGAGGGCTTGGGCTCCACGATCCGGTGACCCAGCGCCGAAGCGAGCCTATAGCCGCTTCCGTCCGACCCTGTCAAAGGATAGGAGGCGCCTCCCGTTGCGATCAGAAGCTGTCGGCAGGGATAGCTCTTCCCTCCCGCAACAACACCGCTGACCCGTCCTTCGCCGTCGGTCAAGATCCTTTCGGCCTTTGCCTGCACCATCCTGAAATGCTCGTCGCTCTTCAGGCGGGCAAGCAGGGCGTTTACCACGTCGTGCGCCTTATCGGACTGAGGAAAGACTCTGTTGCCTCTTTCCACCTTCAAGGGCAGTCCCAGCCGCTCCTCGAAATAGGACATAGTGGAGGCGGGAGGATAGCTTCCCAGCGCTCCGTAAAGGAATTTGGGGTTGGTGGGCACGTTTTCAAGAAAGGCTCTGAAATCGCAATCGTTTGTCAGATTACAGCGTCCCTTTCCCGTGATGGCAAGCTTCCGACCCACACGGTCGTTGCGCTCTATAAGCAGGACCGACTTGCCCGCATCAAGCAGTCTGCAGGCAGCCATCAGACCGGCAGCGCCCGCTCCCACGATCACGATCTCCAACGCGCTCTTCCCCTTCGTTTTTCACAATTCTTCCGTCATTATTATATATAATAAACCATCATACATTACTCAAACGGTTTTATCATTATACCTTATTTCCGCCCCTTCTGTCAAGTACTTTCTTTCACTTTATCTCAAAAAAATTTTCATTTCTTCGTAAAAAACGCACCGCCCCTCTTTCTCTTCTCTTTTTGGCTTTGCAAAGACATCTTCGGGCTGCGCACACTGCCTCGTGAATCCAAAAAAGAGCAATATTTGTCTTGTTTTTCTAAACAAATGGCTTGTATGGCGATGCTGTACATAGTATAATATAATCGTAGTTTTATAGGCATTTCGCTCTTTTCGAGGAAAAATCCCGCAGAAAGGTCGCCTTCCGCACCCTTTTTGGTCGGTACATTTCCCTCCGAGAAGAGAGCGACCTGTCGGAAAGGACCATTTAAAATGAAAAACCAGACATTTTTCAAACGGGTGATCAGTTTGACGCTCTGCGCAATTTTTGTCCTGTCCGCCTTTGCCGGCTGTAACAAGGGCAACAAGACCGACACCCCCGACGGCGATCCCTCGGGATCCTCCAAGCCCGTATCTCCCTCATCCGATCAGGTGATCAACAGCGGAGCTGACAGCGGCATCAACACCGACAAGTTAGATCCTCCCGTGACCACCTTCACCGACGACGAATTCTTCGTGAATATGACCGACATCGAGCTTGCACGTTATGCAGGCGCAGAGGGTATGGTCCTTCTCAAGAACGACAAAAACACCCTGCCCTTGAAGTCCGAGGACACCGTTGCGCTCTTCGGTGAGGCTCAGGTCAACTTTATCAAGGGCGGTACCGGAAGCGGCGACGTAAACGCGCTTTACGTGATCAATGCCTTGGACGGTTTGAAAAACAAGGAAACCGAGGGCAAGGTAAAGATCTACCACGAGCTTGCCGACAAATACGTGGAAAAGCCCAAGTATTCGCCCAAGACCTCCGATTTCGAGGCCGCCGCAAAGGCTGCTGACAAAGCCATCGTCTTCATTTCCCGTAACTCCGGCGAAAACGTGGACGTGACCCCCACCAACTACTATCTCAACGGCACCGAAAAGGCTCTGCTTGCCAAGGTCTGCGCCGCAGGCTTCAAGGGTGTGACGGTGGTTTTGAACGTGGGCACGGTGATGGACACCTCCTTCGTGAAGAGCTATCCCGAGATCGACTCGCTGCTTGTGGCTTGGCAGCCCGGTCTTGAGGGCGGTAACGCTCTTGCAGACGTGCTTTGCGGCGACGTAAACCCCTCGGGCAAGCTGTCCGACACTATGGCAACTGCCTACACCGACTATCCCTCCTCCGAAAACTTCTCTTCAAATTCGGTCTACGCTACCTATTCCGAGGATATCTACGTAGGCTACCGTTATTTTGAAACCTTTGATCCCAATTATGAAAAGATCAACTATCCCTTCGGCTTTGGTCTTTCCTATACCACCTTCGATATCGCAAAGCCTCAGGTGCTTTGCGACGGCGACTACATTCAGGCGTCGGTCAAGGTGACCAATACCGGCTCGGTTGCGGGCAAGGAAGTAGTTCAGCTCTATTTCTCCGCCCCTCAGGGCATTCTGGGCTGTCCCGCAAAGGAGCTTGCAGCCTTTACCAAGACCAAGCTTCTTGCCCCCGGCGAGAGCCAGACGGTGACCATGACCTTTGCGGTAACCGATATGTCCCGCTTTGACGACACCGGCAAGATCAAGCAGTACGCCTACCTGATGGAAAAGGGCATATACTCTCTGTATCTGGGCAATTCCATCAAGGACGCCAACGACAGAGGCGTCTGCTACACCTACGAGCTGAAGGAGGACGTGATCACCGAACAGCTCACCGATCTGCTGTCCGATGTCACTCTGGCAAAGAGACTGCTTTCCGACGGCAGCTACGAGGAGGTGTACACCGGATCCGCCTCCATCGCTCTGCCTGCAGGCAAGACAATCATTTCCGCCTGCGACTACCTTGTGCAGTATAACCAGACCCAGCTTGACGCAAGCCCCAAGGGCGACGTTTACGGTATGAATGAAACGGGCGGTCAGTCGCTCATCTACGCCGTCACTCCTCCCGCGGCAGGCGAATACACCCTGACGCTGGGCTACGGCGTACCCGGAAGTGCCACCACCAAAAAGGCGTTTGAGATCTACGTCAACGGCGTCAAGGACAGCGAGACCCTTGATATGGTTGGTACCGGCGCAAAATTCAAGACCACCAACACCGATAAGATCACCCTGAAGTTAAACGAGGGCGTCAACAAGATCGAGGTAAAGATCTCAAGCGCGGTGAAGGACACCCTGCTGCTTTGCACCCTGACCCTTGACGACGGCTCGGGCAAGGGCGAAACCAGCCTGCTTGCCACCGCACAGAAGGTGGTCAATCCCTCCACCAATATGAGCTTCTTGGAGGTATACGAGGATCCCTCCAAGATGGACGCCTTCATCGATACCCTTTCTCCCTCTGAAATGATCACCCTGCTCTGCGGTCACGCCCCCAACGTAGGCAACGGCGACGGCTCGCTGGCAGGTCTGACCTCCAAGGACGTGCCCTACGTGGACACCTCCGACGGACCTGCAGGACTTGACCTTTCCGTCAAGCAGGTCGCTTGGCCCATTGAGACCGCCCTTTCCTGCAGCTGGAACACCCAGCTCATCTATCAGGTCGGTCAGAAGGTGGGCGAGGAGTGCTACACCGCAGGAGTAGACGTCTGGCTCGCTCCCGGTATCAACATCCACAGAGACCCCCTGGGCGGCAGAAACTTTGAATACTTCTCCGAGGATCCCCTGCTGACCGGTAAAATGGCGGCGGCGATCACCCACGGCGTGCAGTCTGTCAAGGGTGCGGGCGTGATGATCAAGCACCTTTATGCCAACAGCAGAGAGTCCTACCGCGTGGACGGCGACAGCCACATCAGTCTGCGTGCCGCAAGAGAGATCTACTTGAAGGCATTTGAGATCTGCGTCAAGGAAGCAGATCCCTGGTCGATCATGACCACCTACAACACCGCAAACGGTCAGTTCAACTCTGAAAACAGAGAGCTGCTCACCGACATCTTAAGAGGTGAATGGGGCTTTAAGGGCTTCGTCTGCACCGACTGGGGCGCACACTCCCAGCAGTTCAGAGAGATCGCCGCAGGAAACGACGCCAAGATGAGCTGGGGCTATCTCGAATCCACTCTCGCCGCATACAGAGCGGGCGCGCTCCGTGATGAGGATCTGAGAGCCAGCGCAAAGAGAATGCTGGAGATCGCCCTCAAGAGCGGTTCTCTTGAAAGAAAGCTCAACCCCGTCATCATCACCCACACCATCAAGGCAGACGGCACCACCCGCATCAAGGCGGCGGATCTGTCTACCAGATCCGAGGGCGTGGGCTTTGAGGAGTGTCTTGACGAGGACGGAGGACTGATCCCCAACTACACCCAGGACGGCAGAAAGATCGGCTTCAACGTGGTGGTTGAAAAGACCGCTACCTACGACTTTGCCTTCCGCGTTTCCTCCAACAACCGCAACTCCAATTTCCGCATTTACGTTGACGGAAAGGTGGTCGCTCTCTTCCGCTGGAACGAGGGCAGCGGCGGATGGCAGAACTGGGAAACGGTGTCTGACAAGATCTCCGAAAAGCTGACCAAGGGCGAGCACGTGATCGAATTTGAATTCGGCACCGCCGTCAACGTCAACTGGTTTGAGCTTACTCCCCAATAAACATCTCTAAAAAAATCCCGATCTTCTTTAGCGTGTTCTCCTTAACGGAGAACACGCATCGAGATAAATCCCTCACGGGATTTTCGATATACGCCTGAGGCGTTGGATATGTGCTTGCGCACTCGATATGTTTGCTTCGCAAACGAGGGATTTATCTCATATCGAATTGGCGCGTAGCG
>JAFTVG010000033.1 GCA_017465885.1 Clostridia bacterium | reverse complement strand
GAAGGACACCGACTACACCGTGCAGATTACCGTTTACGGTGAGGACGGCGCAGAGCTTTACAAGAGCGAAGCGACCTCCGGATTCGTTTGCAAGATGGATCCCGTGGTTCCCGAAGAAGAGCCCGTTGATCCTCCCGTTGAGCCCACCGTGGGCACTCTGACCATCGCTCCCAAGTACGATTCCATCGGTAACTGGAGAAACTACACCTGGTTCATCGTTGGCTACTCCTCCGATGCAGAGGCAAATGCCGACATCAACAATAAGCTGAAGGACGGCACCTATACCCTGAAGGTTGTAATCGCTGACGAGACCGGCAAGACCCACACCATTTCCAAGTATGCGTTTGATCACGTAGACGAGGATTGGGGCGCCGTGGGTGCAACCCACTGGGGCCACGACGGTTCTTATCTGAGAATCTGCGCTTCCGACTACGGCATCGCTCCTTCTGCAGATCATACCTACACCGTTACCTTCGAGATCTACGAGGGTGAGACCCTGAAGCACGCCGGCACCTCCGCAGAGGGCGCATTCGGTGTGAACCCCGACAACGGCAACTCGGTTGCATGGCAGGAAAACGGCGCGATCGTTTTGGACAATCCTCCTTATCTGTATGATGAGGCTCAGCAGCCCGTGGATCCTCCCGTAGATCCTCCTGTAGAGCCCCCCGTTGAGCCTCCCGTAACCGGCGACGCTACCGCGATCATCGCAGTTCTGGCACTGGTTGCTCTCTTCGGTGCGGCAATCGTTACCAAGAAGGCTTTCGTAAAGTAATTCCCTTCAAGCATCACTAAAAAAGATGCCTGCAGAAATGGGTGATGTCCTTATCGGAGAAATAAGATAGGGGTAAGGGCGCAGCCCGATGCATTTGTAAAACGAATGCGAAACCGGCGATAAAACAGAAGGGAGAGTCATGCGGAAGCAAAATTCCGTAAGACTCTCTCTTTTTCTGCTGTCTATGAGTGATATTCTTTGCTTTCGCAAAGAGTGATATTGCCCTTGGGGGCAGTGATATTGTTCGGTTAAGCCTCACAGTGATATTCTATTCGCCTTGAAAGCTCGCGATGCTCACTGCGTGAGCCGCGAATACCACTCGGCGTAAGCCGAATATCACTGCGTAGTAGTATCACTCGCCGTAGGCGAATAGAACTGGCGTGATACTCTTATCGGAGTATCACGCCAATGCAGGCATCTTTTTTCTTTCAAATTTCAACTACAAAATTCGTTTTACCTATTGATTTTTGCAGCTGAATATAGTATACTTATTGTAGTCTTTGTAAACGAGAAATACGAAGACAAAATAACAAGAAAGAGAGATACTCACCCATGAAAAAGTTTTTATCCCTTGCATTGGTCCTGACTCTCGTTCTGGCTACTTTCGCAATGCTGGCAGTTTCCTCCTCCGCTGAGGTTACCACTACCACCATCGTTGAAAAGGGCTCTGAATGGGAATACGTCGTTTACGAAGACGTTGCTACCGCTGCTCCCGAAGGTTGGTTAACCGGCGAAGGCGAAGCAGAAACCGGTAACGCTCCCTTCTCCGGAAGCGCTTACACCTGGGGCGATGCAGCTACCGCATTTGAATATGGCAATTTCATCGCATACATCCGTCAGGAAGTGACCATCGAGAACGCTGACGAAATCGTTGCGGCTACCCTGTCTGTAAAGTACGATGAGGATCCCGTTCTCTACGTAAACGGAACCGAGGTTTGGTCTGTTGGCGGCTACAAGGACAACGGCTATGCAACCGTTACTCTTGATACCTCCGCATTCAAGACCGGTAAGAACGTGATCGCAGTAGCGTTCAAGAACGTTCTGGGCGGTGCAGGTATGGATCTGTCCATCGACGTTGCTTCCGGCACTCTGGACGCAGTAAATGCTGACGGTTCTCTTTACGTTACCGGCGTAACCACCGAAGGCTTTGCCAGCTTCGGCGACATCAACAAGCCCGAAAACATTCTGGACGGCGACAACAGCACCTGCAGCGGCAGCGGCTGGAATGCAGACGTTGAGCAGTCCTTCACCATCTCCTTCGTAAAGACCGTAAACCTTGAGAAGGTTACCGTTTCCACCAAGGACGAGGGTGCATACGTTGAAGGCGTTACCGAAGGTCCTTGGGGCACCTACGACATCTACGCTATCAATGGCGAGACCCTGACCAAGGTTGGCACCGTTGACGCAGCTCCCGAAGGAAAGACCCTGACTCTGACCGAGGCTGTTGAAGCTGACGGCGTGAAGATCGTGATCACCTCCTGGAACCGCACCACTTGGGCAGCAGTTGCTGATTTCACTGCTTACGGCTCTGAGATCTCCGCTGTCGAGCCTCCTGTTGAGCCTCCCGTTGAGCCTCCCGTAACCGGTGACGCTACCGCGATCATCGCAGTTCTGGCAGTTGTTGCTCTGTTCGGCGCAGCAGTTGTGACCAAGAAGGCTTTCGTAAAGTAATTTTTCAGAAATCTTAAATGGATGCTTGCGGATATCCGCAAGCATCTTTTTTTAGAAAAACAGATGATTTTTTATGCAAAACAGTAGGAATATGCGAAATATTCACACTTTGTCTATTGCCTTTTTGCAAGAAGTATGGTATGATAACCACAGTCGCGTATACGACAAAAAAATGAAAGAGAGAATATGCAAAATGAAAAAGTTTTTATCCGTACTCATGGCTCTGACTCTTCTCCTCTGCGGTCTTGCGACCTTTGCAGTATCTTCTTCTGCAAAGGCTACCGAGCTGTTGGAGATCGAGTCTGAATGGGAGTACATCGTTTATGAGGAAAGTGCCGACGGTCTGACCGCCACCGCTCCCGATGGCTGGCTTGACGGCTCCGATGACGCTGAATGGACCGAGGGCTACGCTCCCTTTGCAGGTCAGGGCGGCAACGGTATGGCTGTGACCTTCTTTGACTACGCCAACTTCTCCGCTTATCTGCGCACCACCTTCACCGTCAAGGATCTTGACGCCATCAAGGCTCTTGAGCTGAGCGTGATCTTCGACGAGAATCCCACCATCTACTTAAACGGTGAGGTGATCTGGACGGCTGATGGCTATCTTGACAAGGACTACACCAATTATGACATCACCGAGGTCGCCCTTCCCCTTCTGAAGGAGGGCGAAAACACTGTATGCGTTGAATTCAGCAACGTATACGGCGGAAGCGTGTTTGATGCATACATCACCGCATACGACCAGGTGACCCTGGTTGACGACGAAGGCTACGTGGTATTCTCCGGTGCAACCAGTGAAGGCTTCACCAACTTCGGTGCGATCAACGCCCCCACAAACGTGCTTGACGGCGACCAGAGCACCGTTTGCGGAAGCGGTTGGAACCCTGACGTAACCCAGGCTATCACCGCAACCTTCAAGGGTGCTGTAAAGGTGACCGAAGTATACGTACAGTGCAAGAACGAGGGTACCACCTCCCACGAGGACGGTATGACCAGAGGTTCTTACGATATCTATCTGATCAACGGCGACACCGAGACCCAGATCAACGAAGAGCCCGTTCCCGCTCTGACCATCGATGACGGCGGCTATACCATCACCTTAGACGAAGCCACCGAGGCTACCGGCGTAAAGATCGTCATCACCGACTGGCTGGGCACCAACTGGGCTTGCCTTGCTGACGTAATGGTCAGCGCAGAGCAGCCCGCAGAGCCCGAGCCTCCCGTGGTTGATCCCACCCCCGTTGAGCCCTCCGATGATCCTGTTGAGCCCTCCGACGAGCCCTCTGTAGAGCCTTCCGTTGAGCCTTCCGTTGAGCCTTCCGGCGACGACAACTCTGCTTCTGCAGAAGAGTCCACTCCCGCAGCTTCCGAGGACGAGGACAAGACCTCCGAAAGCAAGCCTACCGACGGCGACAAGAACGAGAACAAGAGCGGTCTTTCCACCGGTGCCATCATCGGCATCGTGGTTGCTGTGATCGCAGTCGTTGCCATCGTGGTCGTTGTAGTTGTTGTTCTGAAGAAAAAGAAGGCTTAATGCATCTTTAAAAGCAATACTTATTAAAAATAACCTCTGAACCGTACGGTTCAGAGGTTATTTTAGTATCAGTTATTTTAAAACGTCAGCCCTTGTCAAAACGTCAGCCCTTGTCAAAACGGCAAGCGTATCCACAGGTGCGGCAAAGATGCTCGTGAAGTATTCCTGCGCAAAGAAAGCCTTCTTTCATCCTTTTGGCTCTGGGGCTTTCAAGAATGGTGTCAAGATCGCTTTCAAAGAGGTTTCCAAGAGCCAACTCCCCTTCTCCGTCAAGACAACAAGGCACCACGGTGCCGTCGCACAAAACGGCGATCTGGTCAATCAGTCCGTGGCATCTGCCCTTTTTTCTGATCTCTTGTCCATCCTTGGAGGGCCAGAGAAAACGGCGGTCAAATTCCAAATACAGATGGTCTGCCAAGGTATAGCCCTTGCTGTTCTTTTTCCACTCCCCGGGGAAATACTCCTTTAAAAGAGCGAGAATTTGTTCGTTTTCGCTATTGATGCCGGGAAGATCTCCGTCGGCATTCCAAAGCCGCAAAACGGTGATGGTCCCCCCCTCTGCAAGGCAGTTTGCCCCTTCAAAGCAGTTTTCAAAATAGCCCTCCTCCCTTTTGCCGTTGGCTTCAAAGGAATGAAGAGAAATATTCACCTTATAGGGCTTTTCAAAAAGCAACAGTGCGAGTCGATCCTTTAAAAGCGTGCCGTTGGTGGTGATGGTCAGCTTGAAGCCCTGCTCCCTGCCCTCCTTTAAGATCTCGGCAAGGAGGGGATGAAAGAGGGGCTCTCCCATCACGTGCAGATAGAGATAGTCTGTATGGGGACGAAGTTTTGATGCAAGCCGGGCAAACTCCAAGGGAGAAAGGAATCGCTTTTCCCTTTTACATCCCGGACAAAAGGCGCAGGCGCGGTTGCAGACGTTGGTGATCTCAAGATAGGCGCGCTTAATCATAGGCAAGCAACCGTTCCCGTTCTTTTCTTTTCACAAGCTTGCGCCTCAGATAAAGGAAGAAGATCAACTGTGCCAGCACCGTCACCGTCCAGGAAATGGGATAGGATAAGAACAGGGTCTTCATGGTGTGATGGCTTTGGAAATAGGTGAAGATCCAGGTGATACGGATGCCGCACACGCCGATCAGGCAAATGAGGGTAGGACCGAGCGAAGCGCCCATGCCTCGAAGGCTTCCGCTGAACACATCCATAATGCCGCAGGTGAAATAAGTCAGGGCGATGATCTGCAGGCGGATCATACCGTAATGGATCGATTCGGTCACCCCGCCCTCGGCGTTTGACCCGATATACAGTCTTAACAGCGGATCGGCAAAGATCCAAGCCACCGCTCCAAGAGCAAGCCCCACCACCGTCACCAGCATCACGCAGGTGCCCGTGATCTTGCCGATCTTCTCAGGCTTTCCCGCTCCGATGTTCTGCCCGATGAAGGACAGTGCCGCGTGGTGGAAGGAGTTCATTGCCACGTAAATGAAACCCTCGATGCTTCCCGCCGCAACGCTTCCCGACACCACCGCCGCAGAGTCAAAGGAATTGACTGCCGACTGAATGATGATGTTGGAAATGGAGAAGAGCGAGCCCTGAATGCCTGCGGGAATACCGATGCGCACCAGCTCCCAAAGTCTTGCGGGATAAATGCGCAGCTTTTTCAGCTCCAGCTTGCACGCCCCCTTGGTGCGCTTGCAAAGATACCACACCACAAGCGTTGCCGAAACCACCTGAGAAACGGCTGAGGCAATGGCAACGCCGTCCACGCTTCTGTGAAAGCAAAGCACCAAAACCAGGTTCAATACCACGTTGACCACGCCCGCGATGGTTAAAAAGATGAGGGGGTGGACGGTATCGCCCGAAGAGCGCATAATCGCCGCGCCGAAATTGTAGATCAGACTGGCGGGAATACCCACGAAATAGATCTGCATATAAAGGGTGGCAAGATCAAGCACGCTTTCAATCGTGCCCATCCAGACAAGGAAGGTGCGGGAAAAGAAGAAGCCGATAAGGAAGCAGATCACACCGCCGATCAGTGCCACCGTCATAGAGGTATGCACCGTTTGGTGGGTTTTTTCCTCTTCACCTGAGCCGATATAGCGGGCAACGAAGACAGACGCGCCCACCGACAGTCCGATGAACAGATTGATCACCAGATTGATCAGCGGTCCCGTACCGCCTACCGCCGCGAGGGCTTCTTCACCGTTTTCGGCAAACTGCCCCACCACGATCAGGTCGGCGGCGTTGAACATCAGCTGTAAAACGCCGGTGAGGATGATGGGAATGGTGTACGTAATGATTTTTGGGATGAGCGGACCGGTGGTCAGATCCATCCCCTTTTTTGAAAAAAGTTTTTTCAAGAAAAACGCCTTCTTTCTTATTGTCCCTCAGCGTCTGCGCTTTTGCGCACGGCGTAGGTGAGAGAGTTTGTCCCGTAAGTCGATTTTGGTATATTGAGCAAGGGTGCTATGGATGTTATCAACACGATCGGCGCTCAGCATTCCCTTTTTAATGGCAGACACCCTTTTTCTCAGATCCCTCGAGCAAAACAGCTTGTCGGGCTGTTCCTTTGCCACGGGGGTGTAGAGCGTCGACTCTCTGCCAAAGACCACCATGGGATAAACGGGGGTGTTTTCGGGCAAAAGTGCCTTCAATGCTCTTGCGTGTGCGCCGTTTTGCATCATCGGATTGAAAAAGCGAAGCTTACGTATGCCCTTTTCGGTCTTGACGCTCTGCACCCAATCGGGTTGGCTTAAAAGTCCGTAGATCCGACCGCTGAAGTTCTTGGATTCAAAAAGGAAGACTCCGCGGGAGCAAATGAAGAGGGCATCCAACTCGGTTGCCTCTTCCCTGCCCGGAATATAGAGATTATAAAGCCATCTGCCCTTCTCTCTTCTTAAAAGATAGCAAAGAAGATACTCACCGTATGCACCCTTGTCTTTTTTCAAATCAGCAAAGGAGCGATGGGGCATCTGCTGATAATAGGGAGATTTTTTATAATATATGCGTGCGCCGAGTGCAAACGCCCCGTTTCCTATTCTCTTAAAGGTTTTTTTAAGGAATTTTAAGACGGGGCGCACGATGATTGCCCACAGCCGCGAAAAAAGGGCGGTATCGCTCTTCATTATTCGGGAGCGCGCTGACCAAGGACGACTCTGTAGTGGTTGTAAAACTCCTCGTAGCGTCCTTCGTCAAGTGCCTGTCTGATCTTTTCCATCAATTCGTTGTAGAAATAGAGGTTGTGAATGACCGCAAGGCGCATACCCAGCATCTCCTTTGCCTTGAACAGATGTCTGATATAGGCACGGCTGTAGCTGCGGCAGGCAGGGCATCCGCAATCGGGATCGATGGGGCGGTCATCTGCAAAATACTGCTCGTTTAAGATGGTCATCTTGCCCTTCCAGGTGAAGACGTTGCCGTGGCGCGCATTTCTGCTGGGCATAACGCAGTCAAAGAAGTCCACGCCTCTGTACACAGCCTCCACGATGTTCACGGGCGTGCCCACGCCCATCAGGTAGCGGGGCTTGTCCACAGGCATATAGGGCTCTACGGCTTCGATCGTTTCGTACATCTCCTCGGCACTTTCGCCCACGGCAAGTCCGCCGATGGCGTAGCCGTCAAGATCTAACTCTGCGATCTCCTTCATATGCTCGATGCGCAAATCCTTGTAGGTACTGCCCTGATTGATGCCGAAAAGCAGCTGATTCTTGTTGATGGTGGTGTCAAGACTGTTCAAGCGCGCCATTTCCGCCTTGCAACGGTGAAGCCATCTGGTGGTGCGGGCGCAGGAAGCCTTGACGTATTTGTATTCAGCGGGGTTTTCGATACACTCGTCAAACGCCATTGCGATGGTGGAAGCAAGGTTTGACTGGATCTGCATCGACTCCTCGGGACCCATAAAGATCCTTTTTCCGTCGATATGAGACTGGAAATAAACGCCCTCCTCCTTGATGCGGCGAAGCTTTGCAAGAGAGAAGACCTGAAATCCGCCCGAGTCGGTAAGAACGGGTCTGTCCCAGTTGAAAAACTTGTGGATACCGCCTAAATCGTGGATGAGCTTGTCACCGGGACGGATGTGCAGATGATAGGTATTGGAAAGCTCCACCTGACAACCGATCTCTCTCAAATCATCGGTGGAAATACCGCCTCTGATGGCGGCGCAGGTGCCCACGTTCATAAACACGGGGGTCTGGATGGTGCCGTGCACCGTTTCCATCACGCCTCTGCGGGCTTTCCCTTCTTTTTTTAAAAGCGTAAACATCGTTTTGTCCTTTCTTATCCTTTGCAGAAGCACAGTCTGCGGGTCATAACAAAGTTTTTTATTTCAAGATCTGCCGAAATGATGCTCAATGCTTCCTTTGGAGATCTCAAAGGCTACCGGTCTGCCATGGGGGCAGTAACGAATATCGGGCAGACTGAGCAGGCGGCGGCAAAGGTATTCCAAATGCTCCCTGCCGTCCTTTCTGCCGCCCTTCATTGCCGCCTTGCAGGAGGCGGTGTAAAGCGCCTTTTCAAAGGCGATCTCGCGGGTGAGTGCGGCATTTCCCTCGCCGCTCGCAAGTCTTGTGACCATGGTCATAAAGAGGATCTCTGCCTGATCCTGCTCAATACCCCCGGGAAAGCCCGAGAGCAGTACCCGTCTTTGCTCCACGTCGAAGACGAATCCTGTTTTTTTCAGATCCTCTTCGTAGTCAAGGACGGCGGAAAGCTCCACGTCACTCAGCTCCACTGCGATGGGCACCATCATCAGCTGGCTGTATTTGCCGCTTGCCGCTCTGTTTTTCTTCATTTCCTCAAAGATCAGCCGTTCATGGGCGGCGTGCTTGTCGATCATCAGAAGGGTCTGCCCCTGCTCCACCAAAATATAGGTGTCAAAGGCGATGCCAAGCAGAGTAAAGGGGAGCTCGATCGCTGCCTTCTCTGAGGGGTCCTCCTCCAAAACGATATCCTGATCTTTCTTGTCAACAGCAGGAAGCCTTTCTTTTTCTGCCTCTTTTTCCCCAAGGTCGGACTGCGATGCTGCCTCCTCGCTCTTTTTTTCGGCAACGGGGTCAAGAGTGGGCATGGTCAGATCGGGTAAAACGGGCATTTCAAAAATGGGAACATCCTGTACCTTGGAGGGGATATTCTCCTTTAAAAGAGGGGGCTGTGCCTTGTTTTTTTCTTGGTGCGTTATAGAAGCAGAGGTGCTTTCGCCCTTTTGGTCTGCTGAAACGTTCTCAGAGGACCGTTTTTCTTCTCCCATCCGATCTTCGTGCGCCTTTACGACGTCCTCAAAAACAAAGGGCAGATCGTCAAAGGGGGTGGGGGGAACGGCGCTCTTCTCCTTTGGGGGAATGAGCTCCTGCGTCTTCTCTTGCGACGGCTTTGAAAACAGCTCCTGCTGTCCTCCCTCCGGGGGGCTGTCAAGCCGATCGTAGACGGGAGTAAAGCGGTTATAGGTACCGATGGCTCTATGGTCCACGTCCTTTTTGCCAAGCTGAAGGGCGGGTCTGGTGGTATCCTGCAGAAGGGCGTTTCTCACCGCCAGGTAGATGGCATCGAACACCGTCTTTTCCGAGCTGAATTTCACCTCCAGCTTGGTGGGATGGACGTTCACGTCCACAAGAGCGGGGTGGATGACCACGTTCAATACACAGCAGGGGAAGCGCTCGCTCTCCATAAAGGAGGAAAATGCCTGCTCCAAAGCCGCCGTTGCCGTTCTTGACTTGACGTAGCGTCCGTTAATGAAAAAGTTTTGATAATTGCGGTTTGCCCGCACGTTGTCGGGTCTGCCCACGTAGCCGAACACCTCCACCGCCTCGCTTTTCCCTCTGACCTCAATAAGACGGGAGGCAAATTCTCTGCCGAGAAGGGCGTAGATGGTGTTATATAGCTTCTTATCTCCTGCTGTCTGCAAGCGCACCGCCCCGTCGGAGATCATCTTGAAGGCGATCTCGGGGTGGGAAAGGGCAACCTTTTCCACAACGGCTGAAACAGCCATTCCCTCCGACTGATCTCTCTTTAAAAACTTTCTCCTTGCGGGCACGTTTGCAAACAGCTCCTCCACCACGATGGTGGTTCCCTTTTTCATGGGGACGGAGGACACTGCGGTGATCCTTCCGCAGTCGCAAAGGATGGAGGTGCCCTCCTTATCCTCCTTTCTTTTTGAAAGGATCTTCATTTGCGAAACCGAAGAGATGGCGGCAAGTGCCTCGCCACGGAAGCCCAGGGTCACGATGCCGTCAAGATCCCGTTCGGTCTTGATCTTGCTGGTGGCGTGACGCAGGATGCAAAGCTCGGCATCCTCTTTTGACATTCCGCTTCCGTTATCGGTCACTCTGATCAAACTGCTTCCGCCTCGCTTGATCTCGATCTCAATTTCGTTTGCCCCTGCATCTATGGCATTTTCAAGCAGCTCCTTCACCACCGAGGCGGGTCTGTCTACCACCTCGCCTGCGGCGATCAGGTTTGCTACCTGAAAATCAAGAATATTGATCTTTGCCACGTCTTCCTCCCTTCTCCCTTGAGTTCACTCTTATCCAAGGGTCTTTTTCAACTCGTAAAGAAGCGACATTGCTTCCAGCGGCGTCATACTGTCAAGCTGTGCGCGGCGCAGCTTTTCGCAAACGTTCTTCTCCAGATAATTCTCAATGGTCATATTGTCGTTTTCCTCCACCCTGACCTTGGGTGCGGCAAGCCCCTTGCTTTCAAGCTGCTTTAACGCCTCTCTTGCCTTTTTGATCACATCGTTTGGCACGCCTGCCAGCTTTGCCACCTCAATGCCGTAGCTGTCGTCTGCCGCGCCCTCCACGATCTTGCGGTAAAAGACCAGATCGTCGCCCTTTTTCTTTGCGGCGATGTGGTAATTTACAATCCCGTTTTTGCCGTCTGCCATTTCGGTAAGCTCGTGATAGTGGGTGGCAAAGAGGGTTTTGGCACCCAGCTTTTTGCCGCAGGTATACTCAGCTACCGCCTTGGCGATGGACATTCCGTCGTAGGTGGAGGTGCCTCTTCCGATCTCGTCGTAGATGATCAGCGATCGCTTGGTGGCATTTTTCAGAATGCTTGCCACCTCGTTCATCTCCAACATAAATGTGGAGGTGCCCGAGGACAGATCGTCGGATGCACCGATACGGGTAAAGAGCTTATCAACGATGCCGATGCGGGCATCGCTTGCAGGCACAAAGGAGCCGATCTGCGCCATCACGGTGATCAGCGCCACCTGGCGCATATAAGTGGATTTACCCGCCATATTGGGGCCTGTGATCATCATCAGGCGGTTATGCTCGGTGTCAAGCAGGGTATCGTTTGGCACGAACGCCCCATCCTTAATGTATTTTTCCACCACCGGGTGTCTGCCGTCGGTGATACTGATCACCTGATCGCAGGTGATCTCGGGGCGGGTGTAGCGATTTTCCACCGCCGCAAAGGCAAGGGAGAGATAGACATCCAGCTCTGCCACACAGCCGCCGCTGACGCGGATGCGTTCCACGTTTTCATTTAACTTTTTGCACAGCATCAGGAAGATCTCGTATTCAAGGGCGGCATCCTTGTCGCTTGCCCCCAAAATGGTGTTCTCCAGCTGCTTTAACTCTTCTGTGATGTATCTTTCGCCCGTGGTCAGCGTCTGACGGCGCACATAATCCTCGGGCAGGCTCAAGCCCTCGTTTGAAGCCTTGGAGATCTCGATGTAATAGCCAAAGACTCTGTTATAGCCCACCTTCAGGTTCTTGACCCCAAGGCGCTCCTTTTCTCTTGCCTCGATCTGCTTTAAGTAACCGCCTGCATTGTTTTTGATCAGGCGGAGCTTGTCCACGTCTGCGCTGTAGCCGTCGGCGATGAAGTCACCTTCTCTTACCGAAAAGGGGGGATTTTCCTTGATGGCGGCATCAAGCAGGGCGTGCAGGTCGGAAAGATCGTCAAGACGGGCGTTGATGTCCTTTAACGCCTCGCTCTGACAGTCCTTGATCAGCGCCTTGATCTTGGGAAGGACCGCCATGGTGTTGGCAATGGCGCGCAGATCCTTACCCCCCGCCGTGCCGTAGACCACCTTGGTCATCAGACGCTCCATATCCAGGATCTCGGAAAGCTCCTCCTTTAACTCCTGCCTTAAAATAAACTGATCTGCCAGCTCCGCCACGGCGGATTGTCTGTAGAGGATCTTTTTTTGGTTCACCAAGGGCTGCTCCACGTACTGCTTCAAAAGCCGTGCGCCCATTGCCGAGCAGGTCTTGTCAAGCACCCAAAGAAGGCTTCCCTTTTTTTCGTGCAGGTGCATAGTACGGCAAAGCTCCAGATTGCGCCTTGTGTTGCTGTCAAGGAAAAGATATTGTCCCTTGCCGTAAATATTCAAATTCTTTGCGTTGAACTTTTCACTCTTCAGTGCGTTTGAAACGTAGGAAACAAGTGCGCCCACCGCAAGAAGAACGTTCTTCTGCTCCTCGGGATAGCCTGCCGTGCTGCCAAGACTTTTTGCAAAGGCAGGAAGAGCGACCTGCTCCTCAAAATGCAGAGGCAGCTCGTAGACCTTTGCCCGCAAACGGTTTTCAAGGTAGTCCTTTAAAAGTCCCTTTTGCAAAGGACTGCTGACGATCACCTCGCGGGGGCTGTAGGAGGCGATCTCGCTGATCAGCTCCTCCTCGTCACCGGAGAAAATGGAGGTGGCGGAAAGATCACCCGTTGAAATGTCGGCAACGCAAAGGGCGATCTCCTTTTCCAAAAAGAGGAGCGCGCAGATATAGTTGTTCTCTCCCTCGGAAAGCTGGGTATTGTCGGTGACCGTGCCGGGGGTGACAATGCGCACCACGTCCCTTTTCACGATGCCCTTTGCAGCCTTCGGGTCCTCCATCTGCTCGCAAATGACCACCTTGTAGCCCTTGTTTACCAGCTTGCCGATGTATCCGTCGGCAGAATGATAGGGCACGCCGCACATAGGCGCGCGCTCTTCAAGCCCGCAGTCTCTGCCCGTCAAGGTCAGCTCCAGCTCGCGGGACGCCGTTTTGGCGTCCTCAAAGAACATTTCGTAAAAGTCCCCCAGACGGTAAAAGACCAGGGCGTCAGGATATCGCTCCTTGACCTCCACGTATTGTTGCATCATGGGTGAAAGTGCCATGCTTCATTCCTGCCTTCTGTAAATTCTGCTTTGAAATCGTTGCCCCGAAGGACGCTTTTTAGTGACAGCCGCCGCAGGTGGAGCAATCGTGGGTGCAACCCTCGCTCACCTGTCCCGTGACCTGCGCCATCATCGTGGCGTTGACGCGGGTGACCAGCTCGTTTAATTCGTTCTGTGCCTTTTCGTAGTTCTTGTAGGCGTCGGTTGCCAAGACCTCCTCGTAGATCTCGGTGATGCGGGTCTGGATGGAGGAGATCAGATTGGGATCGGTATCCTTATCGCCTGCCAGGGCGGCAAGCGCCTTTTGCTGGACGTCAAACTCGGTGGTCAAAGCGATGATCTGCTCGTTTTCCTCGTAAGCGTTCTTGCACGCCTCCACTCTCTTTCCTGCGTCGCTTTCCTTGATTGCAAGACCCAAAAGTCTTGCCATTTCCATAATTTCCATAATATTTTTTCCTTTCAATATCGGTTATTTTATCATTTACATCTGTGCAAGCTCGCCGAAAAGGGCGTAGGTCTCGCTTCTTTTGATCAGAACGGCGGCGTGCTGACCGATCAGCTCCTCGGGTCCTTCAAAATGCACCAGACGGTTCTTTTCCGTTCTGCCCGTCAGCTTTGTTTTGTCGGTCTTGCTGTAGCCCTCCACCAGCACCTGCAGTACCTCACCGGTGTAGTCCTTGTTTTTCCTTGCAGAGATCTCCTGCTGGCAGGCGATCATACGGGCAAAGCGGTCGGATGCCACGGAAGGATCGATCTGGTCGGGATAGTCTGCTGCGGGCGTGCCCTTGCGCTTGGAGTAGATAAACGAATAGATGTTATCGTATTCCACCCTTCTCAGCATCTCAAGCGTGCCTTCAAAGTCCTCCTCGCTCTCCCCGGGGAAGGCGACGATGATGTCGGTGGTCAGGGCGATATCGGGCATTTTTTCTCTCATATAGTCCACCAGCTCAAGATAGCGCTCGGTGGTATATTTGCGGTTCATCCGCTGAAGCACTCTGTTGCTTCCCGACTGCAAAGGCAGGTGAAATGCTCTTGCGATCTTGGGGTTTTGCGCCATCACGTCGATCAGCTCCCTTGTGGCGTCCTTTGGATGGCTGGTCATAAAGCGGACGGTAAACTCGCCCTCAACCTGACAGATCCGCTCCAAAAGCTGAGCAAAGGTCATGGGCTCTTTAAGATCCTTACCGTAGGAGTTGACGTTCTGACCAAGAAGGGTGATCTCCTTGTAGCCCTGCTCCGCCAGCGCCTTTACTTCCTTTAAGATCTCCTCGGGGTCGCGGCTGCGCTCTCTGCCTCTCACGTAGGGCACCACGCAGTAAGAGCAGAAGTTATTGCATCCGTACATAATGGACACCCACGCCTTAAACTCGTTCATACGGTAAATAGGCAGACCCTCTGCAATGTTACCGCTGTTGTCGTCAAGGAAGAACTGTCTTTTTTGCTTCACAAGACGGGTATAGAGGATCTCGGGCATACGGTAAAGCATTGCCGTGCCGAAGAGAAAATCCACGTAGGGGTATTTGTGCTTGATGTCCTCCTTGCGATGCTCTTGAGAGACCATACAGCCGCAAATGCCGATGAGCAGGCTCTTCTTTTTTTCCTTCAGGTGCTTGAACTGCCCCGTGATGGACAGCGCCTTGAGCTCGGCGTGCTCTCTGACGGCGCAGGTATTTACAAGGATCAGGTCGGCTTTTTCCTCGTCCTCGGTGATGCTGTAGCCCATTTCGTGGAGCATCCCCGCAAGTCTTTCGGAGTCGGCTTCGTTTTGCTGGCAGCCGTAGGTGCGCACCAATGCATAGCGCTCCTCCTGCCCCAAAAGGGCGCGGACCTTGCCCATATATTCATACTGTAACGCGATCTGCTCTTTGGAGATCACGACCTTGGATCTTTCCATATTCTTTCCTTCTTATAATAAAAAATGCGACAAATTTACAACTTACAGTATACCATATTTTTTATTTTATTGCAAGGACTTTAGATCTATTTTTTTGTTTGCGATCAAAAAAGGCAGGCGGAGCAAAATGCTTCGCCTGCCCTTTTGAGTTAAAGAAAAGCCTCAATTATATGATTATTGTACTTCTGCACTTACCTTTTCAATCGCCGTTTTAGCCCAAGAACACTCTGAAGACATCGCATATTGCTCCATATTGATAACCGCCATATGTTGTTCTGACATTCTTGCTGTAAAAAACATATACTGTGCACCTTCAACCAATGCATTGTTACCATTTAACAAAACAGGAATACCTGAATAAGCTGAAGCAAGATTCGAATCGACAAGGGTTTTCATCTGTATCTCTTCTTCATATCCCACTATACCTCCGGGAAAAGCAATTTTAACAGTTCCTCCCACCTCTCCTTTATGAACAGTAACAATTTCTATCTCATATATTGTATAAAGCATACGCGACGTACTTTTTGATGTCGGAGCATCATCACTCAAACCCGACTTCATATCTAAAATATCAAAAGAAATTTCTTTCACTTTGCCCGAAAAAATATAGTCAGATGCAGAAACTGCTTCATCAACATTTTCGTAATACGGCCAATCAGCATGCATCATAACGTATGAATACTCTCCGCTTGAAACCAATGCACTCATTCTTTGTCCGTATTCTATCTCCGGACGCGAACACGCCGAAAATGACACAACCAAAACGATTACAAGAAACACAACTGATGCTTTTTTACAAAATACTTCAATTCTCATCGTCTGTTTTCCTTTCTTTTTACGCCTCATCAAAGAGGTATTTTACGTTCATTACATCATACGTTTGAGGTACATATACTATGCTTCTATCTCTCAAATGATTCATCAATGAAGTGTTATTTGAAACAGGAGGGTTATCATTCAACCCAAGCAAATGACCAATTTCATGTGTAATAGTGCTTTTCTTCGAATTCGAATCACCATTGCAAGTTCTTGAATTGATTTCTATAGTAGAAGTAGTAATTATACCATTGGAATATCTTGCTGTTGTCAATCCATACCATGTATCAGCATAAGAATCCACTTCTAACGTATACGATGATATGTCATCTGATTCATCGATTCTTATATTGCTTCTTAGCAAAGCATTCCACGAAGACATTGATTCTTCTATCAATGGTTTCCAATTAGATCCATTACTTAATTCTCCTATACACTCAATAGAGAAAGATAGCGTTTCTACACGACAAACCCAAAAAATATCGTCACCATCGTTCAAGTTAAACAAAATCCACTCATCCTTATATCCGGTATTATTGGTATATTCCCGTTGTTGAACCACAAGATCGTTGGTTGCTGCAGCCATACACCAATCCGTGGAATACGCCTCCGAGGATCTTGGCTCGAATTTGTATTGCCCGTTATGCGCTATTGATATCTTCCACTGTTGATTATATGATGCGGTATACGTGTATTGCAACAAAGGAGTCTTATCAGAGTTTTCTTTACCGTCTTGAACCGATATAGCTTTCCCACTTTTAACCGATTCTATTTTGTAGTATCCATTGTGCAGATAGGTCAACTTCCATCTTTGGTAGGCATCACTATCATAATCCCACAATTCAAGACCTGCCCCCTCTGTGGAATAGTTTGGAGCATCGTTATTATCAATCTGAAGATAAGTTCCCAAATGTACATTTTCTATGAAATACGTCCCGTTTTCAACGATCGGCGTGATTGTGGAATAAGTTATTGCATATTGTGCACGATACGCACTTCCGGCTTCAAAAGCCCCCAAAATGACCGACGAATTGGAACCGCCTTCATATTTCAGTCCCACTCCATAATTTGCCTCTCCCGCACACCACTGTTTTACAAGCTCGGTTACACTAAAGCTAACCGTTCCGGGTGATGATGCGTGGGCTGTTGAGGTCGCCGTTGCCGTAGATAACGCACTTCTTGTGGTAGACAATCCTTTGTTCGTCCAAGCATTGGCTTTATTCCACGTTAGTTCATATTCATCCCAATTTTTCAAGCATTGATACAGCCCTATATCGACACTGCCGGAAGTGACGGTATCTTTATAGTAGTATTTAACATTTAAAACCGCATAGGTTATATTGGCATTTGCGGGCAACTCAGGCATCGGCGTCCTCATATACGTTATTCTGCTTGAACTGACCCAAAGCTGCTCGCTATCTCCATAATTCGTTGTGGGATTTGAAGAATAAATATACGTATCAAAAAAAACCAATTTTGATATAGTCGGGTCAATCACAACGGGATACACGGTATCGGATGCATTCAGCCAATCTTCATCGGTAACAACCTTCAGTTCATACTGTCCCGTCCCTGCTTCAGAAAGCAAATAGTATACAGAATCGGAACGGTCGCCTTCACTATCATACATATATGGTGCGGGAATAAGATATGCAGGCTCACCGCTTTCGGCGTCAAGCAATTGAACAGAACCATCCGCTCCCGTTTCTGCTTTTAACCCATCTACTTCAATATAGAATATAAATTCGTTTTTGCCCGTGTTTTCATTTAGGATGATATTCTCTTTGATATCATTTGCAGAGATGATATACTCAAAATCTACACCGTCGAAAACATTCTCATAAAGAATTTTTGTGGAAGTATCAACCGAAGAAGCTGCCTCTAACTTTTCCGCATCGGTTTTAAACGCGCTCAAGGATGCTTTTTCCGAATGATTCTCAACAGTAGCCAAAGGTGCTTTTTTAGATGCAAAACGACTCAATACATTCTTTTCGGTTGAAGCTGGTGAAGAGTAGCCAACCGAAAAGGAATACTTACCGTCATTGACCGTATATATTTCCCCGTCGGATAAATCACTTGAAAAGGAAAACCATCCGTCCTGTGTGCGATATTGATTGTCATTTTTATAAAGTCTGTTATCAATATCGATCCACTTTCCATCTGCACCTTTACGATGAACAGGTTCGCCAAAGGTAAGTGCTTGGTAGGTTCCATCGGATATTTGATAGTGCTTTGCATATTCACTACGCAATGATTCTATCTCCACCACCCCAAGCCCCTTTTTCTCGCGCAATTCCTTTTCAAGCGCACTATCATTATAGACAGGCTTGAATGCCTCTGTCACGCCGGCATCCAAAGAAATATCGGATGCTGTTGCAGACATCGGAATTGAGCAGACCAGCATTGCTATAGCAATCAATGCGGAAATGAGCTTATAGTAACGATTTTTCATTATATTCCTCCTGTTTGTCTCATTGAACTGATAACAAAAAACGCATAAGCCCCTATGCTTGCGGCTTATGCGCGGAAATAAATGATTTGCAGATCATACCTCTTTTCCATAGAGAAGGAGCCGTTCTGCAAGTTCCACGGCATACCGCAATTTGAAAAGATCTTCATTACAAATCCTCCCTGACGGTATTTTTGGCAACTGCTCACACATCTCGTATATATAGTATATCACAGTACGTTTAATATGTCAATAAACAAACTGTTAAAAATCGGCTCAACATCAAAAAACAGAGGCTTCTACACGTCTTGAGAAGCCTCCGTTCTTTGTTATATAGGTAAAAACGCCGCCACTACTGCAAGCAAAACGGCAGGAAGAAGATTTGCAACCCTGATCTTTTTGCCCCACACCAAATTGAGTCCCACGCAGAAAATGAGGATGGAGCCGATCATCGACAGGTTTAAAAGAGCTTGATCGGTCAAAAACGGTGCGATCAAGCGGGACAGCAGGGTGATGAAGCCCTGCCAGAGTGCCACGGGAATGGCTGAAAACAGGCATCCCTTACCCAGAGAGCACGCCATCACCATCACGATGATCAGGTCAAGGATGGCTTTGGTCACGAGAATGGAGATATCGCCGTTGATGCCGTCCTCCACCGCCCCCACGATCGCCATTGCACCGATGCAGACGGTGAGCGAGGCGGTAACGAAGCCGTCAACGAAGGAGCCGTCCTTGGCGTTGCCCGTTTTTTTCTTGAGCCATACGCCGAACTTTTCAAAGCCTGCTTCAATGTTGATCAGTTCCCCGATCAGCGCACCAAGGGCAAGACAACCGATGATCAAGAGGCTTCCGCCGCTGACCACCTTCCCCTCGTTTACCGTCAGCATCCCCTCCAGCGCCCCTGCAATGCCCAAAAAGAGCACGCAGATGCCGCACGCCTTTGAAAGGGTGTCCTTAAACCGTTCCTTGATGAATTTTCCGCACAAAAGCCCCAAAAGTCCGCCTGCCACGATGGCGGCGGCATTGATGAGCGTTCCAAGTCCGTACATTTGATGATTCTCTCTTTTGTTATTCCAGAATATTGGTGGTGATATAGTCTACCCCCAGCGAGATCAGCTCCTCTGCGCGTGCGGGATCGTCCACCGTCCAGCAGTTGATCTCCACGCCTGCCTGCTTCAGCATTGCCACCGTCTGCTCGTTTAAACGGTCGTGGCGGACGTCCAAACCAAGATCATAGTCCTTGCACGCCGCAATCAGCTTTTCATCGATCTCTCTGTAGGAAAGATACTGGGCGTGCGCCTCGGGGCAGATCTCCTTTAAATCCACCAGATTGGCGTGGAAAAAGGAGATGAACACCGTGTTTTCAAGCATTTCAAGCTCCTTGATCCTTTGCACAAGCTCCCCGATATGCTCCTTTAAAAAGCGGTTCTTTAGCTCGAACACCGCCACCTTTCCGTATCTTTTGCAGATAGAAAAGTATTCCTCGGGCGTGGGCAGCACCAGATCTCCTCTTTTAAAGCCCTCCTTGTCGGGCAAAGTCAGTCCCCGCAGCTCCTCAAAGGTGCTTTTTTCCACGGGCAGATCCACTCCTGCCACCCGCTTGGTATCGTCGTCGTGGATAAGGATGTATTTGCCGTCTGCCGTGACGTGCACGTCGGTCTCAATGCCGTAATAGCTTCTGTTTGCCGCGGCGATAAAGGCGGCGCAGGTGTTCTCTCTTTCAATACCCGAAAGGCCTCTATGTGCGATTATGCGGGTGATTTGTTTGTTGATCTTGATGGTGTCCATATATATCCCCTCACTTTCCCGCTTATTATACGCCCAAAAAACGGGGTTGTCAAGAAATTTCAAAAAATCCCGTCGATTTCTTTCATTGCCCGCAGGTTATCCTCCGTGACCAGCAAAAAATGATAGCGTCCCCTCGTATAGATCCGCGCCGAAGCGATCCGCTCTGCGTACTCTTCTCCCAAATAGCCCTCCACGTCTGTCCTTTGAATCAGCTCCATCCTCCCTCTCAGTACCCCCTTCACCGTTTCGTCATCCGACGGATGGCGGGAAAGGAGCATATGGATCTCGTAGCCGTCCCCTCTTCTTGAAAGGGCGATCCCATAGCTTTCCACCGATGAAAAGACCTCAAAGGCGTCCTCTCTCCGGTAAATGCGCTCTAACCCTTCCCTTCTTTTATCAGCCCCGTCCTGCCCGCTGTACACCGCCGTTCGCTCTTCTGCGTTCAAGCAGGAAAGCAGGGTCAAAAAGCGTTGCTCGGGAGAGGCTTCCTCTCTTTGACATCCGCAGAACAGCACCGTTAGGAACAGCAGCAGGATGGACAGCACTCCCTTTTTCATTCGATCACCTCCAAAAAAATATATGCACCGCCTATCGAAAATAGAAAAGGGGCTGTCTCAAATTTGTAATTTGAGACAGCCCCTTTTTGTTTCGTTCTTAGTCCTGCTTTGCGATCAGCCCTTCGTCGATGAGGGTCTGCAGATTCACGGCGACGCCGTTTACCGTCACACCCACGTGGAAGTTGAAGTTGAGGGAGGAGTTGAGTCCGCCGTCTGCCGCGCTGGAGAGGACCTGTCCTGCCGTTACGGTATCGCCTTCCTTGACCTGAATGTCGGAAGACAGGTTGGTGTACCAGCTCTTCAGTCCGCTGCCGTGGTCGATGACCACCAGTCTGCCGGTGTAGGTCTGAGCACCCACGTAGACCACCTTACCGTCAAAGGCAGCAAGGACCTTGGTGGTGGTTCCCTCCACATATTTGCCATCCTTGAAGTTGGAGTAAGCACAGTACATGGTGTCAAGGGCGGTGAAGCTCTTGTTTAAGGGCACCAAAGTAACGTTGGTACCAAAGGGATAGTTGGAGGTTTCGGAATAGTAGTTGTCCTTGGCGGGCACCACGAATTTACCGCTGACGAAGGAGAAGGAGGAGGGTGCCATTGCCACCGGTCTCAGATTTTCTCTCAGGGCACCAAGCACGGTATCGTTATAGTAGTCGCCCATATTCGCTTCGTTATAGCTGTAATTCTTTCTTGCCAAAGCGTTTACCTTCAGCAGGAAGACGTCGGTTGCACTGGACGTGCTCATGGTGATGGAGAAGGTGGTATCTCCCGTTTCCACCGCGTCAACCGCAATGGGAAGGAGCGCCTGCCAGCCGTCGCCCACCTTATAGAAGACGGGCGTATAGTTCAAGGACGGCTCGATCTGCACGGTGATCTCCTCGGGAGACATCACGTTGTAGGCATTCAGCACCACCACGTCACCGCAGGTCGCTTGGTTCTTGCTGATGGAGAAGGCGGGCACGCCGTACATCTTACCGGTGAAGAAATACTTGGCGGAGCCTGCGTAGTTCTTGTCCACGTTGTTTTTCCATACCAGCGTCATATCCACCGTCACGCTCTTGGAGCCTTCCAGCGACAGGTTCTTCAGTCCTGCGTAAGAGCCCGAATAGAGCAGCTCACTGCTTTCGGCATCCATGATCTTCAAAGCGATCTCGTCGGGCTGAAGGGTGCTGTCCAGCATAAAGGAGACAAGGAAATTCTCAACCGTCACGCTTTCGTTTTTGTCAGAATAGGAGCAGGAGGCATTTTTCAGCGCCCCTCCAACCGTCTTGTATTTCCAATCCAGGGTGTAGGGTGTGATTACCGTATCTCCGATGGATACAACGGGAGGCAGGGCAAGCTCGTATACCGCTTCTGCATAATCCGAATTCAAAAACGCCTCGGCTGCCTCTTTTGCGATATTATACGCTCTGCTTTGGCTGTCGGTATAGTAGCACTTTTTCGCGTCGGAGGACAGATAATAGGTGTAGGAGGATTCCACGCCGAAATTGTCCACGTAGCGCACTCCATACTTCACGTAACCAAGCGCTTCGGCAGGAAGAGCCACCAGTGCCTGGGGCAGGTTGGTCTTTCCGTCGCCAAACATTCCCGCAAAGATCTCAAAAAAGGTGTCGTCGCTTTTATAAAGCTTTTCATTTCCCTTTTCATCGGTTATTACAGCGCTGACAAGATCCGAGCTGACCACCTGAGGATCTGCACTCTTAAAATAAAAATAACAGCTGATGAACGCAATGGTGGGGGAAAGCACCAGCAGTACGCTCAACACCACGATCAAAATCTTTTTCATTTCGGGTTCTCCCTTTTTTGCTCCGCCCGCAGGCGCAGTCCTATACTACCTTATTATTATACACAATTCTGCCCCAAAGGTCAAGCGTTTTTTCCCGTTCCTCGCCCTTTTTTAGCGTTTTTCCTTCTTTTTTGTATCTCCTCAGGTGATCACCAGACCGCCGTTTACGCCAATGATCTGTCCTGTGATAAAGGATGCCTGCTTAGAAGCAAGATACAGACAGCAAGACGCCACGTCCTCCGGTCTGCCCACTCTCATCAGCGGGGTCTCGGAAACGATCGCCCCGATCGTTTCCTCATCCAGCACCTCGTTCATATCGGTGTCGATGAGCCCCGGACAAATGCAGTTGACGGTGATGCCCGAGGGACCTTCCTCCTTGGCAAGAGCCTTGGTAAATCCGATGAGTCCTGCCTTGGCAGTGCTGTACGCCACCTCGCAGGAGGAACCCACCTGCCCCCACATGGAAGAAATATTCACGATCCGTCCCCACTTTTGTCCGATCATATGAGGCAGAAATGCGCGGGTAAGATAGATGGGCGCATCAAGATTGACGGCACACACCCTTTTCCACTCGTCGTTTTTCAGATCTGTAAAAAGAGAAAAATGGGAAATGCCCGCATTGTTGATCAGCACATCCACCCCGCCCTGCTCCTTTAAAATCAGCTCTGCCACCCGCGCGCATTCCTCCATTAACGAGAGGTCTGCTCTGTAGCCCACCGCACCCAGCTCCTCCAGCTGCTCTGCCTGCTGCTTGCTTGCACGGTAAATGAAGAGCACCTTATAGCCCTTTTCTAAAAAAAGCTCCACTGCGGCTCGTCCGATGCCTCGGCTTCCTCCCGTGATGAGAACTGTTTTCATAAAAGCATCCTTTCCTTGAAAAAACAAGGGCTGTCTCAGATCTTTCTTGAGACAGCCCCCTTGTGTATACTTTGATTATTTCTGATTCTTGTTCAGCATTGCCAGGAGCTGATCGAACTCCTCGTTGGAGAAGCCGTCGTCCTCTGCCGCGGTCTGGTCAACCACGGGCTGAGCCTCCTCAGCTGCAACCTCTTCCTTTACGGGAGCGGGAGCGGGAGCAACCTTCTTTACGGTTTCCTTCATCACGGGCTTTTCAACCTGGGTGTACTTGTTGTTGCCGTCAAAGCCTGCAGCGATCACAGTGATGCGCATCTCGTCCTCCAAGGTGGGATCGATGATCGAACCCCAAATGATGGTGGAGTCGGGATGTGCCTCGTCGGAGATCAGGTGAGAAGCGATGTCGATCTCTTCAAGAGAGATGTCGGGAGAGGAGGTAATGTTGATCAGCAGTCCTCTTGCACCCTCGATAGAGGTCTCAAGCAGGGGGCTGGAGATGGCCGCCTTTGCTGCCTGCTCTGCCTTGTCCTTACCCTGTGCAACGCCCACACCCATATGTGCGTAGCCTGCGTCCTTCATAATGGTGGTCACGTCTGCAAAGTCCAGGTTGATCACACCGATGTTGCGAATCAGATCGGAGATAGACTGTACGCCATGCTTCAATACGTTATCTGCCTCAACGAATGCGTTAAGGAAGGTGATGCGGGTGTTGGAGATCTGCTTCAGTCTCTCGTTGGGGATGACCAGCAGAGAGTCAACAGTCTCTCTCAGGTTCTTGATACCGATCTCTGCCTGCTGCATTCTTCTTCTGCCCTCAAAGTCGAAGGGCTTGGTTACCACTGCAACGGTCAGAATGCCCATATCTCTTGCGATCTTTGCAACCACGGGAGCTGCACCGGTACCGGTACCGCCGCCCATACCTGCGGTGATGAATACCATATCTGCACCCTTGAGTGCGTTGGTCAGATCCTCTACGCTCTCTTCAGCCGCACGTGCACCAACGTCGGGGTTTGCGCCTGCGCCGTGACCCTTGGTCAGCTTTTCGCCGATGCCCACCTTATAAGGTGCTACCGACTTGTTCAAAGCTGCCTTATCGGTATTTACTGCTACGAATTCAACGCCCTCTACACCGGTCTCGATCATTCTGTTGATCGCATTGTTACCGCCGCCGCCGACGCCTACTACCTTGATTTTAACGAGTGTGCTTTCAAACTGTTCCTGCATATCCATTGGCATGTCTTGCCCTCCGTTTATTTATCAGTAATTTTGTAGTTTTTACGTATACTATTGCTCATCACAATTATATACCATTATAATAACTGAATTTCCCCGATTTTGCAATAGGTGAGCGAAACGTTCACAAAAAGTTTACATTTCGTCCTTTCTTACTTCCCAATTTTCTTTACTGCTCGTCAGGATCCGCGTATCCCTTTTGGGGATCCTCCACCCCGATCACACCGGTAAAGTCCTCGGGAAGGCGCTGTCGTATGCCCTCTGCAAACGCCAGCTTTTCCTCCATATTCCGTCTGTTGCCGAAATAGATCCTGTAATCCCATCCCTGCGGACTTTTGCAGTAAACGGTGATCTCAAATCGGTTTTCCAAATCCACCAGCACGATCTGGTCATAAAGTGACGAGCCCTTCAGCAATCCCAAAAATTCGGAAAAGTATGCCTCGTCTCCTCTTTCGGCAAAGCCCAGTCCCTGCCCCTCAACGGTATAAAGCAGACGGGGCATTTTCACGAAAAACAGCTGGGGGAAGGTCTTTCTCATCTGCTCCTCTTCGTCAAACATACAAAGCACCTTCCTGCTTTCAGCCACCACCACGTATTCGTTTTGGGGAATGTCCGCCACGAAATAGTAAAGGGGCTGCTCCGGCACCGGTGTAACGGTCAGCTTGTCCGGATAGCCTTTTTCCACCCGCAGGTCCTTCAAGAGCGGAAGGCTTTGCAATGCGTTGCGTCTGAGCTCCTCTTCCTTGATAAAGAAGATGCCCTGCCCTGTTTTTACCCCCGCCGCGCTTAATATTTCCTCGGCGCTGTAGTAAAGGGTGTCGGGACAGTTGATCTCGTTGACCGTAAAAACACTTTTCACCGTGAAAAAGCCCACCACAGCCAGCATTACCGCACCAATCAGGAGGCAGGTCAACACGATCATGGCGTTTCTTCGTCTGTAGGATTTTCTCAGCCGCCTTTTCACGTCGTCGGATATCAGCTCCGTACCGTCTTCCTTGCGCAGCTCCTCATCCATTTGCCTTCCTCCTTTTCTTTTCGTATTTTATAGTCCTGAAGCGATCATCTCTTCTTTTCTTCGATGACCCGATCCATTATGGAGACGATCTCCCTTTCCGCATCCTTGACCGCAAAGGTGCGCACCTGCTTTTCCATCCTTTTGAGTGCCTCTGGGTCGGAGAGCAGCTGATCCACGGCATTTTTCAGCGAAGAGCAGTCCATCTCCGATTCCTTCATCAGGATCGCGCCCCCCTTATCCGACAGCAGTCTTGCATTTTTGGTCTGCTGGTCGTCGGTCACGTTGGGCGAGGGAATGAGAATGGACGCTTTGGACAGCATTGCCAGCTCGGAAAGCGTCATTGCTCCCGAACGGCAGATCACAAGATCCGCTGCCGCCATATACTGAGGCATCTCGTAGATATATTCAAAATACCGCAGATTGTCGTATTTGTCAAGACCCTTTTCCTTGAAGATCCGCTCAAATTCCGCCTTTCCTCTGGCGCCCGTTGCGTGAAGGAACAGCACCTCGGGATGATCCTTGCCGTATTCCTCCATCAGCTCCAGCACCCGCGCGTTGAGAACCGCCGCACCGAGCGACCCGCCAAAGGACAGCACGATCCGTTCATACCCCTCAAAGCCCAGCGTCTTTCGTGCGCTTTCCTTGTCAAGGGTATAGAAGATCTCCTTTAAGGGGGTGCCTACGTGCACCACTTTTTTGGCTCCCGGCAGCCGCTCTGCCGTCTTTTCAAAATTGACGAAGATCACGTCTGCCTTTTTTTCAAGCATCTTCACCGCAAAGCCGGGAACGGCGTTGGACTCGTGCAAAAAGCAAGGGATGCCCAACGATGCCGCCGCGGCACAAACGGGCCAGCAGACGTATCCTCCCGTGCCCACCACCCCGTCGGGCTTTTGCTCCTTTAAAAGCTTTCTTGCCTTTGCAAAGGAGGTGACCGTCAGGCAGGCGGTCTTGATGTTGGCAGGTGACAGACTGCGGCGAAGCCCTCTGATCTTCACGTGATGCATCGGATACTTTTGGGGCACGAGCTTGTTTTCAATGCCCGTGGGCGTACCCACGTAGTGAATCTCTGCTCCCTTATGATATTTTTCGATTGCGGCGCCTATGGCAAGTGCGGGATTGACGTGTCCCCCGGTGCCTCCGCCCGAAAGAATGAATTTCATAGTGATTTGCGCCGTTTTCACGGCTTCCTTTCTCGTGCGTTTTCCTTTTTGGAAGCGCTACCGTTTTTGCAGATAGGAATAGCGGGATATGGAAAGCACCACACCCATTTCAAGGAATAAAATGATCAGCGCCGTACCGCCGTAGGAGAAAAAGGGCAAGGAAATGCCTGTGTTTGGAATGGTGTTGGTCACCACCGCGATGTTCAAAAATGCCTGAATGCCCACCTTGGCGGCAATGCCGGTAACGGCGAGCTTTGAAAAGGTGTCCGGTGCTCTTTTGGCAATGACCAGACACCGCCAGATGAAGACCACGAAAAGTGCAAGAACAAGGGTCGTTCCGATCAATCCCAGCTCCTCGCCCACAATGGCGAAAATGAAGTCGTTCTGAGGCTGAGAAACGAACAAATGCTTTTGTCTGGAATTGCCGAGCCCCACGCCGAAAAATCCGCCTGAGCCCACGGCATAAAGCCCCTGCAGGGTCTGCCACACCTCCGACTGTGCCGAATAGTTTTCGGGATGAAGCCAGATATCAAGACGCTTGGTGGCGTAGTCGGTCATAGTGATGATCGCTGTGACCGCCGCAACAAAGGCGCCGCTGGCAAGTCCGAACCACAAAAGCTTTCCGCCCGCCACGAAGATCACCATCATACCGATACCGAACATAATAATGGTACCCGAAATATGCTTTTCAAGAGCAATGAGCACACAGACCGCACCCACGATCGAAATGGGCAGGAAGGTTCCAAAGAGCGAGGATTTCCAAAATCCCTTTGCCCGCACCTGCTTTTCGGTGGCGCTGTAATAATAAGCAAGCATCAGCACCATTCCCAACTTCATGATCTCGGAGGGCTGGAAGGAGAAGGGACCAAGGTCGATCCAACGCACCGCCTCACCCTCTGCAACGCCCAGCACCAGAACCGCCAAAAGCAGGAGCACCGCCACGCCGAAATAGGCGGGGGTGAAGGTGCGTATAAGCCGATAGTCAACTCTTGACACGAAGAGCATCACGGCAATACCCACTGCCGCAAAGAAGATCTGTCTTTTGATAAAATAATAGCTGTCGCCCATATCGTCAAGGGCGTAAGCATAAGAAGCCGAAAAGACCATAATAGATCCAAAGCAGATCAGAAGCAGGATGATGACCAGCATCGGACGGTCGATCGCTCCCTTTTCTCTGTAGACGTCCGCTCCCGGCTCGGCATATTCACTTGCCGATGCTCTTTTTTTTCTGCGCTTGAACAAGGACGCCTTTTCCTTTTTTTCGGGCTGCTCACCCGCCTTGATGGGCTCAGGAATACGCTTTAGCTTTTTTTCGTCAAGGAGCACTTCCAGCGTCTTCCCTGTCCGTTTGATCTTTTTCTTTTTCTTGTCGGCAGAACTTTTACCGTCGCCCGTACCTTTATTGAAAAACACGGAAGCCTCCTTTTCGTATACTTTCTGTGTTGTATTTTAAACCGTCTCAGAATATGCCGCACCCGAGAAGTGCCAGCAGGCAGAAGAGCAGAGTTGCACCCGAGAAGACCGATACGATCTTGATCTCCGACCAGCCGCTCTTTTCAAAATGATGGTGGATGGGGCTCATCTTAAAGAGGCGCTTACCGTGGGTCAGCTTGAAGTAGCCCACCTGCAGAATCACCGAGAACGCCTCCAGAACAAAGACCAGACCGCAAAGGAGAACGATCGCGGGATTGCCGATCAAAAAGCCCAGCGCCACCACCATTCCTCCAAGGAAGAGCGAGCCCGTGTCGCCCATAAAGACCTTTGCCGGATGGAAATTGTACACAAGGAAGCCGCCGCATCCGCCCACCGTTGCCGAGGCAAGAAGCTGTGCACCGCCCGAAACACCGGGAATCAGTCCTGCAGCCACCGAATAAAAGAGTCCCACCACCAGCGTTACCGAGGAGGCAAGCCCGTCAATACCGTCGGTCAGGTTTACTGCGTTGACCATACCGGTCATCAAAACCAGGCAGAAAACGTAGTAAAGGATGCGTACTGCCACATTCTCAAGGATCGCCACGTCACCGATGAAGGGAACGTAGACCAGATCCGAGGCAGAGCCGGGGATCATTCCCGTGCGGATGCCCGCAAACAGGAAGAGGCAGGCCGCCAAAAGCTGCAACAGGTATTTCTGACCGGCAGTCAGTCCCTCGTTTTTGCCCTTTTTAAACTTTGCGCGGTCGTCAATGATCCCGATCAGTCCATTGATCAAAGCGTATCCGTAGGCAAGAAGGATGTAGGTCAGATTACCCGCCTCGCCGTAATGCATGGCGATGGGAATGACGATAAAGAGCACCAGCGTGATGGCGCAGATGAAGGCAATGCCGCCCATCGTGGGGGTGCCCTCCTTGCTTTTGTGCCAGCGCGGACCGATATCCAAGATCTTCTGACCTAATTTTTTGCTTTTTAAATAGGGAATGAGAAAGCGTAAGATCAACACCGTGATCCCAAAGGTGCAAACCAGCGTTGCTGCAAAAAGAATTCCCCGAACCATATACGTACTGTCCTTTCCTGATCGTTTCCGTTAAACGTGGGCGTTGCTTGCTCAGCGGTCCTCCCGCTCCTCAAACGCCTTCATAATGATCTCTTTTTCGCTGAAGGGGTGCTTTCCTTCTGCGGTGATCTCGTAGTTTTCGTGACCCTTGCCTGCCACCAGAATGATGTCGTCCTTGTTAGCGGTCAGCACCACGTGTTTTAGTGCCTCGGTGCGGTTTTCGATCACCTCGTAATCGCTTCCCTCGGGAATGCCCTTCAGAATATCTGCAATGATCGCCGAGGGGTCCTCGGTACGGCTGTTATCCGAGGTGACCACGGTGTGGTCTGCCATCGCGGCGGCAATACCGCCCATCAAGGGGCGCTTGGTCTTATCTCTGTCTCCTCCGCATCCGAAAACGGCGATCAGCCTTTGAGAGGGGGTCTTGAAGGCACGGATGGTCTTTAAAACGTTTTCAAGAGCGTCGGGGGTATGTGCGTAGTCGATGATGACGGTAAAGTCTGCCGAAAGCGGCACCTTTTCCATTCTTCCCGAAACGCCGGGCAGACGGCGGATGGCAAGGGCAACGTCCTTGCAGGAGGCACCGCACAGCCTTGCTGCCACGGCGGCGGCAAGAGAGTTGGATACCGAGAAGGAGCCGGGAATGGCACAGTCGATATGAATCGCCTCGTTTTGGCTGACCAGATCGTATTCACTGCCCCTGATGCCGTGACCGACCACGTTGCGCGCGGTGAAATCGGCGTATACGCTGTCCTTGGAATAGGTGTATTTTTTGCCCGTCGCCTGATCGTACATATACTTTCCATAGCTGTCGTCGGCATTGATGACCGAGATCTTGCTGATCTTGAAAAGCTTCGCCTTGGCGGCGGCATACTGCATCATATTGCCGTGGTAGTCCAAATGCTCAGGGGTCAAATTGGTAAAAATACCGATCTCGGGAGTGATGGCGGCAAGCTTTTCATAATCCAGCGCGTGGGAGGAGGCCTCCATCACCAAATACTCCACCCCCGCATCTCTCATACGGGCGATCAGTCCGTAAAGCTGGCGGGGCATCGGAGTGGTCATGGTGCTCTCCAGCTCCTGGCTTCCGATCATATTGCGGATGGTGCCGATCACACCCACCTTCTTGCCCATTTCCTCGAGAACCGACTTGATCATATAGGTAATGGAGGTCTTGCCGTTGGTTCCCGTTACGGCGATCACCTTCAGATCCTTGGCAGGATCGCCCAAAAGTTTGCTCCACATCAGAGCATCGGCTCTTCTGGTAGAGGCAACCTGCACGTAAGGCATCCTTTCACAAGCATTCACCTTCTTTTCAACGATCAGCACCGCCGCACCCTTTTGAAGCGCCGCGTCTGCATAATCGTGTCCGTCGCTCCTTTCGCCCGCCAGGCAGATAAACGCCTTGCCCGCAAGCTCCTCACGGCTATCCTCCGCAATGCCCGAAATCTCAAGATCAAGGATCCCCTCGGTGCATTCTGCGATCTGCACCTCCTGCAGCAGCTCTCTGAGTTTCATTTTTTCATCCGCGACCTTCTTTTGAAGGTCTTCCTTTCTTCGGAAATTTGAAAGTGTTTGTTTGAAAGTGTTTAAAAGTGTATTTATTGGATCGCTTAGTCGGAAACGTCGGTGTGAATGCTCTTGATGGTGATCACCGATCCCACCTGCAATGCACTGCCCGCAGGCACCGACTGCTCTCCCACCTGCGCTCCCGATCCTTCTGCGTAGTTGAGAGATCCCGTGATATGGATGTTGAAGCCCTTATCGGTCAGGATCATAATGGCAGCCGACACCTTCATTCCCGTCACGTCGGGAACGGTCTCGTATTTGTTTTCGGTTACGGGCGGACGCTCCTCAAGCTCCGGGTCGTAGGCATAAAGATACACCACGCCGTCGGTCTTGCTCATCTGCTCTCCTGCCAAGGGAAGCTGTGAATACACCGTGCTTCCCTGCCCGATCACCTTGCAGGTCACGCCTGCCGTTTCGATCTCCGTCAATGCTTTTGCCACTTCTTTGCCGGCGTAATCGTCCACAAGGAAGCTCATGGTCGCCAGCTCCTCGTCGGTATAGACCTTGCCCACGTTGAGATACTGCAGGGTCTGGTCCACCACCGCCGCCACGTAGGGTGCCGCAACCGTACCGCCCGACTTCACGGGTCCGCCCGGCTCATCCACCACGATCAGCACTGCGATCCGGGGATCGTCTGCGGGGGCAAACGCCACGGTGGAGCCCACACGCAGAGTTTCGTCCTCTGCGTCTCTCTTTTCCGAGGTACCCGTTTTTGCCGCCACTCTGTAGCCTGCCACGTAGGCGTTTCTTGCAACGCCCTCGATCACACCGCCCTCCAAGATCTCAGCCAGCGTCTCACATACCTCTGCGCTGACCACCTGTCTTTTGCTCTCACCGGAATTGTCGATGACCACGTTGCCGTCGCTGTCGATCAGCGATTCCACCACGTGGGGAGTGACCACGTATCCGCCGTTTGCTATAGAGCAAATGGCTGTAATCTGCTGAATAGGAGTGGTTTTGAAGGTCTGTCCGAAGGAAGAGGTTGCCATTTCCACCGAATGGAAGCCGCTGAAGGTATGATTGATTCCCGCCGCTTCACCGGGCAGGTCGATTCCGGTCTTGTCAAGATAACCGAACTCCTCGAAGTATTTCCAAAAGGTCTCGGTTCCGATCCTTGCCGCCGTTTGCATCATTGCAGGGTTACAGGACTGCTGGAGCAGATAGGAAAAGCTTCCTTCGCCGTGTCCCGTCTTCTTGTGACAGCTGATGTCCACGCCGCCCACCGTCTGCTTACCCGTGCAGACCAGCACGCTGTCTTGGCTGACAACGCCCGTTTCAAGTCCGATGGCGGAGGTGATGATCTTGAAGGTGGAGCCGGGCTCGTAGGTCTCGCTGACGCATTTATTGCGCCACATCGAATAGATCAGCTCCCATTTCAACTCATTATACTCTTCACTTCCCTGCTCAAGTCCCGAAAACTTCAGCTCATCGGCGTAATCGTCCACCAGCGTATAGGGGGTATTCAGATCAAAGCCCCAGTTGGTCGCCATTGCCAGCACCGCGCCCGTGTGCACATCCATCACGATGCCGCACACGTTATTGCCCGCCATATTCTCCTTGTAGGTCAGCTGAAGCTGGTTTTCAAGAACCGCCTGGATATTCATATCCAGCGTGGTCACAAGGCTGTAGCCGTTTTCAGGGTCGATCTTCACGTCGTATTTGCTGGGCATACTTTCGCTCTTTGCATTTCGCGCAGTGATGTACTTGCCGTCAGTACCGGTCAGCAGCTCGTTATACTGCAGCTCCAGACCGAACAGTCCTCCGTCGGTGCCCATATAGCCGATCACCTGTGCAGCAGAATTCTCAAAGGGATAGTATCTTTTGGAGGTGGTCTGCAGATAGATCTGGCGGGTGTAATCGTATTTGTCGATCAGCGCTCTGACCTTGTCCGCCGTTTCCTTGTCCACGTGCTCCTTGATGGTCTCGTCCTTTCTGTTGGGCTTGGAGGCTTTTTCATAAACGGTATCGTAGTCCACGTCCAGGATCTTGGAAAGCTCCTTGGAAATGCGCACTCGATCCTCTTCCTCCTTGATGTCCACCGGTGAGATGAATACTCTGTAGGTGGTCACGTTTGCGGCAAGCTTTTGCATATTCCGATCGTAGATGGTGCCTCTTTGCGCCTTGATCACGCTGACCTGCAGCAAATTATCCAAAACCTTCCCCAGGTATTTGTCGTATTCAAGAATCTGAAGATTGAACAGTCTGCCGCCGAGAAAGACCGCCACCATGGCAAAGACCACGAACAAAACGATGGTTCTGACGTACATACTTTTGGTTCCGCTTTTCATTCCTGTTTTCCCTTCATTTCACCGTTAAGATCCCCAAAAGCACCATCAAAACGGGGCATCGGGCTTCTCATACGCAAATGAGAGTACAACACTTTTCCGGTTCTACTCTCAATGCTCACTCTTCAATTTTATTCTCAGCCGACGAATTTATTCCATACGTCGCCGAAGTTGCGCGCCAGGGCGTTTAAAACCACGGTTACGATGGGCTCGCTTTTCTGCGGCACCTCAAAATCCTCGATCTCGTCGGACTTTTCGGGGGTAATGGCGACAGGAGCCTTCATCTCGCTCTCCTCAACCATTCCCAGGGTGTTCCCCTTTTCCTCCATATATTTGCGCAGGGCGTCGATGCTGTCCTTTTCGTCTAACTCTGCTGCCAGCTCGTTTCGCTCCTTGTTCATGCTCTCCACCTGCTTTTGCAGACGCGCCACGTCCTTGGTGTATTCGTTGACCTCCACGAAATTCACCACAAGAGACATGATGAGTACGGTAGCAAAGCCAAGTGCCACCACGGTCAGCAGAGGAAAGGGCGCCTTTTCACCGTTCTTCACCGTGAAGAAGCGGCGCTTTTTTGCCTTCTTTTCTCCATACCGTCCGGCAGAACGCAAAAACTCGCTGTCGCTGATCGAAACGTCGCCCGCACTTGCAGTGCTCTCCTCGTAGCCGATCGCCTTCTTGGGCTCTTCCTGCTCGCTCTTCTTTTCTATATCTTTGTTTAAGGCAACTCTGCCGATCCTGCCGCCTCTGCCGATCACAGGTGCGCTTTCCTTCAGCTCTGCCTTTTCGTTTTTCTTAAATCTTTCGAACATACCCACAGCAGTTCTCCCTTTCGATACGTCTTACGGTTCACCGCTCCCTGCGCATCCTGTTTTTTATTCTTTGCTTTTACGGCTCTTTTATTTTCTCTTTTTAAAGTTTTTCCGCGGTACGCAGTCTTGCGCTTCTGGAGCGGGGGTTTTCCTCCAGCTCACGGTCGCTCGGTGCTCTTCCCTTTTCAAGAAGCTTGACCTGCGGCTTGTTTCCGCAGACGCAAACGGGAAAGGAGGGAGGGCAGGTACAGCCCTTTGCAAGAGAAGCAAAGGTCTGCTTGGTAATCCGATCCTCCAACGAGTGGAAGGTGATCACCGCCAGCCTTCCGCCCGGCTTCAGGGCGTAGATCAAGGCTCTTAAGGTGGGCTCGATGATATCAAGCTCTCTGTTGACCTCGATCCTGATGGCTTGAAAGGATTTCTTTGCCGGATGGTGACCGCCCACCTTCGCCTTGGGAGGCATCGCACTCTTGATCAGCTCGGATAGCTCAAGGGTGGTTTCGATAGGACCGACCTCTCTTTTTCTCACGATCGCTCTGGCGATCTGAGGAGCGAATTTTTCCTCGCCCCAATCGTAAAGAACTCTTTTTAACTCCTGCTCGCTGTAGTCGTTGACCACCTGATACGCCGAAAAGGCTTGACTTTGATCCATCCGCATATCCAAGGGCGCATCCTTCATATAGGAAAACCCTCTCTCGGCAGTATCAAGCTGATAGGAGGAAACGCCCAGGTCGATGAGCGCACCGTCGATCTTCTCGATATCCAAGGACTTCAACACCTCGGACACGTTTGAGAAATTGCTTTTTACGGTAATATACCGATCCTCGTACCCTGCCAGCCTTTGTCCCGCCGCACGAAGCGCCGCATCGTCCTGATCGATGCAGATCAGTCTGCCGCTCTTCAGTCTTTTCACGATCTCAAGGCTGTGGCCGCCCCCTCCGCAGGTGCAGTCCACGTAAATGCCGTCCTCCTTGATCGCAAGAGCGTCAATGCTCTCGCTTTTCATCACCGAATAGTGGGAAAAGCCGATATTCTCTGCCTGTTCCATTGCACGCTCCCCTTTTCTCGTTTTTTCGGATGCCGCTCACATTCCAAGCTCCCTCATCGCATCCTCGATGTTTTCATCGTCCACGCCTGCTAAAACCGCCTCGTAGGTCTCAGGGTCCCAGATCTCCACTCTGTCTCCCATACCGACAACGATCACGTTCTTGGAAAGTCCCGCCTGCTCTCTGAGCTTGGGGGAGATAAGCACGCGCCCCTGAGCATCCACGTCGATAACGCTGACCGATGAGGAGATCTTTCTCTTCATCGCCCGTCCCACGGTGATCTCGTTGGGATGATCCTCGATCTTTTTCATAAACTCGTGGAAGGAGGAATCGGAAAAAATATTGATACAGCGGTCAAGCACCTTGGCAAGGTACACCTGATCGCCCAGCTTGCTTCGGAATTTTGCGGGAAGAAACATTCTGCCCTTGCTGTCTATCACGTGTTGGTATTCGCCGTACATCACATTTCCTCCCTTCTCTCGTTTTTTCCTGTTCTGACGTGCTTTGAACGTCCTGCCGATGCACTTCCGCCCCACCGGGCCGTATTTGCGCCGTTTCAACCGCGGGTTTTTTCGGATTCTCCGTCACCGTCCTCCGTTTTCCCCCACTTTGCAACATTTCCATTCACTTGCTATTTACTTGTGCACCACTTTTGTTAAAAGTATACTACCTTTGATTATCTTTTTCAAGTGCGATTTTTCTTTCAAAACCCTTCAAAGGCAAAAAAATCAAAAAAAAATCCGAACGAAAAACAAATCTGCTTTTCGTTCGGATCTCTTTCCGAAATTATGTTCTTTTTTCTCTTTTTATTGTCGGATTTACAGTTAATTCCATCCTTTGTTTTCTGCAAATTCAGACAGTAATTCAACGGTTTGCTCCGGCACAAAGGGGGAAACATCCCTCTTTTCCCGCAGCATCTGCCGAATCGCCGTGGAGCTGATCTCCCGTTCCTCTTCTCTGCTTTCCAGCAGAAGCGTCTCAAATCCGGGCAGTGCCGTTCGGTTAAAATCCGCCACCAGACCCTCGTATTCCAGGTCTCTTTGGTTACGATAGCCGCGTATCACCAGATCGATTCCCTTTTCCTTGGCGTAAAGATACTGCATCCCCTCAAACTGATCCACGACCACGTTTTCGTAGGGAGCGCACGCCGCCTCAAGAAGGGCTTTTCGCTCTGCCATGGTGAACGAATAACTCTTTTCCGTATTTACGAATAAAACGGCAAAGACCTGCTCAAAGTGGGTTGCGGCATAGTGGATCAGCGTCATATGTCCCTTGGTCACGGGATCAAAGCTTCCCGCCACCAGCACCCTTCTCGGTTCCTTTTTCACCAATTCCTTCTGCCCGCTCATTCTTCCTCTTGATTGCTCTTTTCAAGAACGGTGACGAACACCTTGCCATAGCGCGCGTGACGGCGCAGGGTCAATCCTTCTGCAAGGAAGGGCTCCTTACGGTCGCTTTCGCAAATGATCACACAGCCCTCCTCCAGCATATCCGCTCTCTGAAGGCGCGCGATAGCGTCCTCAACGAAGTCCGAATCGTAGGGGGGATCGAGGAATATGATGTCGAAGCGACCTCTGCCCGCATTGCCTCTGATGAAGGATTTATAGTCGGTATTCAGCACCACGCTTCTTTCAAAAAGACCGGTTCTTTTGGCATTGCTCTTTACGATGTCTGCCGCTTCTCTGCCCGCATCCACAAAGGTCGCCTTCAGCGCCCCTCTTGACAGCGCCTCCAATCCCATCTGACCCGATCCCGCAAACAGATCGAGCACTCTTTTTCCGTCGATCTCAAACTGGATCATACTGAAGACCGCTTCCTTCACTCTTTCCGCGGTGGGTCTGGTGTCCAGTCCGTCCAGCGTATCCAGCTTTGCGCCTCTTGCGCTTCCCGTAATGATTCTCATTTCTACCTCCTGCGCCTGCTCGGCGCTTTTCTCCTTTAGTTTTCTCTTCCGTTCCCTTGCTCCTCGGGATGGAAATGGGCATACACCTGCAACGCGTCCCGATGGCTGATACCCTTGATCATCTCCAATTCGGAAACGCTTGCTTTTTTCACGCCCGCAAGCCCTCCTTCAAGGGTGAGCAGCATCCTTGCTTTTTCCTTGCCGATGCCCTTGATCTCCTCAAGGACCGACTTTTTCAGTTTTTTTCTTTTAGCGGTGTTCGTTGCACCGAAGGCAAATCGGTGCACCTCCTCCTGGATCTTATAAACCAGCAAATACGCCGCCTGATCTCCTGCTATGGACAGCTCGTTTTCACCGTCGGTCAGAGCTCTGGTCTTGTGAAACTCGTCCTTCACCATTCCAAATACGGGAAGCTCCACCCCCCGTTCTTCAAAAAGTGCACGAACTACCCCCACGTGCCCCTTACCGCCGTCAAGCAAAAGCAGATCGGGCAGAGGCTGATCATCTGCATGCGCAAGTCTGCGCTCCAGCGCACTCCTCATTGCTCCGTAATCATCCTGCCTCTTCTGATCCTTCATTTTGTATAGACGGTATCCGCTTTTTCTCGCCTTCCCGTTTTCAAAGCAGACCAGTCCTGCGGTGATCTCCTCGTTGCCGTAATTGGAAATATCGATCGCCTCGATGTGCTCGGGAAACACCTCCAGACCTAAAAGCGCCGCTAAGCGGACAAGCCCCCGCTGTTCCTTCTTTTCTTCTTTTTCGTAGCGCTTGGCGTGCTGTGCGGCGTTGTCCCGCGCCAGATCGCAAAGCTGTTTTTTTGTTCCTCTTTCGGGCAGGCGCACCTTCACCCGATGGGACAAGGAGCAGAGATAGCCCTCCAGCGTTTCTCTTTCCTCCTCCGTCAAGGGATAACCAATGCAGATCTCAGACGGCAGATAGTCCTTGCGGACGTAAAGCTCGCAAAGCATGGCACAGACTGCATCACCGTCCAGAATGGTCTCTCCCCCCACGGGCAGATATTCGCTGTCGAAGATCATTCCGTCCCGCACGTAAAGTACGCAAAGGCAGGCACATTCCTCATCCTCGTAAAGGGAGACCACGTCAAACTCGTCGCCCGGTGCACCCACAACCTGCTGCTTGTCGTACAGCCTTTCAAGAGCCTTCAGCCGGTCGCGCAGCAGAGCGGCACGCTCAAAGCGCAGCTCCTCCGACGCCGCCAGCATTTCTTCCTTCAGCTCGCGCTTCACTGTCCCCATATCGCCCTTCAGGAAGGAGGAGATGCCGTCGATCATTGCGGTATAGTCCTCTTTTGAGACCGCTCCCGTGCAGGGCGCGATGCACTGACCCATCTGCATATAGATGCAGGGACGCACCTTTCCCGCCTCCTCCGGAAAGCTGTGCTTGCAGGAAGGAAGCCCGAACACTCTTTTCAGCGTTTCCAGAATATCGTAGGGCGTTTTGATGCCCGAATAGGGTCCAAAATAGCGCGCACCGTCCTTTTTTCGGCTTCTGGTTACCGTAACACGGGGCCACTCTCCCTTTTTTTCGGGACTGATGCGGATATAGGGATAGGACTTTCCATCCTTTAAACGAATATTATAGCGGGGACTGTGCAGCTTGATGAGCTTGTTTTCCAGCGCCAGCGCCTCGATCTCACTGTTGGTCAGCACGTAATCAAAGGAGCGTACCGAAGCGACCATCCTTCTGGTCTTTTCATTGTGTCCCCCGCCGCTTTGAAAATACTGAGAGACGCGGTTGCGCAGAGCCTTGGACTTGCCCACGTAGATGACCCGTCCCTCTCCGTTTTTCATAATATATACGCCCGGTCGCAAAGGCAGGGCGTTTGCTTTTTCCCGTAATTGATCTTTGATTTCCATATTCGGCAGGCTTCCGCGTCGATTTACCCGTTTCAGATTAGTAAAAAAAGCAGAAACCGCAAGCGATGTCTGCTTTCATTTGAATGTTCAAGCTCGGACCAAAATGGCCGCACTTCCCCTATGCTCTCAAAAAACGCCGCAAAGCGGGTATTATTCGGGCATACCGTTCTCGATCAGATCCACCAGACCGTCAAGCGCCTCGTTTTCGTCCGATCCGTCTGCAAGCAGATTAACGGTGGTTCCGCTGACGATGCCCATAGAAAGCACGCCCAAAAGGCTCTTGGCATTTACGCGGCGCTCGTCCTTCTCCACCCAAATTGAGGATTTATAACTGTTGGCCTTCTGTATAAAAAACGTAGCGGGCCTTGCGTGCAGTCCCACGCTGTTGGTCACGGTTACTTCTCTCGTAATCATTTCAGTTCTCCTACTTGTTTGATGTGATGCACCGCTCACATCATATCCGATGTGCGGTGAGTATCATAAAAGGATTATAACAGATATTTTACAAAAAATCAAGTATTATTTTGAATTTTTTTAACATTTACCTTGGTGATCTCCATCGACAGCGCTCTGTCCGCCACCGAAAGCACCAACACGTCGTCCTCTGCGATCTCTCCATAGCCGTAGAGATAATATTTTTCGCCCTCGGTATAGCCCTTTGCCGAAAGGATCCCGGTGATCGTGCAATAGGGTGCCCCCCCTTCAACGCCGCTCTCTGCTTCGTTTTGGGGCTCAAGATGGAGGTTTTTCACCCGACACACCTCTTGGTCACGGTAAGAGCAGGAAAGTCCATCCTCCCCTGCATCACTCTGTGCCTGCAGCAAGATCTGTGCGTCGGCACTTCCGTAGCTTCTCACGAGAAAGGACAGCTCAAACTCCTCGCTGCTGTTTTTACGGTCTATAAACTCAACGGCAACGCTTTGTCCGATCATCCCCAGCACCAAAAGCACCGCACCGATGATGATCCAGGCATCCAGCGCCGAAAAGCCCTTTTTCTTATTCTCGCTCAACCTTCTTCACCTCCGTTATATTCTCTAACACCGCGCCGTAGCAAAGCAGATCTCCGCACCGTATATCCAGCCGTTGTCCGATATACAGCCGTATCCCCGCCACAGTATAGTCACTTCCCAAGCTTTTGGCGTTGACCCGCAGGGTCACAAATCGGCTTCCCGCCTTGTAATCCTCCTCAAGCACACCGTAGTGCACGTCACTCTGTGCCGAGGTCACCTCATCCGATGCCTGCGGCAGGCTTTGTCCCGCCTGCGCCTGCAAAAGGTCGTGGGCGCTGATGCGCAGGGTGAGGATCAGCTCTCTGTGCTCTGCCCTTTGGGAGGTATAAACACCCAAGGAGCCGATGAGCACCAATATTGCCAAAGCGATGAGCAGCAGGTCGATAAAGGTGAAGCGGAATTTTTTCTTTTCGATTTTCAGTTGCTTATCCATCAGCCTTCATCCTCCCCCTCGTTGCTCGTCGGGATCGCTTGCCCGTTTTCAATGGAGGACGTGCCGTCGTCTGCCGTCATCTGCAAGCCCTCCGCCTGCTCCTTTGCAGGCACATTCCTGCTCTTCCTTCCTTTTTTGTTCTTATTTGTCCCCTTTTCCCGACGGATGATCGGCTCAAAGAGATAGTCTCTGTCAATCTCGGTGCGGCGAACGGACCGTGCCGCCTCCCAGCACAACGCCTTTGCGCACGCCCAAAGAGTACCCGCGAGGAAGAAGACGAGGAAGGTCAGATCGTCCTTTGCAAACAGGTCGGTGAAAAGCCCCAGAGTCAGGGCACCGATCAATGCCACCGAAAAGCCTCCTGTCAGCGTCAGTGAAACACGGTCTGCTCCTTCGGTGTTGTAAACGGCGTAGGTGGCATAGCTCAGCACACCGACAAAGGCAAACAGCAGAAGGACAACGCCCGCAGCTCCCTGCTCGGTGAGCAGTCCGGAATACAGGTTTCCGCCCTCTGCGCCGCTTCCTATGCCGATGCCCGCAAAAAACCTGCGGGCACTTTCCGCAAAGGATGAGGATACTGCCGAAAAATCCGCCGAAAATCCGTTGCAATAGTCGGCAACTGCATTTTTGATTCCCTCCGGCAACAGGAAGATATAGACCGGCGCCCCGACGCCCACTACGGCAAGCAGGGGATAAATGGAAATGTTTTTTGTGAAGATCAGCATCAGCACCAGCGAAAGTCCGAGAACGATCCACACGCCCAGATCTCTTGAAAGCACCGCCGCCAGAGCAAAAAGTGCCAGCAACAGCACCGACGACATTCTGCGTCTGATGCGCGTTTCGGTCAGCAGGCGCACGGCAAACACGGGAAATGCCAGCGCGGCAAAAACGCCGTAGGAGGCGTCCTTATAAAGAGCACAGCCTTCAAGCGTTTCCACAAAGGGCAGAAACACTCGGTATTCAGCGGGCACGAAATCGGCAACGAAGAGAAACACCCCTCCAAGCGCCGCGATCGCCGCACCAAGGCAGAGCGCTCCCGAGGCGGCAGAGATCCATTCCTTTCGGCAAAAGAGCACGGCAGGCAGGAAAAATGCAAGCAGAACGGTCAAAAGATTGCCCGTCTCCTCAAAGCCCACCCCTGCCGGACAAACGATCCCGCAGAAGAGCACCCAGCCGCCGTAGACCAGCATTGCGATCGTGTATACGCCCAATTTCAGATTTCTCTTTCCACGCAAAAGCTTGATGAGGAAAAAGAACGCCGCGACCACCAGCATCAGGCGCAGTTTGCTTCCCGATAAGAAGGGAGCACCGATCGCACAAAGCAGGACAGCCGACTCGGGACGCACGTAGGCTATGCACAGAAACACCGGCAAGAACGCCGCCAAAAGCAGGCTTTTGACCGACAAAAAGGGCGTCAGCGCGGCAAGCGCCATTCCCAAAAGAAATCCCGCAAGAATTCCGTTTCCCTGTTCCCGCTTCTTTTCAAAGGGCTCTTTTTCAAGCCCCAGCAGATCAAACAAAAGATAGGAGCAGATGCGGCTTTGCAAAAGTCCCGAGGCGAGAGTGGTCTCCTTGGAGGCAAACAGCAAGGGAAGAGGACAAAGCAATCCCACAACGCCCATGACCATCGTTTCGGCATTCAGCCAGCCCTGCCCAGCAAGATAGCTTGACGCCGAGGAAAGCAGGATCGCATAAAAGGAAAAGGTGAGCAAAAACAAGCCGTACGCCCGCAAAGGAGCACCAAGCGATCGGCCGATCACTCTTTCTGCCAGATGCAACAGTGCGCTTTGCTCCATTTCTCTGGAAAAGGCGATGCGTGCCGGTCTTGAGATCCTTCCCCGCAGATCGAAGCGCTTGCCCAACGATTCGCTAAGCTTTTTGATCCGCGTGACGAAAAAGCCCTTGTCCGCACGCTCCTCAAGACCGCCCAAAAGGGTCATCATCCGCACGGGAAGGCTGTTTTTAAGAGCTCTTCTCAGCCGTTCGTTCCATTTGTTGAAAACGTTCACTCCGCTCTTCTTTCTGTTCAAGCGATCTCCTCCCTTCTCTCTATCTCTTATCTTTAAAACAAGCTCGGGTCCGCCCGCTTACAGCAGGTCGGGTCGCTTGCGCATCGTTTCCTCCAGCGCCGCCCGATATCTCCATTTTTCAATTTCCTTATGGTTACCCGACAGCAGCACCTCGGGCACTCTTTTGCCCCTGAACACCTCGGGGCGGGTATATTGGGGGTATTCCAGCAGACCCGAGGCAATGCTCTCCTCGGTATAGCAGGAGGGATCGGCAAGCACGCCGTCGATCAGCCTGCCCACCGCGTCGATCACGATCAGCGCTCCCAGCTCTCCGCCCGTGAGCACGTAATCTCCCACCGACAGCTCCTCGTCGCAGATCTCCTCAATGGCGCGGCTGTCAATGCCCTCGTAATGACCGCACAGCAGGATGACCCGCTCGTAGCCCGCCAGCTCTACCGCTTTTTTTTGGTTAAAAAGCTTCCCTTTGGGCGAAAGATAGACCGTTCTGGTCTTTTTTTCGGGCTCCATTGCCCTTATTGCATCGTAGCAATCGCAAACGGGCACGGCAGACATCAGCATCCCCATCCCGCCGCCGTAGGGGGTATCGTCCACCCTGCGGTGCTTGTCCTTGCTGTACTCTCTGATATCGTGGGCGTGCACCTGCAAGCAGCCTGCCTCGATCGCTCTGCCGATGATACTTTTGCCGCAATATTCCTCGATCATCTGAGGAAAAAGGGTCATCACGTCAAATCTCATCGAAAAGTCCTTTCACGGGGCGCACGGCGATCCCCTTTTCAAGATCGATATCCACGATGAATTCGGGAACGGCAGGCAGATAAACGATCTTGCCCTGCCCCACGTCCACCAGATAAAGCTGGGAGGCGGCGTTGTCGGTCACGTCCTGCAGCTTGCCGTAAGCTCTGCCGTCATCGGCATCGTAAACGTCAAGACCGATCATATCGGCGATAAAATAGGAGCCCTCCTCAAGGGGCAGATCCTCTCTTGCGGCAAAAAACACTCTGTTTTTTAAGGGCGCCCCCGCCTCGGGGCTCTCGTACCCCTCGATATGCATCAGTGCCAGATCCTTATAAGGCACACAGCGGGTCACCTTCAAGGGGGTATAGCCCTCCCCGGTCTTCAGATACACCTTTTTCAGGCATTTTAAAACGTCGAGATCGTCGCACCAGCATTCTGCCTTGATATCGCCCTTCACCCCGTGGGTGGAGGTAAATCTGCCTGCCTCCAGATAGTCCTTTTTCATAGCACCCTCCCCGCCCTTGGGCGGTATTCCGTCAGTTCATATACTTATATATAGTATAGCACATCTTCGCCTTTTTTTCAACAACTTTCTTTACATTTCAAAAATTCCTCCCTTCTTCCCTTTTTCTGCGGGGAAAAGCGGGGTTATCCGTGAAATACGATTGACAGAAGGTGCTTTTTATGATAAAATATCTTTACAAAACATTTTTCGGAGGACTCTATGAAAAAAGTATTCGTCCTGTGTCTGGCTCTTCTTCTGGCTCTTCCCCTTTTTGCGGGATGCACCAGGAAAAAGACCACCGACACCCCCTCACCCGACAGTCCCGCGCCCCAAAGCTCGGCAACCGAAAGCTTCGACCACTGCTCGGAGCTTCCTCCCACCCCCGCAGAGGGCGTGCTCTCCTATAAGAAGGACAAGACCGCACTGACCGTGACGGTGACCTTAAAGGACGGGGCAGACCGTCAGGTCTCCTTGCTGATCTTAGACGGTCTTGAACACAAGAACGACTGGCACGAAAGCCCCGATCATCTCATCGACATCGCGCAGGTACAGCTCGACAGCGAGGGAAAAGGCACGGTCAGCATGCAGTTAAAGGACGAAAACGCCGTCTGCTACCTTCTGTTAAGCACCAAGGACGGCAGTTATTCCGCAAAGATCAACGGATAAGAAAGGAGCAACACGATGAATAATTCTGTAAAAAAGCATATTCTGCGCCTTTTTTCCGCACTTCTCGTGCTCTTCACCCTTCTGCCCCTCATCCCCCTTTCTCTGCCCTCCGACGCAGAAGAGGTGGAATCGAGAAAAACGCCCATTATGGGCTGGGCATCCTGGAACGCCTACCGTACCGACATCAGCGAGGAGATCATCCTCTCTCAGGCTGAAAAGCTGGTAGAGCTGGGATTAAAGGATCTGGGCTATGAGTTTGTCAACGTAGACGACGGCTGGCAGAACGGCAGAGGCGAGGACGGCTACGTGAACATCAACCAAAAGCGCTTCCCCTCCGGTATGAAGGATCTTGCCGAAAAGATCCACGCCATGGGTCTGAAAGCGGGCATTTACACCGATGCGGGCGCATCCACTTGCGGCTGGGCTTCGGACAACGAGGTCAACAACGACGACGTGGGACTGCTCGGTCACGAAGAGCAGGATCTGCGCAGATACTTTATCGACTGGGAATACGACTTCATCAAGGTGGACTGGTGCGGCGGCAGAGACAAGGGTCTTGACAAGCAGCAGCGCTACACCATGATCGGCAAGGAGATCGCCGCCATCGAAAAGGAGATCGGCAAGGACAAGATCTACAACATCTGCTGCTGGTCCTTCCCCGGCGAGTGGGCGGTGGATATCGCAGACTCCTGGAGAACGGGCGGAGACATCTTCAACAACTTCGGTGCCGTTTTAGAGCAGCTTGACAACATCAAATCTCTTGCAAAATACAACACCCCCGGTCACGTCAACGACCTTGATATGATGCAGGTGGGTAACGGTATGTCCTACGAGGAGGACAAATCCCACTTTGCAATGTGGTGCATGATGTCCACCCCCCTGATGCTGGGCATGGACTTGAACAGCATTTCCGAGGAGACCCTTTCCATCGTCTCCAACGCCGAGCTGATCGCACTCAATCAGGATCCCGCCTGCATTCAGGCGACCGTGGCAAAGAACTACGGTCAGGTGGAGGCGTGGACCAAGGATCTGGGCGCAAAGAACTCGGGCAAAAAGGCAATTGCCCTGCTCAACAGAGAAAGCTCCGAGCAGACGGTGACCATCTCCTTTAAGGAGCTGGGACTTGACGGCGTGACCGTGGTCAGAGATCTGTGGGCACACGCCGATCTGGCAACCGACGACCGCTTCACCGTCACCATTCCCGCCCACGGCACGGTGGTACTCACCGCTGAGGGCACGCCCGTTGCCACCGAGGGCGACAAGGACATTCTGATCGACGATGGTTCTGTTGTAAAGGCGGAAATGACCATCAAAAACAAGCCCGCCTCCATCAATCTCTCCACTTTGGGCAAATACGATTGGGCGCATTTCGGTAACGAAACCACCAGAATGAGAAACGGCGCGGAGGAGATCACCGTGCGCTACGACGGCAGCTACGTGACCTACGGCAACGCCGCCGCAAGATACACCTGGACCAACGCCAAGGGCAACAACAGATCGGGCAACTCCACCTGGGGTGCAGGCGTCAAGGGCACCGGTGCCGCCATCCTTCTTTCTACCCCCTGCGACCAGAACGAACGTACCCTCATTGCCACCGTGGGCAGCTTCTCCGCAGAAATGACCGTTGAGCTGATCGTGGGCGGCAAGATCATTGATTCCAAGGTCATCCCCGGCGGCTCTGACAAAAAGGTTGACAAGCTGGTGACCATGACCTACAAGAGTGACGTGCCCACCACCGCCTATCTGCGTTGGTCGGTTTCCAAGTCCCTCGGCTACAGCGACAGCGTAAACGTGGAAGGCGTGGCTCTGAACATCGATATCAGCGAAAACACCCTCACCTCCCCCGATCTGTTTGCCAACAGAGAAACGGGCAAGACCGAGGCAAGCGTGAAGGTAACCTCGCCCAAGCAGGACGCGCTCCTTCATTTTGCGGTGAAGGACAACAAAGGCGCACTTCAGAGCATCCATACCGAAAAGATCGATAAGAGCGACAAGGCAGTTTCCAAAACCGTTGCGCTGGATCTGCCCGGAGACTTCATCGGCACCCTTTATACCTATCTGTGGGACGAGAACAATCTTCCCCTTGCAAGCTATACCACCGCGGCTCTTGACACCACCTCTGTCTCGGGCTACAACGTCGGTCCAATGACCGCAAAGCGGATGATCGCCGAGGGCGCCATCCTTTTGGACGTCCGTACACCCGGGGAATTTGAAAGGGCACATTTGGAGGGCGCTGTGAATATGGACTACTCCAAGGTGGCTCTGGAAGCCGAAAAGACCTTTACCGACAAGAACAAGACCATCGTGGTCTACTGCTCCGCGGCAAAGCGCTCGGCGCAGGCTGTGGATGCTCTGTTGAAGCTCGGCTACACCAAGGTCTATAACTTAGGCAGTATGGACAACTTCCACACTTCTCCCCTGATCACCTTCTCCACCGACACCTGCCGCGTGATCACCGCAGGCGAAAAGGTGGGCGTGAACTTCACTGCTTCGCCCTACGATAAGCCTCAGGTGCTGGTTTCGGCAGGCAAGAGCTCTACGCTGAAGGACGCTGTGGCTCTGTCCGAATTCAAGGTTCCCGAGGCAGACGACTACTATCTGACCTTAAAGGCATATCTGGTACAAGACGGCGTCTGCCACGCCACCGTGGAAAAGCAGTTCATTTACTGGTCCGAGGAAACGGTTGATACCTTTGCCACCGACCTTGAGTGGACCGAGGCATCCATCGGCTGGGGCACCATCCACAAGAACAAGTCTGTTGGCGGCAATACCCTGAAGCTGGCAGGAAAGTACTTCTCCCACGGCATCGGTACCCACGCAAATTCCACCATCAAGATGGGCATTCCTCAGGGTGCGAAGAAGTTCCTTGCCGTTGCGGGATGCGATCTGGAAATGAGCGGCAGCAACACCATGATGTTCTTCGTCTATATCGACGGCAAAGAAGTCGATCACTCCTCGCTGATCAAGATCGGTCAGCACTACGTCTTTGACGTGGATATTCCCGAGGGCGCCAAGGAGATCACCCTGTATGCATACGAGGGCACCTACGGCGGCAACACCAACGACCACGCAGACTGGACGGTTGCGGGATTCATCAACGATCCTACCGAAGGATAAGCATTTCATAAAAGCAGATCGCCTCAAGCGCACGCTTGAGGCGATCTGTTTTATAAAGACTTCAAATATGCGTCAGTTTCTTCCCTGCTTTCAAAAACAATGCAATTCTTGTCGGGATGACTTGCGATCAGTTCCAAAACCTGCGGGCGGCTGACGGTAGTATACTGCAAAACGAAGGCGGTAAATTCTTCGTCCTCCTCCGTTTCCACCCACGGCATATCGGGGCGGGGCTTGCCTCTTCGGGCTCTGATGCCCTCAAGGCAAAGCTCGGTGGGAAAGTCTAAAAAAATGACGGTGTCACAGCGATCCATCCGCCGCGCCATAGTGGAAGCGTAATTGCCGTCGATGATCCACTCTTCCCCCGCAAGAACTCGCTCAAGTCTGTTTAAAAAGAGAGCGCGATCCACCGTGGTTTTGTCCGCATTCCACTTCAGCAGATCCAGATGGCAGAGCGGAAGTCCTGTTTTTTCTGCAAGTGCTCTTGAAAAAACGCTCTTGCCGCTGCCGGGACAGCCTACCACAAGCACCCTTTTCAAAACGCCGCCTCCTCTCCCGAACGGGGCTTTTGACGGATCGCCTCCTCAAAGGCAAGAAAATATTCGATCGCGTGAGCGGCGCCCTCCTTCTCATCGGTGGCGCGGAAGCGGCAAAACTCATCAAAATAGGCAGGTGCATTTTTCATAGCAAGAGCAAATCCTGCAAATTTCAGCATATCAATATCGTTTTCACTGTCTCCAAACGCCGCCGTCTCGGTTCTTTTTGCCCCCAGGCAGTCAAGGATCAGCTTCATACCGCTACTCTTGTCGTAGCCTATACAAATGCCCTCGGCATAGCTTTTGAAATGCACGATGCGCAGTCCGGGGAAGGCATCTGCAGGCACCCTTTCGGGGGCGCACCAGAAGGTGACCTTTACAATAGCAGGCAGCTCTTCTCTTTCGAAGATCTCTGCGGCATCCTTTGGTCCGTCGCGCGTTGCCTGCGTGTAAAAGTTTTCCTTTTCGCCCTCGAAGATCACCTGCGCGTCCTCTGCCTTTGCAAAATCGTACACCACGGCAAGGGTCTCTCTTGAAAGCGGCTGTCTTGAAAGGACCTGACCGAACAGATCGGTATAGGACGAGCCGCAGATATGCCCTGCAAAAAGGGGATCGTTAAAGATCTCCTTGGGCACGAAGGCGGGTGATCTGCCCGTGTTTAAAATGAGGATGTGCCCCTTGCTTTTTGCTTTGCTCAGCGCCTCTCTGCACTTCTCGCTGATCACGCCGTCCACAAGCAAGGTGCCGTCCAAATCGAAAAAGAGGACCATCAGAGCGCCCCCGTGGAGCCAAAGCCCCCCTGCCCTCTGACGGTATCCGAAAGCTCGTCCTGCAGGTCAAAGTCTGCGGTATAGTAGGGTGCGATCACCAGCTGGGCGATGCGCTCCCGCGGCTTGATGCTTTGAGGGCTGTCGCTGTGGTTAAAGAGGGCAACCATCACCTCGCCTCTGTAGTCGCAGTCAATGACGCCCACCTTGTTTGCGGGCGCAAGACCTCTTTTGGAGGCAAGACCCGAGCGGGCGTAGATCAGTCCCACCGTGCCAAGAGGCAGCTCGATGGCTATACCGGTGGGCACCAGCAGGCATTTTCCCGCTTCGATCACCGTTTCTTCTTCAATGCAGGCGTAAAGATCTGCGCCAGCGGCGTATGCGCTGCCGTATGCGGGCAACGTTGCCCCTTCTCTGACTTTTTTAACTCCGACCTTGATCCGTTCCATATCTTTTTTTACTCCTCTTCGGTCTTCTTTTTTTGAAATCTTTTCAGCATACGGGTATATCCCCCCGCGCCGTAGGTATAGCTTCTGTTCACTCTGCTGATGGTGGCAGTGCTTGCCCCCGTTTTTTCGGCGATCTTGGAGTATACGTGTCCCTCGGAAAGCATTTTTGCCACCTCTACACGCTGAGAAATATCCAGGATCTCCTTGGTACTGAGCAGGTCCTCCAAAAGCATTCTGCATTCCTGCTCGCTTTCAATACCCGCCAGCGCACTGACCAGAAGCTTGACGCTTTCGTCTTTAAAAATATCCTTTTGCATAGTCCCTCCAAGCGCTCAGAATGCCGGGCGTTGCCCGTCTTTTTTTATTTTAGCACATTTTTTGCCGTCTTTCAAGGGGAGAACGGTTTTTTCTCCCTTACAAAAAGAAAAAACCGCTTGAAGCGGTTTTTTCAAAAAGCATCGGATCATTTCACCAGCGCGGCGGCAATGTTGTCTGCAAGAATGATCTTGTAGTCCACCTCGCCCTGATAATACTTCACCACGGCAATCACGACGAAGACCAGCATCACGATAGATGCCACCTGTCCGATCACAGGAAGAACGTTCAAAAGATAGATCAGCGCCCACGCGACCACGATCGACATAAACTTGATCTTCTCGTTCCTGTTGAAGTTGCCCCACCACAGGATCAAAAGCACCAGCGCAATGGGATAAAAAATCGTCGCCGTTCCCCAAAAGCGGTTTTCGGGAATACCTACCATTTTTAGGATCTTGTTCATACTGTATCTCCTTTTTGGGTCATTAAAACAAAAAACCACTCGTACGAGTGATTTTTTGCTGTGTAAGTACAGATATTACTTGATGAAAAGCTTTGCCAGGTGATAAGCGCCGGGAGCCTTGAAAGACTTGCCGGTGAAAGCCTTGATGCAAGCGATCAGAGCGAATACCCAGAATACGATGCTTGCAACAGCACCGATAATGGTCAGACCGCATACGAAAGACAGAGCTGCCAGCATAACAACGGACATCATCTCTCTCTTTTCCTCAACATCCAGCTTATCCTTGTCTACAAAGAATACAACGAGGGCGAGAACCCAACCAAAACCGAACAGAACCTGCAGAAGCCAGGTCAGACCGAAGGTGATCTTCTTGGAAAGATTGCCGCCAAGGAACTTCTTCTCTTCCATTTTAAATATCCTCCATTAAAATTTTCTGTACGGATTTCCGCACTGAGCGTATTATAGCACACATTTTCAAAAAAATCAATAGAAATAAAGAAAATTATTTTCTTTCCTGCAAAAAACTTTTCATCCCCTTTTTATATCCCGTATAAGTAAAGACTTTTCGATATATTTTTCTGATGTTTTTTCATAAAGATATTGAAAAAAGGATAAAAATATTGTATAATGATTTTGTATGAAAATAAACGTCCTGAAACGGACATCAAGAAAGGATCAAAACTATGAGAGTCGGAAACATTGAAGTCAACGTGAAGAAAGCCCCCGTTCTGGAGCCCGAGTTCGTTCCCATGGGTCTTTATATGGACGCCTTTGAAAAGAACGCTACCGAGCCCTTTGCCATCGCCGTGTACAGAGAAAACGGCAACGTCAGCGTATACGACACCAAGATCTACGGAACCGAAGAATATTTTGAAGACGACTGCACCTATGCAGAAAGAATTTTGAAGTTTATGCTGTGGGCATCAGGCGGCTACAAGGTTGCCGTTTGCGGTAACGCAAAGGTCTTTGCCGCGCTGGCTGACCTTTACAAGAGAGGCGGCAGACAGAACTTTGACGTGAAGACCATGTCCGACGTTTACGAAAACGAATTTGAGATCGTGAACATCGCTTACGAGGAAAAGCCCGAGCCCAAGTCCTCCCCCAAGTCTGTGGGCGGTTACGTGGACGGCTGCAGAATCGGCTTTGACGCAGGCGGATCGGATATGAAGGTTTCTGCCGTTGTGGACGGCGAGGTCATCTACTCCGAGGAGATCGTTTGGCTGCCCAAGGTGAACACCGATCCCGATTACCATCTGACCAACATCGTTGCCGCAATGAAGAAGGCGGCTGAAAAGATGGAGAGAGTTGACGCTATCGGTATCTCCTCCGCAGGTATTTACGTAAACAACCGCACCATGCTGGCTTCCCTCTTCCTGGCAGTTTCCCCCGAGGATTTCGAAGCAAAGATCAAGGACATCTACAAGAACGCCTGCGCTCAGGTAGGTGAAACCATTCCCTATGAAGTAGCAAACGACGGCGACGTTTCCGCACTTGCCGGCGCTATGGATCTGAAGGACAACCGCGTTATGGGTCTGGCTATGGGTACCTCCGAGGCAGTGGGTTACGTTGACGCTTCGGGCAACATCACCGGTATGCTCAACGAGCTGGCATTTGCCCCCATCGACGTCAACCCCGACGCCCCCCTCAACTCCTGGTCGGGCGACAAGGGCGTAGGCTCCGATTACCTGTCTCAGGACGCCGTGATCCGTCTTGCTCCCAGAGCAAACATCACCCTGGATGAGAAGCTGACTCCCGCACAGAAGCTGAAGGTCGCTCAGAAGCTGGCAAACGAAGGCGATCCCGCCGCACTTTCCATCTTCGAGTCCATCGGCGCATATCTTGCACACGCCATCGGCACCTATGCACACTTCTACGACATCGCGCATCTGCTCCTGCTGGGCAGAGTGTCCTCCGGTAAGGGCGGCGATCTGCTGGTCGAGACCTGCGTCAACACCCTGAAGGAAGAGTATCCTCAGCTGAACGTGAACGTAGAGCTGCCCGATGAAATGGCAAGAAGAGTTGGACAGAGCATCGCGGCTGCATCTCTGGTAAAGCTCGGCTAATAGAACGTCATCGGGGTTGCCGCGTCTGAAGGGATGCGGCAGCCCCGTTCCTTCACTAAAATAATACGAAAGGCGGAACGATCATGAAAGCAATGACCTTCAACATTCAACACGGTAAGGATTTCTTAAAGGGAAACATCAATCTAAAGAAGGTCGCCGACGCCATCAAGGCAGAGGGCGGCGAGGTGGTGTGCTTAAACGAGGTGTACGGCAAGGGCCCCCACCCCCATTTCACGGCACAAGCAAAAGAAATTGCCGAGTATTTGGGCTATGAGTGGCACTTTGCACCTGCCATCAAAATCATGGGTGCAGGACCCTACGGCAACGCCTTCCTTTCAAAATATCCTATAATCAAGGCTGAAACGGTGCCCGTACCCACCGTTCCCCGCACCCACGAGGGCTATTACGAGGACAGATGCGCCTTTTGCGCCGTGGTGGACGTGGAAGGGCGTTATCTGACGGTGGTCGGCTGTCATTTCGGTCTTCAGCCCGAGGAGCAGGTGGAGTGCGTGAAAACGGTCTGCGATCTGATCGACGCCTCGGTTTATCCCGTGGTGCTGATGGGCGATTTCAACGTCACCCCCGAGGATAAGGTCCTTGAACCCATCCGTCAGCGGCTGAAGGACAGCGCCGATATGGCAGGAGGCAATGAAGCGACCTTCCCCTCCGACAAGCCCGACATCAAGATCGACTATCTCTTCTATTCCCCCGAGCTGACCCTTGAAGAAGTGACGATCCCCAAGAAGATCGTTTCCGACCACCTGCCCATTGTGGCAAAAATCCGATTCTGAAAGCAAAAGGAGGCGCACCGATGAAAAAAACAGCTTTGAGCACCGTCGCCGGAGCACTGCTTTTTGCCTGCCTCTTTTCTGCCGTTTTCGGCGCGTTCTCCCTTTCCTGCTCTGCAGATCTGCCGGGAATGAAATATTGCGTGCTTTGGTCCTTCGGCACGAAAAACGAGTATTATCTCGATCCCCAGCGCTACGCCGCAGGAGAAATTCCAAAGATCCCCCAGGGCATCACCCCCACCAAGGAGGAAGAGCATCGTCTCTTTCACTTCGTCGGCTGGGACAGAGCCCCGGAGCCTGTGAAGGGCGATACCGTCTACTACGCCGTTTACAAGGTGGCTGAAAAGAAGTACGCCATGGACTTTGATACGCAGGTGAGCATCAGCGACGTGACAAGACTTTTGCTCTATCTTTCGGGCGAAGAAGGGGTGGACACCCTCTCCTCCCCCGACATCACCGACGATGGAAGAACCAGCATCAGCGATGTGACGGCACTGCTATACTATCTGGAAAAGGGAGAGCAGCCCGAGATCTCGGGAAAGACCCTTCTGGAGCAAGCCAAACAGTAAACTATAAAAACGCTCAAAAGCAAAATGCTTTTGAGCGTTTTTCGGTCGGTGGGCAGACTGATCACTTGGCAGTGATGGGAGATGCACGCGACCGCTATCTTCCGGGGTGCTGCTCCATGCTTGCAAACGAAGCTATGTAGAAATTGTTTTCCCCTGATTTTTTGAAATAATCCACAAAACAAACAGACTGATAATATCTGCACAAAAGAAAAATTGGCATATAAGTGCTACAACAGAAAGAAGTTTATTGTTTTTTATGTTTTTCGCCAACGCAAATACAGAGATTGAACTGCTAAAAAACAGAACAATGCAATCAAACAAAATAAGCATAAGAATCAGCGGAAGCGTCATGAAAATCATAATCGCCGCAATAACCCCGAAAACAAAAACAACTATGTATGCCGGAATATGAACAAGCTTAACAAGAAATGCCGCACGAATAAGATCATTAGGATCGTCTTTCCGCGACAAAATCATAAAAACGATGTTACAAATAGGCGTTGCCAAAGCAAAAAGAACAATAAACACTCCAAATACGATAGGGGCTATGTCTTCAGGAAAAAGATTGCCAAGCAATACACCCAATGCAAGTAAATATGGAAAGATGATAACAGGTATAAGTAGCAGTTTTTTCATCATTTCACCTCTTTTACATACTTAACGAAATCAGCTTGACTTGTTTTTTATTATTATACCACAACTTCATAAACATTTCAACTGTTTCGCAAGTGATTTTCGTAAAGGCTCCCTCCGGGAGGGAGGAGTAATTCCGTTTGCGCGAAGCGCAACATCATCGATGCGAAGCATCACATCATTTGCCGAAGGCAACTTCATTTGAACCAACGGTGCAACATCGTTCATTTGTGTCCGCCTTGCGGCGGAATGATGTTGAGCTGACGCTCAAATGATGTTGCGTGTGCCACGCAAATGATGTTGTGCCTGCGGCACAAGTCATAACCACCGGCTAAGCCGGTGGCTTGCTCAGCCCTATAAGGGCATGTCACTGGCGGGGCTGAAAGCCCACCGAAAGATCTGCCAACCGCAAGCGGACTCAAGCTACCGCTAAAGCGGTTGGCTTATTTTTTG
>JAFTVG010000032.1 GCA_017465885.1 Clostridia bacterium | reverse complement strand
TGTTAAAGAGGGGATGGGGGAGGGTGAAACGGCATCCGAGCCGCCCGCAGACACCGAGGGATCGGGGGTGGGGGAGGGGAGCGCCGTCTTGTCGTCGGTGGTGGCTTTGCTGCAGGCAGTGAAGACCGACAGCGCGCACAGGGCGACGAGCAACAGGGCAATGATCTTTTTCATGAGCGTGATTCCTTTCTTTGGGTAGGGAGGACGGGAGCGTCCCCGCCTTTACTTTGAGTATACAATGTTTTGAAGGAAATGTCAAGGGCTGCGGCACTTTTGCCCCCGTTATTTTCGCATTTTTTAAGCGTCGGGCGGGCGGCGGGGAAAGCGTTGCGGGGTGGGAGAAAAGTTTGTGAAAAGTACACAATTTTCAAAAGGGGGATTTGTTCAATCTGCCAAAAAAGCCGTGGGTTTGCGGGGCAAAGATCTTGAAATGGGTCTTGTTTTTGACCAAGAACAAAGACAAAAATAGATATTTTAGTCTGTTTTTGCTTAAAAAAGTGCCTGCGCCCATGGCGGGGACGCTTTGAAAAATCTTGACAAACGGGGTCTTGTTTGGTATGATAATAAGGTAGTGCGCCTGCCTTTTATGGAAAACGGAAGGGGAGCGCAAGCAAGGAGGGACGAAAATGGCAGAGCTGAAAAAAGGAGTGATAGCGGTGTCCTCCCCCAAGGGCGGGGTGGGGCGTTCGGCAGTCAGCTGTCTGCTTTCCCTTGCCCTTGAGCGGCAGGGGCAGAGCGTCCTTCTTGTAGATCTTGATTTTTGCATCCACACGCAGGATTTCTTTTTCGGCGCGGAGGACAGGGCGCTTTTCGGGCTGGGTGATCTGCTTGCGGGCAGGCAGGCAGAGGAGGTGCTGCTTGCGGTGACTGATGGGGGGAGAGTTCGTCTTTGCCCTTCGGTGGGCTTGGACGGTCTGCCCGATCCGCAGGCGCTTTCGGCGCTCCTTGCGGGACTGATCGAAAGGGAAGGCTTTGATTGGGTGATCCTGGACCTGCCCTCCTCCTGCACGGGGGAATATGCCGCTGCCCTTTCCCACGTGGTGCTGATGGTGAGCAGTACCGACCCCACCGCGCTTTTGGGCGTGCAGAGCTTATCTCAGAGCATTCCCGATGAAAAGGATGCCTATCTTCTCATCAATCGACTGCCGCTTGGCGACGGTCAGCGGACAAAGCAGGGGATGCGCCCCCACGAAATGATCGATCTGGCGCAAAGACCGCTCATCGGCATCCTGCACGAGGACGGAGCGCTGTCCTGCGCCCTTGCCGGCGGCAGGGCGGGAAGTCTTACGGGGGACAGCCTTGTGCCCGCACTGAACGTTGTCCTGCGGCTGCAGGGAGAGCAAAGACTTCTTTTTGAAGGAATGCGGGATGAAAAAAGGCACAGAAGAAGCCTGGATCCCTGACGTATCGGGAAACGGGCGGCATAACGTCAGCAGAAGAAAAAACGACCTTGAAAGAGAAAGGATCAACGAATATGGAGATCGCACTGATCGCAGACGACAAGAAAAAGGAACTGATGGTGGAGTTTTGCACCGCATACTGCGGCATCTTATCCAAGCACCGTCTTTGCGCCACGGGTAAAACGGCAAAATACGTTTCAGAGGCAACGGGTCTTCGGCCCGAGCATCTGCTCTCGGGGGGGCTTGGCGGAATGGAGCAGGTAGCATCCCGTGTGTGCTATAACGAGATCGACCTGCTTTTATATTTCAGAGATACCTCCTGCGCGGCAGAAAATCCCCACAGCGCCGAGCTGTCGCGGGTGTGCGATCTTTACAATATCCCCATTGCCACCAACATCGCCACGGCAGAGATCCTGGTGATGGCGCTGGACAGAGGAGATCTTCAGTGGCGGACCTACGAAAAGGCGAAGAACAAAAAATGAACGAATTGTGAAAATTCTCTTGACAAAAGGGACGCGGTGTGCTATTCTACAGGTGGAGAGGCTGCGTGCTTTTTCGACAAAAATACATCATAAGGAGATTTCAAAATGAAAAAGGCTGCAAAGATTTTCACCATTATCAGCATCGTACTCTGCATCTTCAATATCGTTACTCCCATTATCGGCTTCATTACTCTGAGCAAGATGAAGAAGGCTACCTGCAAGAAGGATCTGACCCTGTGGGCGATCCTGAACATCATTTTCTGCAACCCCATCGGCGGTATCCTGATGCTCTGCCTGAAGGATTCCGATTTTGCTCCCGCAGAATAATTTCACAGCAAACCATGATGTGCCGCACCGAAAGGTGCGGCAATTGTGCTTTATGAGGCCTTTTTACCGATCGGATTTACGGTAAAGAAGGGAAAGGAGGAAAAGAAATGATCGCAGACAGCCACGCCCATTTGTCACATTTTCGATTTGAGGGCAGATTTTTCGGCATCCTGCCGCGGGAAGAGGACTACGCCACGGGGGAGCTTTCGAGAGAGGAGCTTTTTTTGCGGATGCAAGAGGAGGGGGTCGTCCTTTCCATCGAGCCTGCCATCGAGCTTTCCTCCAACCGGCGGATCCTTGCTTTACATCAACGCTATCCCCGCAGGGTCTTTTGCGCCGTGGGGGTGCACCCCACCAGGACCTTTTTTGAAAAGTGGAGGGCGCGCAGGGCGCTGGAGGGCTATCTTTCTTCTCCGGGAGTGGTGGCGGTCGGCGAAACGGGGCTGGACCTTCATATGAGGGGTAAAAAGCATCTTCTCTGCCAAACGGCTTGGTTTTTGTATCAGGTGCGCCTGGCAAAAAAGCACCGTTTGCCCCTTGTTCTGCACACCCGCAGGGCTGACAGGTGGGTGCAGTGCCTTTTGCGCCTTTTTGGCAGAGGAGGGCGGGGCGGGGTGGTCCATTGCTTTTCGGGCGATGGCAGATGCGCCCGCCGCTATCTTGAAATGGGCTATTATATCGGTATCGGAGGCACCCTCCTGCAAGAGGGGGAGGACGGTCAAAGACTGCGCGGGGCGCTGAAGGATATCCCCCTTGAGTGCATTCTGGCAGAGACCGACGCCCCCTACGTTTTGCCCACGAAAAGGAAGAAGATCGGAGAAAAGAGCACCCGCAATTTAAGAAACACACCGCTGATCCTGAAAGAGGTCATCGGGAAAATCGCGCAGATCAAGGGCGTGTCCTTTGAGGAGGCGGAGCGGGTGATCTTTGAAAACACCCTGCGCCTTTTCCGGCTTTCTTCCGATCAATAGCCAAAGAAAGACATTGTTTACAAAATCCCTCTTGAAAAAAGGGGATAAATCTGCTATGATAACTCTGTTTGAATAAAAGAAGAGAAAAAGGGCGGGGAGCATCGCCCGAGGAGGAAGAGAACCGAATGAGTGAAAAGCTACAGTCAAAAGAAAACGTGATGGGCACCATGCCCGAGGGCAAGCTGCTCTTTACCATGGCTTTCCCCATGGTCATCTCCATGATGGTGCAGGCCTTTTATAATATTTACGACAGTCTGGTGGTGGCAAGCTTTGACAGCGCGGGCGTGACCGCCCTCTCCCTTGCCTTCCCCATCCAGAACCTGCTTATCGCCTTTGCCACCGGCACGGGCGTGGGCATCAACAGCTATCTTTCAAGAGCTCTTGGCGAAAAGCGTCCCGACAAGGCAAACAAGGCGGCGACCAACGGTCTGTTCGTCATTGCCATCACCACCGTCCTCTTTATGCTTTTGGGCGTGGTGGGTACCAAGGCGTATTTCACCTATCTCACCGACGCAGAGCCGGGCACGCTGACCTATGATCTGGGCGTAGACTATCTGTTCGTGGTGATGGTGGCTTGCGCAGGCGTCTTTTTTCAGGTGACCTTCGAGCGGCTCCTGCAGGCAACGGGCAAGGCAAAGCTTTCGATGTATACCCAGGGTCTTGGCGCCATCGTGAACATCATTTTGGACCCCATCTTCATTCTCGGCGCAGGCGACGAGCTGTTCGGCATCACTCTGCCCTTCGGTCTTGGTATGGGAACCCTTGGTGCGGCTCTTGCCACGGTGATCGGACAGTTTACCGCCGCAGGGGTGGGCTTATTCTTGAATCTGAAGTATAACAAGGAGATCAGCCTGTCCTTTAAGGGCTTCAAGCCCGATCTTCAGGTGATCAAGAGCATTTACACCGTGGGACTTCCTTCCATCTTTATGGCGGCGGTGGGCTCCTTCTTGACTATGGCAATCAACAAGATCCTCACCATCGGTGAGCAGGTGACCTATATCAAGGAGGGGATGTCCCCTGCCACTGCGGCAAAGCTTGCCGCAGAGCGTCTGGTGGGCGTGTCCATTTACGGCGTGTATTTCCGTCTGCAGTCCTTCGTCTTTATGCCCATTTTCGGAATGAACAACGGAATGATCCCCATCGTGGCGTACAACTACGGTATGCGCTCCAAAAAGAGGATCATGAAGACCTTGAAGATCGCGGTGATGGCGGCAGTCATCTATATGCTTCTCGGTCTTGCGGTCTTCCAGACCATGTCGGGCACCCTTTTGAAGGTCTTCTACCAGGAGGACGAAGCCCCCGAGGCGGGCACTCTTGAAAGTCTTCCCGAGGAAGAGCTACCCTCCCTTGACGGCGAGGCGGAGGAAGAGTTTCACCTGACAGAAACTCAGGCGGTGCTGAAATACGGTGAGCCCGCTATGCGCATCATCAGCCTGTGCTTCCTTTTTGCGGGGGTATGTATCATCACCATTTCAAGCCTGCAGGCGCTGGGTCTGGGTATGCCCAGCCTGATCATTTCGCTTATCCGTCAGATCGTGGTCATCCTGCCGCTGTCCTTCGTTTTTGCAAAGGCGTTCGGCTTGGTTGCCATCTTTGCCGCTTATCCCATTGCCGAGGGGGTGGCGCTGATCATCAGCATCTTCCTCTTCGTGCGCACCTACAAAAAGCTGTTAAAGCCCCTTGATCTCCCCCTTGAAGCGGTGCAGGCAAGCACCAATTGACCAAACCCTTTTCGCCGCCCCGATGCAAACGCCCCGAGGCGGCGTCTTTTTTGAAAGGAATATTTATGAACGACACTCCCTTGAAGCTGAATGTCAAAAGAACCATCCTGGTGGGACTTGCTTTTTTTCTCATTATGGCGTTCTGGCAGGCGTACGATACCATCATTCCAAAGATTTTGACAGACAAATTCGGAATGGCACAGTGGCTTTCGGGCGTCATAATGGCGTTAGATAACGTCCTTGCCCTCTTCCTTCTCCCCTTTTTCGGGGCGCTTTCCGACAAATGCAAGCACAAAAGCGGCAAGCGCACCCCCTTCATCCTCATCGGCACCCTCCTTTCCTGCCTTGCCATCGTGGGTATTATCTGCTCGGATATGGTGCAAAGCGACCGTCTTTCGGCGGTAGATCCCCAAAACCCCACCGCCTTGCAGACCCTTTACGAGGCAGACCCCGAGATCAGGGTGGAGGGAAAAAAAGGGGCGCTGTCCTCCTTTATTGAGGAGGAAGACTTCCTTTCCTTAACCGATCCCGAAAGTGAGGACTATACCACCTACGTGGTATCGGCAAGAGGGGCGTACGCGGCGGCGCAGTCAAGGCGCAGTCCCGCTCCGCTGATCTTTTTCGTCCTCACCCTCTTTTTCGTCCTGCTCGCCATGGGATTGTTCCGCTCGCCCGCCGTGGCGTTGATGCCCGACGTGACCCCCAAGCCCTTGCGCTCCAAGGGCAACGCCGTCATCAACCTGCTGGGTGCCTGCGGCACGGTATCGCTCATTGGCATCGGAATGCTTTTCGGCACGGGCAAGGCGGAAAACGCCCTTTCGCCCTACGGCGGATACTTTGCCGCGCTGGCAGGAGTGATGCTTGCCGCACTGCTCGTCTTCCTTTTCACCGTGAAGGAGCCCCTTTGGGCAAGGGAGGCAGAGGCGCAGGACCGTCTTTTGGAGGGAACGGAGGAAAACGAGGAGGGCGGCAGAAGGCTCAGTAAGGGCGAAAAGCGGTCGCTCATCCTTCTTCTTGCCTCGGTTGCCCTTTGGTATATGGGCTTTAACGCGGTGACCACCAAGTTTTCGGTGTATGCCGCCCCCGTTTTGAATATGGACTTCAACTCTGCCATGCTGGTGGCACAGATCGCGGGTCTTGCCTCCTTCCTTCCTGCCGGTATGATCGCCACCCGTATCGGGCGCAAGCGCTCCATCCTCATCGGCGTGGCGATGCTGGGTGGTGCTATGGCGGTGATGGCGTTGGTGACCAAGCAGACCCCCGCCTTTTTGCCCATTGCCTGCTTCATCGTGGCAGGTCTTGGATGGGGGATGATCAACGTCAACTCCTTCCCCATGGTGGTGGAGCTTGCCAAGGGCGGAAGCGTGGGCAAATACACCGGCTATTACTATACCGCCTCCATGGCGGCGCAGACGGTCACGCCCGTCTTTTCGGGGGCGCTGATGGATCTTGATATGCGTACCCTCTTCCCCTATTCGGCGCTCTTCGTGGCGCTATCCTTCCTCACCATGCTCTTCGTCAAGCACGGCGACAGCAAGCCCGTGAAGAAGCAGTCGGTTTTAGAGCAGATGGACGTGGGAGACTGAGATGGAGTGGGTCATCGTCCTTCTTTTATTGGCGGCGCTTGCCTCGTTGACCGTCCTTTTTGCCCCCACCTGCTTCAGAAAAAAGCATCCGCTTGTAAAAAAGCTACAGGGCGTCCCCTTTGCCCACAGAGGGCTTCACGATGAAAAAACACCCGAAAACTCCCTTGCCGCCATCAAAAGGGCGGTAAACGAGGGCTACGGCATCGAGTTTGACCTGCATCTGACCCTTGACGGTCAGCTTGCGGTGATGCACGACGACAGCCTTGCCCGCACCTGCGGGGTGGACTTGAAGGTGTGTGCGCACCCTCTTGCGGAGCTGACGCGCCATCCCCTTTCAAACGGTGAGCCCTTGCCCACCCTGCCCCTCGTGCTGGAGGCGGTGAAGGGCAGAGTGCCGCTGCTGATAGAGCTTAAGCACGACGGGAGCAATGCCGACGCCCTCGTTGCCGCCACGGTGAAGGTGCTGGAGGGGTACGAGGGAGAATATATTCTGGAATCCTTTGATCCCCGCATCCTGCTGGCGCTCAAAAAGCAGGCACCGCAGATGGCAAGAGGTCAGCTTTCCTGCAATTTTATGAAAATGAAGGGACAGCCCCTTTATTTGCGCATCCCCCTTTATCTGATGATCCTGAATCTTTTTACCCGCCCCGATTTCATTGCCTACCGTCTGGAGGACGAAAAAAGTCTGCCCCTGCGGATTGCCAAAAGGGCGGGCGTCCCCCTCTTTTTCTGGACGGTGAAGGATAAGACCTCCGCGAAGACCGCTCTTGAACGGGGGCACGGGGTGATCTTTGAGGGATTTACCTTTTGAAAAACGAAGACGAGCCGCGGCACAAAAGCCGCGGCTCGTCTTTTCGTTATACGATAAACCAAAAATGACCTACTTTGCGGAAAGTAGGTCATTTTGATTTTATAGGAGATTATGCAGGAAAGAGCATACTCTGCACGCAAAGGCTGTCCCCTCGATCCTTCCAGACAAGCAGGGCACGGGGCGATTGTGCCGTGCATACCGAAAGGGCTTCCACTGCGGCGGAGTTTTCGATGAGCAGGTAATATACGCCTGCCTGCTCGTAGCCGTAAACCCCCACCTCGTCGCCCGAAAGCAGGGAAAACCACTTGGTCATAGCCGAAAGGTCACTGCCCTCTCTGGGCGCTTTTTCCTGAACGCTCACCAGACCCACCTTGGAGGAGTCGATCTGATAAAGGGTCACCTCGCCCTTTTTGACGCCCTTGCCCGTATAGGCAAAGCTTTCAAAAATGGCTTTGTCGATCTTGTAGACCGTTCCGTTTTTCTCAAAGCCGTCAGAGCCTGCCGAAACGATCCTGCCGCCGCTTTCTGAAAAGTCCAAGGTCAGCGCACTTTGTCCGACACCGCCGCTCTTCTTGCTCCATTTGAGTGCCCCCTCGCTGCTCTTCCAGCCGCCGTCGCCGTCGGCAAAGGGCAGAAGGTTTGCAAGCCACAGGAAGTAGCCGTTTCCGATCTTCTTGGCAAAGGGCTCCACGTTTTTAAAAAGACTGCCGTTGCCATCCCAGGTGGTGAAGGGGTAGAAGTTTTTGCCGTCTGCCGAGACGAAGAGCGCTCCTTCGTTGATCGCCTTCCAGCCGTCTGCCTCGTAGTCGGTGAAGATCAGCTCGTCGTAGATGTCCTTGCTGATGGCGTAGACAAGTCCGGTGGTGCGGTAATCTGCCGTTAAGAGCTTGACGGTGTTGGCTTCTTTCAGATCGTAAAGTGCGCCTAATCTTTCGTCTGCCATGGGGTTTTCGTAGGGCGTGGTCAGCGTGGGAATGGTCACGTCGGTAAGCTCTTCTTTATCGTCCTTGCCGCCGTCGGGATCGTAGCCGCCCCAGCCCTTGCCCGTGGGTACCTTTTCTGTCTGGAAGGCGGTGGTGTCCTGACCCTCTGCCAGCTTATATTCGTAAACGATGGCGGTGCTTGCCGTGGAGGTGATCTTGATGCCTGCCATCAGCTCTTCGCCCGTCATGGTCTTCAAGCTGCCCTTCTTGTCGTCAAAGTCCCAGACCTCGTAAAGCGCCTTGGGGTCAAGACCCTCGGGACGGAGGGTGAAGGTGTCGTTTTTGCGGAAATAGGTGATGAGCAGCCCCACCCCCTCCTCGGGACTGTCATATTGGAGCGCCATGGTCTTTTTGGTGCTTCCCACGTAGTCGGAAAGGGGATAGTAATCGTAGAAGAGGTAGCCTGCAAAGTGCTTCCACTGGGTCAGGGCGTCCTTTAAATTCTGCGCCTGGGACTCGTTTGAGATGCCCACGCCGATGCTGTTGCCGATGTGGGAGCGCACGTCGTAATCGTTGCAGTCGGCAGAGGAAAAGCCGGTGCCCCAATACATAAACCACATAGAGCTGCCGTAGGTCTGGAGCTGTGCGCTTTCAATGTCTGCCCAATAGTCGGAGCGGGTGTGCATAAAGGAATAGCGGATGGTGGACAGATCGTTTCTCATACCGCCGCTGGCGCAGGCGTCGATATACATCCGGGGATTTTCTGCCAAAATGCCTGCGTATACATCCAGATAGCCCTTGCAGTATTTGTTTTCGGTGTAGCCGATACGGGAAATACCCAGCTCCGCCTTGCGGGTGCGGTCAAGGGCAGACCACTGGGCGGCGGGGGAGGTGTTGAAGTCTTGTCTGTACTGATCGATATCGTTTTCTTCAAATTGGGTGTTGAGCATATCGATCACCCACTGCACCACTTCGGGGTTGGAGTAGTCTAAGATCACCTCGGTGTAGCCGTCGGGGACGGTGGAGTAGTCGGTGGCGGTTTTGCCTGCCGCAGGGGGCAGGAGCAGTCCCTTCATTGCTTTGAGCGCCTCGGTGGTGGCAGTTCCCCACGCCACTCTTTCGGGCTCAAACCAGACGGCAAACTGCAGACCCTCGTCGTGCACCAGCTTTGATAACTGCTTGATGCCCTGGGGGTAGTCCCTTTTCACGGTGTACCAGTTTCCGGTGTGGTACCAGGTCTTGCCCTCGGTATCGTACCAGCCGCCGTCGATGTTGAATTTGTCGATATAGTCGATGAGCCCGGTCTTCACGTACAGGGCAATGGTCCGTTTGTTTGAATTGATGTTGTATTCGGCAGGGCAGACCAGGACGTTTGTTTCCTTCATCTTCTTACCCTGCTCTCTGAACTGGTTGCAGCAGTAAAGCCATCTGCGGTAGACGTTCTGCCCGTTCATTCTGTCGCCCTTGTAGAAAAGGAGGACCATACCGGGGAAATCAAGGCTTTCTCCCTTTTGCAGGACCACGTTGACCGTGTGCTGACCTGCCTTTAAGACCGCACCCTCTTTTGCGGGGGTGAACTCCGCCTTCCAGTTGCCCTGCCAATTGAGGATGGCAATGGTGCCGGTGTTCTGTTCCTTGTTTTCCAGGTTGAAATAGGGAATGTAGGTGCTGGTGGGCTTGCCGTTGGTCACTTCGAAGTATTTTCTGCCATCAAGCTGATAGGAAAGAGGCTCGAAATCGGTGTAGGTGGTGGTGGCGCCTCTTGAGGCGTGCAGGGTCTTGGTGCCCTGCTTGCTTTCCACCGGATAGTCGGCGGAAAGAAGGTTGCTCACCGCCTTGGAATTGCCTTCGCCGTCGTTATAGAGGGTGGCGGTATATTCCACCACGGGGTAGCCCGTATAGGAGATCAGCGTCAGCTCCACTCTTAAGGACAGATCGGGGCAACGGTAGGTGATGGGCAGATGGATGCTTTCTGAGGGCATTTCCTCTTCAAAGTAGATCACCTGCTTTTTTTGCCCCACCGTCTTTTGCCAGACATAGTCGGCTGAGGACTTGCCTCCCACCCTGAAGGTGACGGGCGGGGAGGTCTTACCCTCCACGTTTTCCGAAAGCCACTCGTCCATGGCGGCGGTGTCGGCGTATTTGTTTACGTAATTTGAAGATCCGTACATGCTTTCTTCTCCTTTGGAGGTGGTGTCCTTGCCGCTTTCTACCGAAAGGGAGGGGGAGGAGGGGGATGCGCCCTGCTCGGTGGTCTTTGCGCCCTTACTGCAGGAGGCAAGAGGAAGGGCGAGGGCGGCAAGCATCAAAAGGGATGCGACCGTCCGCTTGAGGGGGGAGGAAAAGGGTGTCATAGTATGTTCTCCGTGGATTTTTTGAGTCCGAAGGGCTTTTGTCCTTGACAGACTCTTCTTTTTCTTTTATAATAGCATATATAAAACGATATTTCTACTCAATTTTGATCGGATTATATGAAAATTTGAACACACGGAGCAGTTATGGCAGAATCCAGCATCCCTCTTTACGCCACCCAGTCCCTTGCCCCCTATCTGTCGGTGCGCTTTGAGCTGTCCCACAGCAAAGAATTCCTCAATCCCGACAAGGACAGAGCCACCCTCTCCCCTCCCCACATCCACAACTGCATAGAGATCTTTTTCAACGTTTCGGGCGACGCCTCCTTTTTGGTCAACAACCGCCTTTACCCCCCTGCTTTACGGCGACGCCATCCTCTCCCGCCCCAGCGACGTGCACGTGTGCCTTTTCAACAAGAGCCACATCCACGAGCATTTCTGTCTGTGGATCGAAGGAGGAGAGGAGCTTTTTCCCTTTTTGTACTTTAAACGGGAGGATGCCCTTTTCCGCTTTGAAAAGGAGGGAAGAGAGATGCTTGCCGCCCTCTTTTTCGATCTGCACCGCCTTGTTACGGGGCAGGGCAGTACCCTTGAAAAGACGGCGTGCTTGCTGAAGATCCTTTCTTTTTTCGAGCATAGCGCCCCGCCTGCCAGGCAAGAGGCGGGCATTCCCCCTCTTTTTCAGCGCATCCTTGACGATATCCACGAGCATTTTTCGGAGATCCACCACGTTCATCAGCTCACCGACAAGTATTTCATCAGCCACGCCACCTTGAACCGCTGGTTTCGGGGGTATCTGCACACCTCTCCCAGAGATTATCTGGAGTCCAAAAAGCTTGCCTGCGCGGTGGAGCTGTTACAAAGGGGCGAAACGGTGACCGACGCCTGCATGAAGGCGGGCTTCCCCTGCTGCTCCCACTTCATCGTGCTGTTTAAAAAGAAGTTCGGATGCACCCCCTTAAAATACAAAAAGCGGATGTCCGAGGGGACGTTCGATAGCGGAACGTAAAAAACGACCTGTCAACTTGTGACGGGTCGTTTTGATATACTTCACTTCTTACAGTCCGTGCTCATCCTGCAGGGTCTTGGCGCAGATGATGTCCAGGTTGCCGTTTCTGCAGCGCAGATCGTTTAAAAAGTTGCGCTCTTCCTTTTCGTCCTTTAAGACGATGTCGTAGGTCAGCTGGAACATACTGCCCATATTGGTGGTCTTGACGCGGGTCAGCTCGTGGGAGGAGGTGTACTTCACGAAGAGATCCTCGAACACGTCGGTGTAGTCAAGGCTTTCGGGAATGGTGATGCGCAGGGTCTTTTCCGCCTTCTTGGTTCTGCCGATGGAGGTGAGGTTGAAGAGGATATTGACCAGGGTGCAAAGCAGGGTGAAGATGAGGGCAATGATCAGCGCCGAGCTGTTCTCGCCCGCGCAGGACAGCGCCACGCCCACGATCATCGACATAAAGACGTTGATGATCTCCTTTGCCGTGCCGGGGAAGGAACGGAAGCGCACCAGGGCGAAGACGCCTGCAATGGTGATGGAGGTGCCGATCTGATTGTTGATGTTGACCATCATCATTACGGTCATAACCGAAACGGGCAGAGCAAAGAGGGTCAAAAGGAATCCCTTGCTGTAGCGATGGTTCTTTACGGTGTAGGAAAGAGCCATAGGTGCTCCCAAAATAAGAGCGATGGCGGCGCAGACCAGATATGCCTGCAGGTCAACGAGGGTCAGTCCAAAAATATTCAGTGTCATGATCGGTGATCGGCAAAACTGCCGTCCTTTCTGTAGTTTTCGTGTTTTCTTGCGTTTTTGAGTTTTGGTTTACGATCCCGCCATTTCGGCAAGGAAATAGGCTTTTGCCGCCGCCTGCGGATCAAGGACGCCGTCCTTTAGCGCCTTGCCGTAGGCTCTTCCGTATTTGGAAAAGGAGGTGGGCGCGATCTTTAATTCGTCAAAGAGGGCAGACAGCCACAGGGGCATGGCGTCGGGGATCTTCACCTCCATTAAGATCTTTCCGTCAAGATCCAGCTTTTCTCCGTACACCCCTTTGGTCAGATCCAGATCGGTGGTACGCCAGACGATGTTTTTGTCGAAGGTGATGCGCAAAACGCTGTCGGTGGGCGAAGCCAAAGAGTAGCGCTCGTAGGAGATGAACATAGCGGGGGCGATGCCCTTGTAGTAAGAAATGAAATAGGAGATCTCGTTGCCGATCTGCCCGGGCTTGGGGCAGGGAGCTTTTCCCTCAAGGAAGGGGACTGCCTCTTTTAAAGGCACGTGGATGCGCCTTTTGTAGACCACCTTTTTGTATTTCTTTTTGATCTCCACGAAGACCTTGTCGTCCGCTGTGGGCACGCCGTAGCTGCGCACCCTCAGCTTTTCCTTGTAGACCGGCTTTTCAATGGAGCGGCGGATGAGGAGAAACTCGGGGGTATCGTAATAGACGTTATTGATCAGCGAATGGGCAAATTTGTCGTCCACCATCCGTCCCTCAAGACGCTCCAAGAGGAGATCGTACTGCTCCGCAGTCAGCAGATACTTTTTTTCATACCGTTTGAAGGTGAATTGAAATACAGCCATCGCGGAGCCTCCTTTCTTTTTTTGGGTGCGGTGGGGGATGGTACGCAGTATACCACCCCTCCGTGACGGACGGGTGAAGACGCGCTGAAATCTTTTGGTTTGACAAGTGCGCGTTTTTGTGATATACTGAGCCATACTCTCATTCATTATACGACAAAAAGAAGGAATTGTCAAGGGAGTATACCTGAAGGAAGGGAAATAAAATGGGAAATATCGAAAAGATCGAAAGCTTTAAGGTGGATCACCGCTATATCGTGCCCGGGGTGTACCTGTCAAGAACAGACGGTGAGGTGCGCACCTTCGACCTGCGCTTCAAAAAGCCCAACTGCGGCGACTATTTGAGCAATCTGGAAATGCACTCGGTGGAGCATCTTTTTGCCACCTACGTCCGCTCCTTCGGTGGGGACAAGGTGCTTTATTTCGGACCGATGGGCTGCAGGACCGGCTTTTATCTGCTGCTATGCGGCTGTGACGACGGGCAGGCGCGGGCGCTGATCAAGAGGACTCTTGAAGCCATCGTCAACGAGGCGGACGAGATGTTCGGACAGGACGAAATCCAGTGCGGCAACTATAAGGAGCTGTCCCTTGAGGCGGGCAAAAAATGCTGTGAGGGCTATTTGAGGGTGTTGGACTTTGAACGTATGAATTTTGAATATCCGAAGGGAGAGAGCGAAGAATGATCGGAATTATCGGAGCAATGGAATTGGAGATCGCAAGACTGCGGGAAATGATGGACGAAAAAAAGGAGGAGCAGATCTCGGGCGTGCGCTTCACGGTGGGCAGGCTTTTTGGCAGACCTGCGGTGCTTGCCGTCTGCGGTATCGGCAAGACCTTTGCCGCCCTGTGCGCCCAGACCATGATCTTAAGATATAACCCCGAAATGATCGTCAACGTGGGGGTGGCAGGCACGCTGACCGACGGTCTGTCTATCGGTGATATGGCAATCGGCTCCTTTGCCGTCTGCCACGATATGGACACCTCGCCTCTCGGCGACCCCGTGGGGCTCATTTCGGGCATCAATATGGTGGAAATCCCCCTTGACGGGCAGATGAGAGAGGCGTTTGAGGACTGCTGTGAGAAGGAGGGCATCCGCCATCTTTCGGGCGTGATCGCATCGGGCGATCAGTTCGTGGACAGCGGCGACAAGAAAAGATGGATCAAGCAGACCTTTTCTGCCATCGCCTGCGAGATGGAGGGACAAGCCATCGCACAGGTCTGCTACGTCAATCGCAAGCCCTGCGCGATCCTGCGCTCCATTTCGGACAGTGCCGACGGCACCGCCCTTGACTATGAGCGCTTCAAGGAGCTGGCGGCAGAGCACTCCACAAGAGTTCTTGCCCGCTTCCTTGAGTCTGAGGAATATTGCTAAGCATAAAACTCCCTTTTGCGCATCGAAAGGATGCGCAAAAGGGAGTTTTTGGTTATCCGCTGTAGAAGGGAGAGGAGGACGTTTCCAAAATAGGATACCACTCTCGAATGATGTTCCAGCGGTAAAGGATCCAGTCGTAGATGAAGGCAACGTGCTCGTCGTAGGTTGCCAGCAGAGAGGACACCTGAGGCGAAACGAATTCGTGGTAGCCTACCCCGAACACGTCCCATTTCTCGTTGTTTCTCTCGGCGTGGGGCTTTAAGGCAAGCGCCATCTTCTGCAGGTCTGCCGTCAGCTCGGTGATGTCGTCCTCCAGCGAGTTCATTCTGGCTCTCACCAGCTCCACAAACCAAGGCAGGTCGTGCACCGCCTCAAACCACTCGTTGCCGTAGCTTCCCGCCGAGATCAGCCCCTCCTCGTGGATACCCGAGGAATAGCTGCCCATGCAGAAGTCGAAGTCCCAGGGAGCGGTGAAATAAAGCTTGCCCCCCTTTTCCTTGCACATATAAAAGGAGGTTGCGCCCCAGTCGCAGTCCTTGCCAAGCTCCTCGATGATGAAGATATCCACCATCGAATAAAGATCCACCAGCTTTTCGATCTCCCCGCGGTCGCCCGATATAATGGCGTTGTGGACCTTGGTCATATAATCCTTGATGAAGGCGCATTCCTCTTCGGTGGAATGGTCGCTTAAAATGTCAAATTCTCTCTTGTTGGCGTCGTCCTCGTGAAAGCCGGGGATGAGGAAATAGTCAAGCCCTTCCTTTTTGGAGGAGTCCTTGTTCACGCGGAAGTCAAGCTCCAAAAGGTAGCCCTTGTCGGGGTCGGTGCCGCTGTCGTCGATGTTGACTCTTTCGCTTGCCGCCTCCACCTTTTCAACGATCATATAGACGCCTCTGTATTCGCCGTTGACGTAGAGATCCACGAAGGCGCAGGAGGGCACGAAATTAAAGGTGCCCATTCTGTTTGCCAGCGACCACATAAACCAGTTCCGCAGCATCGTCAGGTCGTATTTGTTGGACTGCAGGACCCAGTCCTTGTTTTTGCCATCGCCGATGCCTAAGACATTCAGCCCCTCGGAGAGCTTTAAGGTGTAGGAGTTTTTGGAGGCGTAGGCGTCGGTTGACGAAACGGTGTGAAATTCCTTTTTGGTGGACGACCAGCGCACGTCGCCGATCTCCTTGCCGATATAGGAGGTGCTCCAGGTGGAGTTGCCTCTGCCCTTGACGCGGGTGGCAAGGGCTTCAACGTTGTGCTTGTCCTTGTCCGCGCCCGAGATGGAGATGGTGGCGTCCACGTAGTTTTTGCTCTTGATGTCGTCGCCGTTTGCGGTGTTTAAATGCACCTGCGCCACCGTGACCCTGTAGGGGACCTCCACCGGCTCAAAGGTGGCAGTCAGCACGGTGTCCTCCTCCACCTTGTCGGTGGGGCGGGCGCGGGAGGTACTGCCGTCGCTCCAGCAAACGAAGCGGTAGCCGTAAAGGGGCATAGCCACCACCGTTTCGGTGTAGCCGCCGGGGACGATGTATTGGGTGCCCTTGCCGTCGATAGTGCCCGCATAGGAGGGCTCGCACCGATAGCTGACCTTTACCCCGTTTGCGGGGTCCTTGGCAGGGGTGGGATCGGGCATACTGCTGTCATCGGGCAGCTCCCAGTCGCCCTGCTCAATGGAGGGGTCAAAGGGAGAATAGGGGTCCTTTCCGCTGTCACTGCCCGCAGGGGTCTTCTGACAGGAGGCAAGAAGGGGGAGGATGAACAGTATGGCAAGAAGAAGAGAGAGTCCTTTTTTGATCATTGGGACGGTCCTTTCGGTAACAGTACGATTTGGAGGGCAGAGGGGGCGCCCTTTGCCGATCATCTTACATTATACCTTCAAAAGAGACAAAAGACAAGTCACAGATCCGAATTATTTTTAAACATCTTGTAAATTTGAGGGTGTTCTTTCAAAAAAAACGGCTTTTTTTGAAAAAAAGAGGGGAAAGGCACTTGACAAAAGGGGCAAAAGGGAGTATACTGCAAATGTAAACAATTGAACAACCGTTCAACTATCAAGAAGGGAGGCGGTCGGATGTATAAGGAACAGGAACAGATGGGAAAACAGCCATCGGAGTGCTCCTCGCCCCTTTGCTGCTGTCACGGCGGAAGGGAAGGCGCGGCGCACGACCACGGCGCGGGGGCGCTTGTGGAGCAGGGGGGAAGTGAAGAGGAGCAGGTGCTAAGAGAGGAGCTGCTTTTCGAGCTTGCACAGCTTTACAAGGTCTTCGGCGATGAAACAAGACTAAGGATCCTTTCCGCTCTGATGAACGGCGAGCAGGGGGTGGGGGCGCTGGCGGGACGGCTGGAAATGACGCTGTCTGCCGTTTCCCATTCGTTAAGGGTGCTAAAGAGCGCACGCCTTGTGAAGTGCCGCAGAGAAGGGAAGAGCGTTTACTATGCTCTTTGCGACGAGCACGTGAAGAAGATCCTTGAAATGGGACTTGACCATGTGGCGGAATGAGTGAGTTCAAAATCTGCGATTTTGAACTCAAGCACCCCGAGGAGTTTCGCTTTAGCGAAACTCTCAGAGTTCAAACCCGTGTCGGGTTTGAACTCAACCGCACTCAAGAAGATAATCAATTTCATCCAATTAAAAAAACAAAAAAGGAGAACGTATCATGAGACTTGTATTAAAAATGGAAGAGCTGGACTGCGCCCATTGCGCACAGAAGATGGAGGATAAGATCGGGAAGCTTGCGGGGGTGGAAAGCGTTTCCATCAGCTTTATGGCGCAGAAGATGATCCTTCAGATCGCGGAGGGCACCGACAAGGACGCCCTTATAAAGGAGATCGAAAAGGCGATCCACTCGGTGGATAAGCACTGCAATCTGGTTTTATAATTTGCATTTTTGCGAAAGGCGGTGAAAGCCGTGAGTAGAAAACAAAAAAGACTGCTTTGGCGCATCCTTATAGCGGGCGGACTGTTTGCCGCAGCCCTTGCCCTCAATCTGACCCTTCATCCCGCTTGGTGGGTGGGCGTGCTTTTGATGCTTGTGCCCTACCTGACGGTGGGCTATGACGTCCTTTTTTCGGCGGTACGGAAGATTATGCGGGGCAAGGTCTTTGACGAGCATTTTTTAATGACCGTAGCCTCCCTTGGTGCCATCCTGCTCTGCCTTGTGGAAAAGGACGCCCACAACGCCCACGAGGCGGTGGTCATCCTCCTCTTTTATCAGGTGGGAGAGCTTTTCCAGTCGGTGGCGGTGGGCAGATCCAGAAGGTCGCTAAAGGACCTGCTTTCCATGATGCCCGACTATGCAAGCATTGAAAAGGACGGTCAGATCCTGCAGGTGGACCCGGAGGAGATCGAGGTGGGGCAGGAGATCGTCATTCTGCCCGGAGAAAAGGTGCCCCTTGACGGAGTGATCCTTTCGGGCTGCTCGGCTCTTGACACCGCCTCTCTCACGGGAGAGAGCCTGCCCAAGGAAGTGAAGGAGGGCGACCTCATCCTTTCGGGCTGTATCAACGGCGAGGGGACTTTGCGTGTGAAGGTCACCAAGCCCGCGGGCGAGAGCACCGTATCAAAGATCATGGAGCTGGTGGAAAACGCAGGCCTGCACAAATCAAAGAGCGAAAGCTTCATTTCGGTCTTTGCAAGACGGTATACCCCCATCGTCACGGGTCTTGCCCTCTTCCTTGCCCTGATCCCGCCCCTTTTAGTGGGACTTTTCAGCGGAGATTGGAGCTTTGAGCATACCTTTTATCCCTTCGTGCACGCGGCGCTGATGTTCCTCATCGTGTCCTGCCCCTGCGCGCTGGTCATTTCGGTGCCTCTGTCCTTTTTCGGGGGCATCGGCGGCGCTTCCAAAAAGGGGATCCTCGTGAAGGGCTCGGGCTACCTTGAGACGCTGGCAAAATGCAAGACCGCTGTTTTTGACAAAACGGGTACCCTGACCGAGGGGCATTTCACCGTGACGGGAATCTATCCCGCGAAGGGGGTAGACCCGGAGGAGCTGATCCTTCTTGCGGCATCTGCCGAGCAGTACAGCACCCATCCCCTGGCGCAGGCGGTGAAAAAAGCCGCGGCGGGAAAGAGCCTTTATCTTATAAAGGAGCACCGCAATCTTGCGGGAAAGGGCATTGAGGCGCATACCGAAAATGACACCGTTTACGTGGGCAACCGTCTGCTGATGGGCGAGCTGTCCCTTGACGTGCCTGCCTTTTTGGGAGAGGGCAGTGCGCTGTATATCTGCAAGAACCAAAGATATATGGGCGCCGTCCTTGCCGCCGATTCGGTGAAGGACGATGCACAAGCAAGCCTTGCCGCCCTTTCGGAAATGGGCATCAAGACGGTGATGCTTACGGGTGACAGACGGGAAAACGCTGAGGCGGTTGCAGAAAGGCTGGGTCTTGCCCGCTATGAGGCAGAGCTTCTTCCCGCAGACAAGGTGAGCCTTACCCGTGAGCTTTTGAAGGAGGATGGGAAGGGAAGCCTTTGCTACGTGGGCGACGGCATCAACGACGCTCCCGTTCTGGCTCTTGCCGACGTGGGCGTTGCCATGGGGGCGCTGGGGTCTGACGCGGCGATCGAAGCCGCCGACCTGGTGCTGATGAACGACCGTCTTTCCGATTTCGTCACCGCCTTGCGCATCGCCAAAAAGACGGTGGGCATCGTCAAGCAAAACATCGTCCTTGCCATCGGCGTAAAGGTGGGGGTGATGATCCTGCTGGCGCTGATGTCGGTTTTGCCGCCCCTTGCTCCCCTTGCGGGCTTTGCGGGTACCTTTGCCGTCTTTGCAGACGTGGGCGTTTCGGTGATCGCCATCCTCAACGCCATGCGGGCGATGAAGATCTGAAAAAAGAAGGCGCCGCCCGTTGACAAAGCGGGCGGGATGTGTTAGTATAAAAGAAGAAAAGCACCCGAACCCGAGTGCTTGACCAAAGAGAAAGGACGTATACCTATGGATCAGAATCAATATGAAAAGCAATCCGAGGAAGTGACTCCCGAGACTCCCGAAAAAGAAGCCGAAGCCGTACCCGAAAGCAGGGAGAGCGCGGCACCCGAAAAGGCTTCTGCTCCCGCACCCACGAAGCCCGAAAAGAAAAAGGCAAGCGGCGTGGCGCTGGCATCCTTTATTTGCGGCGTGGTGGGCGTGTTGTTCAATCCCTTTTACGGTGTGAGCCTTGCCGCCATCATTTTGGGCATCGTGGGTATTGCCACCGCAAAGGACCGCCCCAAGGGGATGGCGATCGCGGGACTGATCATCGGATGCGTGGTTTTGCCCGTTCAGCTTGTGCTGGATACCATTCTTTCGATGTTCACATTCGGTCTTTCCTTCTGCTTCTGAGAATGAAAACAATAAAAAATGCTGTCTTGAGCGGAGCTCGGGACAGCATTTTTGTTTTATTTCTTTCTGAACTGCTCCTTGAGTCTTAAGGAGTTGTCAAGGATCTTCTTTCTTAAACGAATGTTCTTGGGGGTGACTTCGATGAGCTCGTCGTCGGCAATGAATTCGATGGCTTCCTCAAGGGACATCTTTACGGGAGTGACCAGACGAAGCGCCTCGTCGGCACCTGCAGAGCGGATGGCGGTCAGATGCTTCTTGCGGCAGACGTTGACGGCGATGTCGCCCATCTTGGGGTTTTCGCCCACGATCATACCCTCGTATACGGGGATGCCCTGACCGATGAAGAGGGCACCGCGGTCCTGGGAGTTATACAGACCGTAGGAGGTGGTGACGCCCGATTCGGAGGCGATGAGGGATCCGGTAAATCTGGTGGGGATCTCACCCTTGTAGGGCTGATAGCCTTCAAAGAGGGAGTTCATCACGCCCTCGCCGTGGGTGTCGGTGGGGAAGTGAGAGCGGTAACCGAAGAGGCAGCGGGAGGGGATGACGTATTCAAGCTTGGTACGGTTGCCGTGGGGATCCATAGACAGCAGATCGCCCTTTCTGGCACCTAACTTTTCCATCACCGCGCCCACGTACTCGTTTGTCACGTCGATAAAGAGGCGTTCCATCGGCTCGCACAGCACCCCGTCGATCTTCTTGGTGATGACCTTGGGGGTGGAAACGGCAAGCTCGTAGCCCTCTCTTCTCATATTCTCGATCAGGATGGACAGGTGCATTTCGCCTCTGCCCGAAACGATGAAGCTGTCGGTGGTGTCGCCGTCTCTTACGCGCAGAGAAACATCCTTCATCAGCTCGTCGTAAAGGCGCTTGCGGAGGTGTCTTGAGGTGACGAATTTGCCCTCCTTGCCTGCAAAGGGCGAGTCGTTGACCTGGAAGGTCATTTCAAGGGTGGGCTCGCTGATCTTTACGAAGGGCAGGGGCTCGGGGCAGTCGGGGGAGGTGAGGGTGTCGCCGATGGAGATATCCTCCGCGCCCGAGAAGCAGACGATGTCGCCGGGGAATGCTCTTTCTGCGGCGGTACGTCCAAGACCGTCAAACTGGTAAAGGGAAACCACCTTGGTGCGCTTTGCGGGAGCGTCGGGGGTGTGGTAGTTGCACAGAGCCACCGAGTCGCCCACGGCAATGCTGCCGTTTTCCACTCTGCCGATGCCGATGCGTCCCACGTATTCGTTGTAGTCGATGGAGGAAACCAGCATCTGCAGGGGCTTTTCCGCATCGCCCTCGGGGGCGGGCATATATTCAAGGATGGTCTCAAAGAGGGGGGTCAGGTCGGTGCCCTGCTCCATATCCGAGTAGGAGGCGGTGCCCGCTCTGCCCGAGCAGAAGATCATGGGGGAGTCGAGCTGCTCGTCGGTGGCGTTTAAGTCCATTAAAAGCTCCAGGACCTCCTCCTCCACCTCTAAGATGCGGGCGTCGGGCTTGTCGATCTTGTTGACTACCACGATGACACGGTGGTTCATCTCCAGCGCCTTTTGCAAAACGAAGCGGGTCTGGGGCATAGGACCCTCTGCCGCGTCAACGAGGAGTAAAACGCCGTTGACCATCTTCAGAATACGCTCCACCTCGCCGCCAAAGTCGGCGTGGCCGGGGGTGTCGATGATGTTGATCTTCACGTCCTTATAGTGGACGGCGGTGTTTTTGGCAAGGATGGTAATGCCTCTTTCCTTCTCAAGGTCGTTGCTGTCCATTACCCGCTCTTCGGTTGCCTGGTTTTCTCTGTACACACCGCCCTGCTTTAACATCTGGTCCACCAGCGTGGTCTTGCCGTGGTCAACGTGGGCGATGATGGCTATATTTCTCAAATCTTCTCTTTTCACGGTTCGGTTTCTCCTTTGTTTTCCGATAATGTGGGACTTCATTTCAAAACGGCTTATTATAGCACACTTTTTTGAATTTTTAAAGGGGCAAATGTGATAAATCTGAAAAAATAATAAAAAATAATATAGAAATGTTGCATTATTTTTCAACCTGTGATAAAATAGGCGGGAATACGGCGGGCGCTCGGCGTGCCCGCAGAAAAGCAGGAAAGGAAGGGCGTATGGTTTTTTCAAGTCTTGAGTTTTTGTTTTTGTTTTTGCCCTTAACGCTGACCGTCTATTTTATCATCCCGAGAAAATATATTGCATTTCGCAACCTGGCGCTGCTTCTCGTCAGCCTGCTCTTTTACGGCTGGGGAGAGCCCTTATACGTCTTTTTGATGGTGGCATCCATCCTGCTGTCCTATTTTTACGGCTTTATGGTGGGCAAGCATCGGGAAGGTGCCCCCAAAAAGGCAAGAGGGTGGCTCGTTGCCGCGGTGGTGACCAATCTGGGACTGCTGGGCTTTTTCAAGTATACCGATTTCTTCATCGGCATCTACAACGCCCTGCCTTTGCCCGACCTTGAAAAAACGGGTATCGCTCTGCCCATCGGCATCTCCTTTTATACCTTCCAGATCCTTTCTTACGTCATCGACGTCTACAGAGGCGACACGGCGGCGGAAAAGAATCCCCTGACGGTGGGAACCTACGTGACCCTCTTCCCTCAGCTGATCGCAGGACCCATCGTGCGCTACAAGGATGTGGACGACCAGCTAAAGGAGAGAGAGCACAGCCTTTTCCTCTTTTCCTCGGGCTTGAAGACCTTTTTGGCGGGACTTGCCAAAAAGGTGCTCCTTGCCAACACCGCGGCAGCCCTTTTTGCCGATCTGAAGGCTCTGCCCTCCGCGGAGCTGACGGCGGCGGGGGCGTGGCTGGGCATCATTTTCTACACCTTCCAGATCTATTTCGACTTTTCGGGCTATTCGGATATGGCGATCGGTCTTGGCAAGATGTTCGGCTTCCGCTTCCTTGAAAATTTCAACTATCCCTATATTGCAAAGAGCGTGACCGAATTCTGGCGCAGATGGCACATTTCGCTGTCCACCTGGTTTAGAGAATACGTCTACTTCCCCTTGGGAGGAAGCCGCACCGACAAGAAGTGGAAGGTCTTCCGCAATCTTTTGGTGGTGTGGTTCCTCACCGGCTTCTGGCACGGGGCAAACTGGAACTATATCCTTTGGGGACTTTTTTTCTTCGTGATGCTGGTGATGGAAAAGACCTTCCTTTTAAAGGTTCTTGACCGTATTCCTGCCTTTTTCGGGCATATCTACACCTTGCTTGCCGTGATGTTCTCTTGGCTTTTATTCTGCTTCGAGGATCTGTCGGCGGGGATGACCTGGCTTTCCCGTATGTTTGGCGCGGGCACCGGCTTCATCAACGAAACGGTGCTTTCTCTGCTGCTTCGTTCTCTGCCCACCCTGCTCATCCTTGCCGTTGCCTGCACCCCCCTGCCAAAGAAGCTCTACTACCGCCTTTATGAAAAGGGAAGGGGCTGGCGCGCCCTTTTGGCGGCGGGCGGACTGCTTCTGCTCGTCCTTTCGGTGGCGGCGCTGGTTAGCTCGGGCTTTAATCCCTTTATTTACTCCACGTTTTGAGTGAAAACCGAATATAGAGTGCAGAATGCGGAGTTTAGGTGGTTTTTTGACCTTAAATGGTCAAATAATGAAGATTTGAAACGCCCTAAGCGAAGCGGGAGCAAGCCAAACCAAAGCCTCAAAAAGTTTTTGGGGCTCCAATCCCTTTTTACAAAAAGGGATTGGCAGGGTATCGGGACGGAGTCCCGATTATAATCAAAAAATAAGGAAAAATAACATGGAAAAAATGCATCCTGCCGATCAAGCGGCAAATGAGTATATAGAGCTGCAACGGCGGCATTACCACAAGAGCAAGCCCCTTGAGGCGGTCTTCGTTGCCCTTTTTCTCGTCTTTGTTTTCGGAATGCTGATACTTCACTTGGCATTGCCCGACAAGGACTACTCCAAAAGGGAAAACAAGACCCTTGCCTCCTTTCCTTCCTTTTCGCTGTCCGCCCTTTTGAATAGGGAGGACGACAAGGGCGCAGAGGAGTCGTTTATCGGCGGCTACCTTGAGGATCAGTTTCCCTTTAGAGATCAGTTTATGACGGTTGACGCCCTGCGTCAGTCGCTCCTGTTTTTGGGAAAGAGCAACGGGGTGTTCCTTCTTTCGGACGGCACACTGCTGCCCGAAGAGCCGATCTTAAAGGAGGGCGAGCCCTTAAATTACACCCTTCTGATGAACACCGTTAAGGCGTACGAGCAAAGCGGAGCGCACAGCGGGAAATATGAAACGGTCATCGCGCTGGCAGGCAAGAAGAGCGCCTTTCTTGAAGGAAAACTGCCCTTTGACTATCCCGTCAGCCTGATGAAGGACAATGCTTCCCGCACCGAAAGCATTTTGAAGGCAAGCGGCAAGACCTTTTTAAGCCTGAAGGAAGCGATGATGCCCCACGGGGAGCAGGCGCTTTACTACAAGACCGACCACCACTGGACAAGCCTTGGGGCATACTACGCCACCGCCGCCATCTTAAAGGAATACGGCAAGACCCCCGCCCCCCTTTCGGACTACACGGTGCAAACCGCCACCGACGATTTCAGAGGCACGGCGTATAATTCCGCGGGTCTTTACTTCCTTGAGGGTGAGGAGCTTGAATACTTTCGCTACGAGGGGGATGAGGAATTTACCGTCACCCTTTGTAACGCCCTTGGCAAGGAGCTTTCAAGAAGAACGGGCTTTTATGATCTTGAGGCGTTGAAGGAGGAGCATCCGGGCACCGCCTACGATTCCTTCGTGGCGGGTGTGGACACGCCCGTGGTGCGCATCACGAAGGAGGGGGAGGAGCGTCCCACCCTGCTGGTCATCAAAGACAGCTTTGCTCACAGCGCGCTCCCCTTTTTGGCAAGAGAATTTGACCTGATCACCGTGGACGTCCGCCACAAAAACTTCACCCTGCCCACCCTGCTTGAAAAGGGGGAGATCGACGGGGTGCTGGTGCTAATGAACGAGGAGACCCTTTGGTGAGGCGTCTTTGCCCTTTTAAGGGCGCAGCTGCCTTGGCTTTGACGGGTTAATACCGTTTGTCTGTTTTACACCTGTTATACGGCTGTTTGCAGCTTGCACCCGCTTCGCCTCGGCGAGCGGGTGCTTTGGTTGTGCGGTGTTTTCCATAAAAAGGGATTTTGACTTCCAAAAATAAAATGCAAAAAATGCTATTTTTATTGTAAATCAACATTGACAGTAAAAGGAAAAGGTGTATACTGTAATTGAAAGGAGGCGGGAGCATGATTATTTGCAGTGTTTGTGCTCCGAGGTCTGCGTCTTCCACCGCAGGAAGGCGTGTGCGCCGTTGTTGGAGGGGATTTAAATTTCCTATACCTCAGACATTCTGCGAAAATGCAGCGTGTCTTTGAAAATGTGGCGGCTTTCGGATTTATAATGTAACTTTAACTCAATGATTTGAGGATTTTTTAAGAAAGGGATTTCATATGAAAAACGCAAATAAGATTTTAAAAGCAATCGCTCTTTTCTGTGCCATAATTTCTATCTGTACGGCAATATACTTTCCTTGTTCTGCACTTATTGAAAACACTCGCGCCTCAATGGGCGGGCAAGCAGAAGCATATACTGCACCGGAACAGACCAAACCGGCTGATACCTATGCATACGGAACCTATCCGTCTGTAGAATACTTGGAAGGTCGGTATGGATACACGTTTTATGAATTGGAAGAACCAATATATCATCGCTGTACGACGAATACGAGCGTGAGTTACTGGTATACTCATTACTATGAGATGGAAAGTGGAGAAAAGATTTATTTTTCTGTTGTATGATGGATTCAGATGAAAGCATAAAAACAGTGAATTGGGGGGATGATAAATGAAATTCATCTATCTGAAGGAAGATTATCAAATCATCAATGATTTTTCAAACGGTCTTGCCATGGCAAAGCGTATGGACGGGCGCATCGGATTTCTTGATGAAGAGGGTGTTCCTGCCATTCCCTTCGACTTTTACGATGATAACAGGACGCTTGCCCTTTCTCCCTGCTTTGTGGAAGGGCTTTGTGCGGTGGTGAATGCCGAGGGGAAAATAGGCTATATCAATCCCGGGGGACAAACGGTCATTCCCTTCATTTACGATCTGGCATATCCCTTTTTAAACGGATACGCCGTTGTAAGAAAAGCGGGAAAATACGGTATCATTGACAAGAAAGGCGGCGTGCTTGTGCCCTTTCTTTATGATTTTCTTTTTGGTCCTGTAGGGCTTGACGATCCGATCTACGCGGTTTTAAACGGCAAAGCCGGCTACATTGACCGAAAGGGGCAGACGGTCGTTGACTTTGAATACGACCATACTTCCGACGGCTTTATCGGCTTTTTCAACGGGGTGACCTTCTTGAATAAGGAGTCGACACTGCTTTTGGTGGATCGCACCGGCACGGTTCTTTATTCTTTTCTCAAGGGATGCCAACCCTATCCCTTCTGTTTTGAAGGCGGCTACCTGGCTTTAGCGGTGGAGGATCGGGTAAAAAGACGGCTGTGCTTCCTTACGCCCGATATGAAGATGGACGACCGCTCCTTACCCATGGATCGGATGCTCTTCTTTGATGAAGAGGTGTTCGTTTTGCGGTACCGAAACGAAACGAAGATCCTGCACAAAAGCGGAAAGCTTGTAGGCAAGGGAGGGTATGAGCGGATCGGATTTGCCGAGGGTGACGGCTTGCGCACCTTTAAAAAGGACGGACTGTACGGCTATTTTGACACCGATTGGCAGGTCGCCATTCCGCCCGCCTATATCGGAGCAGGACCCTTTTCTTCGGGCTATGCCTTTGTGAAAACGAGAGACAAGGTGGGGGTCATCGACCGCGCGGGAGAATGGGTATTTCCGCCCTGCTTTGAATACCCGTCCTCCTTTAAGGAGGGCATCGCCGTGGTTTGCGCCGAGGGCGGCTACGGGCTTCTGAAGCTGAAATGAAACGAAAACCCGACCAAACTGCATCTGCAGTTTGGTCGGGTTTTTAAGGTCAATTTACAATATGCTTGCGATCCCTTAAATAGTTTTCAGGAGGGCTGAGCAGATATAATTGCAGGCGGTTTTCTATTGGGCGGATGAGGGACATCAACTGCTTGTGGGAGCAGAAGACGTAAAGATAGGGATCTCCCGTGTCAACGTAGGTGATGCCCTTTTCCTTACAGCGGTCGATCCAATCGGCTTTGGCTTCCAGTGCCGCCGCCTCGCCGCCGATCTCCAGCACGTGCTCGGAAAAGGTTTTGGCGTACTGCACGCGCGCCCGTCCGTCCTCAAGCGCTTGGGGGTCGGGCTGCCCCTGCTCGTCAAAGTACACCTCTTTGATCCACAGGGGTGCGTCGTCGTATTTTAACGTCCCGTTGCCGATGTCGTGAATATACCCTTCTTCCCTGTCACAGTCCGACCGAAAGCTTTTAAAGCGGTCGAACATATGATATAACTCGACCTGAAAGAGGACGATCTGATCGGATGCCTGCATCTCTTCGGGAACGTGGATGCCCGCATTGGCAAAACGGTAATCGGAGTCGTAGTTGACGATGGCATCGGGAAAGAATTCCGTAAAGGGGAAATAGACCTCTTCAATGGGGAAGGGCAGCTCGGAATAGGAGGGCTTTGGGGGAGTCACCGGGCTCTTTTCGGGTGTGGGCGTGGGTTCTGCCGCGGGGGCGGAAGGGGTGCTTGCGGATGTTTCGCTTTCGATTTTTGAAGGAGATCCTGCCGCTATGCCTTCACTCTCGCCCGCGGGGTCGGTGACAAACGCCGCGTCGTTGCAGCCCGCCAAAAGAGTAAGGATGAAGAGAAGGGATAAGATCAGACAAAAGGTTTTTTTCATAGGGGAACGCTCCTTTCTTTTACCCAAAGGGCAAGACGTTTGTTTTTGCACCTTCAGTATACCACGGCGGGGGGAAAAAACGCAAGGGGATTTGTAAAAAAATGTACTTTTGGGGGCGAAAAACGGACTTGCGTCGGCTTTTTTTGCAGATCGTGTACGGGGATTTTTGCCGATCTTTGACGGTTGGCAAGAAAAACAAAGGTCAAAAGCGCAAAAAATAAATAAAAACAACGAAAAAGGTCAATTATTAACAATTTGTTCACAAGCGTCTGCTATACTGACAAAAAACGACGTGCTTTGCACAGAGGCGGCGGTCGCCGTATCGGAAAATGACTACGAAGGAGTTTTATCATTATGGCAAAGGGTTACGTGTTATTCAATCAAAAAGCGGGCAACGGCAGAGGCAAGAAGGGCATCGAAGGGCTCTCGGCGCATTTTAAGGAGGAATTGACCTTTCTTGATATGACTGCTCTTGAGGGCGGCTATAAAGGTCTTTTCGACAAGATGAACGCGGGCGATTTTCTGGTGCTTTGCGGCGGTGACGGAACGTTAAACTGCTTTGTCAACGATACCGCAGAGTTGTCCTTTGCAGGCGATATCTGGTATTTCCCCACCGGCACGGGCAACGATTTTGCCACCGAGATGGGCAAAAAGAGAGGGGACGCCCCCTTCCTTGTGAGCGAATACCTGAAGGATCTGCCCACCGTGACGGTAAACGGCAAGGACAGACTGTTCTTAAACGGCGTGGGCTACGGCATCGACGGCTACTGCTGTGAGGTGGGCGACGCCAAGAGAGCAAAATCGGACAAGTCCGTCAATTACACCGCCATTGCCATCAAGGGCCTTCTTCTTGACTACAAGCCCACCTCGGCAAGGGTAACGGTGGACGGCAAGGAGTATTTTTACAAAAAGGTGTGGATCGCCCCCACCATGAAGGGCAAGTGCTACGGCGGCGGAATGATCCCCGCACCCGAGCAGAAGAGAGACGATCCCGAAAAAATGCTCTCCCTCACCCTCTTTCACACCTCAGGCAGGCTGAAGACTTTGATGATCTTCCCCTCCATCTTCAAGGGTGAGCACGTGAAAAACGAAAAGTACGTTGCCGTTTTAAAGGGCAGGGAGATCACCGTGGAGTTCGACTCTCCCCGTGCTCTGCAGATCGACGGCGAAACGGTGCTTGACGTGCTTTCTTACACCGCCAAGGCGTAAAAAACGATCAGATAAATAAACAAAAAAACGGAGCCGTCAGGCTCCGTTTTTGGTTTGATTATTCACTTTTTCCCCTTTTTGCTCTTCTTTTTGCCCGCTTTTTTGGGGGCTTTGGAGGGCTTTTCGGGGGTGGGCTTACCGCTTTGCTTTTCGAGTGCGGCGTCTTGCTCCTTTTCGGGGGAGGACTGATCGCCGGGCTCTTCGGGAAGGGGCTGCTCCACGGACTGCTCTACGTCGGGCTGTTCCACGGACTGCTCTTGCTTTTTGCCCTTTTTCGCTTTCCGCTCCTTTTTTGAAAAGATGCTGCCGATCTTTGAAAGGAAGGGGGGAAGCTCACCCTTTTTGGGCGGGCTCTTTATGGCTGCGTAGTAGTCGGTGTTGGTGGGCAGATCCTTTTCCTTCAGCTTTTCCTCAGCCCGCTCCTTGACGAGGATGTAGATCACCGAGAAGAGGGGCACGCCCAAGATCATCCCGGGCAGTCCGAAGATGCCGCCCATAATGGTCATCCCCACCAGTACCCAGAAGACGTCCATCTTCATATTGCTGCTTTGCATCAAGGGCACCAGAATGTTGCCGTCGATCTGCTGGATGACCAGCACGATGATGATAAAGGGCAGGAGCTTTGAGGGGTCGGACAGCAGGATGAAGACGCCGTTGGGGATGGCGCCGATAAAGGGTCCGAAATAGGGAATGATGTTGGTCACGCCCGAGATGAGTGCTAAAACGGGATAGAAGGGCAGGTCGGCGATCATAAAGACGAAGTAGGAAACGATGCCCACCATAATGGAGTCAAGCACCTGCACTCTCAGGTAGCGCCCCACTCTCTCGTCAGTGAGGAATGCCACGTGGTTGATCTTTTCCGCCGTTTTTTGCTTGAAGAAGGCGCTGACCAGCTTTCTCATCCTTCCAAGCTGCTTTTCCTTGGTGAAGAGCAGATAGATGCAGAGAATGAAGGTGACCACCGCGTCAACCACGAAGGAGACCACGGCGGAGCCGGCGCCCCAGGCTTTGTTGAGCAGGTTTTCAAGGGCGTCCTTGGAGAAGAAGGTCTTTAAATAATCGCTGAGATATTCAAGGAGTCTGTATAAAAGCGACTGCTCCTCGTCTAACTCCAACGCCTGCCTGATGGCGGCGTAGCCCTTTTCAAGCAGATGGTTGCCCGAAATGATCTTGTCAATATACTGATCCAGGTTTTCGTCCAGCTTTTCGATCACGTTGCCCTGGGTAAAGAGGGAGGCGATGCGGTTGTAGCTGTCCACGATCTGGGGGATGAAGATGGACACTGCGGCGGCAAGCAGCGTTAAGACCACCGCAAAGGTGAGGATGATGGAGAGCACCCGCTTAAAGCTCTTTAGCCAGCTTCTCTTGTCGGGAAAGCGCAGGATCTTTTTTTCGATGAAATTCAGAATGGGGCTGAGCAGGTAGGACAGGGCAACGCCGTAAAGGATGGGCGATATGATGTCAAGAAACCGTCCGAACAGATCTAAAATCGTCAAGGGGTACACCTCCTTTGAAAAGGATCTTTCCTTTGAGTGGTCAAAACAGAAAAGCTTTCAGCCTTCTGTTATTATTATACCCTTAAAATGACAATTCGTCAATCACCGTATTGAAAATTATTTGAGAATATGGTATACTGTATTTGTGAACGCAGTGGAAATAAGGAGCAAAAAGAGTATGCTTTTGAAAAACGAGCCGGTATACATCGAGGGATGCACGGCGTATCGTCAGGATGAAATAAAGGCACTTCTTGCCCGAGCCATCGATGCGCTGGGCTTTGAGGAGCATATTCGCGGCAAGCGGGTGGTGGTCAAGCCCAACCTGGTGCGGAAGATGGATCCCGAGCGGGGAGGGACCACCCATCCCGTGATGCTGGAGGCACTTTGCCGACTGCTTTTTGAAAGAGGAGCGTGCTCGGTGCTGATCGCCGAGAGCCCCGGGGGGGTGTACAATCCCACCGCCCTTGGCAGTGTTTACGGCGGGTGCGGCATTGCCGCGGCGGCAAAGAGCGCGGGGGCGGAGCTGAATTACGACTGCTCCTACGATACCCTTTCTTATCCCGCAGGCAAAAAGGTGCGCTCCTTTCCGATCATTACTCCGATCTTGCAGGCAGACACCATCATTGATCTGTGCAAGCTCAAATCCCACGGGATGCTGACCATGAGCGCGGGGGCAAAAAACCTGTTCGGCACCGTTGCCGGCGTGCTGAAATTCGAAATGCACGCCCGCTTTCCCGACAGCACCGACTTTTCGGAGATGCTTGCCGACTTAAACGGGGCGTTATACGGTCAAAAGCCCATTCTTTGCATTTGCGACGGCATCGTGGGGATGGAGGGCAACGGCCCCACCGGGGGCATCCCGCGGAGGATGGGGGTAGTGCTGGTGAGCGAAAACACCTTTAATCTGGATCTCGCCATCCATCGGATGCTGGGGCTAAAGAGCACGCCCGCGCTGCTCAGGAGGGGAATGGAGCGGGGCTGGTGCCCGGAGGACGGGCGGGAACTGTGCTATCCCTTCAAGCGGCCCGAGGATTTTGCGGTAAAGGATTTCCTTTTGCCCGATTCGGAGAAAAAGAGCACCTTGCAAAAGGTGCTGACGGTGAAGGGGGGCGCGCTTGCACGCTTTTTTGAGCCCAGACCCTTGATCGCCAAGGACTGCAGAGGGTGTCTTGAATGCGTCAGGAGCTGTCCGCAGAAGACCATTTTGGTGCGTACCGACAAAAAAGGGCGCAAAAGGGCAAGGATCGATCCGAAAAAGTGCATCAAATGCTACTGCTGTCAGGAGCTTTGTCCCTTTGAGCAGGTGAAGATCGTAAAAAATCCTTTTATCGCGCTGGCGAACCGCATATAAATGAAATAATCGGTCAAAAATCAACCGAAGTGAAGGAATGAAAAGATGAAGAAACTGAGAATCAAAGCCTACGCCAAGATCAATCTGTTTTTGGAGATCTGCGGCAGAAGAGAAAACGGCTACCACGAGATCGACACGGTGATGCAGACGGTGGGGCTTTACGACCGCATCACGGTGGACTACGACGAGCAGGGAGAGGGCATCACGCTGTCCTGCAACAAAAAGCACATCCCCACCGACGAGAGCAATATCGCTTACAAATGCGCCGCCCTATTCCTTGGAGAAACGGGAAAAAAGGGCAGGGTGCACGTCCATATCGAAAAGAAGATCCCCGTTGCCGCGGGGCTGGGCGGAGGATCTGCCGACGGTGCGGCGGTCTTGAAGGCGCTCAACCGACTGACGGATGCCCGTCTGTCCGTAACGGAGCTGTGCGATCTGGGCAAAAGGATCGGCGCGGACATCCCCTTTTGCATCAGAGGAGGCTGTGCCAGAGCCACGGGCATCGGCGAGATCTTTGAGGATGCCCCCTGCCTTTGCGGCTTCGTGCCGGTGATCGCCATGGGCAGGCAGGGAAGCTCCACCCCCGCCGCCTATAGGGCGCTGGATGATGCGGGCTATCAGGGAACAGCCACCGCTAAGCCCATGCTGGAGATGCTTGAAAAGCAGGACGGCAGAGGACTGGTCGGCGCGCTTTATAACGCCTTTGAAGGGGTGATCCTGCCGGTAAACGACGGGGCGCGGGAGCTGAAGAGTAAATTCGTCAAGCTCGGTGCCAAGGGCACGATGATGAGCGGAAGCGGTGCGGCGGTCTTCGGACTGTTTGAAAGCGGGGCGAAGGCACGCTTTGCCTGCAACGCTTTGCGTCTGTCGGGCAATTTTGCGGTGGTGGCACCCTGCGTGAAGGATGCTTTTGAGGAAGGATGATGCGGGGGGCTGTGCCCCCTGCCGTTTATGAAGGAAAGGAGGGACGAGGATGGAAAATATGATGGATTATCTGCGCTGGAGAGGCGACCTGACCTTTGGGCAGGACCCCTTTAACGAGGTGGACAATCAGCTTTGCTCCTGCTTTGCCTATCTGGAGTTAGAGGAGATCTTTGATCCCGTGCAGGGCGGCGAGCTTGCCCTTTCTCTTGCCTGCAAGCTGTATTTTGACAGGCTTCTGGGCAGGGAAAAGCATTTGGGCGCGCTCATTCCCCCGGTGGTCTTTGATTTGGCGGAGCAGATGGCGTCTGCTCCCCGCTTTGAAAAGACCCGCATCACGGCGGTGCGGGAGGTGGTCAAGGATGATCAGAGTGCCCCCGACGGGCAGGTGCAGTGGTCGGCAATGACCTATCTTTTTGAGGATCACACTATGTATATCGCCTTCAGAGGGACAGACGACAGCCTCATCGGCTGGAAGGAGGACTTCAATATGGCGGTCTTCAGCACCGTCCCCTCCCAAAGAGAGGCGGCGGCGTACGTCAGGGAGGTCTTGCTTGCCTATCCCGACTATCAGGCGCGCATCGGCGGTCACAGCAAGGGCGGAAATCTTGCCGTTTACAGTGCCGCCAAGTGCGGGCAGGACGTGCAGGATCGGATCCTTGCCGTCTATGCCAACGACGCCCCCGGCTTTCCCCGCTCCTTCCTTGCCGATCCCGACTACCAAAGGATCAGAAAGCGGGTCCTGCTGATCCTTCCCGACCAGTCCTTCGTCGGACTGCTTCTTTATCACGACGCTCCCCGCAGGGTGGTCAAGAGCTGTGAAAAGAGCATCCGCCAGCACGACTTCTTCACCTGGCAGGTGGAGAGGAACCGTTTTGAGCGGGCGCAGGGCATTTCGGGGGAGGCACTGCTTTTGAGAAAGGCTGTGCTTGCCTGGATGGACGATATGACGGTGGAGGAGCGGCAGGCGTTCATCGAAACGGTCTACCGTATGCTCACCACCGAGGCGTGCACGGTGACCGAGCTGGTGGAGAATCGTGCGACGCTGCTGCGCTCCTACAGAAAATTGGAGCCCGAGCAGAGGCAGGTCATCAGAGGAATGCTCAAAAAGCTGTTTTCAAACGGCAAGGAGGTCTACGGAGAGGTCCTGCACGGGCAAAAGAAGGAGACACCCCCGCCCGTCCGCAAAAGAAGGAGCGGGCAGGTCTTTGTGACTCACTTTAACGGAGAGAGCTTAAAGGGCAAAGCCAAAAAGAAAAAGAGCTAAGAGCCGCGATAGAGCCTCCACGCTTTGGAAAAAAGTTTTCGGCATCCCGCCGTTCTTTAAAGGACGGCGGGATGCCCGTTTTTTTTATATTATTTAGGAAAAAATTCACATTTGTTTGTAATGGGTGTTTACAATGACAAAAAAGTATGGTATACTCAAGTCAGAGCTCGGTGTCTTAAATGCAGTTTGGGACAGCGAACAGAAAAACACACAGGAGATCGTCTTATGATGAAGAAAACACTTTCGATCCTTTTGGCGGTGAGTCTTTGCGTTACCGCCCTTCTCGGTCTGTTTTCCCTGAGCGCATCGGGGCAGATCACCGAGATCAGCCTGAGCGATCTGACCTATCTCTCCACCTCTCACGCAGGATGGAGTGAGATTAAGATCGACCGTTCTGTAAATGACGGCGGTCTGCGCTTGAATAACGCAGGCTCTGCCATGGCGTTTGCAAAGGGCATTGCCGCCCATGCCGACTCCATTCTGGAATACGATCTTTCTACCCTTGGCGCTGTGCGCTTCACCTCCTATATCGGCGTTTGCGCCGACGGAGGAAACGGCAATTCCTCGGTGGATTTTGAGGTGATCGTGGACGGCGTATCCCTTTACAAGTCGAGCACCCTTTACGTGAACTCTTCCGCTGTTTTCGTAAACGTTGCCCTTCCTCAGGACGCGCGGACCCTGACTCTGCTGACCACCGGGGCGGGCGACGGTAATAACAGTGACCACACCGCTTGGTTTGATGCCAAGCTTTACACGGTAAGCGGCGGCACGCTGGCAACGGACGTGTCCTTTGCATCAGAGCAGTATACCCTTTCTGCAGGCAGCGGAATGAAGCTGACCACCACCGCATCTCCCGCAGACGGTCTGACGGGCGACGTGATCTATTCTGTAGAGGATGAGGGTATTGCAAGCGTGACCCCCGACGGCTACGTGTTCGGCAAGGGCTTGGGCGCCACTACCGTAAAGGCGTACTACCCCGTGCTTGATATGACCGCTACCGCGACCCTGCGCGTTTGCGCCGACGGCAGCTACACTCTTGACGAGCAGACCTGGGAGGTGCGCGAGGGAAGCGACGATCCCATTACGAGAGAGTATCCCGCCGACAATATGGCAACGCTCCCCATCACCTACGGCAACACCAATCAGGACGTGGGCTCCTCACTGCTGATGCCCGCACCCGAGGGCGATTTTGAGATTACCGTGCGGGTGGACGGCGGTCTGGCATACGATTACCAGCTGGTGGGTCTGGTTGCATACACCGGCCACGCCTCCATGGTGACCGTGGCAAGAAGATACCACACCTATTTTGGAGGCAACGTTTTCTGCGCCTCCACCTACGTGGACGGCTACGACGACAGATCCACCCCCGACCCCGCTCCTGCACAGGAGGCATACCTGAAGATGACCAAGAGCGGCAACAGCTTCACCGGCTATTATAGCCTTGACGGCGTGGAATGGATCAAGATGTCCAATTCGATCGTTTCGGAGATCGGCGGCAGCGACGAGCTGAAGATCGGTATCACCGCTATGACCAGCTCCGGTGGATACGTGCCCGTGCTGTTCACCGATTTCACCCTGAACGGTGAGGAGATCCCCTTCTCGGTGAAATCCTCCGACCTGACCATGAAGGTTGCGGCAGGCAAGACGGTGCAGACCGTTTCGGCACTGCTGGGTGACGGCGAATACGGCGATTTAAGCTATGAAGTGGCAGATCCCACCCTTGCAGCGGTGGATGAAAAGGGTCTTGTGACCGGTATCAAGCCCGGTATCACCTCGGTGACTGCCACCAAGGGTGATGAGAGCCAGCGCTTTATCCTGCAGGTCTTCTCCGACAAGATGAACGCCTTTGACGAGGACACCTGGCAGATCGTCAATCCCAACGGCGACACCCCGTCCTTTGACGGCACCACCGCAGTCATCGGCATTCCCACCGGCGACTTCGGCGCGGGCAGGACCATTTCCAATATGGTTCTTTTGACCCCCGCCACCGAGGATTTCGATATCCGCGTCAAGGTCAGCGGCGGTCTTTCACAAGATTTTGAATCCATCGGTCTGGTTGCCTATGCCAACGCCGAAAACGGCGTGGCAATGGAGCGCAGAAGCCACTCCTATTTCGGCGGCAACGTCTTCTGCCTCACCGATTATGAAAACGGCGGCTACGAGCCCTACGTGGCAGACACCGATAAGGATGCCGCGGCGTGGGTCAGACTGGTGAAGGAGGGCAACAAGTTCACCGGCTACTACAGCTACGACGGCGAGAGCTGGACGGCTGTGGCAGATCCTCAGGAAAACGTCACGGTAGGCTCTTGCGAAAGCCTGAAGGTGGGACTCATTGCAAGATCGGGCTCTTACGGCTCTGACAAGCGGGGCACCTACAGCGAGTTTTACTACAACGGCACCCTGATCCCCTTCTGTGTGGCGGATAAGGCGTGTGTCGCATACGGCGAAGAGATCTACAGACTTCCCGTGGGCGCAGAGGCATCGGCACTTCCCGAAGCGCTGCTCTGCTATATGGAGTCGGGCATCTTTGAAGAGCAGGCAGTGGAGTGGAACACCCAAGGAGCAGACCTCACCCGTCCCGGTGTTTACGAAATCGAGGGCAGCGTGGACGGTCTTACCGTGAAGGCGCTTCTCGTTGTGGGATGGGACCTGGACGGCGACGGCAAGGAGTCCATTTCCGACGTGACCGTGCTCTTGAACCATCTGTCGGGCGCTGAGGGCGCACTGATCAAAGAGGCAACCGCCGACCTGGACGGCGACGGTAAGGAATCCATTTCCGACGTGACCGCGCTGTTGAACTATCTGTCGGGCAATTAAAAGGGCTTTAACGGGAGATCCCGTTTTCAGAAGCACTTCCCCTTCTTTAAAACAGGGAAGAATAACAAAGAGGAGAACGACTATGAAAAAGAGTAAAATCTTGACTGCGATCCTTGCTTTGGCGGCAGTGGTGCTGACGGTGAGTGCGCTTTGCTTCGGCGGTTCTGCCGAGGAGCCCACCATTTACCTCAGCGACCTGACTCCCACCGTGGCAACGGCAGGCTGGAACAGCGTGCATTACGACGAGAATTTAAACGGCGGCACGCTGAAGCTGAACAACGGAGGCGACCCCATCACCTTTGAAAAGGGTCTGTTTGCCCACGTTGATTCGCTGATCGAATACGATATCACCGATATCCCCGCCACCGAGCTGACTGCCTACATCGGCATCAACGAGGGCAATCAGGGATACGAGGACTATGCTTCCGCCGACTTTGAGGTGAAGGCAGACGGCGTGTCCATCTACAAATCGGGTATTTTGAAATTTGCATCTCCTGCAGAGTTCATCCGCGTGACCATTCCCGAGGGCACGGAAAAGCTTTCTCTGATCACCACCCAGGCAGACGGCAGCAACTACGCCGATCACACCGTTTGGTGTGATGCCAAGCTGGTTTTAGACCCTTCCGTGGGCGATCTCTTGAATTCTGTCGAAGCAAGCCTGCCCGTTTCGGTCCTTGCCGAGGGGGAGAGTGCCAAGATCGACTTTACTGCCCTGTCCTTTAAGGGCGAGGAAATTGCAGCAAGCAAGCTGAAGATGAGCTTCACCTCCTCCAACACCGCCATTGCCACCGTTTCCGCAGACGGTACGGTCACGGCAAAGGGCGAGGGTGCGGCGACCGTGACCGTGAAGGCAGTCAAGGACGGCAAGACCGCCACGGCTGAGGTAAAGGTCAACTGCATCGGCAAAAACTCCGAAAAGTCCTTCCTTCTGGCTTCTCCCGAGGGCAAGGTACAGATTCTTCTTGAAAACACCGCAAACGGACTGCGCTACTCGGTATTTACCGACGGCAAGACGGTCGTTGAGCCCTCCGTGATCGGCTTCAAGGGCGACGTGAACTTCGTCAAGGACTTCACCTACGTATCCAAGTCCACCGCAAAGACCGTCAACGAGAGCTACAAGAAGTATTCGGGCAGCTATAGCGAGGGCCACGATTACTGCAAGGAGCAGTCTGTGAAATTCGCCTGCGGCGACTACTATTTCACCGTGATCCTGCGTGCCTACGACGACGGCTTTGCCTACAGAACCGAGATCGAGGCAAAAAGCGGCAATCAGACCACCATCACCTTCACCGACGAAGTGACCAACTTCACCTTCCCCGCCGGCTCCACCATCTGGGCATCCGAGCTTGGTCAGGACAGCCTGAAAAACGGATATTCCTATGAGTCGGGCTTCCCCGCATACACCGTGGACGCCACCAACGGCAAGTATCTTGCCTTTGCATCTCTTGTCCGTGTGGACGACGGGCTGTACACCCTGATCAACGAGGCGGATCTGTTTGGGGATCTGTATTACGGCTCGCTCTTAAAGGGCATCGGCGGCAGAGCCTTAGAGCTGCATCCCGCTCCCATGGCGGCAAGCAGCGTGAAGGTCACCCTTGACCCCGCCTTTACCTCCCCCTGGAGATACGGCGTGGTGGGGGATCTGGAGACCATCGTTGAAAACGACCTGATCGAAAACTTAAACGAAAGAGCAGAGGGCGATTATTCCTGGATCAGACCCGGCGTGACCGCCTGGATGTGGCTGTCCGAGGGCTTCCAGGGACAGAGAACCGAATCCACTCTGAAGAAATACGTGGATCTTGCCCACGAGATGGGTTGGACCTATCTGATCCTTGACGAGGGCTGGCAGCCCGGCGCCACCACCCCCGGTAAGGTATACGAGGGCTATTTTGACTACTTCGACGATCTGGTAGACTACGCCGCAGAGCGGGACGTTTACTTCGTTGCTTGGGTCAAGATGAGAGACCTTGACACCGTGGAAGAGCTGTCACTCCTTGAAGAGTGGGCAGACAAGGGCATCAAGGGCATCAAGGTGGACTTCATCGAGTCCGAGGGCGTAGACCGCATCGAGATCATGGAGCGCATCTACGACAAGTGTCTTGAGGAGAAGCTGATCGTCAACGTACACGGCTTCAACAAGCCCACCGGTGAAATTTCCCGTTGGCCCAACATCATCAACAGAGAGTCCTTAAAGGGACAGGAATACGGCGGCGTATGGTCCACCGATACCACCATCTGGCCCTACACCAGAGGCGTGACCGGTGCGATGGACATCACTCCCCACCTTTATCCCACTCCCTCCTCCACCACCACCGCCGCACAGCAGCTGGCGTTAAACATCGTCTTTGAATCGGGTATGCCTTGTATGGCAAGCAACCCCGAGACCTACTACGAGAGCAACGTGAAGTTCTTCTTGAAGAACCTGCCCACTCATTTCGATGAGCTGGAATTCGTGGACGGCAGCGTGGCGGGCTACACCGTTTTGGCGCGCCGTCAGGGCGAGAACTGGTATATGGGCGGCGTGACCCAGAGTGCGGCTGACGTGCCCGTGACCCTTGACTTCCTTGCCGAGGGAGAGGAATACATCGCCGTGATCTACGAGGACGGCGAGGGCAGAAACGATATCGCCGTCAGAAGCCTGAAGGTGAAGAAGAACGACGAGATCACCCTTCATATGGGCAAGCAGGGCGGCGTGACCGTGATGCTGCTGCCCAAGGACAGCGCAAAGCTGCCCACCTCCATTGAGGCAGACAAGTCTGTGGTCACCGTGAAGACGGGCGACACCTTCAAGGTGAACTTCACCGTGACTCCTGCCAATGCCGATCTCACCGACCTGCAGATCGTTTACAGCGATCCTTCGGTGGCGGTGATCGCCGATGACGGCACCGTGACCGCAAAGGCGCCCGGCGTGACCACCATCAGCTATGCAAGCCCCGCCGCAGGCGTTTCTGCAACGGTAGAGGTGCGGGTCTACAACGGCGATGAGGACTACGGTATGGCGTATTACCCCGTAAAGGTCAGCCGTACCGTGACCGTAGTGGCAGGCAAGATCCTGGGCGGCGGCAAGATGACCGACATTTCCTACAAGATCGGCAACGAGAATATTGCAACCGTATCGGCAGACGGTACCGTGACCGGTATCGCCCCCGGCGTGACCGCCCTGACTATGACGAGCAAGGCAGGCAAGACCGAGACCGCCGTGATCGCGGTATACACCGAGCAGTCTGCCGACAGCGGCATTTGGGAAGTGATCAATCCCACGGGCGGGGACAAGGCTCCCGTGCTTTCTCCCTCCGCTCCCACCACCCTGAAGCTGACCATCTTAACCGGCGACATCAACAACCAGATCAAGAATCTGGTGCTGACCGATGCGCCCGACGGCGACTTTGAGGTGATCGTGGAGGTATCGGGCGGTCTGACGAAGGACTTCCAGTCTGTGGGCTTGGTGGCATATGCCAACGACGAAAATCTGATCGCCGTTGAAAGACGTCACCACTCCTACTTCACCGGAACCAATGTCTTCTGCATCTCCACCTACACCAACACCTACGTGGAAAAGCACACTCCCGAAAGCAAGGCAAACGCCAACGCCTTCTTAAAGCTCGTGAAGGAAGGAAACAACTTCATCGGCTATTACAGCTACGACGGCGAAAGCTGGACCAAGATCTCCGAGCTCACCTCTGCCTCGGTGGCAGGCGCAAAGGATCTGAAGATCGGCCTGATTGCAAGATCGGGCTCTTACGGCGCAGAGAAGCAGGTGACCTACAAGAACTTCACCGTAAACGGTGAGCTGATCCCCTTCATCCCCGAGGAGGAGGGCTGCCAGCTGCTGGCTCCCGCCGTGATCCGGGTGAAGAAGGGCGCTGAGAGCGCAGGACTTCCCGAAAAGCTGCCCCTTTACTACAACACCGGCAAGACCTCTGACGTGGCAGTACAGTGGATCACCGACGGTCTTGATCTGAACACCGCAGGCGAATACCTTGTATTTGCAACGGCAAACGGTATGAGAGCGGGCGTGACCGTGAAGGTGGTGGAAGACGATCCCGTGGATCCCCCCGTGGATCCTCCTGTAGATCCTCCTGTAGATCCTCCTGTAGAGCCTCCCGTTGAGCCTCCCGTAACCGGCGATGGCACCGCACTCCTTCTGCTCGTTGCAGTGATGAGCATGGGCGGGCTGATCCTTCTGATTTCGAAGAAGAGAAGAAACGCATAAAGCGAGGATCTGAAAAACTGATCAATTAAAAAAACGACTTTGACCGTGAGGTCAAAGTCGTTTTTTTGTCTGTCGAAAAGACTGTTTGGGGTTTGCAGTAATCTATTTTGGAGGAAAAGTGCGTATTTAAAGGGAAGAGGGGCTTACCAACCCATCAGGTGGACAGCTACCGAAAGCAGATGCTCTGCCACGCCGCCCAGCGAAAAGAGGGAAAAGGCACTAAGGATGACGGTGAGCAGATCGAAGGCAAGACCTGCCCAAGTGAACCTTTTGATGCGGGTCAAAATATAAAGCGCCAGACAGACGATCAGTCCTGCAAGGGCGGCAAGCACCAGCAGGATCCCCACCCCGATGCCAAGGGGATGGCGGTTGTGGGAGCTTTGGGTGATGAAGGAAAGCACCGCGCTGACCGCTCCGTAAACGCCTGCCGAGGCGCAGAGTCCTGCCGTTACCGAAAGGACGGTGGTTTTGGTGATGCAGTGCTTCTTTACCTTCTTTTTGAAGATCAGGCGGATGAGCCCCAAAAGCAGAGCCCATGCGCCAAGGGAGAAGAGAGCGGGGCAAAGTCCGCCCAGACCCTTGGTAAAGACCTTTACGTATCCTGCGATCAGGTCAAAAGAGTCGGTGACAACCACGTGGTCGTCTGTGAAAAACAGAACGAAAAGGGGCAGAAGAAGGGCAAAAAGTGGGGCAAAGATACCTAACGACAGCAGAAAGGAGGTAAACTCCGAGCGGGGCGTTTTCTCCTTGCTTTTCTTTTGCTTGGGGGCTTTCTCATCGAAAATGCGGTGGGCAAGCCCTTCCAAAAGGGCGGCGGGGCTTTTTTTGTTCGTTTTCTTTTCGGGGGTGATGTTCATCGTAAAGTCTCCTTTGAAGTAGGCTCGGTTTTTTCATGATCTTCAAGATCGTGGTTCTTTAACAGATCGTTGACGGTGTTTCGTTGCTTTTCGGAAAGGATCAAGGTCTTGTTATCGGTCAGATCCAAAAACGTACCGCTTTGAGTGGAATAGGAAAGGCGTTGCCGTTGAGTGATGAAAAGATAGTCGCCGTCCTCCTCTGACGCAGCAAGTCCATCCTGCCATGCTCCATCGTTTAAAAGACCGATAATATATCCTTTATCCTTGCCGTCCAATATGATGCGCACTTCTCCTGCCTCTGAAAGGGAATAGCAAAAGCCGTCCCAGGCAAGCTCGTAGGTCTTTTTTGCGCACCCGATGAAGGAAAGACAGCATAAAGCCAGCATCAAAGCGAAAAAAGACTTGAATTTAAGCGTTTTCATCGTCAGTTTTCCTTTCCAAAGTATCTGATCGTGCAGAAGCTGCGGTTTCTTCGGTCACAGATCTCAAGCATATAGCCCTTTTCGGGATCGTTTTCCACCGCTGTCAGACGGTAGTAAAAGCAGGTGTCGGGATCTGTTGTCAGGGGGTATTTCAGAGGGTAGAGGAGCTTTTCCTTCACGTAGTCCGTGCCCTGAAGATGGGCGTCTGCCGAAGAAAGCAGGGGTGAAATCCGGTCAAGATCCTCCTTTTTGAGCATCTCGTAGCCCATTTCCACAAGCTCCTCGGGAGTGCTTTCAAGGTATCCGTAGATGCTTAAAGAGTAGGCGTAAAGCCCTGCGGGATCGTTTTTTTCGGAGTGGTGAACGTCAAGAATGCCGCTTGCCGTTTCGGGGGTCTTTTGGGCATCGTCAAAAATTGCCGTAACCTTCAGACGGTGCAGATACTCGCCCGGCAGATCGTCGATCGCCCCGTTTGCAAGAAGGGCAGGCAGGGTCAGTCCTTCAAGCCCGCGGGTGCGCTCCTTCAGATAGTCGGAAAGGTGGGAAAAGGCGAGCTGCCTTTGAGCGTCGTCCTCGCACTCTTCAAGGAAGGTGCAAAGGGTGGGGATGGCGGAGTCGCCAAGCGAAGCAAGGTAGTTTACGTCCAGACGCTCGACGGTGCCTTTTTTGTAGCAGTCGTAGTTGTGTCTTGCGATAAAGGCGTCGGTGTCGGGCAGAGCAAGCAGCGAAAAGCAGAGGAAGAAGAGGGGGATAGCAACGGGGGCGAAAGGCAGCTTTGGAATAAGTCTGCAGAGGGTCAGCAGCAGGAAAAAGAGGGCGAGCAGTCCCATAAACCACAGGGTATAGAGCCTTAAGCGGGTCAGTCCGTAGGCGGAAACGTACATGATCATCTGGGAAAGGGCGGTAGCGCAAAGGATCAGCGTGACCAGCGAGAGGATCACCGTGCCCACCGTTACGGCGGCAGAGACCTTCCCCTTGCCGTTTTTCTTGGTGAAGAGCCTGAGGGTCATCAGGGCAAGGGCGTTGATCACCGCCACGGCGCAAAGACGGAAGAAGCCGTCACGGGCAAAGGAGGAGAAGGTGTGGCTTGCGGGAAGCGTTCCCGAAAAAACGGCGGCGTAGTAGTCCTTTTGGGCGAAAATGAAGACGCCGTAAAGGAAGAGCAGGGGCAAAAGGGCGGTAAAGCCCACCAGCGCGGGGCAGAAGGCAATGGCGTTTCGCGCGCCTGCGCATTGCTCCTTCGTCATCATTTTTTCAAAAGAGCCCTTCTTTGCCGAGCGGATGGCGCCGAAGAAGAGGGCGCCTGCGGGAATGCCGAAGAGCAGGGCGGTGAGTCTGGCAAAGAATTCCTCACCCAAAAAGCGGAAGATGCTCTCAAGGGTGCTGTTGAAATTCTCGTCAAAGGACAGCAGAAGAAAGACGATCAGCGCAGGGAGGAGGGCGACCGTCAGACCTGCCAGCACGAGCAGGATGGATACACCCAGCTTTTTTCCTCTTTTGCCCGAGGAGATGGCAAAAAAGCTGTCGCCAAGGGCAAGAAAGGGGGAACACGCCGCCTTTATTGCATCAAAGAGGAAGAGTCCGCCCGCCCTTTTTTCAAGGGCGTTTGCCCCCGCTCTGTGGCAGAAGAGGAAGAATGCCAAAAGGGCGTAGGTGACGATGAGCAGTCTTAAAAAGGGGGCGGAGGCAAGGAAGAAGCCAAGGGAGAGGATCAATGCCGAAACGGGGTAAAAGAGTGCGGTTTTTGCCCTTTTTATTTGCTCCTTTTCTACGAAAACCAGGGCAAAGGCAAAAAGCAGGACGGTGAAGATCAGTCCCGAAACGGGCTTTTGCCAGATGAAGAAGGCGCGGCAGTAAAGATAGCCCACGAGGAAGGAGAGCCAGGCGCCTGCTACCGTTTTTTTGTCAAAGACGGGGCGGCGTTTTTCCTCTTGCCCCATAGGGTGGATGGCGTTTGCAAAGGCGCCGGGAAGGGTGGGATTGGCGTTCATTTTTGTTCCTCCTTTTCGTCGGGTCTGAATTCAAGAATATCCTCCACCTTGCAGTCAAGGGCTTTGCAGATAGCGTCAAGGGTGGAGAAGCGGATGGCTTTGGCTTTGTTGTTTTTTAAAATGGACAGATTGGCAATGGTGATGCCCACCTTTTCCGAAAGATCGGAAAGGGACATCTTTCTTTTTGCCATCATCACGTCTAAGTTGATCACGATCATGATGGCACCTCCTTAAATGGTGAAGTCGTTTTCGTTCTTGATGGCGGTTGCCTCCTCAAGCACGTTTTTGACCACGCCGATGACCACGCCCACGAAGACCACCAGCAGTCCCACGGCGCACGCCATTTTGAACCAGGGTGTCAGGAGAATGAACAGGGCGCCGATCACCATGATCAAAAGGGAGATACCCTTCAAAGCCTTCACCGTTTTATCGGTGAAGGTCAGCCCCGCTTTGATGCGCAAGAGCAGGAAGATGAGCGCTCCGTCTTCAAGTGCCGCAAGGGCTAAGAGCAGATAGGAAAGACAGTAAATAAAGATCTTTTCGCTAAGGGTGGGCAGGTCGCCCGTGAACATCGAAAGGGTGTTGGTGCATTTCCATTCGATATATCGGGGAAGGAAGAAGCAAAGGGATAGGATCACCGCGAAAACGGTGATGGATAGGACCAGTGAGATATAAAGTGAAAGCTTGTTTTTTTGATTCATGACTTCTCCTTTCGGGCGCTCTGACGACGCGCCCCCGTCGTTGGTTGCAGTATAGCACAGCGTTTGCCGTTTGTCAATAGGAATTTATCGAAAAACGATAAATTTTTGTTGATTGTCAGTTGAGTTCACGCCGCCCTCCTTCTTTTTTGCGGAAGGGATGGGAAAAAAGGCATTTTGCCTCTTTGACCGTTCCTTTTAAAAAAACTATTGCCATTTGCTTCATTTCGTGCTATACTGTAAAAGTAAAAATATACCCTTTGCCCCAAAGGGGCAGGGAGCGCCGAAAAAGGCGGTGAAAGGAAGCGCGGATGAAGACTCTTGGCTATTATAACGGAAAATTTGGCGAGCTTGACGAGATGACGATCCCTATGAACGACCGTGTCTGCTACTTTGGCGACGGGGTGTACGATGCCACGCTGGCAAGGAATTATATCATCTATTGTCTTGACGAGCATATCGACCGTCTGTTTTCCAGCATGGAAAAGCTGAGGATCGAGCCCCCTATGTCCAAGGACGAGCTGGCAAAGGAGCTTTACGCTATGGTGCGCAAGATGGACTGCGGCGAGCTGATCGTCTATTTTCAGGTGACCAGAGGCACGGGCATGCGCAATCACGCCTTCCCCCAAAAGTCCTCCTCCAATTTGTGGATCGCCCTTTGGGAAATGCACGCCGCCGACCTGTCTAAGCCCATTTCGCTGACCGAAACGGCAGATACCCGCTTTTTGCATTGCGATATCAAGACCTTGAATCTGATCCCCTCGGTGATGGCATCGGAAAAGGCAAGGGAGCAAGGGGTGCAGGAGTGCGTCTTCCACAGAGGAAGAACGGTGACCGAATGCGCTCATTCCAATATTCATATATTGAAGGACGGCGTGTTCATCACCCATCCTGCCGACCGCTATATTCTTGCGGGCATTGCAAGAAAGAAGCTGATGGAATGCTGTGAAAGAGAGGGGATCACCGTGGAGGAGCGCCCCTTCACCATGGAGGAGCTGAAAAACGCCGACGAGGTTATCGTTTCTTCCTCCGGTGCCTTTGCCCAGAGAGCCCTCTTCCTTGACGGGCAGGGCATCGGCGGCAAAGACGAGGCACTTTTGAAGAGATTGCAGGACGGCGTAACTGCCGATTTTATAGAAAAGACCGGTGGCTGAGCATCGGCAGAGCAGAGAGAAGCAAGAGAAAGCATGAAACGAGATTTAAGCAAATTCCGCACCTGGGTGGAGATCGACCTGGGGGCGCTGGAAGAAAATTTTGAAGCCATCAAGCGTTCTCTGCCCGAGGATACGGGCATTTGCGCCGTGGTGAAGGCAGACGCCTACGGACACGGTGCCATCCGCGTTGCAAAAGCCCTTTCGGGCAGATGCCGCTATTTTGCGGTGGCAATGGCGGAGGAGGCGTACGAGCTGCGCCGGGCGGGCATCGACGCGCCCATTCTGGTCTTGGGGCTTGTTCCCCACGCCCAGCTTGAAGGGCTGATCAAAAGGAACGTGACGCTGACCGTGGGCAGCTTTGAGGACGGCGTTGCCATTGCAGAGGCTGCAAGGACTGCGGGCAGACGGGCAAGGGTGCATATTGCGCTGGATACCGGTATGGGCAGGATCGGCTTTTTACCCTCCGAAAAGCATTTTGAGGAGATCTGCGCTCTTTTTGAAAGAACGGAGCTTGAGATCGAGGGGATCTTCAGTCATTTTGCCTGCGCCGATTCACCCGACGGCGGCTTTTCCGAAGACCAGCAGGCGCTGTTTGACAGCACCGCTTGCAGGCTGAAGGAGCGGGGCTATACCGTTCCCCTTCTCCATTTATACAATTCCGCCGCCACCTGCACCATGAGCTCTCCCCACGATATGGTCAGAGAAGGCATCCTTCTTTACGGCATCTCGCCTCTTGAAGAGACAAGCGGCTGTCCCATCGGAGTGCGCCCCGTGATGACCATGAAAAGCAGGGTCATCCAGGTGAAGACCGTGCCGCCGCAAACGGTCATTTCCTACGGAAGCACCTACCGTACAAAGACAAAAACGGTGGTTGCCACCATTTCCGCAGGCTACGGTGACGGCGTGCCCAGACTTCTTTCAAACAAGGGGTACGTGATCGTGAAGGGGCAGTACGCCCCCATCATCGGCAGGGTGTGTATGGATCAGCTGATGATCGACGCCACCCACGTTGAGGGTCTGCAGGTGGGAGACGAGGCTGTGCTCTTCGGCAAGGAAGGGACGCTGAGGCTGGGAGCGGACAGGGTGATGGCATCCTGCGGGGGCATCGCCTACGAGCTGTTATGCAACGTGAACCGCCGCGTGCCCAGAGTGTATATGCGGGGGGATGAGGTGGAGAGCATCTCCAACATTCTGCCCGAGGGGGAAGACCTTTAAGCAAGAGAGAACGAAAGGACGTTATATAGAAATGAATACCATTACCACAACCCTGAGCCTTCTTTTAAAGGAGGCGTTTGAAGCCTGCGGATACGACGGCGCCCTTGGCGTAGTGACCAAGTCCGACCGCCCCGAGCTCTGCCAGTTCCAGTGCAACGGTGCCATGAAGGGGGCAAAGCTTTATAAGCTCCCGCCCTTCAAGATCGCCGCCGCAGTTACCGAAAAGCTTGCCGATCATCCCGCCTTCTTAAAGGTGGAGATGGCAATGCCCGGCTTCATCAACCTGACCTTGAAAAACGAATACCTCACCGACTATATCAACAAGACCGCCGCCGACCCCGCCAAGGGCATGCCTCAGCTTCTTGCGGGCAAAAAGGTGCTGGTGGACTACGGCGGACCAAACGTGGCAAAGCCCCTGCACATCGGACATTTACGTTCTGCCATCATCGGTGAGTCCATCAAGCGCATTTCCCTTGCCGCAGGCGGCGATGCCTTTGGCGACACGCACCTGGGTGACTGGGGTCTGCAGATGGGTCTGGTCATCACCGAGCTTCGGGAGCGCCACCCCGATTGGCGATGCTTTGCCTCCGACTTCGATCCCGAAAAGGACACCGTCCCTCCGATTGACGTGAAGGAATTAAACGAGGTCTACCCCTGCGCCTCGGGCAAGAGCAAGACCGACCCCGAATACTCCCGCGTTGCCCACGAGGTCACCGCCGAGCTGCAGAAGAAGCATCCCGGCTACTACGCCCTTTGGAAGTCCTTTATGGAGGTATCCAAGGCCGATATGAAGGGCATCTACGACCGTTTGAACGTGGATTTTGAATATTGGTACGGCGAATCGGATGCCGAGGACTACGTGGAGGAGCTGCTTGCCCTGCTTGAAGAGAAGAACCTGCTTGAGGAAAGCGAGGGCGCAAGAGTGGTAAGAGTCTCCCGCGAGGACGACAATGCCCCTATGCCTCCCGTCATCATCAAGAAGTCGGACAATTCCAACATCTACGCTACCACCGACCTTGCCACCATGATCCAGAGAAGAAGGCTCTTTGATCCCGACTACGTGTGGTACGTGGTGGATAAGCGCCAGGGCCTTCACTTCACCCAGATCTTCCGCGCCGAGAAGCTGGCGGGGATCTTAAAGGAGGAGTGCGCCTGCGAGCATCTGGGCTTCGGTACCATGAACGGTGCAGACGGAAAGCCCTTCAAGACCAGAGACGGCGGGGTAATGCAGTTAAACGCTTTGCTGGATACCGCCTATGAAAAGGCACTTGCCAGCCTTGATCCCGCAAAATTCAGAGACGAAGAGCATAGAAAAGAGGTAGCCGACCGCCTTTCGGTGGCATCGGTGAAGTTCGGCGATCTGATCAACAACCGCTCAAAGGACTACGTCTTCGACTTTGACCGCTTCCTTTCCTGCGAAGGAAAGACGGGTGCGTACCTGCTTTACACCGTGACCCGTATCACAAGCCTTCTTGCAAAGGCGCAAAAGGAGGGAGCGGTTATTCCCGAGAGCCTTGACACCGCCGTTGCCCTTTCTCCTGCCGAGAAGGAGCTGCTTTTGACCCTTGCCGACGTGGGCGAGTATTTTGAGCAGGCAGTCACCGAGCGCGCGCCCAACTACATTGCCGAGGCGGCGTACCGCATCGCCTCTGCCTTCTCGGTCTTCTACCACGACGACCGCATCCTTTCCGAGGAGGACGAAGCAAAGCGGGCAAACCGTCTTGCCCTTTGCCGTATGACCAAGGAAAAGATGGAGTTCCTGACCCACCTTTTGGGCATCGAGACGGTCGACGTGATGTAAGATCGATCTATAAGCATATCAACGGAGGTGCCCGTAGGGCGCCTCCTTGAACGTTTTGTGAACTCTACTTACAGAAAGGAATGCTATGCAACAAAACAAAAAAAGAAGAGCCGCTGTCATCGTGGCGCGGCTGATCCTTTCCTGCCTTGCGGTCATCGCCTTTTCCTTGGCAGGCATCCTTTTGGGCGACGGACTGCCGCAGAAAACGAGGGATGCGCTGGGCGTTCCCGCTCTGATTTTGTCGGCGGCGCTGATCCTGCTTCTTGCCCTTAGCTGGGCGGGTGCCTACTTTTATAAAAAGAGCAAGCAGGTTAGCCTGCAAAAGCAGCAGGAATATCTGCTCTCCCGCAAGGAGGAGGCAGAGCGGGATCTGCAGGCGGTGGTAAAAAGAGTCAAGCGCTTTCGGTATCTGATGAAGGGAAGTGCTTGGGCACTGCTCGTCTTTGCCTTGGGTATTTCCTTTTTATTCGGCTTGGGGGGCGGCGGAGACGTGAGCGCCTCAATTGCCGTTTTCCCCATGTACCTTTGCTACGGTGCGCTCTCAAGACTGTTTCCCTACAAAGAAAAGTATACTTTTGAGGGCTACTGCAATCCCGAGGACTATCCCGAGCTGCACGCCCTTGCCCACAAGGCGGCAACGGCGGTGGGAGAGGACGGTCCCGTGCGCATCGTCTTCTTAAACGACTGCAACGCCGGCATTGCAAGGATCGGCAAGACCTATTCTCTGCAGCTGGGCGTGAATCTGCTGGACGTGATGAGCAGGGAAGAGCTTTATGAGGTGCTTTTGCACGAATTTGCCCACCTGACCAAGGACGGCAACCCCACCGACAAGGAATACGCCCTCTTTTCCGCTCTTGCCGAGAGAGAAAGCACCGGCTTTGACGGGCTGGTCAATATTCTGTTTGCCCTGCCCGACGCCTTTTATACCTTTGAATACTACGTTTACCGTCTTACCGCCTCGGTCGTCATCGAGCAATGTGCCGACCGCGCCATTTTTGAAAAGGGCGACCCGCAGACCGCCATCAACGGTATGGCAAAGCTTGGCTACCATCACCTTTTTGAAAGGGAGCTTCAGCGCTTTATCGAAGACCATTATTATTCCTCAGAGCAGCCCAGAGAAAACACCTGCGGGGTGGTAAACGAGGCGTTTCGCCGTGCCGTGATCGAAAGAGGAGACTTTTACAAAAGCCTGCTTTTAAAGGAGATTCAGCCCCGCTCGGCTTCCCACCCCATCCTGCGCTACCGTATGGAGGCGCTGGGGGTGAAGGACTTTACGGTGATCCTGCCCGACCATACCGATGCTTACGGTGCGGAATGTAAGAGGGCGGCACAGGCTGTTTCAAAGGAGATCGCCGAAGCCATCAAGGAAAACTACGAGGAGGTGCGCAAGGAGCAATACTTAAAGCCCCTTGCCGTGATCGAGGAGTACAGAAAAACGGGACAGACCCTGCCCGCCGAGGAAGCCCGCCCCGTCTTTGACGCCCTGATGGCGTTCAGCTATTACCGGGAGGCGGAGGAGCTGTGCGACCGACTTCTTGAAAGCACCGAAAACAAATTTGCCACCGCTCACGCCCGTTACACCAAGGGCTGCATCCTTCTTGGGCGCTATGACGACGAGGGCATTGAGCAGATCTATCAGGCGATGGAGTTAAACCCCAACTACGTGGAGCAGGGCCTCTTTTCAATCGGCGAGTATTGCTGTCTGACCGGCAACGAAGAGGGGCTTGAAGAATACCGCAGGAGGGCGATGACCTACGGTCAGAAGCAGATCGACGAGGTCAGCCACACAGGAGAGCTGACCGTGAAGGATCACCTTAGTGCAGAAACCATGCCGAAGGAAATGCTTGACGACATCCTTTCCTTCATTAAAAAGGCAGACGAAGAGGTGCTCGATCGGGTGTATCTGGTAAGAAAGCAGATCACCGACGAGTATTTCTGCAGCTTCTTCATCCTGCATTTCAAGCAGGGGGCGGAGGATGAGAAGATGGAGCGGGTCTACGATAAGATCTTCAACCATTTGGACACCCGCCCCGAGGAGTGGCATTTTTCTCTCTTCGTTTACGATGATTCTTTGAAGGCCGTGATGAAAAAGATCGGAAAGATTGAAGGAAGCCTTGTGTATAAGGCGGAATAGAAAGGAAGAACAACGAATGAAAGTGGTATTAAGCGAGCTGACCAAGCATTTCCCTGCACCCAAGAAAAAGGGTGAGGTGGTGGCGGTGGATCATTTTTCCTTTGAGATCCCCGACGGCAGCCTGATCGGGCTTTTGGGGCCCTCGGGATGCGGAAAGAGCACCACCTTAAATATGATCTGCGGTCTGCAAAAGCCCACCTCGGGCAAGATCTTCTTTGGAGAAAAAGACGTGACCGACCTGCCGCCCGAAAAAAGAGGGGTGGGTATGGTCTTTCAGAACTACGCCCTTTATCCCCATCTGACCGTCCTTGACAACATCCTTTTCCCCCTTGAAAATCTGAAGGGCAAGGAGAAGATGAAGAAGGAAGAGAAAATGGAGCGGGCGCTGACCTGTGCCCGTCTTGTGCAGATCGAGGGACTGCTTGATCGCCGCCCCGCCGAGCTTTCGGGCGGTCAGCAGCAGAGAGTTGCCATTGCAAGAGCCCTTGTAAAGATGCCGGGCGTCCTGCTTCTTGACGAGCCCCTTTCAAACCTTGACGCCCGTCTGCGTCTGCAGACCCGCGAGGAGATCCGCCGCATTCAGAAGGAAACGGGCATCACCACCGTCTTCGTGACCCACGACCAGGAGGAGGCAATGAGCATTTCTGACTGCATCGTGGTGATGAAGGAGGGCGTTGCCCAGCAGATCGGCGCTCCTCAGCAGGTCTACGACGATCCTGCAAATCTGTTCGTTGCAAAGTTCCTTGGCACCCCGCCCATCAACGTTTTTGAAGGACGGGTGGAAAAGGGCAGACTGTATATCGGAAACGAGGACGTGCTGTCCGTTTCGGGTGCAGAGGACGGCAAGGTCTTCGTGGGCATCCGTCCCGAGGGCTTCGTGCCTGATGAAAAGGGTGCCTTCACCTGTACGCTCAAGGGGGTAGAGGTGATGGGCAGAGACGTGAGCATCGTGGCAGAGCATCCTCTTTGCGGAAGCGGTGCCATCCGTGCCATCGTCTCCTCCGAGCAGGGAAGAGCGGTGGATCTGTCTTCTTCCTCGGTGCGCTTCTGCTTAAAGAGTGAAAAGGTCTTCTTGTTTGACGGCGAGAGCCAAGAGCGCATCCGCGTGAAGTAAGGGGGACTTATGGAACGTAATCAAAAAAAGGGATGGCTTTACCTACTGCCCGCCCTGCTCTTCGTTGCCGTCTTTTTAGTCTATCCGCTGATCGACGTGCTGATCTACTCGGCGCAGGAGGGCTACAATTCGGCGTCTCAGGAGTTTTTCGGCTGGGGAAGCTATAATTATTCCTACGTCCTGCGCGATCCCTATTTCCTGCAGGCGCTGAAAAACACCCTGATCCTGGTGTTTCTCACCGTGCCCGCCTCCACTCTGCTTGCTTTGCTCATTTCTCTGGCGCTTTCTTCCATCAAAAAGCTGCGCAAGCTCTTTCAGACCGTCTATTTTCTGCCCTACGTGACAAACACGTTGGCGGTTGGTATGGTCTTTATGATCCTTTTTGATCAGACCGATTATTCAAACGGTCTTGTCAATCTGATCCTTGAGGGAGTGGGTTTTTCTCCCGTGGATTTCATCGAGGGTCCTTATTGGGCAAAGATGATGGTGCTGTGCATCTATACCGTCTGGACGGTCATGCCCTTCAAGATCCTGGTGCTGACAAGCGCCCTTGCCTCGGTGAAGGAGGAATACTACAGCGCCGCCCGTATCGACGGCACCTCCCGCTTCCGCATCTTTTATAAGATCACCCTGCCCATGATCTCTCCCATGCTCTTTTATCTGGTGATCACCGGCTTTATCGGAGCGTTCAAGGCGTACGGCGATGCCGTCGCCCTCTTCGGCGTGAACTTAAACGCCGCCGAGATGAACACCATCGTGGGCTACATCTACGATATGCTGTACGGCGACAGCGGCGGCTATCCTTCCTACGCGGCGGCTGCTGCCATCGTCCTCTTCGTCATCGTGCTGACCGTCACCGTCATCAACCTGCTGGTGCGCAAAAAGCACGTGTTCAACGGTTAAAAGGAGGTATTTATGAAAAACCAAAAGAATATCCCCTCTCTTGACCGAGGTGCCAGAGTGAAGGAGGCGGCGTTCAAGACGGTGGTCTACGCCTTCCTCGTCCTTTGTGCCCTGGCGGTGCTGTTCCCCTTTTATTGGATGATCCTCACCTCCTTTAAAAGCTACTCCGCCTACAATTCCGAATATATCCCAAAGCTGTATACCCTGTCTCCCACCTTTGACAACTTCGTCACCGCCTTCACCGCAGTTCCTCTGGCAAAGTATTTCGTCAACACCCTCGTCTTTACCCTTGGCACGACGGCGCTGATGATGGTGGTCATCGTGCCCGCCGCCTTTGCCTTTGCAAGACTGCGCTTCAAGGGCAAGGACGCCGTCTTCACCCTGCTTCTGGCGCTGATGATGATCCCCACCGAGCTGACGGTCATCACCAACTTCGTCACCGTCACCGAGCTTGGCGGACGCAACACCTTTGCGGGATTGATCCTGCCCTCGGTGATGTCGGTCTTCTATATCTACTTATTAAAGGAAAACTTCGCACAGATCCCGGACGAGCTATACTACGCCGCCAAGGTGGACGGCACCTCCGACTTCAAGTATATGTGGAAGGTGGTCCTGCCCATCTGCCGCCCCACCGTGGTCACGGTGGTGATCTTGAAGGTGATCGAGTGCTGGAACTCCTACGTGTGGCCTCGTCTGATCACCGATGAGGAGGCGTATTTCCTGGTATCCAACGGTATCCAGTCCATCCGCGAAAACGGCTTTGGCAGAGAGAATATCCCTGCCATGATGGCGGCGGTGGTGGTCATTTCTCTGCCGCTGATCGTTTTGTTTTTGCTGTTTCGAAACAAGATCATGCAGGGCGTTGCGAGAGGAGGACTGAAAGGATGAAAAGAATGAATGCTTTGCGTATTTTTGCCCTCTTGCTTTCGGTTTTGACCCTTTTGCCCCTGCTTTCTTCCTGCCACGGAGCGAAAAAGAGCCACGATTTCGATCTGCCCGAGCAGTTTGACGAGAGCAAGAGCTATGAGATCACCTTCTGGGCAAAAAACGATACCAACGTGACCCAGACGCGCATCTACGAAAAGGCGATTGCCGATTTTGAGGCGCTTTACCCCAACGTGAAGGTGAAATTGAAGCTCTATACCGACTACGGGAAGATCTACAACGACGTGATCACCAACATCCCCACCGCCACTACCCCCAACGTTTGCATCACCTATCCCGACCACATCGCCACCTATATGACGGGCGAAAACACGGTGGTGCCCTTAGACAGCCTCTTTGCAGACCCCAAGTACGGTCTTGGAGGAAGCGATCTGCGCTTTGACGGCCCCACCTTTGAGGAGCTGGTGCCCAAGTTCATCGGCGAATGCAAGATCGGGGGCGGCTATTACGCTCTGCCCTATATGCGCTCCACCGAGGCGTGCTACATCAACGTGGATCTGGTGGAAAAGCTGGGCTACACCCTGCCCGAAAAGCTGACCTGGGACTTTATTTTCGAGGTGTCCGCCGCCGCGATGGAAAAGGATGCCGCGGGCAACTTCAAGGTCAACGGACAGAAGGTGATGATCCCCTTCATCTACAAGTCCACCGACAATATGATGATCCAGATGCTGAAGCAAAAGGATGCGGGCTATTCCACCGCCGACGGACAGATCTTAATCTTCAACGATACCACCAAAGAGCTGCTTGAAATGGTGAAGAATCCCGCGGGCGCCCGCGCCTTCTCCACCTTCAAGATCTCCAGCTACCCGGGCAACTTCTTGAACAAGGGACAGTGCATCTTTGCCATCGACTCTACGGCGGGTGCCACCTGGATGGGGTCGGATGCGCCGTTAAGCGACATTCACGAAAGTGAGAAGTACGACTTTGAAACCAAAGTGATGACCATTCCCCAGTTTGACGTGGACAACCCCAAGATGATCTCTCAAGGCCCCTCGGTCTGCGTCTTCAACAAGGAGGATAGCGGCGAGGTGCTGGCTTCCTGGCTCTTTACCCAATATCTGCTGACAAACGAGGTGCAGATCGCCTACGCACAGACCGAGGGCTACGTGCCCGTCACCTTGAAGGCGCAGCAGAGCGAGGAGTACCAAAGCTATCTTGCCGCCGCGGGAAGCGACAACGACCTGCATTACAGCGTGAAGATGGACGCCACAAAGCTCCTTCTTGACAATACCGCAAACACCTTCGTCACCCCCGTCTTTAACGGCTCGGCATCCCTTCGCAGTGCGGCGGGTCAGCTTATTGAGGACGTGGCAAAGAGAATGCGCAGGGGCGAAAAGGTGGACTACGAGGAGATCTTCAAGGAAGTGAGCGCCCTTTACCGTCTGGATCAGATCGAGAAAGGCGATGGCAAAAGAGAGCTGGGCGCACTGCCTGACGGCTCAAAATGGCTCATCGGTACCCTTATTGTGATCTGGCTTGCCATCGGAGGGTACGTAATCTTTGAAAAATGCAAAAAATTCAAAAAAAAGGACTTGACTTCCTGAAGATTTGCAGTATAATGGTAGGGAACTTTTCAAAGTGTCAAAAAGTATTTTAAAGAATAAGGAGAAAAACAAATGAAAAGAATCGTTATCGCGCTGCTTGCTTTGGTAATGGTGTTCTCTTGCGTAGCATGCACCAACAATCAGACCACCGACGAAGCAGAAAAGCCTTCTGCAAGCGTAGAAGGATCCACCGAGGAGTCTACCGCTCCTTCCACCTCCGGTACTGAAGAAGTAACCGTTATGACCTACGAGCAGTTCGTTGCTGCAGCCATTGATACCAAGGTTTGCGTTGAGACCTACGTTCAGGCTAAGCAGGGCTGGTGGGAAAAGGAAGGCCAGGGCGTTGGCACCTTCTACACCCAGAACGAAGAGGGCGCATACTTCCTTTACGAGATGCCCTGCACCAAGGCTGAGTACGATCAGCTGACCGCAGGCACCAAGATCCGTGTAAACGGCTACAAGGCTGAGTGGTCCGGCGAGGTTGAGATCGTTGACGCAACCTTCGAGATCCTTGAGGGCAACTTCGTTGCTACCGCTAAGGACGTAACCGCTCTGCTGGGCACCGACGAGCTCATCAAGAGCCAGAACCAGTTCGTAGCATTCAAGGGTCTGACCGTTGCAGCATCCAAAAACGCTGACGGCGAGGACGTTGCATTCCTTTACAAGTGGGACGGCTCCGGTCAGGAGGGCGACGACCTGTACTTCAAGGTCACCGTTGGTGAGAACACCTACTCCTTCACCGTTGAAAGCTATCTGTGCGGCGCTGACACCGACGTATACAAGGCAGTTAAGGAGCTGAAGGTTGGCGACAAGATCGACGCTGAGGGCTTCCTTTACTGGTACGAGGGCGTAAACCCCCACATCACCGCAGTGACCCCCGTTGTTGAGGGCTGATTGAACCAAATGAACATAAAAAACGAGAGCGTTTCGCTCTCGTTTTTTTGTATGCAGATCATTTAAAAAACAATAAGGCAGCTGCAATACGGCTTTGCCGTGTTGCAGCTGCCTTGTTTGTCAACGAAGCTTTTGTGCGGGGAAAGGCAGGATATGCCTTCGCCGGTCAAGGTTTTTGAGGGTTTTCAGGGGACTTTTTTTAAAAAGTCTCCTGAATGGGGTATGGGGCAACGCCCCATAGGCTTTGCGTTTTATCTTTCAAGCTTCTGATAGGTCTTTTCGGTAAAGCGTTCCGCCATCACCAAAAAGCGTTCGTGGGTGCAGTTGCCGATCTCGCCCTTTTCGTCCTCGGCGGTGATCGTGAAGACGATCTTTCTGCCGTCGATTTTGCTGACCTCCGCTTTTACCCTGACCTCCATCCCGACCGGCGTTGCGGCGGTGTGGTGCATGGTCAGGGCGGTGCCCACCGAGGTCTGTCCCTCCTCCAAGAACCCTTCAAGGGCTTTGCAGGCGCATTCCTCCATCAACGCCACGAGGGCGGGGGTGGCAAGGACGGCAAGCGAGCCGCTGCCCATTGCCTTTGCGGTCTGCTCTGTTGTGACGGTACGGCAGAGCGTTGCGTCATATACTCGTTCGTTCATGGTGTTCACTCCTTTTGCCTTTCAGCGGATCTCGTCCTCGTTTTTTGAGGGGAGGAGGCGTTTCTCCTTTTGCAGGGCTTCCGGGTGGGAGGGGCTTGCATCGGTGTTCTTTTCTTCCTTTGCCGCCTGCTCGGCGCGCTCCTTTGCCGCCGCCCGCTCGTCCTTTACCAGATCGCCGAATTCATCCCGCTCCACGATGTAGTCCGAGACCTTGTACATCATTTCAAGGATCTCCTTGACCTCCTCGTCGGGCTGATCGCCGATGATGGTGCCGTTTGCGATCAGGGTGTAGTTTTTGTCGGTATTCACCAGCACCTTGCCCATTGCAAAGGCGTATTCCTCCTGCTTTGCCCCCAAAAGGTAGAGCAGGGTGGGCATAATGTCGCTTTGTCCGCCGGGGATGTCAAAGGTCTTTCCTTCGGTCTTTCCCGAGGGATCGTGGATGATCAGGGGGACGGAGAAGTATTCGCCCTCGTTGATGAAGGCATAGTCGGGATAGGTCTCTGCCACCGACTCCGCATCCTGCGGGAAATACTTGTGAATGCCCAGGTGGTCGCCGTAGATGAGCACCACGGTGTCCTCAAGCAGTCCTTCCTTCTCCGCCTTTTCAAGGAAGATGCCGATCTGTGCGTCCACGTAGTGCAGACCGTTGAAATAGTGGAAGGTCTTGCTTGCGGCAAGCTTTCTGTCTGAGGGGGTGGGCAGGCAGTATTCTGCGGGGATGGGGTTACGGTTTTCTTCCTTTGCCAGATTGTCGTAGCGGAAGGGGGTATGGCTGGAGCAGAGGATGATCTGGGAGAAGAAGCTTTCGTTCTTGTCCTTGTTCTTTGAAAGATCCTCTAAAACGAAATTGAAGGTGTTTTCATCGGAGGAGTAGCGGTAGACCTTTTCCTCGGGCAGAAGTGCCTCAATCATATGGAAATTGCAGTCCTCGTCCTCAGGGTCGGTGACGTAGTCGAAAACGTTGCCGTAAACGGTGTTGTAGGGCCACACGCTGGTGGGACCGGAGCCGTTATAGTAGTAGGTGCCGTAGCCCTTTCTGCGCAGAAGTACGGGCAGGGAGGGCAAAAGCTTTTCGTTGTGGTTGCGGAAGAAGACCTCGCCCGTGGGTAAGAGGGAGGTGTTGATCATCAGGTCGCAGTCCGAGCTGTTGCCCGCCTTCACCTGGTCGTAGATGTGGGGGAAGTAGAGGGAGGAGCCGCTTTGGGAGATCAGCTTGTTTAAGTTGGGGGTGATCTCCACGCCCTCCACAGACTGACCGATCACGCCGTTTTCAAGAGACTCCACCTGGATGAGGATGACGTTCTTGTCCTTGAAGATGCCCGCGTACTCGTTGTCGGCAAGGGGGGCGTTATACTTATAAAATGCCTCGATCAGCTCTCTTTGACGGCGCTCCTCGGGGGTTTCCTCCCGTTCTTCGGAGGGATCGTCGGGGTCCTTGGTGCGGGTGGACTCCACCTTCTTTTCCACCGTGTCCACGATGTTTGCAATGTGGTAGCCGATGGGGGTGAAGTAGAAAACGGTGTTTTTGGTGTGGGAGGGCTGGTAGACGGTGTAGTAGGCGTCACTCAGCGCGCCGAGGGCGTTTAAGGCGGGTAAGAAGAGGAGAATCACGCCGCAACAAAGGCAGAGTGCACCGAAGCGCAGAGCCCTGAAGCGCAGGCTCTTTTCGCCAAAGAAGGCGGGCAGATGCTTTTTTTGCGCCAAAAGCTTTTCCTTTAATCCGAGACCCTCGGGCTTGTAGAAGCGGCGAAGAAGGGCAAAGAGGAGCAGCAGGGCGTAGTCTACGAAATAGAGCAGGTCGTAGGGTGAAAGAAGACTGAAGACCGTTGCGGCGTCGGCGTTACCCGTGTCGGTGGCAGTGCCTGCCGCAGACAGGATAGAAATGGAGGGGATCTCCGAAAATCCTCTGAAATAACAGCCGTCAACGATGAGCAGAGTGGTCATCAGCAGGCTGACGGTCAAGCCGTAGCCGATCTTGCCCGACGCCTTTTTGAAGAGGAGGACGGGGCAGAGCAGCAGGAGAATGGTGATCAGACTGAAGAACGTGCCTCTGAAAAAGAGGGCGGGGTCGATGCCAAAATGGGGCTTGAAGCTGTTGGAGCCCGAAATGAACATCTGGAGCAGAATATTTTTTAAAAGCAATCCCAAGGCAAGGGTGGGGATCGCCACCCGATCGGCAGGGCAGGACTTTAAAAATATCAGACATTTTTTGAATTTTTCTTTGAAAGTGTGAAGCATTGTTTTCTATCCCTTTACGAAAGTTGACAAATGGGCATTTAGCCCTCGTTTTCGGTTGTTTTAACGCCAAATCCTCTTTATTGTACCACAAAATTGTGAACTTTTCAAGGGTAAAAGAAAGGGCTGAAAAAATGCGTCGCATTTTTTTCAGCCCTCGCGGTGGTGTTTTATCGCATCAAGCGTCGCCCTTGCCCGCCTGCTTCACAAGTTCCGGAAAGACACGGCTCATGGCGTAGACCGCCCAAGAGCAATGCTCTTGGTTTCCGGGGTCGGAAACGTAGCTTTCGGATGCCCAGAATTCGGGGTAGACCGACAGATTGTAGCGCTTGGCGGTTGCCAGCTCAAAGTTCACAAGCTGCTTTACCCGCTCGGTGTCGCCGATCATATTGCAGAACATCAATTCCCATGAAATGCCCTTGCCGATCATCTGGAAGCTGACCTGCCCGCTTAGCAGATCTGCGTCGGTGGCAAGGCCCTTAAAGCCGTTCATGGAGATGGTGGCGTGCTTTTTGTAGACCTCGTAGGTGTTTTTCATAATTTCAAGATCCATACCGTACCATTCTGCGGCAACGGGAGCGAAGTTTACCCAAGAAATACCCGGATAGAACTTCATGTCCTCCTCCACCGCGTAGAATTCGGCGTAGATCGTTTTACCGTCCACCTCAGCCACCAGATTTTTGTGGATGCCGTTTTTGATCTTTTCCGAATAGTCTGCCCACTTTTGGGTGGATGTCTCGTCGTTCATTGAAGCCGCGATGTCCGAAAGCTCGTAAAATGCCTGCGAAGCAAAAACGTTGGTGATCAGATCGTAGGCGATCCAATAGCGTCCCTGCTTGGAATGCTCCAAAGAGGGGTTGAGGATCAGACCCAGCTTTTTGTTATAGTGCTGGTTGGTAAGGTAGTAGTTGGCAAAGCCCTTGATGATGGGATAGGAATCCTTGATGAACTGCTCGTCCTCGGGAGTACCGTGATTGTTATTCACATACATCGCCCATGCATGGATGAGCATATAGGTGGCGTCTGTCTGAGTGTAATCGCTGATCAGACGGACGTGGGAAAAGAGGGCTTCAAAGGCTACTTCGCCGGTAAGCGCGGTCTTGGTGCCGCCTTGTTCGGTGTAGCTTTCGTAGCGGTCGATGGCAGAGGAGCCGTGCAGAGCGACCTTTCCCGAGAGGCTTTCTGCCTCTACCTTAATGAAGTAATTGCCCTTTTTGCTGATCTGAAACAGAGGCAGGTCAAACTTGAAGGTGAACCACTCTGCTTTGGTGGACAGCGCGGAGGCAGCTACAGTTTTTACGTCGATGATCCGGGCATTCTCCCCGCTTCCTTTATAAAGGGTGGCTTTGATCCTGCCCGTTGAGCCCTGCTCAGCCGAGAGCAGAAGGCGTACGGCGGTGATGATCTCCCCGTCGCAGGGGATCTCCTGCACCACAGCCAGACCCTCTTCAAGGTTGGCGAGGGGAGCACGGTCGGAATCAAAGAGGGGACTTGCCAAAAAGGTGTAGCCGACGTCTTGCCAGCCGTCGTCGGTGCTTGCATAGGAGCTTGCCGTTACTGAGGGGTTTGTAAGAATGCGGGAGCCGTTGGCGGTGTCTATGAGGGTGATGACGGTATAATAGTCGCTGCCGTTGGTAACGGAAAGAGGCTCTTTGAAGGAGAGGACGTAGCTCTTCTCGCCCGTGTGGGTGATCTCTGTCTCCACGGTACCAAGAGCCGTGGCGGGGTCGGCATAGTCTTTCCGCAGCTCAACCTTGATCTTTCCCCCTGCCTTTGGCGCGAGGACGTTGATTTCCACCCCTTCAACGCTGTTGCCTCTTGTCTTAAAGCCCTGCGCTACCGTCCCACCTGCGGGTGCTGAGAGGATCTCATAGGCGAGATAATAGGGCTTTTCTGTCCATCCGCCAAAGGCGGCGACGTCGTAGTTGTAAGAATTGAGGCTGTTGCAGGGCTTGGTGGTGCCGTTCCAGATCACCTTGCCCGAGCCTTCGGGGGCGCTTGCCACCAGATAGTAGGTCTTGCCCGGAGTAACCGAAAGGGGTGTTTCAAAATAGACGCTTTGCCAGCCGTCCCCGTTGGTGCCGAAGGTGTAAAGGACCTCTGCGATGGCGGTTTTTGGGTCTTTGTAGTCGGTGCGCACCGAAATATTGACTTCATCGGTGCCCGCCGTCCTCGTCAGATAAAGCTCTGCGCCGTAGATGCTGTCGGTGCAGGGCACGAAGGGCTGGCAGGCACTGTTGTTGGGCAGGTTGAGGAGATAGATGCCTTGCTCACATTTGCGCTGGGCGACGTACCGCTCCCCGCTTTGCCCACTCTCGTCAGAACCTGCAACGGTGCTTAAATAGTGGTTGCCGTATTCCTCGTCCTTGATTTCGTCCACGATGTGGGTGCCCCGCTTCAGACCCAGCACCGCGTGGTAGGAGAGCAGATAGCGCAAAATGGCGCGGGCGGCGTCGGGGTCGCCGTTTGAAAGGTGTGCCATAGCCTGAATAGAGCTGTCGCGGGTGAACATACCAACGTAGGTGCCCGTCAGCGAGGTGATGGCGTAGCCGCGGTCGGTGATGCGGTCATGGAGAATGTCGTAGCTTCCTTGATAGAGTTTCATATCTGCCTCCGAGAGGGTAATGGGATCTGCCTGATCGTCCGAAGCAGGGCTTGAAACAGACGTGCTTGACGGACTGCCCTGCACGCTTGTAAGAAGGGCAGGTGCTGACTCTTCGGGGGGGAGGTCGGGCTCATCCGTGGTTTTTTGCCCCTTGGTGCAGGCAACCAGCGATCCTGCCGTAAGTGCGGCAAGAAGCAGGGAAATGATGCGTTTGGTCATCGTGCGTTCTCCTTTTACGTCTTTTTTGAGCCTTGTCTTTTGCCGTTGCTTGAGGACTTCCTTGCAAAACGGTTTGTTTGTAAACTCATTTTAGCAAAAAAGCCCGCCAAAGTCAACAAACGAAAAAAAGAACTTGCCCCGCTTTTTTTATTCCTGCTTCTACCCTTCGTAGAGCTCTTTTGTCATATCTGCCCGTTCCCCCCCTTTTTTTTACAGAAAAATCCCCCTCTTTCCCGTGGGGAAGAGGGGGATTTAATGAATTCTTTACTTTTTGTGCTTTTGCTCTTTTTTTCTCTGCCTTTCCTTTTCTTTTAATCGCTTGCGCCTTGCCTTTATTTTTTCAAGCTCTCTTTTTTCGTCCTGTCTTTGATTGTAAAAGCCTTCAAGGGATCGTGTTTTGCTCACGGGCAGAACCTTGATCAGATGAAGGCAGATCTCGTCGGAATAGGGGAACCATATAAGTCCCTCTCTGGGAGCCTTTGCGGTGAGCTTTTCTTTGGCTTTTTTGGAAAGGGGCTCTTTGGAAAGATAAATGAAGTAAGCGTCCACTTGGGGTTTTCCGATTGGTTTTCGTGAGAAATGATAAATTCCCACGGATACGCAATCCGCAACGGAGAGGGTGACCGTTTTGTGGAGGGGACACCGCCAAGTGATGGTATAGCGGCTGACTTCGAACGTGCCGAATATATGGGAAATCGCTATTGCAAGTGATACGGAGAGCGCGATCAAAAGGAATAGCATGACCAACGGGACTGTATTTCCGTTTTTGATTTCAGGATACATGAGTATGGCGGAAAGACCGACAAATGCCCCCCAAATAGCAATACAGACGCGGATAAGAATGATGTCGGGATCTTTATAGCGTTTTGCTTCGTCGAGATTCATTTTCTGCCCTTCTTTCTTATACGATTTCTCTCCCCTCCCCGCCAAAAAGGGCGGGGAGGGGAGAGCTTAAGAGCTATAGCGGTTAAAAGCGTTGTTTAGCCGTTGTCAGCGGGGGCTGCGGCATTGCTTACCACCTTGCCGCCCACCATGCCCGAAATGAGGGCAGACAGATCAAGACCCGTGGACTGCTTCACGCCCTCCATGACCTGGCTGGTGCTGGACATCACGTCCTTGACCACCTTGGTGGCGTTGCCGTCGCCGTACATCACGATGCGGTCGGTCTGTGCAAGAGGAGCGGCGGCGTTCTTCACCACCTCGGGCAGAGCCTGCAGGTACATTTCAAGGACGGATGCCTCACCCATCTTCTTCTGTGCCTCAGCCTTCTTTTCGATGGCTTCTGCCTCTGCAAGACCCTTGGCGCGGATACCCTCCGCCTCCTGCTCCATAGCGTAGCGCATTGCCTCTGCCTCTGCCTTGCGGGCTTCTGCCTCCTTGATCGCCTCGTATGCCTTCGCGTCTGCATCCTTCTGACGGCGGATCAGATCAGCCTCTGCTTCCTTCTCGGCGCGGTACTTCATGGCGTCTGCCTGCTTACGAACCTCGGCGTCCAGCTTTCTTTCCTTGAGCGCGATCTCCTTCTCAGCCAGCTCTGCTTCCTTTTCCTTTCTTGCGATGTCGGCGTTGGAGCGGGTGATCTCGATGGTCTTACGCTGGTTTTCTTGCTGGATAGAGTATGCGGCGTCTGCCTCTGCCTTCTTGGTATCTGCCTTCACCTGCATTTCAGCCTGCTGGATAGCCAGGTCGGCGTTCTGCTCGGCGATCTTCTTTTCTGCCTGCACTTTGATGGCGTTTGCCTCTTCCTGAGCGTTTGCGGTGGCAATGGAGATGTCTCTTTGTGCGTTTGCCTTTGCGATCTGGGCGTTCTTGCGGATCTGCTCCACGTTGTCAATACCCATGTTTTCAATGGTGCCTGCCGCATCCTTGAAGTTCTGGATGTTGAAGTTCACCACCTCGATACCCAGCTTTTCCATATCGGGCACCACGTTTTCGGTGATCTTTTTGGCAACGCCCTGACGGTCCTGCACCATTTCCTTCAAGCCCACCGAGCCCACGATCTCACGCATATTACCTTCCAGCACCTGAGTCACCAGTGCGGTCAGCTCCTGATGAGTCTTACCCAGCAGCGCCTCTGCCGATCTTTCGAGCAGCTCGGGCTTGGAGGAGATCTTGATGTTGGCAACGCCGTCTACCGTCACGTTGATGAATTCGTTGGTGGGCACTGCCTCGGAGGTCTTCACGTCCACCTGCATCACCTTCAGCGACAGCTTATCGACTCTTTCAAAGAAGGGCACGCGGAAGCCCGCTTTACCGATGAGGATCCTTCTTTTGCGAAGACCCGAGATGATGTACGCCGTGTCGGGGGGCGCCTTGAGATAGCCTGCCAAGAAAAAGAGGACGATGAGCAGAACGACTGCTCCAATACCGATAAATAAATACTCCATAGTAAACTCCTTTCAAGTTTAAAAAATGATTTGGGATGATGAATGTTGCGCCGCCCGTAGGCGCGGGAGAAAAGACGGGGAGGTCGGGGGTCGATGCTTAAAGGGTCTTTGCGGCGGAAAGCGCGGCGATGCGCTCCTTTGCCTGCCGCTGGAGCACCGAGGAGGAATAGGCAACGCCCATGATCGTCAGTGCCGAGATCAGCCGTTCCTTGCCCATTTCCACGGGCTCCTTGTAGTCGGCAAGCGCCCGGCGCGCCGCCTCCTCAAAGCTTTCGGCTGTTCGCCTGGGGGAGAGCAGAAGGGTGGTGACGAAGTATTCGTAGAACTGCTCGTCGCCCACGATGTCATCGCTTTCGTCATCAAGCTGACCGTTGACGTAAGACAACAGTCCCACGATCTCTGAAATGCTCAGACTATCCTTTAACAGATTGATGATGGCAAGCCTGCAAAACTGCCTGCGGGAATATTTTTTATTCACCGGCGGCGAAACGAACTGTCTCTTGATCCAGTTTTGCACCGAGTAGCCCTCCACTCCGAGAAGCGCGGTGACCTGAGAAAGCACCAGCCCGCCTGCGGCAAAAATGCCGTCGAGGGTCTTTATACAGTCGTCCTGCTCCTTTAAAGTGAGGGTCGTTCCCGGAAGATAGGTCAGTTTCATGGCGTGTTCTCTGAAATACAGAGTCTCCTTTCTGCTTTTTGCACGTTTGAAGGAAAAGCAAGGCTGCGCGCCTGCCGCCGCTTTTTCGCTCCGTGTGAGCGGGAAGCGTCTCCTTTTCCTTCTGTGAGCATAGTATATCACATAGTCACGTGATTGTCAATAGGGTTTGCGTAACTTTTTCAGAAAATTTTATAACTTTTTGAGAGGGCTTTGAAACCGCCTTGTAAGCGGGTACTCCGCTTGAACAAAAATAGCAAGCCGTCCTTCCTCGTGATCGGAAGCGGCTTGCTATTTGGGTTATACGATCTTGCTTACAGCTTTTTCTCGATCCGCTCCACCTTGGTGCAGGAGGAAAGGAAGGAGGAGAGGGTAAAGAGCGCCCCTTGCAAAACGGGCGGGGTGTCGGCAGGCTCAAAGCGGCAGGGAAGCCCGGTGATCAGCTTTCTTGCGATGATATCGGGGCGAAGACCCAGTGCACTGCAGGAGGGACCGCACATACCAAGGTCGGTGACGTAGCCGCAGCCCTTTGGCAGGATCTGGGCGTCTGCCGTGGGCACGTGGGTATGGGTGCCGAAAAAGACCTGCACTCTGCCGTCAAAATAGTGGGCAAGGGCAAGCTTTTCGCTTGTTGCCTCGGCGTGGAAGTCCACCACCGCCGCATCGTAGTGCCCTTGCTCCTCCTTCAAGATCTTATCAAGCGTTTCAAAGGGGCAGGAGGCGGGCAGATCGGTGTCCACTCTGCCAAGGAGGTTGACCACCAGCAGATTGACGCCGTTCACGGGCAGGACGGTATAGCCCTTGCCGGGGCAGGAGCCGTGAAGATTGGCAGGGCGAAGCAGGTCGCTTCGGTCGTCCAGCATCCCGTAAAGGCTCTTCTGGCGGAAGGAGTGGTTGCCCCCCGTGATCACGTCGGCACCCGCATCAAGCAGGGCGGCGGCATCGGAAGCCGTCAGTCCGTTTCCCTGACCCATAGAGGCGTTTTCGCCGTTGACGATCACGGCGTCGGCGGAAAGCTCTTTTTTTAAGTGGTGCAGGCTTTTGCAGACGGCGTCAAGACCGCTTTGCGCCACCACGTCACCAAGGCATAGAATTTTCATATCGTTCCTTTCAGATAGAAGAAGGGCGATCGGGATCCATCCCGATCGCCCCAAACGCATCGTTACCAAAATAATATAATGGATCTATAACACTCCGCCGAAGCGAAGAGAGTATTCAAAGAAGCTCTATATTATTCTATATCAAGCCGCGTGGCGGCAGTCGGTTATTTTGCGTATTCGGATGCCCGGCTTTCTCTGATCAGGTTGACCTTGATCTGACCGGGATACTTTAATTCGCCCTCGATCTTCTTTGCGATGTCGCGGGCAAGCAGTGCCATGGACTGGTCGTTGACCTGCTCGGGCTTGACCATCACGCGCACCTCGCGTCCTGCCTGAATGGCGTACGCCTTTTCGACCCCGCCGAAGCTCGACGCGATCTCCTCAAGCTTCTGCAAACGCTTGATGAAGTTTTCGATGTCCTCTCTTCTTGCCCCCGGTCTTGCCGCCGAGATGGCGTCTGCCGCCTGCACGATGAGAGCGGTAATGGTGCGGGGCTCCACGTCGCCGTGATGGGCTTCGATCGCGTGGATCACGTCCGCCTTTTCCTTGTACTTCTTGGCGATGTCCACGCCGATCTGTACGTGAGATCCTTCGATCTCCTGAGTCATTGCCTTACCGATGTCGTGCAGCAGTCCCGCGCGTCTTGCAAGGGTACCGTCCACGCCTAACTCGTCTGCAATGATGCCTGCAATGTAAGAGACCTCCACAGAGTGGTTCAAGACGTTTTGTCCGTAGCTGGTACGGTACATCAGACGTCCGAGGATCTTTACAAGCTCGTTGTTGAGGCCGTGAATGCCCGTTTCAAAGACCGCCTTTTCGCCTGCCTGCTTGATGCGGGTCTCCACTTCCTTCTTGCATTTTTCCACCGTTTCTTCAATTCTGGTGGGATGGATGCGTCCATCTGCGATCAGCTTTTCAAGGGTCAGCCTTGCCACCTCGCGGCGGATGGGGTCAAAGCTTGAAAGGGTGATGGCTTCGGGGGTATCGTCGATGATCAGGTCTACACCGGTAGCCGTCTCCACGGCTCTGATGTTTCTGCCCTCTCTGCCGATGATGCGTCCCTTCATATCGTCGTTAGGCAGGGCAACCACCGAAACGGTTGCTTCAGCCACCTGCTCGGAAGCCACTCTGGAAATGGCAAGAGAAATGATATTCTTTGCCTTCTCGTCGGCATCTTCCTTCAACTGTGCTTCGATCTCGGTCAGCTTCTGTGCCGCCTCGAAGCGCGCTTCCTCCTCGACCTGTGCGATGAGCAGGCTCTTTGCCGCCTCGGCGGTCAGTCCGGAAAGCTCCTCCAGCTTTTCGATCTGGCGGGCTTTCACCTCTTCCACCTCGGCTGCCTTGCTTTCGTAGTCCTTGATCTTGACGTTTAACTGCTCTTCCTTCTTTTCCAGCTGGTCCAGCTTTCTGTCCAGCGTCTCTTCACGGGCAGCACAGCGTCTTTCCAGTCGGGAGACCTCGTTGCGGCGTTCCTTGAGCTCTTTTTCGGACTCGTTCTTATTGCGCAGGATCTCTTCCTTTGCTTCGATGAGCGCTTCCTTCTTTTTCTGCTCTGCGGTACGCGTTCCTTCCTCTAAGATGCGCTTTGCTTCCTGCTCGGCTGAGCCGATCTCCGCCTCGGCGATCTTTTTGCGGTATTGGATACCCGCAAAAACACCGACCACGGAAAAGAGCAGTGCGCAAACCACACCGACGATGATCGTTACGTAAATGGGCAACATAATTTGCACCTCCTTTTCGTTTGGTAATATTTTGTTTTCAAAGTTCAGGATCCGAAGGAAAATACATTCCTCCGCATCTTACTCTATTGTAAACAAAAAATGTCAATCTGTCAAGAGGGTAAAGACTCTTTCTCTCGAAAAAAGTGAGAAAATTTAACATCACGGAGACAAAAGCAGACCTTTGTTAGGTTTATTTTGCGAAAATATGAACAAAAAGCAAACAAAAGAGAGGGTCTCTTGATTGTCCTGCCGTCTTTGAGGGCGGAAGCCGCCTCTTTTTTGGAGAGGGCAGAGCCTTTTTTTGGCACAGCCTCTTGAAAAAAAGGAGGATCGTGCTATAATAAAAACAGGAAATCGGGAAGGGGGAGAGAGGACTATGCCGCTTTACATCGTCAGACAGGACATCACGAAAATGCAGGTGGACGCCATCGTCAACGCCGCCAACCACACTCTTTTGGGAGGCGGGGGCGTGGACGGCGCCATCCACCTGGCGGCAGGGCAGGGATTGCTTGCCGAGTGCCGCACCCTCGGGGGATGTGAGACGGGAAAAGCCAAGATCACGGCAGGCTACGATCTGCCTGCGCGGTACGTCATCCACACCGTAGGACCCGTCTGGCAGGGCGGAGGGCAGAACGAAAGGGAGCTGCTTGCCTCCTGCTACCGCTCCTCGATGGAGCTTGCCCTTGAAAAAGGGCTTGAGAGCATCGCCTTTCCCCTCATTTCGGCAGGAGCGTACGGCTATCCGAAGGGAGAGGCTCTGCGGGTGGCGCTGGGGGTGTTGGAGGAGTACGTCTTAGGCTATGAGATCACCGTCTATCTGGTGATCTTTGATAAGGCCTCCTTTGCTCTCGGGAGCAAGCTTTTTGCCGATATTGCCGCATATATAGACGACGGCTATGCCCTTCTTCGGGAAGAGGAGAGGGAGCAAAGAATGCGTCGACAGATGTTGGCGCGGGATCATACGGAGCGCAGGCAGGCAAAGAAGGCGTACGACCGTCTTGCGGACACTGCCCCCGATCCTTTGGCAGAGGGCGAAAGAAGAGCGCTTTACACCCTGCTTGAAGAGCTTGACGAAAGCTTTTCACGAGCTCTTTTGCGTCTGATTGACGAAAAGGGTATGACCGACGTTCAGTGCTACAAAAAGGCAAATGTGGACAGAAAGCATTTTTCAAAGATCAGAAAGGACGAGTTTTACCGTCCCTCCAAGCCCACCGTCCTTGCCTTTGCTATCGCGCTGGAGCTGGACTTGAAGGAGACCGAGGCACTTTTGAAGAAGGCGGGCTTTGCCCTTTCCTCAAGCAGCCGCTCCGATCTGATCGTAAAATATTTTATTGAGCGGGGCAATTATAACATTTTCGAGATCAACGAGGCGCTGTTCGCCTTCGATCAAAGCGTTTTGGGGGCATAGAGATGAACGGTTCAAAATACGATTTTTCATCGGGGTCGGTGAAGGGCCGCATCCTTGCCCAGGCTCTCCCCCTCACTCTTGCCCAGGCGGTCCAGCTTTTATATAACGTGGTGGACCGCATCTTCATCGGGCATTTGGAGGACGTGGGCGAGATGGCGCTGTCGGGCTTGGGGGTCACCTTCCCCGTCATCGTGCTCATCGCCGCCTTCACCAGCCTTTTCGGCACGGGAGGCGCCACCCTCTTTTCCATTGCCCGCGGTGAAGGAAAAAAGGAGGAGGCAGAGCGGGTGCTTGGCAACGTTTTTGCCCTGCTCTCCCTTTTCTCGGTGGTGCTTTTTGCCTTCTGCTATCTGTTCAAAGCCCCCATCCTCCTGCTCTTCGGTGCGGGGGAGGGGTCGCTTCCCTATGCCGAGTCGTATTTGGAGATCTATCTGTTCGGCACCTTCTTTTCCATGATCTCCACCGGCTTAAACGGCTATATCAACGCGCAGGGCTTCCCGAAGATCGGGATGCTGACCACGGTTCTCGGCGCGGTGCTGAACATTGCGCTTGACGCCCTCTTTATTTGCGGCTTTTCTATGGAGGTGCGGGGTGCCGCCCTTGCTACCGTCATCAGCCAAGGGGTTTCTTGCCTGTGGGTCTTGTGGTTCTTGGTAGGCAAAAAGGCTATTTTGCGCTTGAAAAAGGAATATTTCCGTATTTCGCTCAAAACAACGGCGCGCATCTGCTCGCTGGGTCTTCCCGCCTTCGTGATGCAGGCAACGGGAAGCCTTGTGCAGATCGTGTCAAACAACCAGCTCCAGCTTTACGGCGGGGAGCTTGGCGACCTTTACGTGGGGGTGCTTGCGGTGATCGGTTCGGTCAGAGACCTGGTGACCCTGCCCGTTATGGGCATCAGCAGCGGGGCACAGCCCGTTCTGGGCTTCAACTACGGGGCAAGGCGCAACGACAGAGTGAAGGAGGGCATCCGCTTCACCGCCGTCATCGGCACGGCGTATACGATCGTGGCGTGGGTGTTCATTATGCTCTTCCCACGGGCGCTGATGGCGCTCTTCACCGACTCTGCCGACACGGTAAGGATCGGCGCGGAGATGATGAACCTCTATTTCTTTGGGTTCTTCTTAATGGCGCTCCAATTTGCGGGGCAGACCACCTTCCAAGCCCTTGGCAAGGCGAAAAAGGCAGTCTTTTTCTCGCTTTTGCGCAAGGCGTTGATCGTGGTGCCCCTGACCCTCCTCCTGCCTGCTCTGGGGCTGGGAGTCAAGGGGGTGTTTTTGGCAGAGCCCATCTCCAACGCCATCGGCGGGGCGGCTTGCTTTGCCACCATGTGGATCACCGTTTATAAAAGGCTTTAAAAAAATCATTTGTCGCCTCTCGGGCGACCATACCTCTCTTTTCTTGTGGTATACTGTAGCCACCAAAGAAAAGAGAGGTGTTTTTTATGAGCGATTTCAAAAATGTCGAAGCAAAAGTGACCAAAGCAAAAGAGAACCAAGCCGGGGCAAAAGAAAAAAGCGATCGGGCAGGACTGACAGAGCTGGTCTTCATCCTTGACCGAAGCGGCTCGATGAGCGGGCTTGAGGGGGACACCGTGGGCGGCTTTAACGCAATGATCGAAAAGCAAAAGAGACAGGAGGGCGGTTGCCTTGTGTCCACCGTTCTTTTTGACCACGAGCAGGTCGTCCTTCACGACCGCGTTCCCCTGACGGAGGTATCCCCCCTGACCGAGAAAGACTACGTCACCCGCGGCACCACCGCCCTTTTTGATGCGGTGGGCTCTGCCATTCACCATATCGGCAACGTCCACAAGTACGCCCGTCCCGAGGATCGGCCCGATCATACCCTCTTCCTCATTACCACCGACGGGATGGAAAACGCCAGCCGCCGTTATAACGCAGAGGGCATCAAAGAGATGATCGAGCGGCAAAAGAGACGTTACGGCTGGGAGTTTCTCTTCATCGGGGCAAATGTGGACGCCATCCTCACGGCAAAGAGTATGGGGATTTCCTCCGATCACGCGGTAAACTACTGCGCCGACAGCAAGGGCACGAGGCTGAACTATGAGGCAATGAACAAGGCGGTGCACCGTATGCGCGCAGAGGGGAGCGTTGCCGCCGACTGGAAGCGCGAGGTGGAGGAGGATCACAAAAAAAGAGGGTGCTGACCTTGAAAAAGGCGGGCGGTTGTGGTATACTGCCTATAAGAACCGATCAAATTGAAGGGAGAAAAGCCGATGGCAAAGAAAATGAAGGGCTGTGCTCTTGTGTTTTCCATCCTGTTTATACTGAGCCTTGCTTGCAGGCTGATCCTTGGCGGAGGCGTGCTTTTAACGCTGACCGTCACCCTCGGCGTTTTTGCCTATCACTTCGGGATGCGCCTTTTGGTGGGATGGACGGTCAACGCCCTCTTTCACAATCAGATGAACTATCGGTCAAAGCGCTTTGCCCCTCTGCCCTTTGAAAAAAGGCTGTATGCCTTTTTGCGGGTGAAAAAGTGGAAAAAGAAGATCCCGACCTACGATCCCGACACCTTTTCCATCAAGGACAAAAGCCTTGAACAGCTTGCCATGGCGACTTGTCAAGCGGAAACGGTGCATCTCATCATCGTTTTTCTCTCCTTTTTGCCCTTGCTTCTTGCCATTCCCTTCGGAGATCTGCCCGTTTTTCTCCTCACCTCTCTTTTTGCGGCGGGGGTGGATACGGTGTTCATCCTCCTTCAGCGCTTCAATCGCCCCACGCTTTTAAGGCTGATCGATCGGCAAAATGGCAGGGTGCGGGAGGACAAGGAAGAAAAGAAGGCGGGGCATTGAAGCTTGTTTGACCTGACGCGGTTTTTGGGCAAAAGCCCTGCTTTTTACAAAAAATGGTAAAAATCCGCCAATTCTACCTGGAGTAGACTCGATTCTACCATTTTTCGGTTTACTTTTTGCTCCCTTTGCGTTATGCTATGAGCAGATCCCACAAGGAAAAGAAAAAGGAGAAGGACGATGAATAACAAAACCATGGGCGAGCTGATCTGCAGCCTGAGAAAAGAAAAAGGAATGACCCAAAGGGAGCTTGCCGAAAAATTGAACGTCACCGACAAGGCGGTGTCCAAATGGGAGCGGGATGCTTCCTATCCCGACACGGGATCGCTTCCTGCCCTGGCAGAGATCCTGGGGGTGTCGGTGGAGGAGCTGTTGGGCGCAAAAAAACAGCCCCCGCAGGGGCATAAGGGGGCGGGCTATCTTGCGGATCTGATCCTGCGGGCGATCCCCGTTGCCATGGGCGTGGCGCTGGTGGTGACGGCACTGCTGGGCGGGCTTGATCTGAAGGGCGGCTTTTCTATGGCGGGCATTGGTCTTGTCTCGGTGGGCATTTTGCTTTTGAAAAACAAATAAAAGGATGCAAAACTCAAAAACGGGCGATCTGTTTTAAGAGATCGCCCGTTTTGAGGATGTCGATGCCCCGCTTTTCAAAAGAAAAGCGGGTTTTATATTACCCATTCTTCCAAAATTTTTGAAGGTTTTCAGGAAACTTTTTATAAAAAGTTTCCTGAATGGGGTTTGGGGCAAAGCCCCAAATCATTTTTTATTGGGAGGAGGCGCTTTTCAGCGTTTTGGTGAGAAGCAGGGTGTAGCCAAGAGCAAAAAGGGTCATTGCGATACCGCTGGCGATCACGCCCCCGCTTGTCGGGCTCACGGCAAAGACCGAAAGACCGTTGATGATGCTGTGGGCGGCGATGCAGACAAGCAGGCTCTTGCCCTTGTAAAAGAGATAAACGAAGAGCAGTCCGAAGGCGCAGGCACCAAGCACCTGACAGAGGTTTTCGATCAGCGTGGCACCGCTTCCGTTGATCAGATTGACCATATGACCGATGCCGAAGGAGAGAGAGGAGACGATCATCGCGCTCTTGACCCCCTTTTGAGCCATTGCCCGAAAGAGAAAGCCGCGGAAGATCAGCTCCTCCAAAAAGCCCACGAGAAGCATGGACAACAGGTGAAGGACGCTCTCAAGCGGCGTATAGTTGAGGGTGACGCCAAACCACAGATTGCAGGAAAGGGCGGGCAGCAGAGGCAGATAAAAGAGAAAGCGTCTTGCAGGGTAGGCGGGCTTGCAAAGCCCGTATTCGGCAAACAGCCCCTCTTTTTTTAAAAAGAGCAGCAAAATGAGCGAAAAAGCGGCAAAAAAGGGCAGGGTCAGCGCCTTTTCAACGCCGATCGCGGCAGAGAGGGCATCGGTGATGCTTGCTCCCGCCACGTAGATGCCGATGAGCGTGAGTGCGAAGAAGAGCGGACTTTTTTGGTGAAAGCGTTTCATACAGTGATCCTTTCCGCCGTTTTATAAAATTTGGGCGGTTATTTCGTGCCCCATATTGCAAGAACGGTGCCGTCGGAGTTTAAAAGCAGATAGTGCCCTCCACCCAAGGCAAAGGGAAGAAGCAAGAGCGCACTGTGGCTTTCCACAAGCCAGACGTCAGCCTCTTTATCGTGATAAATGGAATACATCCGAGGACTTAAAAGTCCGTCCTTGTCATCAAAGCGGTCAGCGAAGGCTTTTTTTGCCGCCTTTACCACTTCGGTTTTGTTTTCAACTTTTCCGTAGGTCAGATCGCTTTGATAGCGCTCCTCTTCTATGTAGGCGGTGTAGCCTTCCACCGAAAAGTCCCCCTTGAATCTGGGCGTGACGATCAGTCCGTAAAGCAAAAAGGGTAGAGCGCCGAGAAGGAGCAACAAAGCAAGCAAAAGTGAGAGCAAGACGACCAAAAGTCTTTTTTTATTTTTCATAATACAATACAACCCCTTTTTTAGTATACCACAGAAGACGAAGGTTGTCAAGCATGCCGACTATGACCGCATACCCCCCCGAAAGCGACCGCATAGGCAAAAGCCCTTGAAAAGAAGAAAAGGATGTGCTATAGTGTTGTTGCAAGGGCGTGCGCGCAGTCCTTTTGCAAGGAGGAAGAAAGAGTGAAGCTACGTATATTTTTTGAAAAGGACCGCCCCCAGGAGGTGCGGGCATATTTAAAGGAGGACGGGACGTTTGCCGACCGGTTAAGGGCACTGTGCAAAGAGGAAGACCGCCCTCTCGTGGGCTATCGGGGGGAGGAAGCGGTGATTCTTGACCCGATGGCGGTCTGCTGCTTTATTACCGAGGAGGGAAAGATCTTTGCCCTTACGGGAAGGGAGCGGCTGACGGTGAAAAGCCGCCTTTATCAGTTGGAGGAGGAGCTGGGGCAAGACTTTTTGAAAATCAATCAGTCCTGCCTTGCGTCGGTGAAGCAGATCGAGCGCTTTGACGCTTCGATCTCGGGGACGCTGAAGGTGCGCTTTAAAAACGGCTATACCGATTACGTTTCAAGAAGATGTGTGAAAAAAGTAAAGGAGAGATTCGGATTATGAAAAAATATGCAAAGGATTTTTTGTTCAGAGGTCTTGCTTTCGGGGGCTTCGGACCCATCATTCTGGGCATTATTTACGCTATACTTGAAGGAACGCTTGAGAACTTTTCCCTTGACGGGTGGCAGGTGCTGGTTGCCATTTTATCCACCTATCTGCTTGCCTTTTTTCAGGCAGGGGGGAGCGTGTTCAATCAGATTGAGGAGTGGTCACTGCCAAAGAGCCTTTTTTGCCACTTTTCGCTTTTGTACGTCTGCTACGTGCTTTGTTATCTGGTCAATTCCTGGATTCCCTTTGAGATCGGCGTGGTGGCAATCTTCACTCTGGTGTTCGTCGTCGGCTACGCCATCATCTGGCTGACCGTTTTTTTGGCGGTGAAGGGGGTATCAAGGAAGCTCAACGGGCGTTTGCAGGAGCAGTAAGCCCTTAAAAAACGATGCTCAAATGAAGAGTTGAGACGACACCGTTTTCCGATGAACGTACGATTTTGGGCGTTTCCTTAAAGAAGGGTGTGAAAAGGACGAAAATTGTCGTTTCTAATTCCTTGAAAAACGGAAAACTTTCTATTTTGTGTTGACTTTATTTGCATTTTATGACATAATGAAAGTGATGAGAAAGGAGCGTGTTCAATATGAAAAAAGGAAAATGGATGGTTGTTCTCATTTTGATCTTGGTGGTCTTGACATTGGTCGGATGCAGCCGAAACGGTAATAACGGGCACTCTGAGAAAGGTGCTTCTGAATCAGATCCTTCAATAACGGAGGGAGAATCTTCAATAATGGAGGGAGAACCTTCAAGGGAGATCGATTATCAAGAGGGCGTGTACAGCAAATACTACGGAGAAATGTGGGACTCGGCTGAAGCTGAAGGCTCTGAAAATAAGGTTCCCGATAAAGAGACGGCAATTGCGATTGCCTGTGAGGAATTTGAAAGGCTTCGGACTCGGAATGAAAATGGTTACGTATTAATCGGTGTATTCTTCGATACCGAAGACGAGGTTTGGGTCGTGGACTTTGGTTTGGAGGTGCCCATTCCGGGAGCGTGCTTTAGTATTGCTATATCCAAGCAGAATGGAAAGATCCTGAATGCGTGGCCCGGAGAGTAATGCTTTGATCGTATCGGTCAGCGAATGCACTCAAAAACGCTTTTAAAGGCAAGCCCCTTGCGGTATTATGCTGCAGGGGGCTTTTTAGCAGGCGTGCCCGTTGGGTCTTGTTTTCTTTTTGACCTTTTATCTCAAAAAAGATCCTTTTTTGCACAATCCTCCTATCTTCTTTGAAGATGCTTGAAAAAAGACGGCTGATGTGCTATACTTTAAAAAGCGCCCCACTTAGGGGCTTTTTTAGGATAAAAACATCTCAAAGAAGGCAGGAAAAGGAAATGCACGAGCTTGGAGTGCTCAGCAGAGCGGTGAGCAAGGTCAACGGTATTGCCGAGCAAAACGGTATTGAGCGGATCAAATTCATGACCCTTGAGGTGGGCACCGAGTCCACCTTCGTGCCCGTCTTTTTTGAAAAGCTTTTTCCCCTTGCAAAGGAAAGCTACCCCCGATTAAGGGATGCCGAACTAAAGATCGCTCTTGCCCCCGGCAAGGGGCTGATCATCAAGGAGATCGGCTATTAAGACCCCCGCGAAAAAAACGTTTTTGAGGAATGAGTATGGAAGAGCAAACCAACAAGCAGGAAGCAGAGCAGCAGCATCACACCTTAAAGGTGGACTGCCCGCTGAGCGAAGAAAATATCGACGAGCAGGGAAACGTGCTCTATCTTGACAAAGAGCGGTTAAAGAGAAAGGAAGTGGGCTTCCCGCCCTTTAAAAACCACTCAAACGGTCTTGGCATCTATAACTTTTTAAAAGAGCATCTCATTTATATGAGCGACAAGCGCTGGCCCCTTGCCTTGAAGCTTTACAAGATGTTCATCAGGTTTTCGGTCTGGATGAAGGAGGGGGGCATCAAGGGCAAGATCTACAAAAAGGGCATTATGCTCTCACCCGATATGGAGGCGCACACCTCCACCGTGGTCATGCCCCTGCACGTGGACATCACCGACGAGAGTCAAAAGGTGGTGGTGCCCATGGATCTGATCAAAAAGTCGTTAAAGAACGCCACCTTCATTGGCGGGATGGACTCCTGCCTTTGCCGCGAGGCAAACGACTGCAAGGACTTCCCCCACGACGTGGGCTGTCTTTTCCTCGGTGAAGCGGGCAGAGTGATCGTCAAGCACAATTTAGGCAAGGAGATCGACTACGAGGAAGCCTGCCGCAGAGTGGACAAGGCGGCGGAATACGGTCTGATGGGTCAGGCGGTCTGGGTGGAGGTGGAGCAGCTCCTCTGGGGCATCCGCAACGATCAGATGGACAAGTTTTTGGAGATCTGCTTTTGCTGTCCTTGCTGCTGCATCGCCATGCGCCTTGCCCGTAACGCCACCGAAAAGGAGCGTCACCGCTTCCATCCCTCGGGTTGGACTGCCGTGGCAGACAGAACCGGGTGCGTTGGCTGCAAGCAGTGCGTGTCGGGTGCAAACGGCTGTCCCGTGGAAGCCATCTCCTTTGGTGAGGACGGCAAGGTGCGCATCAATCAGGAGCTGTGCGTGGGATGCGGCATTTGCAAGAGCAAGTGTAAGCCCGGGGTGATCTCCATCAAGCAGACCATGCCTATGAGAGAGGACCTGCACGAATATTTCCTCAAGGACTACAACCTGGATCTGAAGATCTGGGAGGAGAGCAAGGAGGACGGACGAGATGGATGAAATACGGATCATAGAGGTGAAGCAGAGCGTTTTTGAGGATAACGACAAGGACGCCGAGATGTTGCGCGCCGAGCTGAAGGAAAAGAAGACCGTTCTGATCAATCTGATGTCCTCGCCCGGCTCGGGAAAAACCACCCTGCTTCTGGGCCTTGCCCGTCGGTTTAAGGAACGTCTGCGCCTTGGGGTGATGGAGGCGGACATCGACTCTGCGGTGGATGCCAAGACCATGCTTTCAGCAGGGGTGGACACCATTCAGATCCACACCGGCGGAATGTGCCATCTGGATGCCGATATGACAAGGCAGGGGCTTTTGGAGCTGGGCTTTGAAGGCTACGATCTGGTGGTGCTTGAAAACGTGGGCAATCTGGTCTGCCCTGCCGAGTTTGACACGGGGGCACACTTCAATATGACCGTGTTGTCGGTGCCCGAGGGCGACGATAAGCCCTTGAAGTATCCCTTGATGTACGAGACCTGCTCGGTGCTGGTTATCAACAAGGTGGACGTTTTGCCCTATTTCGATTTCGACACCGAAAGGGTGGTGGCAAACGCCAGAATGCGCAACCCCGAGATCAAGGTGTTTTTCGTTTCTGCCAAAACGGGACAGGGACTGGACGAGCTGGCAGAGCATCTGCTTGAACGCGTCAACGCTCATTTAACCGAATGAATAAACGCTCCGCCGCAGTGCCTTTGGCACTGCGGCGGCAGTCTGTTGAAAAAGCATTTGGGGCTTTGCCCCAATCCCCATTTAGGGGGCTTTTTGTAAAAAGTCCCCTAAAAACCCTCAAAAACTTTGGAAGAATGGGTGGCTTGCCACCCCTTTTTTCTTTTGAAAAGAGGTTTATCAAACGCTTTGCCGCAGTGCCAAAGGCACTGCGGCGGATTTGTTTTTTATAAAAGGGCAAGCACCTGCTCGGCGTTTTCGTCGGGCTTGACCTTATATAGGGCGTGGGTGATGACGCCCTCCTCGTTTATAATATAGGTGGAGCGCACCACGCCGAAGGAGGTTTTGCCGTAAAGCTTCTTTTCCTGCCACACCTCGTAGCTTTTGCTCACCGTTAGGTCGGCGTCGGACAACAGCAAAAAGGGCAGACCGTGCTTTTCTTCAAAGCGGGCAAGGGCGGCGGGGCTGTCCTTGCTGACGCCGATGACCGCGGCGTTCTTTTCTTCAAAGGCGTCGAAGGCTTGTCCAAAGGCGCACGCCTGACGGGTGCAACCGGGGGTGCCTGCCTTGGAATAGAAGTAAAGCACCACCTTTTTTCCTCTGAATTCCGAAAGAGTGCGGGCTTGTCCCTTGCTGTCGGGCAGGGTGAAATCGGGGGCGAGAGAATTTTCCTTTAACATATCGTTGCTCCTTTAAGGCTTGAGTTCGTTGATCACGGTCAGCGAGGCAACGGCATCCGCCGTCTGCTCGATCTGTTCTTTTACTGTGAGGGTGGGGGTGCCGTCCCCCTTCTGCGCGCCGTAGCAGCCAAAAAAGGCGTGGCATCCGCCGTCGATCACCAGCTCTTTATGGTCTTTTGGCAGGTTTTCCTTGTATTTTTCATACTTTTCAAGGTTTAATACCCCGTCCTCGCTTCCGTATACCGAAAGGACGGACAGCCCCGAGCCTTTCAGGTCGGCGGTGGAATAGGATGCCAACAGTATAAGCCCCCGATAGTCGCCGGTGTTTTTTGCAAGATGGCTTGCCGCCATCGAGCCGCCAAGAGAGTGACCGCCGATATACCAGTCTTCAATTTCGGGGTAGAGGTCGGCAAGACCCTTTGCGGCGTCAACGTCAAAAACTGCCAGATTGAAGGGCATTTTCAGAAGCAGACAGCAGATCCCCCTTGCGGCAAGCGCCTCCATCAGGGGCAGGTAGGCGGTATACTCCACCTTGCCTCCGGGGTAGAAGATGAAGCCCGCCGCGGGATCGGGGGGCATAAAAAGAAGCGTGCCGTCAGAAAGGGTGGTGCGCTCCACGTCTGTCGATGAAAGCTCTGCGCAAAGGCGTCCCGATTGCTCCTTGTCGGTCTTATAATAATCGGCAAGATAAAGGGCGCAGCCGCCCGTTAAAAGCAGGCTGAGTGAAAGGACTGATGCCAGGACGGCGATCAGTATTTTTCCTTTTTTGCTTTTGAAAAAGGTCATGGCTCCTCCGATGACGGTCGGCTCGTTGATCGTTTCGTTTCGACCGCTCTTTTACAGTATAGCATCAAAAGAAGAAAATTGCAACAGACTGCAAGAAAATTCAGAGGCACTTCGGAGGTAAAGCGGTGAAAAGAGGCAAATTGAAATTCGGTTTGCGCCGCCGCAAAACGCTTCTCCCGCTTTGATAACTGCGTTTTGTGGGTGGAAACGGAGTATTTCCAAAACAAAGTTGCAGGGGTGAGTGCGTGCAAAAATTGCGGTAAAATTGAAATGAGTCACCACGTTTTTTCGTGGTGGCTTTTGATATGCAGAACCCAAAGAAAAGCCCCGCGCGAGGCGGGGCGAGGATTATAAATTGGAAAGCCGTTCTTTGATGTTCAAATAGCGAGGCGTATCCTTGATCGATGAAAACACCGCCTCATTGTTATTGAGATATCTCAAATAAGCGTGACCGAGCGTTTCTTCACTGCTCTTGGCAATGTTGGGCTGACCGATTTTGATCTTGTTGACGAGCAAAGATGAATGAGAAATTCCCGTGAATCCTTTATAATTTTCAAGATAGATAAGCAGCTTTTCAAGTTCTTCCATTGCTCTTTCAAACTGTCCCGCTTTTCCACTTTCAAGTGCCATAAAGAAACTGATTCTTACAAGGCGGTCATTGTAGAAGCCAAAATCTTTATCTGTGAAAATCATATGGAAAATATTGTAAAGCGTTTCCCACATTGCATGTTTTTCTTCGTGAGTATATTCGGCGTCTGTGCAATCAAGCATGTATTTTATATAGAGATACATTTTGTCACAAACTTTCCAAAAATAATTCTGACAATGCTCTACAAGTTCATTACCTTCTAAAACGTGTAAGTGTAGATCTTCTGTCGGAGGAATCATATCCGCATACTGTAATGCTTTGGCTCTATCACCTATGTGCAAATAGGTAAAGCATAAACCGCGAATAGCGCCCATCTTATATTCCATATTTGTGGATTCCATAAGCTGTTCGCCGAGCATAACGATCTCGTCAAAGCTTTCGTCGATATATCCGTTTTGCAATACTCTCATCAAGTAGTAACGCACGGTCTCGTCGTTTGGATATTTCTTCTGCATTGCACGGCAGAGATTTAGTCTTTCTTCTGTTTTTCCTTGGCTGTGAAATTCTGCGTACTTGGCTGTAAATTCTTTGATCTCGGATTGCTTTTTGCTTTTGGCAATATCAATTTCAAGAAGGACATCCGCGCTGACCTCAAAAATATTTGCTAACACGGGAAGGTGTGAAATATCGGGTGCGGTCTTGTCGCACTCCCACTGCGAGACAGCGTTTGTAGAAACGCCCAACATTTCAGCAAACTGCTCCTGTGTGATATTTCTGTCACGACGAAGTTTTTTGATTGTAGTTCCAATAGACATAATCATTCTCCTTTGTGATAATTCAAAAGCGCTTTTGTACCCTAATTATACATATCTTTTTTAAACTTTTACACCAAGCAGTTTACCAACGCAATTCAACTTTTGCTTTAATATTTACAGCAATAGTTTAACACAAAAAGATAAAAAAGTCAAATTACGAACTCGCATTTTCCGCTTTCCCGACGCCCGGCGTCCGGGGCAAGCATAGCGCGTGGACATCCTCGCACGATCGGGCAGAAGCCCGAACCCACTATCCGCAGAAGAACGGCGCATATAAGGCTCCCTTTACACAAGGGAGGCTTTGCTTAGCCGTCGTCAACAAAGAACACCACCAAAGAGATTTCCTTGGTGGTGTTCGTGTTTTCTCCGCTAAGAATGCAGAGGCGAGGTTCACCTTTTTTTCTTCTCTGCCCCTCTGCCGTCTTGACATTGGGGGAACGTCGGGGTATACTGTAGGGAGAAAACGAGAGAAAAAAGGGGGAAGGATATGGCAAGCATCAACGAGGCACTTGACCGCCTGGAGCGCTCGGCGTTTCGCTCCTCCTTTCATCTGTCAGAACGCGATCGGGCGTACGTCAAAAGGGTGGGGATGGATACGGTGAGAAGGCACTGCGCCGACTTTATAAGAACCCGCCTTGCCCCCGCCGAGCCGCCAAACGACGGCAGGCAGACCCCTATGCGGGGGCATCCCTGCTTCGTTGCCCAGCACGCCTGCGCCTGCTGCTGCAGGGGGTGTCTTGAAAAGTGGTATCGGGTGAAGAAGGGCAGGGCGCTTGACGAAGAGCAACAGAAAAAGATCGTGGATCTGTTAATGGCGTATATCGAAAGAGAGCTGGCGCGCCCCGCGCTTTCAAAAAAGGCAAAAAACGGGGAAAAGACCGAGAAAAAAGGAGGAAAAAGGAATGTTTCGGGAGCTACAGAGAAAAAACAAGGCGTTAAGCCTTGAAGAGTGCATCGCCCTTTTGAAAAGCGAAAAGCGGGGCGTGCTGTCGGTAAACGGGCAGGACGGCTATCCCTACGGGATGCCCATGAACTTTTTTTACGACGAGGAGCAAAAGCTCCTCTGGTTTCACTGCGGAAGGGGCAAGGGACACCGCGCCGACGCCATAAGGGAAAGTGACAAGGCATCCTTTTGCCTGATGGCAGAGCGGGGAAAGGACGAGCACCTCCCCTGGGCAGACCGCTTTGAAAGCCTGGTGGTCTTCGGGCGGATCAAGGTGGTGGACGATGAAGAGACGGTAAGAGCCGTTTGCCGCAGACTGTCAGAAAAATTCACCTCCGACGGCGGCTACGTGGAAAAAGAGATCGCCGATTTCGGCAAAGCCACCCTGCTTTTAGCGCTGTCGGTGGAGCATCTTTGCGGCAAGCGGATCACCGAGGCGTGAGGCGCTGTCATATTCGTTCACACTAAGTTTACCCGCAAGGGCTTGAAAAGCGGCAAAAAAACCGCTATACTGCAAAGAAGACGGCAAGAAATGACGGTGAAAGGAGGAATTGACGGTAATGAAAAGACAGAGAGAACAGGTGCGCCTTTCGGACCATTTCACCTATAAAACGCTCTTGCGCTTCACTCTGCCCGCCATGGTGATGATGGTCTTCACCTCTCTTTACGGCGTGGTGGACGGGGTGTTCGTCACCAATTTTGCGGGCAAGACCGCCCTTGCCGCCGTGAATTTCGTCTATCCCGTTTTGAACATCATCAGCGTTTTCGGCTTTATGTTCGGGGCGGGCGGCTCTGCACTTGTGGCAAAAACGCTGGGCGAGGGCAAAAGGGAGCGGGCAAACCGCCTTTTTTCACTCTTCGTTTACAGCGCCGGCGGACTTGGGATCGTCCTTGCGGCGGCGGGCTTTTTTGCCTTAAAGCCCATCCTCGTGCTGCTTGGTGCCGAGGGGCAGATGCTTTCTGACGCCCTTCTTTACGGCTATATCCTTCTTGCGGCAATGCCCTTCTGGAGCTTGCAGTTTATGTTCCAGATCTTTTTCGTCACCGCCGAAAAGCCAAAGCTTGGACTATACGTCACCCTGATGGCGGGTGTGACCAATATGGTGCTGGACGCCCTCTTTATCCCCCTCTTTCCCGCAGGCTTCAAGCTGGCGGGTGCGGCGATCGCCACCTCCCTTTCGCAGGTGGTGGGGGGAGGACTGCCCCTTTTCTATTTCCTTTTCAAAAACAAATCGCTTTTGCGCTTAACCAAGCCCGTTTTGGATATGAGAGCGATGCTTCAGGCCTGCACCAACGGCTCCTCTGAGCTGGTCACGGGCATTTCGGGATCGCTTGTGGGGCTTTTGTATAACTCCTGCCTCTTTGATGCGGCGGGCGAGGACGGCGTGGCGGCGTACGGGGTGATGATGTATGTTTCCTTCATCTTCATCGGCATCTTTATCGGCTATTCAAACGGCGTTGCCCCCGTTATCGGCTATCATTACGGAGCCAAGAACCACGGGGAGTTAAAAAATCTCTTCAAAAAGAGTATGATCCTGATCCTGTCCGCATCGGTTTTTATGCTGGTGCTTTCAGAGCTTCTTGCCCTCCCCCTTGCCCTGTTATTCTCGGGCTACGATGCGGTGCTTTACGAAATGACGTTTGAGGGCTTCCGCATCTACGCGCTGTCCTTCCTCTTTTCGGGGCTTGCCATCTTTGGCTCCTCCTTCTTCACGGCTTTGAACAACGGCCCCGTGTCAGCGGCGATCTCCTTCCTTCGAACCGTGGTCTTTCAGGTGCTGTTCGTCCTGCTCTTTTCCCATCTGTGGCAGCTTTCGGGCATCTGGTGGTCGGTGGTGGCGGCAGAGGCGCTGGCTGTGGCGGTGAGCGTCTTTTTTATGGTGCTTTTGCGCAAAAGATATCATTACTGATCCTTCGGGACAAAAAATAAGAAACAAGAAAAAGAATAGGAGTGTTTTGATATGACCGAACTTTTAGCGACCTTACCCGTTGCGGCGCTTTGTCTGATCATTTGTGCGGCAAAGATCGTAGAGATCTCCATCCAGTCTTTGAAGACCTGTATGATGGTCAAGGGACAGCGGTTAAAGGCGGCGGGACTTGGCTTTGTGGAGTGCCTGCTGTGGGGTCTTGTGGTGGCAGGCGTCATCGGGACGCTGGGCGACAATCCCCTTCTGCTGGTCTTTTACTGTATCGGCTACGCCGCAGGACTGTTCATCGGCTCGACCATTGAAAGCAAGCTGGCTTTGGGCACCTCCAACTTGGAGCTGATCGCAAGCGACGACAGCACCGAAAAGATCACCGCATATCTGGAGGAGCAGGGCAAGGGCTACACCGTCTTTGCAGGCCACGGCTCCAAGGACAAGATGAATATGATCTTCATCGTTCTGCCCCGCAAGGAGGTTCCAAAGACCTTAAAGGCCATTCGCCGCGTGTGCGATAACAAGGTCTTCGTGGTTGCCTCCGAGGTGAGCAAGTACGCAGGCGGCTACGGCATGGTGAAATAAAATGCGTTATAAAAGGCGGCGTCTTAAATGCGGAATGCATTTAAGACGCCGCCTTTGTTTTTTTTTGCAAAGGACAGAGCTATTCGGAAAGGGCACAGCCGCCCCATTCGATCACCGTGAAGCCTTGACGATTGAAGGGGATTATATCGGGTTGCTCGATCTCGATGGGCTTATCAAGAGCCTTATAGACCATAAAGATCCGCAAAAGGCTGTCGGGCTCGGGAGCGACGTTCAACACGGCGCTGTTGGTGTAGGCTTCTTGTTGGAAGGTGATCAGATTGTAGGGATTGCCCTGCATTTGAGGAAGCCAATAAACGATAAATTCGTTATATTCCTTGGGCTCAAGTCCCATTTCGGCAAGGGTCTGCTGTAAAAATGCGGCAGTGTCCTCGCCCTTCACCACGTAGCCGCGGCTCAGATCATAGTCCACCTCAGCTTCTCCCTCCCAGAAAAGATAGGAATACTCTAAGCCCGTTTCAAGATCGGTCAGACTGCCGTCGGGGCGGGCGCGCACCGTCCATCCGTCTTTATACGCAGGATAGGTGCAGGTCAAAACGCCTGCATAGTCTAATTTGACCGTGACGTCGGTTTCTTCCTCGGGATAAAGATAGATGACGGGCTTGTACATTCCGGCATTTCCGCTTCCTCTGCTTTCAGGGACGCAGGCACAAAGTCCTACAGCCCCGCAGGCAAGGGCAAGGATCAAGCAAATCAGCTTTTTCATGGGAAGGTCCTCCTTGGTTTTTCGTTGGTGTTTTTTGGGGGCTTTTTTAGCGCGGTCAACCGCTTTGTGCTCCGTATACGGTCGGGATCTGCGCCATGATAATGCCGTCCGCTCTGCTCTTTTGCAAAAAGGCGGTTTCTTTGAACAGCACGGTCAGTGGTGACGGTTCCCTTTTTCAGTATAGCATATCGCCCGAAAAATGTCAATAAAAAGTCTTTTTTGTCCCCCAAAGCGGGCGGAGCGCCCTTTTTTCGCCTGCGCCCCTTGCATCAAAGGGGAAATTATGCTATACTGAAAAAGGGAAAAGCCCGCAAAAGCTGCTATAAAGGAGGCGTGTGATGAAGATCGAGTTTTTTGCTCTGCCCGAAAAGACCTTTTTGGACTTTTACGACGCCTTCGTGCTGGATGAAGAGGAATGCAAGGGGGCAAGACCGCCCGCCTTCTTTGAAGACCTTGAAAAAACGGGCTTGGATTTTGACGAGTGGTACCATAGCGCTCCCCTTTACGAGAGGCTGTCCCCCGATCTGCCCTCTTTGAGCTTTGAGCAGGCGCTAAGACTTCTTGAAGGGATGGAGGGAAAGGCGCTCTTTTTGTCCGATCCCTTAAAGCGCACGCCTCTTGGCGGACTGACGGTGAAGGGCAGGACCTTTCACGACTACGTTGCCATGGCAGACCCAAGGGAGCTGTCGGCGCAGATCCTCTTGCAGTGCAAGCACCCCGAAGGGGTGTGCGACGAGCTGATCCTGCCTCCCGACCTGTACGTGTTCGACCCCTGCTTTGAGCGCCTTTTGGTCATTGTCGGCAGTGCGCCGTCCCCCTCGGGCAATGGCGCGCCCCTTTGCAAGGCCTTTGGCTTTGAGGGGCTTTGCTGAGCTTTAAAATAATCAATCGGAGATGAAAGGAAATTAAAAATGAGAAAGAGAATTTTCTGCACGATGCTTTCGCTTTTGATGGTCCTGCCTCTTTGCGGTTGCCACGATATTGTGGATTTTGAGTATCCGATGTTTGAAAATATTGGTGAGTGTGAGGCGCTGAAAAACAGCACCCTTGAGGGGGCGCGCTTTGAAGAATACGATGCATCCGAAAAGGATCGGTATTTGAAAAAACTGAATTATAGCGCTTGCTTTGCAGGGAGATTTACCTGCGACGAGTTTGCGTTTGAAATATATGCCTATGAATTTGCAGATGCAGACGGCGCGAGGCAGTATTTTAAAAACGCCACGGGCAAAGAGCCCGATGAAGACTTCGGGTTTTCTTTTGTGCAAGGGTTAGGTATTCCGCTTTTTAATGCGTCCTTGAAGCTGTTTGACGGGAAAAATGCATATCGCGTTTACACGAAAAGCTGGGAGGATTGGGAAAGCATCGAGCTTCTTTTAGGAGAGACCTTTACAAAAACTGTTTCGCCTTCGGAACCCGATGAATCGCTAAGCGGCGAAGAGGAGTCTTGAATATGAACGAACTAAACGATTTTTTAAAACGCGTGCAAGCGCATCCTGCGGTATATCTTGGAAAAAAAGACCTTCGGGCGCTGTCCTTTTCTCTTGCCGGTTACGAGGAGGCGCTCCTTGACCTGACGGGCAGGCGGGTGCTGTTCAACACCAAATTTCAACGGTTTGTGGAACAAAAGTATGAAGAAGAGTACCGAAACACAAGCCACTGGTCGGCGTTTCTTTTGAAAAACCGTTCCGAAGAGGATGCCTTTGATCTGTTTTTTGACCTTTGGGCAGAGTTTTTGCGCCTTTATCCCCATTGGGAGGAGCTTGGCTACGATCAGATCAAGGCACCCCTGCCGCCGTCCGCGTGACCCCATTTTCCCTAAAGCTGATAATCGGGCGGAGGCTCCGTAATGGAGTCTCCCTCTTTTTGTTCATCCTCGGCGTGATAGAGGGCGCTTTTTTTGATGGGCGGCTGCTCTTGCCCCGTGGCGATGCGGAAGAGCAGCCCCGACACCCCGCCCGAATAAAAGAAGGCGATCAGATAGTAAAGGACGAAAAAGAGGAGGGCAAGCAAGCCCAAAAGCCGCACCGCGGCTCTGTAGCGAGAAAAAAACAGATCCATAAGACCTCCGATACACTTATTTGAGGTGGTTTCTTCGGGACGGATTATGCGGGATCGTTCCTTGGGACGGTTTTTTGGCAGATCATTCGGGTCGCTTTTCAAAGCTCCGATGCCATTTTTCGGACGCCCTTTATTTTATGCGGTGGGAGGGTACTTCATGAAAAAGGAGGAATAAAAGAAAAAATCCCTTGACAGCGGGCAAAAAAGGGTCTATAATAGGGCTACCGCATGAGAAATCAGGGGTGCTGTCACGAGCGCTGAGGGAAGAAATTTCCTCTTTTTGCGCTTTGCTGACGGCTGAGACGGCGCGTGCCGAACCCTTTAACCTGAATACGGATAATACCGGCGTAGGGAGATTTGCAGCAGAGCCATCGTGCCATAGAGATCGTTGCCGCAGGTCGAAAATGTCGTACTGCGGTGAATTCTTTTTATGGAGGTGTCGAAAATGACACGAACAAACGACCGCCGCTCCGCTCTGCTCATCCTTGCGGAAAGCGGCATTATGCTGGCGCTTGCCACCGTTCTCAGCATCCTCAAGCTTGCCGATCTGCCCTACGGCGGGTCGGTCACCCCCGCATCCCTTTTTCCCATCCTGCTGATCGCCTACCGCCACGGCACGGGCAAGGGTATGCTTTGCGCCCTTTGCTACGGCGTGATCCAACAGCTCTTAGGCTTAAACACCCTGTCCTATTTCTCCACCTGGTATTCGATCCTTGCCATCATCCTGCTTGACTATATCCTTGCCTTTGCGGCGGCGGGTCTTGGCGGACTTTTCAGAAACAAGGTGAAAAATCAGGCGCTCGCCCTGACTCTGGGCGGTCTTTTGGTCTGCCTGGTGCGCTACCTCTGCCACGTGATCTCGGGTGCCACCGTGTGGGCGGGGATGTCCATTCCCACGGGCGGTGCGCTGATCTATTCCTTCATCTACAACGCCACCTATATGCTTCCCGAGGCGATCATTCTGATGCTTGCCTGCTATTATCTTGGCAACAGTCTGGACTTTTCAAAGCGTCTGCCCACCCGTACCGTGCGCACGTCGGTGCCTGCGGCAGACTGGCTGAAGATCGTGGGCGGCGGACTTGTTGTGGGTGCGGTTTGCTACGACGTTGCCCGCATCTTCTCCATCCTTCAGGACGGTGAAACGGGCGAATTCACCCTGACTGCCCTCACCGAGGCGGAGTTTTCCTTCTTCCTGCCCGTGATCGTGGTTTCTGCCGTGGCATTCGTCCTCTTCCTTACCTGCTTTGCCGTTGCCGCATTGCTTTCAAAAAAGAAAAACTGAGCAGAAGGACTGCCTTTTTGGGGCAGACCCTTCCTGCCGAAAGGATCTGCCGTGTCAACTTCTTTTTGCCATCTTATAGGTGCGGGCAGCTTTTACCCGCCCTTCTTTGCTCCAAAGGAGGGGGATCTGGTCATTGCCTGCGACGGCGGGCTTGCCCATCTTTCCGCCCTTGGCGTTATGCCCCATCTGGCGGTGGGCGATTTTGACTCCTTTACGGGCGACCCCGAGGAGCTTTTGCCCGCCGAGCGCGTCCTCCGTCTGCCCAGAGAAAAGGACGATACCGACTGTCTTTACGCCCTGAAATGGGGGCTTTCACAGGGATATACCCGCTTTCTTCTCCACGGATCTCTTGGAGGAGAGCGCGTTTCCCACTCTCTTGCCAACCTTGCTTTGTTAGACTACTTAAAAGAGGCAGGCGGGCAGGGGGTGCTGCTGGGCAAGGGGATCGCCGCCTTTCTGCTGAAGGATGGAAATCTGACCTTCCCCCGGGATACCGAGGGCTACTTTTCGGTCTTTTCCCTTGAAAAGGAGGGAGAATTGACCCTTGAGGGCTTCAAATACCCCTTTTCGGGAAAGCTTCAAAGAGCTATGCCCCTTGGGGTGAGCAACGAATTCATCAAAGGCATTTCGGCTTCGGTAACAGCCAAAGACGGCTCGTTTTTGCTGATCGCCGAGGGCATTACAGATCCGCTCCTCTTTTTTAAAGGAGCGCAAAAAGGAGGAAGACTATGAACGTAAAAAGACTGCTTTGCGCCCTGATGGCGTTGATCCTGCTTCTTTGCGGGCTGAGCTCCTGCAAGAAAAGCGAGATCTCCCTTGACCTCTCCTCTCCCGAGGAGCAAAGCTTCCCCGCAGGGGATGACGGGCAAAGCTCGCCCGCTTTGCCTTCAGACGGCTTGCCAAGTGCGGGCGGCGCGTCCTCTTCATCCGAAAAAGAGCCCCTCTCTCCTTCGGCTGAACCCACACCCGAGCCCACACCCGAGCCCACACCCGAGCCCACACCCGAACCCACACCTGAGCCCACACCCGAGCCCACACCCGAGCCCACCCCCGAACCCACCCCTGAACCCACACCCGAGCCCACACCGGAACCTACCCCTGAGCCCACACCGGAACCTACCCCTGAGCCCAACGAAGACCCCTGGTTTTTAAAGGAAACGGCGGACGCGGGCATCGGCTATCAGGACAGCCTGATCTTTCTTGGCGACTCCACCACCGCTCATATGATCAGCAGAGGCGATCTGACCGGCGGCAAAAAAACCACCCAGGTCTGGAGAGGGGCGGTGGGCAATACCATCACTTACGGCTACGTGCAGACGGTGAAGATCATCTACCCCGAGACCGGAGAGCAGATGCTCATCATCGACGCGGTGAAGAAGAAAAAGCCCGACTATCTGGTCATCACCCTGGGCGTGACAGGCGGTGTAACGGTGGATATGGAGAAGGAAGCCTTCAAAAAGCTGTATTTCTGGCTGCTTGACAATATCAGAGCCGTCTCCCCTACCACCACGGTGATCGTCCAGTCCATCTACCCCGTTGCCAAGATCAGCGACTACAGCAAGTGGATATCCAACGCCAAGATCACGAAGTTTAACGGCTGGATCAGAGAGCTCGTGGCAGACCGCTATGGCAAAGGAATGTCGGTCTATTATGCCGATACCTATTCGGCTCTGATCGGTGCCGACGGATACCTGCCCGAGGAATACGGCGTGGGAGACGGTCTGCACATCAGCGAAAAGGGCTACAAGGTTATTTTAAGCTATCTGCGCACCCACGCGGTGACCCTGCAGAAATGAACCGAATGAAAACAAACAAAAAGGATCTCCCGACGGGTCGGGAGATCCTTTTTGTTTTGGCGGGATCCTCAAAGAGGGATCATTCAAAATAGGTCTGGCAGGGGAAGACCTTCACGATGCCGTCCACGATGGCCTGCGCCATGGCGTTTTGCCATTCCTCGGTAAGTGCCAGCTCGGAGTCCTGGGTGTTGGTCAAGAAGCAGGTCTCCACCAGCACGGCAGGCATACCCACCGAATTGACCATGGCAAGGGTGTTGTCCAGATTGGTGGTCGCCTTTTTTCTGGTGGCGCCGTTTTCGTCGATGGCAGCGGCAACTGCCTTGGCGTATTCAAGAGAGTCGTTTCTGCGGTCGCTGTAGAAGACTCTTGCGCCGTAGGCATCGGGGGTGGCGGTGTTTCCGTGCACCGATACCAGCAGATCCGCGCCCGAGTTTTTGGCGTTGATGGCGCGCTCGTTGATGGTCAGATGGTCGTTGACGTAGCCTTCTCTTGACATAATGACCTTGTATCCCTCATCCTCAAGAAGCTTTTTGACCTTGAGAGAGATCATCAGGTTCAGATCTGCCTCGTAAAGACCCGATCCCAGCTTTTCAAGGGAGAGACGGTAATACTCCGACCCCTCGCCCGCACCCACGTCGGGGGCGCCGTAGGAGTTGGTAAAGCCGTGCCCCGCGTCAAGGTAAACGGTGGTCACCCGCAGGGGCTTGGGGTCCGAGGGGGAGGGGGAAGGCTCGTTCTTGGAGGGGGAGGGCTCCTCCTTTTTGGAGGAAGGTTGGGGAGCGGAGGGGGTGAGAGGCAGATCGGGTGCGCTCTCGGGGGAGGAGGGCAGAAGGGGGGGATCGGTGGTCTCGCTCTTGCCGAAAGACTGGAAATAGTCGATCAGAGCGGGAGCGGCGTCTGCCGCCGCCAAGGCGAGCAAAGAAAAACTCAGCAAAGCAAGCAGAGCGCAGATGGTCAAAAGGATCAGTGCTCTGGTGCGTCTCTTCTTGGAAGCCGCCTTGCGTACCGCCTCCCGATAGTCGTTGAATTCGGGGTCGTTTAAGGGTGAATAATTCATGTAAATACCTCAGCTTTTCGTGGACTGTAAAGGAGATGCTCAGCCGACCTCTTCGGGCGACAGAAGAGGAGCGATGCGGTTGATCTTGGAGGTGCTGTAGCTCATCTCGTATTTTTCTGCAAGGCCGTTGATCTGTGCGGTGTATCTTTCCGATCGCAGTGACTCTTCGGCAAACGCCTCGCTGACGGTGATGCCCTTGCCGCAATAGTATGCCAGCCACAGGCTTTGGCTGTCGGAAAACTCGATCAGATCGCCCACCTTTGCATCGGAAAGCTTGCCGCCGATCAGCTGCTCAACGGTACCCTGCTCGTCGTCCAAGGGGTAGAAGCCGTCGTAAAAGGCAGTGATCTCGTCGTGGGTCTCCTTCTTGACTGCCGCGATGAACTCCTGCTCGCTCTTGCCCGTCAGCTCCTTTTTCAAGGCGGTCATCGCCGAAAGGGCGCTTGCCTTGGAGGGAAAGTTGTCGTAATCCAAACGGATGAGACGCAGGGTGTCAAGGGGCAGGTCGGAGGAATACTGCGCTCTCTTGATGCGCACCACTCCGTAGGAGCGCTGACCCACGCTCAGGTAGTTTTGTCCTTGCTTTGTGGCGGGATCGTAAAGGAAGCGGTCCAGCTCGTTGGTGTCCTCCGAGATGGGCTGAACGTATTCCGAAAGGATGGTGCTTTCCACCTCTTTTTCGATATCGAAGTCCTCGCTGTCGCCGTACATCTCGGTAAGCTGATCCTTCAGCTCGGCAAGGAATTCCTCGTCTGTGAGGCATCCTGTCAGCTTTTCAGCCATTTCCTTGAGCTTTGCTTGCTCCTCTGCGGTGGCGTTAGAGGGGATGGTAAGGATGTGCAGGTAGTAGTCCACCTTGGTGAAATTCAGATCATTTTCGGAAAGGAAGGTCTTGATCTCGCTATCGGTAATCTGCTGACCCGCGTAGAAGACGGCGTAAAGCTTGTCTGCCAGCGCGGTGATGGTCAGCACGTCCTCGACGTCACTGAGCTTCACGCCTCTGCCGTAGGTCACGGACAGGTAGTCTCCTGTCTTCAGACCGAGGGAGGAGGCGCTGTTTTCAATGGACTTCAGACGGTTTTGGATGAAGGTCAGATCCCGCTGGTCCAGGCTGACGCCGAAGTCGGAGGCAGCCTCCGCGCACAGCAGGTCGGACTGGAAGTCGTAGGCAGCCAGCTCGTTATAATAGTTGAAATAGGATACTGACTCCTCCTTGCCCGTTTCCTGATTGGTCAGGGTGTAGAATTTGCTTTTCAGCTCGTCGGGATGCTCTGCGTCCAGCCGCTCAAGAAGACCGTCGTAAAGGGAATCGTAGAAGTAGAAGGAGAGCATGGCGTTGTTGATCTGATAGTGCTCGGTCTTGTAGGATACGATGCTTCGGTAGGGTCTTCCGCTGTCTAAAACGGCGTTGTAGATCGCCATTCCGGCAAACACTCCGCCGGAGATCACCAGGGTCAGCGCCAGCAGGATGCAAATGGTGGCAAGAAGCACCCGCAGGGTCTGCTTTTTATTCTGTGCGCGCCGCTCTGCCTCCAAAGCACGGCGCCGTTCTTTTAACTGTTTGTTGCTTTTCTTTCCCATAAGGGGGGTCCTTTCTTTTGAAGAAATGGTTTTTTGCCTCGGATCAGACGTTCATAATGACGGGCAGGACCATCGGTCTTCTTCTGGTCATTTGATAGATGGTCTTGGAAAGATCGTCCTTTAAGCGGTTTTTGATCTGGGTGAAGTCCTTCAGCCCCTCACCGAGACTGTCGGACAGCGACTCGTATGCGGCGCTCTTCAGCTCTGCCATCAGCTCCTCCGATTCCTTCACGTAAACGAAGCCGCGGGAAATGATGTCGGGTCCCGAGACCAAGGTCATATCGAAGTCGTTGACCACGGCGACCACCACGATCAATCCGTCCTCGGACAGATGCTTTCTGTCGCGAAGCACGATGTTTCCCACGTCTCCGATGCCGTTTCCGTCGATGAGCGTGACGCCTGCGGGCACGGTGCCGTTAAATGCCGCGCCGGAAGCGCCCACCTCCAGCACCTTGCCGATCTCCGAAACGAAGATGCGGTCGGGGGACATTCCCATTTCCACTGCCAGATTTTTGTGCTCAAAGAGGTGCTTGCTTTCGCCGTGGATGGGCATAAAGTAGGCAGGGCGGGTCAGTGCGTGCATCAGCTTGATCTCTTCTCTGCAGGCGTGACCCGACACGTGCACGTCGGTGGAGGAGTCTCTGTGCACCGAAATGCCCTTGCGGTAAAGCTCGTTGATGACCTTGTCCACCAGCTTTTCGTTGCCGGGAATGGGGTGTGCGCTGATGATGACCAGATCCTTGGGCCCCAGCTGCACTCTGTCGTGCTCACCGAATGCCATTCTGTGAAGCGCAGACATGGGCTCGCCCTGAGAGCCGGTAGACAGGATGGTCAACTGCTCGGGGGAGTATCTCTTGATCTCGGAGATGTCGATGAGCACCCGCTCGGGCACCTCCATATAGCCCAGCTCCACCGCCGCCGAGACGATGTTGAGCATGCTTCTTCCGGTGATGGCGACCTTTCTGCCGTAGCGCACGCTGTGATCGATGATCTGCTGTACGCGGTGGACGTTGGAGGAGAAGGTGGAGAAGATCAGTCTCTTGTCGGGATTGCTTCTGAAAATGCCGTCAAGGGCTTTGCCCACCGTCTTTTCGGAGGGGGTATAGCCGGGGCGCTCCACGTTGGTGGACTCGCACATCAGAAGCAGCACGCCCTCGTCGCCTACCTGTGCAAGGCGGGGCAGATCCATGATCTCTCCGTCAATGGGGGTGGTGTCCAGCTTGAAGTCGCCGGTGTGAAGGATGGTGCCTGCGGGTGTGCGGATGGCAAGGCAGCAGGCGTCTGCGATGGAATGGTTCACGCGGATATATTCCACAGAGAATTTACCCACCTTTACAGAGTCTCCCGCCTCCACCGACACCAGCTCGGGCTCGTAGTCCAGCGCGTGGTCGCGCAGCTTGTTCTTTAAAATACCGATCGCCAGCTTGGTGGCAAACACGGGGGTATCGATCAGCTTCAAGAGGTAGGGCACGGCACCGATGTGGTCCTCGTGTCCGTGGGTGATGAACACACCCTTTAATTTATCTGCATTTTCCTTTAAATAGGTGAAATCGGGGATCACCAGATCTACGCCCGGCATTTCGTCGTCGGGAAATCCGATGCCGCAGTCCACCACGATCATTTCGTCTTCGTATTCGATCACTGCCAGGTTCTTTCCGATCTCGGAAAGTCCCCCCAGCATAATGACCTTGTATTTTCCGATCTCTTTGGTCGTTTTCGTTTTCTTAGCCATAATGTTCCTTTCTTTCGTCGTTAACGTTTTGTGTGTGCTTACTTATATATATCCTCGCAGCTTCGTTCATTGCTTGATACCGTCTTTTTCCCGTTCCTGAACGGAGGAGCTCATTTTGGGCAGAAAGGAGGGTAAAATAGGCAAAAATGCCGAAAAATTGCGCCAAAACAGAGCTTGTTGCAGTCACAAGCCTTCAAAAGACGATGATGGTGCCCGCTGGTCCCTTGCACCCACGCCTGTGCAAAGCGGTACACTTTTGTATCACGAACCCGATAGTCCTTTACAGTATAGCACATATTTGTGAATTTTCAATCGCAATAGTATGAACAAATAATGAACGAAAGTGCGCCTGCCTGAGCATTCAGGCAAGCGTCCTTGTAATTTTGCTCAAAGCACGCCGCATCTGCTTAAAAGCAGAAGAAAAAGGCATCCCGTAAGCAGGATGGCAGGCGCGCAGAAAAGCCCGCAAAGGAAATAAAAAAGGGGAGAGCGGGGGCGCTTGCTCTTCTTTTTTTCTGCCGAGGGACGGCAGGATGCAATGATCCGCATCGCCTCCTTGACCATATCGCCTTCCTGCGTTAAGGAAGCGTTTTCCTTAAGGATCAGGTGGGCTTCCTCAAAAAAGGGGCTGTCGCTCACCTTAAGGATCAGGGCGCTTCGCTGACGGGTGCTGTTTTTCATAGCGTCTCCTCTCGTTTTTCGTGCTTATTAATAAAGTGTTCTTTTCCGAATATAGGCGTGGGAGGACACATTTATTCATGGCAGGCAGGGCGGGAGGAAAAATATTCTTTTTGGAGGGATAAATCGGGACAAATTGCAAAGAATAGGAGGGAAAATCGGAAAAACGCCTCTTTTAAGGCGGGGAGGAGAAGAAATGAAGCAAAGAATACGGGGCGGGATGCCCGCGGCGCTGATCCTGGCAGGAGGGAAGGGTAAAAGACTGTTGCCCTTGACCGAGCACTGCCCAAAGCCCCTGTTGCCCGTAGGGGGCAGACCGCTTCTTTTGCAGATCCTTGAGGATCTGGCAGAGGCGGGCGTGCACCAATGCATCGTCACGGCAGGCTACGGCGCAGAGCAGATCCGTCAGGCAGTGGAGCGCTTTGGAAGAGAGGAGCCCGCGCTTTTTGGGATGGATCTGCGGGTGATCGCAGAGGAGCGGCCAAGGGGGAGCGCGGGATGTCTTTCGGGGATCGGCGATCTGCTGAGAGGCGATCGTTTTTTCGTGGTCTGCGGTGACGTCTACGGAAAAAGAGACTACGCGGGAATGGCAAAGAGCCACCTTGAAAGAGGGGCGTTTGCCACTCTTTTTTTAACGAGGATCAGCCATCCCGAGGAATACGGGCTTGTGGAATTGGGGCAGGACGGGCGCATCCTTTCCTTTCTTGAAAAGCCCACCTGGTCGCAGACCACCACCGATCTGGCAAACGGCGGCATCTATCTTTTTGAAAGAGAGGTGCTAAACTGCATTCCAAATGATATTCCCTCCGACTTTGGCAAGGATATCTTTCCTGCACTCCTCTCCCAAGGACGGGCGCTTTACGGCTTTCTTGACGGCGGCTATTGGCACGACGTGGGCGACAGGCGGGCGTATCTTGCATGCAACCTGCGTGAAAGCGGGGGGAAAAGCGTGATCGGGCAGGGATGCATCGTGAAAGGCAGGGTGGAGCGGTCGGTCCTGCTTGAGGAGGTGGTCGTAGAGCAGGGAAGCTATATCAGCCAAAGTGTGATCGGACGGGGATGCATCGTGGGCAAGGGGTGCATCCTGGAGGAGGACTGCGTGTTGGGGGACGGCTGCGTGCTGGGGGAGGGCTGTCATCTGGAGCGGGGAACGGTCCTTGAAGGAGACACGCGTCTGGAGGCGGGCAGAAGGATCAAGGAGGGCAGCTTTGCGGGAAGGCTGCAGTTCGAGGAAAACGAGCTGCTTTTGAAGGAAGGCTGTCCCGAGGATTTTTTCATTCGTTTGGGATATGCCCTTGCGGGGGCGGCGGGAGGACCTCTTTTGCTGATGCACGGAGGACGGGACGACGATCAGGCGGTTTGTGCCGCGCTTTTAAGAGGCGCCTGCCTGGCGGGCGGTACGCCTGCGGCGGCAGGGGAGGGGTTCTACGCCTACTGCGGAGGTCTGACGGCGTTTTACGGCTTTTCTCTGGGGGCGCTGTGCACCCGCGGGCAGGATGGCGGAGGGCGCATCTGCCTTTTTGACCGTGCGGGGCTTCCTGCCAACGGCAGGCTGATCCGCCGCATCCGCGACTGCTTTTCCTCTGCCGTGATCTGCGGCAGGGTGGGCAGGGTCAAGGACTATGAAGCGGATGGAAGGACGCTTTATAAAAGGGCGCTTACCTGCTTGTCGGGCATCGGGGAGATCGCTCCGTTTTCGGTGGGGATGGAGGTGGGAAGCCTGTCTTCAAGACTCCTGTCCTCCCTGTTGGAAGAGCTGGGACACACCGTCCTGCCCTATGGCAAGGGCGCGATCAATCTCTATCTCTCTCCCGACGGCAGACGATGCTCTGCCATGGAAAAAGGGCAGGATCGGGAGATTTGGGCGGATTTCTGGCATATCTGCGCCATCCTGCTTTACGATCGGGTGGGCAGAGGAGGGCAGGTGTACGCCCTTCCCCGCCGCGCTCCCGAGGCGCTGTTTTCCCTTGCGGAGGGCGGGGGGAGCAGCCCTCTTGGTTATGCGTTGCAGTCTGCCGCCGCCCTTGGCGGGGAGGAACGCAGGGCAGTGCTTTTGCAAAGGGAGCCTCTTGACGGCAGTCTTGCCGCCCTTCTGCTTTTGGAAACGTTGGGCAGAAGGAAAACCGATCTGGGCACTCTTTTGAGGGAGGTGGAGCGGGCGTGCCCCTTCGGTATTTCGGAGAGGACGCTTGACTGTGCGCCCGAGGAAAAGCTGCCCTTGCTTTTAAGTCTTGGGGCATCGCCCGCAGGCGAAGGCGTACGGAAGAGGATGAAGGGCGGCGCGGTACGGGTGCGTGCCTGCGGGGGCAGGGGACTGTCGCTGATGGCAGAGGCGGCAAGCGAGAGCGACGCCGCCACACTCTTGGAGGAGGTGCGGCGCAAGCTGCTTGAACAGCAAAAGAGAATGCTGCACTCCTCCGACAGGAAAGAAAAAGCGGTTTCCTTGAATAGTACGCCCAAAAGCGGGTATCCTTCAGACAACGAAGCAGGAGGTCTATCCGATGAAAAACAAGATGAACACGAACGTAAAAAGGGTATTTGAGGGCAAAAAGAGAGGCATCGCCGTTGGTGCAGCCGTCCTTTTGAGTCTTCTTTTGACCCTTGCCCTCTCCTTTTCCTGCCTTGCAGAGGCAAAATACGGCGGGATCTATCAAAAGACCATCAGACTGCACGTGCTGGCAGACTCCGATGAGCCGCAGGCGCAGGAGCTGAAATTAGAGGTGCGGGACGCGCTTCTTGCCTTGCTTGAAGAGGAGATGAACGACTGTGCCGACAAGGAGCAGGCAGAGACCGCGCTAAGAGCCCTCCTGCCTGCTCTTGAGGCGCGGGCAGAAAGCACCCTTGAAGAACGAGGCTGCCCCCTTCCCGTGACCTTGTCGTTAGAGAAGGAGAACTATCCTCTGCGGGTCTATGAGAGCTGTACCTTCCCTGCGGGGGAATATCTGTCCTTAAGGGTCTTTATAGGCAGTGGTAACGGCAAAAATTGGTGGTGCGTGGTCTATCCGCCCCTCTGCCTCTCTTCTTCTCTTGCCGACAAAGGGGGGTACACCGAGGACGAGCAAGCTCTTTTAACGGGCAATACGGGAGGATACAAGCTGAAATTTGCCTTTTTGGAGCTGGGACAACGGCTGTTGCGCCTTTTTGAAGGATGAAGACAGAGGGGTGGCGCGTCAAACGGCTTTTTTGGCAGACAAAAGCTCCCCTTGGCGCACCTGCAGCAAAGCAGGTGCGCCTCGAGCTCCTATCGAGTTTGAGGGGAGCGAAGAGTTTTGAAAAAATTCTCCGAAATATCAAATTTTTTTCAAAATCAGGTTGAATTTTTCGCAAAAAATACGACTGTATAAACGGAGGGACAAAAAGCGGAAGTAAATTCCTTTTTTGGCAACGCCATTGACAAAACGCAGGGCACTTGATAGAATACATTTCGGACAACATTCTCTTTTGGTGCCATCCTTCCCTATGCCGGGAAAGCACTGCAAAAATAAACCAAGAAAAAGGAGATACATACCATGCGTAAATTGGTGGCTTTAACAGCTTTGATTTTGGCTTTTCTTCTTCCCCTTGCGGGCTGTATGACACCTGCAAAAACAAGTTTGGAAGAGTTCTCGCCACCATTCGCTGTGCCTTCAGCTAACCAAAGCTCTGCGGACGTGTCCGCTGAAGTATCGCTTTCGCACAATGAAAGTCCTTCTGTAAATCCGATTGAGCCGCCTGAGTCGCCTGAGCCGGATATACAAGAGATAATGAGGTCCTTCATATGGGGGTCAAATTGGATGGGTACTGAAATTGATGGTGTGAAAGATATAGGAATGCTTATATGCGATCCTCGGGATGATGCGATCACCAAGTGGTTTTTTCCATACCATAAAAATTGGGATGATCCTCCATTGGATATTTACATTCGATTTCTGCTTCCGAAAAGTGAATTTCCTATGGAAAAAGTCGGCGATTATACGTATGTTCTACTGTGCAGGGATGAATCATATAACTACCGCCTGTTTAAAATGAACACACCGGTACTGGTGGGAAACGTCGGCGAAT
>JAFTVG010000031.1 GCA_017465885.1 Clostridia bacterium | reverse complement strand
TCGATGGCTGCGCCGTCGGCATCAGCGATCTCTACCAGCATCTGGGTAACGCCGGGCTCTGCTCCTGCACCGTTGGGGTTGTTGGGAGAGTTCTTCCAGTTTTCCCAACCGATGTTCCACCAGGATGCGATCTTGATTACTTCGGGGCCTTCGGGAGCAGCCTCGATAGCCGAGCCGTATGCCCAAATGTCTGCGATTGCAGCCCATGCGGAGCCGTTCCAGGAGGTGATGACAACCTTCACTGCCGATGCCTTTACAGCCTCAGCAAGCTCAACGCTTCTGCCGTCGGGATAAGCGTCAACGGTGCCAATCTTGGTCTCGGTTTCGCCGTCAACTGCATAAACGTCGTAAGTACCCCAAGCGCCCTCAGCGGGAGCACCCTCGTTCTTGCAGGATACGGTAACTTTGTCAAGCATAACGGGAGCCGCGAAGATCACGGTTACTGCCTGAGTCGTGCCGGCGTTCCAGCCGCTTCCGCAGCAGGAGCTGTTGTCGCCGTCGAGCACGTTGGTAGCGGCGTTGGTGCCACCGAAGTCGGCAAAGCCTTCCTTGGTAGCGCCTGCGGTCACGATGGAGCCGTCAGAATTGATCACGCTGTCCTTTGCGGTCAGTGCCAGATCCAGCAGGCTTCCGCCATATGCTTCGCTGAACTTTACGCAAACGATGTTCTCGCCGTCAACCAGCAGAGAAGCATCAACAACGAAATCGGTGTATGCCGAATCCTTATAACCGGTAGCGGACATAATCTCGGTACCGTTGAGGTAAACGACAGGGTCTTCGTCGTAAATGATGGAGAGAGTCAGTGCTGCGTAAGCGGAAGCATCTTCAACGGTGAAGGTGGTTCTCAGGTACGCAACGTAGTTGGCGTAGCCAAAATCGGTGGTTCTGCCTTCGCCAAAGGGAGCAGTGCCGGTGGACCACTCAGCGGTGTCTTCACCGGTAAGCCAGCCTTCGGGGGCGGCGGTGGTGGCATCTTCGTATGCCAGGTATTCCCATTCGGAGCCCTTAGCGATCAGAGTGACGTCTTCCGCAGAGGAAGAAACGCTCAGCATTGCAAAGGTGCTCAGAAGGAGAGTGAATACCAGTGCCAAAGATAAAAACTTTTTCATGGGGTGTTCTCTCTTTCTTCTTTTTTTGTCTTTATTGCGTTCACAAAGACTATACTATTTATATCATACTTCTTTTAAAAAAGCAAGATTAAAAAGCGAGTTTTCTCCTCTTTTTTTAAGTTTTTTAAAGTTTTTGGGAACGTGTTCCGAAAAAAGAAAAAGAGGAGCGTTTTTCACGCTCCTCTGCGGCAGTATTCCGATTTATTCGGGCTTGCTTTCGGTTGCCACAACCGCGATACCCAGAGCCTCCAGATCGGCGGGCTCTGCGGGGGAAGGGCACTGAGACATCAGCTCGGAGGCATTCTGCACCTTGGGGAATGCCACCACGTCACGCAGGGTGTCCGCACCGCACATGATCATAGCCAGTCTGTCAAGACCCATACCCGATCCGCCGTGGGGAGGTGCACCGTACTTGTACGCTTCCACAAGGAAGCCGAACTTTCTTTCGATGTCCTCGGGGGTCAGTCCCAGCGTCTTGAACATCTTTTCTTGCAGCTGCCAGTCGGTGATACGGATGGAGCCGGAGAGCAGCTCGGTGCCGTTTAACACCATATCGTAGCACTTTGCTCTCACCTTGCCGGGGTCGCTTTCAAGATAGGGCAGGCACTCGTCAAGAGGCATGGTGAAGGGGTGGTGCATAGCATCCCAGTGCTCTGTTTCCTCGTTCCACTCGAAGAAGGGGAACTCGGTGATCCACAGGAAGTTGTATTTTCCCTGAGGGATGATGTCCAGCTTCTTTGCAAGAATGGTACGAAGTGCGCCCAAAACGGGTAAAACCACCTTGTTCTTGTCTGCACAGAAGAGAGCAACGTCGCCCTTTTCCATACCAAGAGCGGCGGTGATGGCGTCAAGCTCCTCGGGAGTGAGGAACTTGCCAAAGGAGCAGTTCGGTGCTTCGTCCTGCCATCTGATATAGGCAATACCCTTGGCTCCGATGCCCTTGGCATGCTCGATGAGCTTGTCGATCTCTTTTCTGGTGAGCGTTGCCGCGGCGTTCTTTGCAACGATGGCGCGCACCGATCCGCCGTTTTCAAGAGCCTGGGCAAACACGGGGAAGGTGCTGTTCTTTACGACCTCGGAAAGGTCGTTGATCTCCATACCGTAGCGGGTGTCGGGCTTGTCCGAGCCAAAGCGGTTCATAGCGTCGGTAAAGGTCATTCTCTGCATGGGCAGAGTGATCTCCACGCCTAAAACCTCCTTGAACACTCTCGCAATGAAGCCTTCGTTGACGCCCATCACGTCCTCCTGGGTGGCAAAGGACATTTCAAGGTCGATCTGGGTAAACTCGGGCTGTCTGTCTGCACGGAGGTCCTCGTCTCTGAAGCAGCGGGCGATCTGAATGTAGCGGTCAAAGCCCGAGAGCATCAGCAGCTGCTTGTAGATCTGAGGAGACTGGGGCAGGGCGTAGAAGGAGCCCTTATGCACTCTTGAAGGGATGAGATAGTCGCGTGCACCCTCGGGAGTGGACTTGATCATCATAGGCGTCTCGATCTCATAGAAGCCGTTTTCGTAATAGTATTCTCTTGCCACTCTTGCAATATCGTGGCGCATCTTGATGTTCTTTTGCAGCTCGGGTCTCTTCAGGTCGAGATAACGGTACTTGAGCGCCGTCTCGTCCTTGACCTTCTTGCTGTCGGAAACCTCGAAAGGAGGGGTCTGTGCGGCAGAAAGGATCTTTAATTCCTTCACGAAGATCTCCACTTCACCGGTGGGGATATTCTTGTTGATCGCGCCCTCGCCTCTTCTTCTCACCACGCCCTTTGCCACCAGAACGAATTCTGCTCTGACGGTGAAGGCCTTGTCGAAGATCTCCTTGTCGCTTTCGGTGTCAAAAGCCAGCTGTACGATGCCGGTGCGGTCACGCAGGTCGATGAAGATCAGAGCCCCAAGGTCTCTTTGTCTCTGAGCCCAACCCATCACGCAGACCTCGTTGCCAACATCTGCCGAAGAGATCTGTCCGCAATAATGGGTGCGCTTATCCTGTTCGGTTAAAAATTCAGCCATAATTATACTCCAATCCGCCTTATCGGCGCGTATTTTCAACTCATCCTTTTCATTATACCAAAAAACAAGAAAAAATGCAATATCGTCTTTAAAATTTACCTAAAAAAAGCGGACGCCCGGGGCATCCGCCAAAAAACGCCGATCTGGTCATTTTTTTCTGTAAAAATCAACGATGTACACGATCCCGCCGAGAAGGGATACCGCAAAAAAGAGCAGGAGCTCCAGGCAGGCGACGATGTTGTTCATGCTCAAAAGCCCGAGATTGGGGTTAAAGAGGGTCAGGATCCACTGAGTGATGAGTAAAACAGACATCACCAGCTGAAAATGGGGAAAGACCGCCTTGAAGATCTTGAAGAATTTATTCATTATCGGATGCTCCTTCCTGAGGCGTTTCGCCGGTTAATACCTTGTCAAGGGGAATGTAGACGATGTCGCTGATCCCTCTGCCGTTCTTGTAGGGCTTGTTTACCACCGCCTGCTTGCCGTCCTCGGCGTAGGTCATCACCGCAGATCTGCCGCCGTCCAGATTGTATGCGACGGTGCAGCCCTCGTTTACCATGATCTCTGCAAGCTCGGGGAAGGTGGCGCCCTTGGAATAGCCCACGTCTCTGCCGTCAACCATCACGAAAACGTAATGACCGGGCTTTACCATTCCCATAGCGGTGCGGGGATGCTCCTCCTCCAGATCGGAAAGATGAGAGCCTGCGATGTTGAATTTCCTTTTGGGAGTTCCATCCTCGTCAAGCAGAGAGGGACCGAAGGTCCACGCCTGCCATACCCCCATATTCACGATGTCCTCGATGGTGAGATAGTCCCGCTTTTCTACGATGCGCAGAGTGCCGTCGGCGCAAAGCACACCGATGTCGTTATAGGTGCGCAGATCGTCTCTGTAAAGATACCCGTTGCGGATGATCACCCCGTCCTTGGACATACTGAAGGTGTCGCCCGTGATGGCAAAAAGGGCATTGACGTCCTTGGATTGGCTCAGAACGGGGCGGTTTTCCACCTCGTTGTCCTCGTCCACCGAAACGTTGGTTTTCAGGACCTCCGCGCTGACAACGAAGAGATCTGCGGCGTAGAAGGTGATCTTTTTATCACCCTCCCCCAGCTCGTTTTTGGTTAAAACAAGCTGCTTTTCGTCATCGGCAAACACCCCTATGACCTGCCTTTGAGCCTCACCGCTTTTACCTGAAAGCACCAAGCCTTTTAACTGTTCCTCCACGCCTTCTCCCGAAACGGGCAGATTGAAGGAGGAAAAGGGGACGGTATGCTCCACGTAAGTACCCACCGCCGTAACGGGTAAAAAGACGAAATAGGAGGTCAAAAGTCCTGCTAAGACCAAAAGACATCCAAGGTCAATAAGCAATGCTCCCCAAAGGGGGAAGCGTTTTTGTGTTGTTTCCAAGATAGACCTCTTTTAGCCCTTGGCGCGCTCTTCTGCGGCAAGAAGGGTGTTTTTCATCAGCATGGTGATGGTCATGGGTCCAACGCCGCCGGGAACGGGGGTGATGTAGGAGCAGAGAGGCTCCACGTTTTCATAGTCCACGTCGCCGCAAAGCTTGCCCTCTTCGTTTCTGTTGATGCCCACGTCCACCACCACGGCACCGGGCTTGACCATATCGGCGGTGATGAATTTGGGCTTGCCGATGGCGGCAACCAGAATGTCTGCCTCAAGGCATTCTGCCTTCAGATCGGCGGTTCTGGAGTGGCAAACGGTAACGGTACCGTTCTTTTCAAGCAAAAGCAGGGCAAGGGGCTTGCCAACGATGTTGCTTCTGCCCACCACCACGCACTTTTTGCCCTTGATCTCCACGCCGCTGCGCACCAGCATCTCAACGACGCCCGCGGGGGTGCAGGGAGCGAGGGTGTAGTTGCCGGTGGTCAGTCTGCCCACGTTTACGGGGTGGAAAACGTCCACGTCCTTTTCGGGGCTGATGCGGTTGATGACCACGCTTTCCTTGATGTGGCGGGGCAGGGGAAGCTGAACCAGAATGCCGTCGATCTCGCTTCTGCCGTTTAATTCGTCGATGACTGCAAGCAGCTCCTCCTCAGGGGTCTGCTCGGGCAGCTCGATGACCTCGGAATACATTCCGCACTCGCCGCAGGCGCGGTGCTTGTTTCTCACGTACACCTTGGAGGCGGGATTTTCACCCACGATGATCACCGCAAGACCGGGCAGGCGGCCGTTTTGCTCTTCAAACTGCTTTGCTTTTTCTGCAATTTCGCCTCTGATCTGTAAGGAAAGCTCTTTTCCGCTGATAATGGTAGCCATATTTGTTCTTCCTTTCACTTGTTCGTTTTATCGTTTCTTATCCTTCGTTTACTGTTCGGGATCTGCGGTTTCGTCACTTTCCGCAGCGGGTTCTTGGATGTTTTCTTCGTTTTCTGCGCCAATTTGATCCTTTTCGGGAGCATTTTCTTCGTTTTGTGCTTCGCCTTCGGGCTTTTCGTTGCCATCAGCCTCAGCCTGCTCCTGTTCGCTCTGCTCTGCGTTTTCGTTTTCCGTCACCTGACCGGTCACCTCGGCGTATCTCTTGGAGCCGGGGTAATAGGAGGGCATAGAGAGCGCGGGGCTCTTGGGTCTTACGGCGAAGACGATGATCAGCACCGTGCAGATCACGAAGCAAAGGAATCCGATGACCGAGGAGATGCGCAGGCTTTGCGAGCCGAAGGTGATGTCAAGGCTGTCCTGACGGAGCAGCTCGATGAAGAATCTGCCAAGACCGTACCAGCCGAGATACATCAAGGTGATCTGACCGTCGAACCTTTTCTTTTTATAAAGCAGGTTGATGAGAATGAAGCCGAGTAGATTCCACATCGACTCGTAAAGGAAGGTGGGGTGAACGTAAAAGGCACCCGAGCCGTCGGCGCTATGAGAAAGCCCCATTCTGAAAAGTCCCTTATAAGGTGCGCCGAACGCCTCGCCGTTACAGAAATTGCCCCATCTGCCCAGGCTTTGTGCGATCATTACGGCGGGGGCGGTACAGTCCATCAGACGAAGCATTCTCATCTTCTTGATCAGACACATTGAAACCACCGCAAGAGCGCCGCCGATGATGCCGCCGTAGATGGCAAGTCCGCCGTCCCAGATGCGGTACCACTCGGAAAGATCGAAGCCGTCGGCGGTGAAGACGTAAAAGAGTCTTGCACCAAGCACGCCTACGGGCACCACCACCAGCACGCAGTCCAGCAGATCGTCGAAATTGTATTTCCACTGCTTTGAGCGGTAGGTCACGTACAGTACCGCCAGAATGATGCCCAGGGTGATCAAAATCCCGTACCAACGGATGCCGTTTCCGACGGGAATGGCAACGGGGTTCATTTTGAACCAGCCGATACCAAGTCCCTCAAAGGACATATAGAAGGGTTTGCCGTAGCTTGAAAATTGGGGGGCGATGGAGGGATCGTAGATCAACCCGATGCTTTCAAAAAACGACAGGATTGCATTTAAGATGGCACTCATTGTTCATTCTCCTTTTTTGATGGATAGGGAAGCAGACGGCATTTGCAGATCCGCTCCTTTTTCAGTAATTCTTTTGCCAGCTCGTTGACCTGCTCTAAGGTCACCTCGCTTAAGATCCTTGCGTAGTCGATGCCCGCGCATCCCTCCAGGGCGTCGCCGAGATATAGGGTGGCACACTCCTCGGTGGAGTTGAAGTCCTCAAGATGCTCGGCGTAAAGCACCCTCTTGCATCTCAAAAACAGCTCTTCCTCAAAGCCTCTTTCAAGGATCTCCTTCACCTTGCGGTCAAAGAGAGCAAAGAGACGTCGGGGCTCGTAGCTGTCTGCAAAGAACAGCAGATGGGCAAAGCCCGCGCGGTCGGAAAGCTCAAAGGAGGGCTCGTCGGGGACGACGTTTTCCTCCTTCAGCGCGCCCACGAAACTTGCCGCGGGGGAAAAGAGGGCTTGCGACAGAACGCACATGGCGGCAAAGCGGCGAATGCGCTCTTCAGCCTCCCCTTCAAAGTGGGGGACCTTCACACCGATGCCCACCATGGGGGTGGAAACGTCTCTGTAGATGCGCACCGACCTGCGGTGGCAGTGGGCAGGCTCCTTCGGGTAGACCTTTTCTTGAAGGGCACCCTTCGGAGGGCTTGGAAGCAGACGGTCAAGGGTGGCGTTTACCGCCTCAAGGTCGCATTTTCCGCAGATGGAAAGCACCATATTGTCGGGACGGTAGTAGCGCTCGTAGGCATCGTAAAGACGCTCCGCGCTCATTTTTTTCACCGAGCCCGCCGTTCCGCAGATGTTGTCCTTTACGGGGCATTGCTCGTAAAGCCCCCGCAAAAGGGCACGGTAAAGGGCGTCCCCCGGATCGTCCATATACATATTGATCTCCTCGATCACGATGCCCTTTTCCTTATTCACGTTTTCCTCGGTGAAATAGGGGGTGAACACGCTTTCAAGAAGGACCCCCAGCCCTTCCTCCACCTGCTCGGAGGCGGAAAAGAGGTAGCAGGTGCGCTCGTGGGAGGTGTAGGCGTTGGCGTTTGCCGAAAGGCGGGAAAACTTCAAAAAGGTATCCTCGCCGTCGGGGTTTTCAAACATTTTGTGCTCTAAGAAATGGGCAATACCGCAGGGAAGGGGGGCACCCTTCACCTCAAACTGCTCGTCCACAGAGCCGAAGTTCACGCCCAAAACGGCGTATGTATTGCGAAAGTCCTTGTTTACGTAATAGACCCGCAGTCCGCTTTTGTGGGTAAAGGTGAACAATTCCTCGTCAATTGCGGGAAAGGTCTTTTTCTGAAGATCAATCATCGCTCTCTCCTCCCTTCTGTCCGTCAAGAAGAAAGACGGTGTCGAGCCTGAGCGCCTCGGCGCAGGCAACGATCTGCTCCTTGCTTACCATTTCCACCTGCTTTGCCATATCCAGGGGCGAATCCCATCTGCCCGTAAGGGCTCTTCGCAAGTACCACCCTTCAAGATGGGCGGGACTGTCGTAAAGATCCTTGTAGGCGCTGATCAGCGCCCTTTTGGCAAGGGCGATCAGATCGTCTGGGAATTCTCCTTTTTTCAAAGCCTCGATCTGTGCCGCGATGGCATCCTCCGCCCGCGAGGCGTTTTTTCGGTCAATGCCTGCGCTGATGAGGAAGAGTCCCTTGCCCGTTTCGGAAAGGGCGGAGCAGTAGTAGCAGATGCTCTCCTTTTCTCTGACGTTTGTAAACAGCAGACTGACGGGCGAATCGGATAAGATCTCCTTCATCACCACCTGAGCGGGGTGAAGGGGATGATTCAGGGTCACCTCGGTCTTGTAGCCTATACACAGCACCGATTGCTGGGCGTTTGCCCGCTCGCTTACCCGATTGGGCTCTTTGGCGGGAAGGCAAAGCCTGTCGGGAAAGACCCGCTCTTTGGGCTTTATGATGGGGGCAAAAAGGGAAGAGATCCGTTCTGCCATCTGCTCGGCGGGTCTTCTGCCGAAATAGTAAAGCTCAATGGGGGCTTTTTCAAGAAGATCGGTATAGTATCCGTAAAGACTTTGCGGGCTCACCTCGGCAAGGATCTGCTCGGTTCCGCCCAGAGGTGTGGCGAAGGGGTCTCCCTGACACATCAGACGGACGCACTTTTTGATGGCGTAGCGCTGCTTGTTGTTCTTTTCGGCGTGCAGATCGTCAATGCGGTTGCGGGTCTGCTTTGCCAGCTCCTCTGCGGGAAAAGCACCCCCTTCAAGTCGGGGGAAAAGCAGGGTGTCCTTTAAAAAGCCCAGAGCGAAGTCCTCCGTGCCAAAGCCGTCGGGAACGAAACGGTCGGAAAGCCAGCTGACCGCAAAGGGCTGAACGCGGGTGTCGCCCATACGGAACATCCTGCAGGCAAAGGAGGTGTTGTAGCTTTCCTCCAAAGCCTTGTTAAAAAGCATATTGTCGGGATAGCGGGCGTTGCTTTGTGCCATTACAGAGGGCAACAGCACCGATTCACCCACGGGGCAAAGGTGGGAGGGGCAAAGAAAATTCATAGACAGATATTCGCTTTTGAACCGCCGTTCTTCAAAGGCGTGAAGACGGATACCATCCTTAATGATAAGGGTCTTCATCTTCTAAGTCCCCTCCTTTCGCTCAATATAATTCCAACTTACATTGTACACTATTTTTTCTCTTTTTGCAAGAGTATTTTCACGTTATGCCTGCCTTTATCAAAGAAAAATCTGTTTTGTGCCCTCTTGCCGTCAAGAATGATCTCGTTTTGCTCTGCAAAGGTTACCTGAATGCGGTATTCGGTCTGTTTTTTTCTGACGGTCAGGGTAAAGCCCTGAAAATCCTCGCAAAGACGAGGGGTGAGGGTGAAGAAATCGGAATGCTCCCGATAGCCCAAAAGCAAGCAAAGAAGCGCCGTCAGGTACCATCCGGCAGAGCCGGTATAGTGGCTCCATCCCCCTCTGCCCTCAAGACCCTTTGCAAAATAGACGTCACCCGCAAGGCAGTAGGGCTCCAGGGCGTAAACGGGATGCTCCTTTTGCCAAAGGGTGATGGGATTGATGCCTCGTAGCACCTCAAAGCCTTTGGGGTGATCTCCTGCCAGAAGCAACGCCATCGCCCCCCACACGGCGGCGTGGGTATACTGCCCGCCGTTTTCCCGAAAGCCGGGACAATAGCCGCCCAAATACCCGGGAAAGGGCTCTTCATGATCATAGGAAGGCGCAAAGAGTCTGAAAAGTCCCTCGTTTTTCTGCCAAAGCAGCGTATAGGCACTATTGATCGCCTTTTTTGCAAAGAGGTCGCACGGATCAAGAAAGACGGCGAATGCCTGGGGAAGCAGATCGATCTGACAGTAAGAGCCGTTTTGGCTTCCAAGGGGGGAGCCGTCCTCAAAAAAGGCGCGCAAAAAGCGATCGTTTTCCTTGCAGTACCTGTCAAGAGCCGAGGAAAGCTCGGCTTGCACCTCCTTGAAGAAGCATCGGTCCTCACCCTTAAAAAGGGGAGAGAAGCTCTGCAGGCAGAGCAGATAAAACTGTGTCAGCCAGACGCTTTCCCCTTTGACCTCCGATAGACCGTCGTTCCAGTCGCAGCTTCCCATTCTGCAAAGCCCGCGGGCGGATCTTCGCTGGTTTACAAGACAAAGAGCCCGCAGGGCGTGATCGTAAAGCGATTCCTTTCTGGTGGTCCTTTGGGGACGCTCGTAGCGTTCTTCTCCTTCTTTTAAGGGAGGAGAGGACAGATAGGAGATCTGCCTTTCAAGAATGGCGGCGTTGCCCGTTGCCTCGATATAAAGAGAAAGACAAAGGGGGAGCCAGAGCAGATCGTCCGAGCATTCGGTGCGTACACCGGGATCGGTGGGAAGGGCAGAGTCATAGGAGAGAGGATGCCACCAATGCTGGACGTCACCGTTATAATACTGATGGGCGGCACAGCGGTAGATCTGACGCTCCAAAAGGCGGGGATCGTGGTAAAGCAGCCCCAGAGCGTCCTGCAGCTGATCACGGAAGCCGTACGCACCGCCCGGCTGATAAAAGCCGGTGCGTGCAAAAAGTCTGCATCGTCTGATCTGTCGGGGCAGACAATCGTTCAGATAAAGGGAAAGAGCAGGCTCGCCGCAGTCGAGGGTGAAGGGGGAGGAAAAGGCGCTCTCCTCCTCTGCATAGCGAGAAAATGCCGCAAAACCATCTTCGGGGGTGGCAAATCGGCTCTTTACGTGATAATAGCACCGATCGTTTTTCAAATGCACGCTGCCAAGCAAAAACAGCGCACTTTGCTCCCCGCCCGCAGGCAGAGTGAGGGTGGAATGACTGCTTGAAAGATACAAACCGAGATCGGCAGGCTCACGGACGGCGGAGCGCTTGAAAAAGAGGGTGTCTCCCACCCGCTTTTCGCAGATCAATCCGTCGGGCTGCTTGCCAAGGCAGGGGGTCAGCGCATAGTCCATCGTGAGGGCAACGGGAAGGGGGGAGCGGTTTTTAACGGTCAGCACCACCACCTTCACGGGAAGCGAGGGATCGACCCCGGCGTAAAGACGATAGTCGATCACCCCCGCACTGCCGCAGTAAAGAGCGCATCCTTTTTGAAATTGCACGTCAAAAGCGCAGGCGGCAAGGTCGAAGAGCAGTCCGTCCACCGTCAAAAGCAATCGCTCGCCCGTGGGAAGGGCATCCTCGCTGCCCAAGAAGGGCGTCAAACGGAATTCTCCGCTGTTACGAAACCAGGTGAAGCCAAGTGAACGATCGGTCACCAATGTGCCGAACTGGGCGGAAGCGTAGATCGCGCTGAAAGGAACGCCCGATTTTTGCCTTTTGTTTACAGAAAATCCGCCGTCTGTAAAGGAGCCGCAGGGCAAGCCGAGCAGCTCCCGCTCCTTGCCCTTTATTGCCTCGCCCTGCATTACCGTCAGGGGCGTATGACCGTCCTCCGGCTCAAGGCAGGAGCAGAAGGCTTTCTTGATCTGCGGAAAAAGACAGTCCCGCTCAAGGAATAAAAAGACGGTTGAAAAGGAGGGCAGGACGTTTTCGGCATCCCGATCAAACAGCAGATGCACACCTCCCCGATGACCCGAAAGCCCCTTGCCGGATACTCCCTCCACCAGTGAAACAAGCTCTTTTTTTGCGGGTGAAAAGTAACTTTCCTCCTCCGTGCGCAGGAAAACCATATCAAATTGCACGCCGCCAAAGGAAAGGTATCGGTGTGCCTTAAGCAGCTGTGTCACGGCTTTTTTCTGACTGTCCGACAAGAGCTCTCGGGGTAAGAGAAAGGTAAAAACAGGCAGATCTCCCGAGATACCGTAGCGCCAAAGATCGGCAATTGGATAGCAGGGCAGATCGGTGCGCCTTTTGCGGGGGTGAAGCAGTCCTTCAAGAAGAAGGGAGGAATATAGAAAAAGAGTACGGTCAAGGAGGGGGCGGGGCGCTTTTTGAAGCAGTCTCTTTGACCCGCTCTTTCGCGCAATGGCGATCCTTTCCTCCGACAAAAGCAGCTCCAAACGCCTTTGTACCTCCCTTCTTGAATAGCCTGCGGCACAAAGCAGGGCAAACTGCTGCTCTTGCGCCGAAAGAGCACAATCCAAAAGAACAAAGGGTACTCGGCAGGGCAGGATCTCCCCTTGATTCAAGAGAGTGAACGATCGTTCACTGCTGTCTTTTTCCTCTTTTTTCGTAAAAAAGCGATAAGGGAGCGTCATCGTCAGAGCAAAATACAAGGGTCGGTCTTCCTGCCGCTTCGGTCTCTTCTTGAAGTAGAGGATCTTTTGCCTGCCATCGTAAAAGCATTCCACCGAGAGCCCTGAAAAGGCAGGGTGACTTTGGTATTCCTCTTTCGTGCAAAGTGCCAGGGGAAGAAGGATGCGAAGCCGCCCTTCTTCTCCCCGAGGCTTGTTAAAACGGAAGAGAACGCCTCCCTCCTTCGAGGGGCTGATAGACAGCTTCATCCCATCCTTTTTCATTGGAAGCTCATAGCGCAGGGCTCGCCCGTCAAAGAGAAAGGTGCTGTCTTCAAGGCTTGATTCAAATCCCTTTCCGCAAAGTGTGATGGCAGGCTTGCTTGTCGTGCCGTAAGAGGGTACGGTGAGCGCGATGCCGTCGAAGCTCAAGGAAAAGCCTCCCTTGTCCGATGCGCAAACGGCGGTGGAACCGCTATAAAGAAGGGCGTTTTCCCCAAAGGATCCGAAGTCGGATGGGAGGATATGGGGCAGAGAGCGGGGCTGATGGAGGCGTTTTGACGAAGGGGACTTGATGCGGGTCACCGGTGCATCGGCGGGCACGCGCTCAAACAAAAGCTCCTCGGCACTGCGCATCTGACCGTCAAGCAGGGTGCGCCGACTGAAAATTCCGTCAAGCAGGGCGTTTGCGGCGGCGGTGATGCTCATTCCCACGTGGTGTGCCATATAGCATCTGATCACGGCGTTGCCTCTGCCCACTCGGTCGGGGGTGAAATCCACCGCCTCGTAAAAGCCGCAGCCGCCGTAAGCCCCTGCCTTTTCAAAACGCTTCAGATTGCCGATGGATTGGCTTGGCGCAAGGCAGAGGGCGAGAAAGGAGGCGTAGGGAGCCAAGACCCGATGCTTTGCCGTTTCGGGGTCAAGAGCGAGGCTTTGGCATCCAAATGCGCGGTATTGATAGTTCATCATGTCGTCAAAGGCGAAATAGCAGGACTCAGACCGTCCCCAAAGTCCGTCAAGGCGGTCTCTTGACTGCTCGTAAAGGGCAAAGCAGAGCGCCTCGTAAAGCAGGGTATTTTCTTCAAGAGGCAGAAAAAGGACGGGCATAAAATATTCAAAGGCAGTGCCCGACCAGGATAAGATTCCGGGGTGCCCCTCCTTGACCGTGATGGGTCTGCCCAGCCGCCCCCAGCTTTCCACGTCGATCTGTCCCTTTGCAATGGCGTAAAAATAAGCAGAACGTGCCTCGCTTGCCAGCAGATCGTAGCACCCTTCGCTCTGTCTTTCCTCCACGGGATCGTATCCGATGCAGAGAAGCCCTCTGTCCCTTCGGTAAAGGAAGGAAAAATCCATTTCCCGAAGGAGAAGCTCCAGCTTTTCCTTTAAGCGTGCCTGCCTTGGGTCTTTGGGGTCAAGCCCCATCTTCAAGGACAGCAGGCAGAGGGCAAGGTTGCCGCTGTCCACCGTGGAGATATAGGGCGTGCCGAGAGGCTCCCCGCTTTCGGTGTGGTACCAATTGTATAGATGCCCTCGGTATTTGGGCAGAGCAAGCAGGGTGTCGGCAGTCTGTTCCATCCGCAGGGTCATTTCCTCCCGCCCTCTCAAGCCCAGATCCGCCATAGCCATACAAGAGCTGAGATAAAGGGCGATGTTTGTGGGGGAGGTGCGCTTGGCAAGACGGGGTACGGGCATTTCCTGATAGTTGTCGGGAGGCAGATGACGGCTTTTTTCGCCGACAAACTGCTCGAAAAAGGAGAAGGAGGCATCAACGTATTTCAAAAGGGTCTTTTCCTCCTCTTTTGAAATCGTCCTTCTTTTTTTGTAAGGTCGGCTGAAGAGATAGCAAAGCAGGGGAAAGAGGACAAAGCTCAGTCCAAGAAGGCGTACCGGCCCGCCCTCTGACCACAGCACCATAAAAAGACCTGCCAAAACCGATGGAAGAGCCTTTTTCAGATACAAAAGCAGGAGCATCGTTTGTGAAGCGTTCTTGTATTTTCGCTCTCCCTGGTCAGCGGTGACCCACTCAAGAAGCTTTTTGCCTGAGATCAGCTTGCGAAACAGTACGCGCAGCAGAGCGTCAAGCGAAAGCTGGGCATCATAGGCAAGTCCGCAAAGAGCAAAAAGGGTGCGGCAAAGACTGTGCCAGGCGCTCTGCATCACAGAGGAATAAAAGCGTCTTCCGACGTAACGGGCACTGCGAAGGAGGGTGAGGACGGCGGGGAAGAGCAGATAGGCAAGGGAAAAAAAGAGGAAAACGCCGCAGGTGGATTCGCGTAGGAGGGTGGAGAAAAGCAAGGCAAGCAGGGCAAAAACGGGCGTTAAAAGCCTTGTGACGTTAGAAAGGATCATAAAGCGGGAAAGACGGTCGATGGGATTTTTCACCTTTCCTTGTCCGCTTTGAACACGCTTGAAGGCAAAAGGAAGGGCTTGCAGATCACCGCGTAGCCAGCGGTGCTGGCGGGCAAAATAGGAAAGCGCGCCGGCGGGGGTGGCATCGGTCAATGCCAGCTCGGAAAGATATCCGCACCGCAGTCTTGTGCCCTCCAGCAGATCGTGGCTGAGGATCTGTCCTTCGGGAAAGGCATCGTTGATCACCTGATAAAAGGCGTCCACGTCAAACATTCCCTTTCCGCAAAAGGCACCCTTGCCAAAGACGCTTTGGTAGAAATCAAAAAGGGCGTTGCGGTAGCTGTCAAGTCCCCCGCCTCCCGAATGAAGCAGGGCAAAGGGGGTTCGCGCGGCAGAGCGCACCGAGCTGACCATACGGGGCTGAAGCACGCCGTAGCCTTCAACGACGATGCCGTTTTTGATAACGGGTCGGTTTTCGGGATGGCGCATAGCGGCGTACATGGTGGAAAGGGCACCGATGCGCAGATCGGTGTCGGCGTCCAGGGTGAGAATGTAGGCGCACCTTGAAAGAAGCTCCTTTGGCGCAACGATCCGCCTAAAGCTGTGACGCTCTCCCTTGATCAGCCGTACCAGCTCGATGAGAGCTCCTCTTTTTCTTTCCCACCCCATATAGATCTTGTCGGCGGGTGCATAGCTTCTTTGACGGATGAAAAGACAAAATTTTTGCCCGTGCTGACGGTTTAAGCGGGTGATGGCATCAAACGCCTCTTTTTCAAGAAGCTCGTCGGAGGGCTCTTCTCTGTTTTTGCCATCCTTGAAATCGGCGAGAATGCCAAAGCAAGCCTTTTTTTCGGGGTTTTGAAAGTACATCACCTCAAGACGCTCGGCAAGGCGGACGATCTCCTCCTTGCTTGTCAGCAGGGTGGTGATGACCACCAGAACAGGCTGATCGATGGGGGCGTTTTTCAACTTGAAGATGGGATCGGGGGTGACGCAAAGCGAAGCGGCGGCAAAGATCATCTCGCAGCAAAGGGTGAAGATGGGCAGAAGGAGAAGCAGGGAAGGGAGAAGTCCGCAATAGATCAGTGCAAGAGCAAAAAGCAGGAGGGGCATCAAAACGATCAGATTTCTGAAATACCGCCGCCGCTCTGCCAGCTCTCTCTTCATATAGTCGGCGGGAACGGTCGTCGCTGCCTCCCGATCCTTGATGCCGTGGCGCTTGGCGTAGCGGTAGACCATTCGTCTGATGGCGTCCCGGGTCTGCTCGTCGCTGTCGCCATAGCAAAACAGTCCTCTCTGCAATAAAATGCGGTGGACAGCAGAATAGCACAGGTAAAGCTGCCTCTGGTCAAGGCGCAAATAGCCCTCAAAAAGGATCACTGCCCTTTGCCATCGTTCCTCTGCCTCCTCATCGCTCTTCTTTTCTGCAAGAAAACAGAGAAGAGCAAAGGGGATCAGATCTGCCAGCAGATGCAAAAGCTCGTCGGACGGGGGCGTTTTCCGAAAGGTACGATCAAGCATCTCTTCAAGAAAATCCTTGCTCTTTGCCTGAGGGGAAAAGCCCTCCATTTCGGATGCAAGCCTCCCGGCAAAGGTGCGCATCCTCCTTTTCTTCAACAGCCGATTGGACACCGCGTTTTGGGCGGCAGAAAAAAAGCGGTAATGGCTTTGCAGGGCAGGATACTTCTTTAAAACGTTTTTTAAGGTTGCGTTCCCGATCATAGACTTGCCTTTCTGTGGGGTAAACTTCATTTTTTATAGTATCTGCTCCAACCGAAAAAATATACTGTATAGGAAAAAGTCACCCGAAAAAAGGTACCTTAGAACAAGGAACGCTCTTATTTCCAAGGTTTTTTACAATAAATGGTTGACAAAAAGGAAGCCTCGTGTTATAATTTAGTTGATAAAGAAACTGTATTTTTTGAATTTCAAAAAATACGTATGTGGAGGTGTGTCCGATGGGCTGTTGTCATTTTAGACACTAAAGTAAACGCTATAACGGCGTGGTACACATTTGCGCCGGTGGGTGCCAATGTGAACAATCCCGCTGTGTGTGTGATTTACCAGTGGGAATTGTCAATAACCTCCGTTGAATAATATAGCGATAGCCCTAAATATACTGTTGTCTTTGATTTTTATTAGTGTCTGTCGTGGGTTTTGCCGGTAATCCGCAAAACCCACGATACCTCAAAGGAGAGAAATATTATGAAAAAACGCATTTTATCATTCGTTTTTGCGTTGATTTCGGTGCTTTTCTGTTTTTCCGGGTGCTCAAAAACGAATAAAACCGAACCGTCTGCTCCTTCTGATATCGAATCTGCCACTGTTACCGATCAGGAAAGCCTCCCTGTTCCCGTAATACCCGAAGATCGCTTTCTTTCTGCAGGGTATGGAGGGTATTTTTTTAATAACGTCTTTTATTACTATGATTTCACAAAATCGACCCTCTGCTATCAAAACCTGAACAACGTACAAAAGCAGCCGTTGCCCGTTTACAACAATTTTCTTGCCGAGGCAAGTGAAAATCCCTTTGCAAACGGGAGCGGGCGTATTCTATTGGTGGACGAGCAAGCCACAGCAAAGAATAACGGACTGCCCGTTTTGATCGTCGTTTCAGAAAAGATATTCACCGAAACGATCGACAACAAACCGGTCCGTAAAGAAATCAATAGACTTGTTTCCTATAATACAGGAACGGGTAAAATGACGGTGATCACCGATGAGTTGGGAGAGAGTATCTATAGCTTTTATCTTTACGGAGACACGATCTATTTCATCCAATTCGAGGGCGAAGAGGTGGGATACGTTCACTATACCGTCAACAAAAATGGCGGCACACCCAAAAAGATGGACTTTCCCGAAGCGGGCAGGTCGTCTTTGCTTGGTGTGGTGGACGGCAAGCTTTACTCTTTTGCGTGGGATTACGGCAGACTATACCGCAGCGATCTGAACTATGAAAATAGGGAGCTTCTTCTTGAGGATCTGCCCTCCGTTAAGATGCCGCCCTGCATTTTTAACGGTTATCTCTATTATACCGGACAAACGGAAGTCGATGAGGTTTTTGAAAAAGAGTTTGCGGTTGTCGATGTGCTCAGAAAGCCGCTGACCGATTTGTCGGGTGAAGGCGAGCTGATCGCCGAAAAGGTCTACGTTGCCTCCTGGGGCGTGAATGGAGAACAGATTTTCTACTATTCGACAGCGTATGCCGTCTTTGAAAGAAACGACGTTAATTATTTGAAGAAGCTTCTTGTGTTTGATACTCGAAGCGGAAAGACGAATACGGTTTATGATCTCTCCGAAAATCCCTTACAAACCAAGAGCCTTCATACGATGTCCGACGATTGGCTTGTCTGTAAGGTGACCGACTATACCGAATCGGGAGAGCTCGTGAAGCAATACAAAACGCTGACCAATTTGAAAACGGGAGAGGAAATAGACTTCCCCTTTAAGTTTTAAGCCTTGACCCATTTGGAGGTCTTAAAATGGCACCGATACAGGAACAACCGCTGATTTTGGTGCTTGTTCCTTGTCGGTGCATTTTTTTACACACCTCGGGAGGTGAGCATATGGCTATATTCAGACTGATCCCCTATGAGCTTCAAAAGCTCTTTTCAGGCAGATTTATGCGGATCTTTCTTGCTCTTTTGCTGGTTGCAAACGCTTTTTTTGCCTATTCATATGCAAAGGATCAGCAAAAGAATGCCGAGTATTATACGTATATAGAGCAGGTCTATGCACTTCATAGAGAGGATCCTGCCCGATTTTTAAAGGAGTACCGGCGCAACGTGACCGACGTGGATGAGGGACGCGCCTCACCACAGTATGAGTACGGCGATGAGCGGTATTCCGACTATCAGCTTTTTCGGGATGCCCACGCCGTCCTTTATGCCAACGACATCTATCACGAAAAGCTGACGCTGCTGACCTTGCAGATCGAAATGCAGCTTGATAATATTGCTTTGATGAGCGGCATCACGGATAGCTATATTTACCGCTATAACGAACAGCTTTTGGCGCTTTATTCGGCGCTGAATGAAAGCGTTGTGATCGATTGCACGCCGGTGGAAGGCTGGAACAGCTATTTTACCTACAATTCGGAGTTTTTCTTGGTCATTGCCGCAATGACTCTGCTTTCGGTCAGCCTTGCGGTTTCCGATCACAAGCTGGGCTTTCCCGCCATCGGCTCCCCTACCCGCCACGGCAGAACCACGCAGGCTTTTGCCAAATATCTGGTGCTGATGGTCGTATCTTTTTTGCTGACCCTGCTGTTCGTCCTTTCTTCCTTTGCGGCGGTGGCATCCTTTTCCGGCTTTTCAACGGCGAAAAATGCCGTACAGTCGGTGACGATCTTTGAGTTTTTTCCCTATGACGTCAGCATTATGACGGCGTTTCTTCTGTCCCTGGCTTACAAGGTGCTGGCGGTCACGGCGTACGGCGTGATTCTTTTTACCGTTTGCTCCTTTGTGAAAAGCTATCTTTTCGGCTTTGGCACAGGCTTGTTTGTGATCTGGCTGAGCTATCGGATCTCCATTCTTGAGGTCGCCATCCACGGTCAATGGGCTTCCTTCAATCTGCGTTCTCTTTATGATCCCGGAAAGCTTATGGTGCGCTTCCGCACCGTGGAGCTCTTTTCAAGATCGGTGGATCTCGTGCCCATTATCCTGCTCTCCACAGCCCTGCTTCTCGTGCTGTGCCCCGCGGCGGTCCTGATTTTGTCTGCGCGAAGAAGCCCGCCAAGGCGCTTTGGCATCCTGAAGCTTGATCGGGCAACGTTGATGAAAAAGGTGCAAGGCAAGCTTAAGAGCACCCGAGGAGCAGGATGGAGGATACGCACCGTGTCGCTGTCCCTTTACGAGCTTTTCAAGCATAGGTGGATGGCTGTCCTTTTGGTCCTGATGATCGTTGCCAAGGTCTTTGCATCGCAGTCGTATTTTGAGCCGTATAAGAGTCTGAGCGATGATATTTATAAGGACTATCTTGAAGAGCTGGAGGGGCAGTATACTCCGCAAAAAATGGAGTATCTGAGGCAGGAGCTTGAGTCACTCCGGCTGATCCAGGCAAGCTTTAACCAAAAGCAACAGGAATTCTTTGCGGGAATGCTGTCCGCAACGGAATTTGAAGCCTTCGTTAAGCAATATAACGCCGCCCCCTCCAAGGAGCGGGTGGTGGAGCGGCTGATCGATCAGGGACGGTATTTGGAGAGGCAGTACGCTAAAACGGGTGTTTACGGCGACTTCCTTTACGACACGGGCTATCTGCAGCTTGCCCGGCAGGGCGTGGATTTTCTGCTTTTGCTCTTGCTTTGCGTGATGTGCACTCGGTTTTATCTCAATGAGTTTGAGACTACGCAGATGAGCAGTCCCATTTATACGATCGTGCAAACGACCGGAAAGGGACGCGTTTCATTGGCGGTAAAAAAGCTGATCTGCAGTCTGTCTTTGACCGCAGCGGCGTTCTGGATCTTTAAGGGGATCGACGTTTACTTTTTGACGAAGAATTACAGGTTGCCGCTTTTATCTGGAAAGCTGTTCAGCATCGCCCGCTATACGGGCGCTCCCGCAGAGCTGACCGTCCTGCAATACACCCTGCTTGTCACTCTCCTTTCCTTTGTGGGAACGATGCTGTTGTCAATGGTCATCTTTTTTCTTGCCTATCACGTCAAGAAGACGGTCTTGACTTATGCCGTGGTGTTGACGGGATTGTTCGTTCCTCATTTCGTTGCAAGCGTTCTTGATTTTACGATGCTGCAGGATGTTGACAGACTGTTTTCAGAGTCTCTGAAAGCATCCGCATCCCTTTGGACCTTTGCTTTGTTTTTCGTTATATCAGCGGGACTGACCGCTTTATTCACCGTGTATTCTTTTGTACGCGTCGGGAAGGGAGGAAAATAAATGCTTTTGCAATTTGATAAGGTCTCCAAAAGCTACGGAAGAACCAAAGCGTTGATCGACTTTTCCATCGATCTGACCCCGGGCATTTATGCCCTTTTAGGACCCAACGGCTCTGGAAAAAGTACCTTGATGAATATTCTTACCGACAATTTGAAGGCTGACGGCGGGACCATCCGCTACAGCGACGGCAGTCGGGAGGGGGAGGACGTTTTGAAGATGGGCGTCCGCTTCAGAGAGAAGCTGGGATTTATGCCTCAGTATCCGGGAATGCACGGAAGCTTCACCGCAGAGCGCTTTTTATGGTACATCGCAACGTTAAAAAACGTGGGCGGGCATTTGAAGGGAAGAGCGCGCAAGGATTATATTGCGGCAAGGATCGAGGAGATTCTTGAGGCTGTGGAGCTTTCCGACGTGGCGCACCGCAGGATCGCCACCTTTTCAGGCGGTATGAAGCAGCGTCTTGCTTTGGCGCAGGCGGTGCTGGGCGATCCGCAGATCCTCATTCTTGATGAGCCCACGGCGGGACTCGATCCCAAACAGCGTATTGCCATTCGCAACTACATTTCCCGCATTGCGCTGAATAAGATCGTGATCATTGCCACCCACGTGGTATCGGACGTTGAGTTTATTGCCAAGGAAGCGATCTTTTTGAAAAAGGGCGTGATCGTGGATCGGGCATCCCCTGCGGCGCTGGCATCCAAAATGCAGGGAAAAGTCTTTGAGGTTCCCGCAAGCGAGCAAGAGCTGTCCTGCTTTCAGCAGGACTTTCACGTGGTGAATATTGCGAATACCGAGGAGGGCATCCGATGCCGCATTCTTTCGGAAGCTCCGCCCTCAGAGAAAGCCAAGCCCGCCGTGCCCACCTTGGAGGATTACTATTTGTGGGTATTCGACGGCAATATGAAAGCATAAAAACAAGGTGTGTCTTCAAAACCGGGAAGACACACCTTGTTTTGCTATTTGGATGCACTGCTCAAGTGCTGCTCAAAAAGAAGCGAGCCGTTGGCGATCTGCCCGCCGGGACAGCCGTACGCTTCTGCCGTATCCTTTGAGGCAAAGAGCAGAGCGCGTCCTTCGGTCAGCTCCTTTTGAAGGGACTTTTTGATCACGGGTCCGTGCACGCCCAGATAAAGGAGGCTTTGCGGGCTTGGTATCGGGTTCTCGGGAGCGGAGGCAGAAAGATAGGTTAGTGCCTTTGAGCCCTCGATCAGGGTGAAGGACAGCACGGGATGAGTGGAGCGCTTGATATAGCTGCGGGAGAGGTCCTTGATCGTAAAGGATCTGACGCTCAGGGCTTGGGAAGGCTCAAGGAGGACCACCTCCACCTGCTCCTCCATGGCAAGGTCACACAGTCCTTGGTAAACGGCGGCTTCCTTTTCGTTTTGCGGCGGGGTGAGATAAAGACGGCGGGGGTAGTAGCCCTCACACAGCTCCGCAAAGGAGGACAGATGCCGCTGATGGTAGTGGGTAAGCAACAGTCCGTCGGGATTAAGATCGCCCGTCTGCTCTTTTAAAAGATGGAGGGAGAGACGCAGGCTCTTCTTGCTTCCGTCCGATAGGTCGATGAGTAGACTTTCTCCGCCCTCGTAAAGGATCAGCAGATCGTTTTTGCCGTTTACGTCGATAAGAGTGCGGGGCGGATCAAGGAGGGGCAAGAGGGGACAAAGAGCGCAAAAGAGCAGATAGCCGGCGCAAAGTGCGGCTGCGACTCTCTTTTTATGCTTCGTGAGGAAAAAGAAGGCGGCGATCAAGGTCAAGATCACCAAAAAGCCTGCAAGAAGCGGTCTGTCGGTGGTTGCAAGCCCCTCTTTGACGTAACGGGCGGCAGACGCCATCCTCAGAATGACCTGACACAGGCCGTTGGTCAAAAAGACGAGAAGGGAGGAAAGCCCGGGGATGAAAAAGAGCAACAGCGCGAGAGGAGCCAAATAGAGCAAAAGAGAGACGAAAGGGGCAAAAAGCAGGGTGGCAACGGGGGAGAGCACACTGATACTGCCAAAGGACAGATAGACGATGGGCAAAACGGCGACCTGTGCCGCTATAGATACGGCAAGACCGTTGAAGAGCGCTCTTGAAGCCCTGCGTACCTTCTTTTCCTTCATCTTCTTTTTCAGAAGGAGCGGGTTGACCTGCAAAATGCCGAAGGTGGCAAAGAAGGAAAGCAAAAAGCCCACGTCAAAGACCGAAAAGGGAGAAAGAAGGACGATAAGTCCTCCCGCAAAAAGCAGGGAGGTGAGGGAGTCGCTGTCCTCATTCACGATCCTTGAAAGAAGCAGGAGGATGAGCATCACTGCCGCCCGCACCACCGACAGCGAAAAGGAGCAAAGTGCACAAAAGAGCAGGATGAGAGGAATGAGCAGAAAACAGCGCACCTTCAAGGGGATGCGCAGCTTCGTAAACAGAAAGCTCCACATTCCGAAAAGAACGGAGAGATGCAGTCCGCTGACTGCCAGCAGATGAGAAAGCCCCAGCGTTTTGAAATCCCGCTTCAAGGGGGTGGAAAGCCGGCTTTTGTCGCCAAGAAGCAGAGCCTTAACCAAGGGGGCGGCGGATTCGGAAAGCAGGTCGTCTATATGCTCGCTGACCTTGCTTTGCATCTTTAGAAGGGGATAGCCCGGGTCAAGTGGTCTCTTCTCCGTTTGATCGTATTCTTTAAAGGAAAGCAGGGCAAAGATCCCCTTGCTTTTATAGTAGGAGGCGCTGTCAAAGGAAGGGTCGGTGCTTTGCGGCAGATCAAGACTGCCCGAGCCCTTCAGCATCTTGAAGAGAGCCGGGCGCTCATCGGGGGAAAACTGTGCAAGAACGGTCACGCCAAACACCCGTTTGCCGTCAAGCTTGGTGATCTTTATGAGATAACAGCAGGAAAGATCATTTTCGTAGACTGTTTTGGAGGGATAGCCCTCGACTTGAACCGACTCCTGCTGCTTTGCAAGCTCTTCCACCCTGCGGTCAAACAGATCGTAGCCCAAAAGGCAGGAGGTACAGGATGTGCCGAGGATCAGGAGGAGAACTGCAAAAAAGAGGGCGCACGTTTTTGCTTTGCCGACCTTTCTTGCGATGAAGAGCAATGGGGGCAGGGCGATGAAGGCAAGGATCAGCAAAGAGAGCTTGAGTGCTGACGGAGCAAAAAGCAGAAGGGCGGAGGAAAGCATCAGCAGACAGCAGGAGCAGCCCAGCGGACGGCTTTTGACACCTTCCTTGATATTTGAGATCAATTCGCGCATAAAGGACCTCCTTTCTGTTGTTTTCTGAAAAAAGGGAAGCGGTGCCCCACTTTCGTCAGGCACCGCAAAGGGACTGCTTATTCTGCCACGGCATCCTTTAAGGCTTTGCCTGCCTTGAAGACGGGTGCCTTGGTTTCGGGAATGGAGATCACCTCTCCCGTGCGGGGATTTTTGCCATCGCGGGGAGCGCGGGTCTTCACGCAGAAGGAGCCGAATCCGGTGAACTGTACTTCATTTCCTTTTGCCAGCTCTTCGGTGATAACTGCCAAAGCAGCGTTGATCGCCGCCTCTGCGTCCTTTTTGCTTAAATTTGCTTTTTCTGCCACTGCAGATACGATTTCCTTCTTATTCATATGTTTTTTCTCCTCTTTTGAGTGATTATATGGGGATTTTGCATTTTGTTTTTTAGTGTTGCGCACATATTGTAGCACAGTTTTGGCAAAAATGCAAATAGTTTTTTAACAATTTTGTAATTTTGTCAATATTCCACAAAAAAAGAGAGGTGCATCTGTTGACGCGCCTCTCTTTTTGTGCATTCTGTACAATGTTTTTCCCTGCCAAATGACAAGGTTTGCTGTGAAAGCTCATAAAACCTTGGATAAGAAGCTCCGCAGACGTTCGCTTTTAGGTGCGCTGAATACTTCGGAAGGAATGCCTTCCTCCACGATGTATCCTTCGTCCATAAAGATCACCCGATCGCCCACTTCCTTTGCAAATCCCATTTCGTGGGTAACTACCACCATGGTCATACCCGACTTTGCAAGATCCTTCATAACGTCCAGCACCTCGCCCACCATTTCGGGGTCAAGGGCGGAGGTGGGCTCGTCAAAGAGCAGGACCTCGGGGCTCATGCAAAGGGCTCTGACGATGGCAACTCTCTGCTTTTGTCCGCCCGAAAGCTGTGCGGGATAGGCGTCTGCTCTGTCGGCAAGACCCACTCTTGCAAGGAGCTGCATTGCCTTTTCCTCAGCCTCAGCCTTACTCATTTTTCCAAGCTTGACGGGAGCAAAGGTCAGGTTTTTTAAAATGGTCATATGGGGGAAGAGATTGAACTGCTGGAAGACCATTCCAAGCTTCTGACGGTACTTGTTGATGTTGGTGCCTTTAGCGGTGATGTCGGTGCCCTTGAAGCAGATGCTTCCGCCGTTGGGCTCCTCCAGCAGGTTGAGGCATCTTAAAAAGGTGCTTTTTCCCGAGCCCGAGGGTCCGATGACACAGACGACCTCACCCTTTTTGATGTCGCAGTCGATGCCCTTGAGCACCTCAAGCTTGCCGAAGTTCTTCTTTAAATCCTTTACGGAGATCATTACTTCGTTGTTCTGTACCTTTTGTTCAGCGTTCACTTTGTCTTAATCTCCTTTCAAGAAGCGATACAAGCTTTGTCAGGATGACCACCATGATCCAATAAATGACCGCGATGGCAACCAGGGGCATAAAGTTACTGAAGGTGATGGAGCGGATCAGGATACCGCTTTGAGTCAGGTCTGCCACGCCGATGTAGAAGGCGACCGAGGTTTCTTTAAGCAGCACGATAAACTCGTTTGCCAGAGAGGGAAGCACTGCCTTGAACGCCTGGGGGAAGACGATGGAGAGCATCGTCTGGGGATAGCTGAGTCCAAGGCTTCGGCCTGCCTCGATCTGTCCGCCGTCCACAGACATGATGCCGCCACGCACGATTTCGGCTACGTATGCACCCGAGTTGATGCCGAAGCAGATGACTGCGGCAATGAATTTGTTGATCTGCAAGGGTGCAAGGAGAACGAAATAAATGATGAGCAGCTGGACCATAACAGGGGTGCCGCGGATCAGCGACAGGTATCCCTGACAGAGGGCGTTGAGGATGGGGAAGGAGCCGTTTTTGTCGTGGGAAACGCGGGTCACGGCAACAAGGAAGCCGAGAACCACACCGATCAGCATGGCACATCCGGTGATGGCAAGGGTCGTTCCCAGACCCTTGACGATGTACTGCCAACGATCCTTTTCGATGAAGTTTCTGTAAAACTCATCGGCAAAGTCGCTCAGAGCCGCGATCAGCCAGCCTGACGTTTCGGGCACCTCGCTGTCGTAGTTCTTGAAGGCGATCAGGTTCATCATTCCTGTGCGCAGGGTGGTTAAATTGGTGATGTCCACCTGTCTGCCGTCGATGTTGATGAATTTGGTGTCGTTCAGATTTTTCTGTGCCGAAAGAAGACCGCCGTAAAGGGCGTCTACCGTTTGATCGGAAAGGTGCACCGAAAGACTGCCGTCTGCCAGCTCATACGCCGTCAGGGTCAGGCTGTCCTTGATGGGCTCTGCCTCCATAATGGCACCGCACACCCGATCCTTGAAGGCGATCTGCAGGGCGGTGGCGTTGATAGAGGAGCTTCCTTGCTCGGTATAGTAGGCGTAGGCATCGGTCAGGATCTCGTTTTTATATTTCAGGAAGGCATCGCCTGCGCCGATGGTCTCGTAGCTGCAGGTGATGTGGATGTCCTTGTAGTCACCGTAGGAGATATCGGTAACCTTGAATTTGATCTGTTCCTTGACGAATTTGGTGCCCGATGCAGTGGCGGCAGGGAGCTTTGCAAGGGTGTCGTTTATCAGGGTCTCTGCCTGCTGCGTGGTGATCTGCTTAGCAGGGCTTCTGTCGCCAAGCTCGATGATCAGCTCTGCACCAAGGAAGATCACACCGCCAAGAAGCGCCAGGCTGAGAATGACGGCTGTGATAATGGTAATCAGGCTCGGCTTCTTTTTCATATTCATATACGTGCTCTGCCGTCCTTTCGTAAGTATTTAAAGGTAAAAGGGGTTGTTCTGAAGTCCGAACAACCCCGGGGTGGAAATGATTCCTTGGGAAATTATTCCTTGATGTACTTTGCAACGATACCTGCGATGGTGCCGTCCTCGATGAGGGCGTAGATCGCGGTGTCCAGCTTTTCAAGCAGAGCCTCGTTGGTCTTGGAAACGCAGATAGCGTAGTCCTCGTCAGCGTAGGAGGTAGCAAGGATCTTGGTGCCCTCGTTGTTTGCAACGTAGGACTTTGCGGGCTGGTTGTCGATGATCACGCAGTCAACGTCGCCGCGCAGAAGAGCAGCAACAGCCTCGTTACCGGAAACGTATCTGGAAACGCGTGCATCGCCGAAGTCAGAGGAGGAGTAGCTGTCGCCGGTGGTACCGGTCTGAACGCCTACCTTGTAGGTTGCGCCGTCAGCAAACAGATCGTCGACGGTGGTGATGGGGGAATCTTCCTTAACGATAACGACCTGAACGCCCTTAGCGTAGGAAATGGTGAAGTTGACGCTCTTGAGTCTGTCGGGGTTTACGGTCATACCTGCCATACCGAAGTCAACCGAGCCGTTTTCAACAGCGGTCAGGATGGAGTCGAACGCCATATCCTCGATCACCAGCTCCATGCCCAGCTTTTCGGCGATGGCAGCAGCGATCTCAGCGTCGATACCAACGATCTTGTCGCCCTCGTAGTACTCGTAGGGAGGGAAGTAAGCGTTGGTAGCCATCTTCAGAACCTGCTTTTCTCCGTCAGTGCCGTCAGCCTCATCGGAAGCGGACTCTTCGGATGCAGAGGGAGCGGCACCCTTGTTGTCGGTGGTGGAAGGGGTATCGCAGGAAGCGAATACCAGGGTTGCGGACAGCATCATCAGAGCTGCCAGCACAAGTGCAAGAATCTTTTTCATGTTTTTCTCCTTAAAAAAGTTGATATACTCTGTCGTCGGAAGACCGACCGAGGAAGTATATCACAGTTTGAGGGAAAAAGCAAGCGTTTTTTGAAAAAATCTGCATATTTTTTCAAAAAACAATGGGGAAGGCGGGGGAAAAGGAGGAATGATGCATAAAAAAACGGTTCATCACAAAAAGTTCATAATTTTTCAAAAAAATTCAAAAAAACTATTGACAGCGCGGGATTTGTGTGCTATGATATGCCCATAGTTTTTGAAAGGAGTGCCGATATGAAAAACGTACGCATCGAGATGTCCATGAATATGATGTACATGCGTCCCATGTGCATGCTTTCCTGCGCTGTTTTTCCCGGGCACTTATCCTGAAAAAACGTTGATCAGTTTATTCTGATCCCGGTTATTTGAAGGAAGCCCGCGGGCTTCCCGTTTTTTTTTCCGTAACCGAAAATGCAAACTGAAAGAAGGAGGAACACAAATGAAGTTCTCCGTTTCCAAGGTCAGAGGCGTCACTTGCTTGTGGTCGCGAATGTGAGCCTTCGTACCCTACATAGAAAACGCTTTATACCCGCGGCGCAGCCGCGATCAAAACAAATCACACATTCAAACACATTTCACATTTAAAATTTTAAGGAGAAACCAAACCATGAAAAGAATCGTATCCATCCTTGCAGTGCTGGCAGTACTGCTCACCTCTCTCGTAGTATTCGCATCCTGCAACGGCGACGACGGTAAGATCGTGATCGCCATCCCCAACGACACCACCAACGAAGCAAGAGCACTTCTTCTGCTGGAAGCTCAGGGCATCATCGAGCTGGACGACGCAGCAGGCATCACCGCTACCATCCGCGATATCACCTCCAACCCCAAGAACATCGAGTTCAAGGAAATGGAAGCTGCTCAGCTGCCCCAGGCTCTTGAAGACCCCAAGATCGACTATGCAGTGATCAACACCAACTTTGCAGTTCAGGCAGAGCTGAACCCCGCTGAGGACGCTCTGGCTCTGGAGGGCTCGGCATCTGCATACGTAAACATCCTGTGCGTAAAGGAAGGCAACGAGACCGCTCCCAAGTTCCAGGCTCTTGCTGCAGCTTTAAAGAGCCAGCAGGTTGCCGACTACATCAAGAACACCTACGGCGGATCTGTTGTAAGCGTTGTTGAAAACCCCGGCGACGGCTACGATGCAGCCATCGACTACGAGGCACTGGCAGGCACCAAGATCTCCGTTGCAGCATCCCCCACTCCCCACGCTGAGATCCTTGCCATTGCAAAGACCATCCTTGCAGCAAAGAACATCACCCTGGAGATCAGAGAGTTCACCGACTACGTTCAGCCCAACCTGGTTGTTGAAAACGGCGACGTAGACTGCAACTACTTCCAGCACGTTCCTTATCTGGACGACTTCAATGCACAGAACAATACCCACATCGTAAACATCCTTGGCGTACACGTTGAGCCTATGGGTCTTTACGGTGCAGAGGGCAAGACTCTGGCTGAGCTGAAGTAATATCGATTTGCACGACACGGGTTGCCGGAAGGCGACCCGTGCTTGTCTGTTTTTTGAAAACCTTCTGATTTTTCCCGAAAGGGAAGAAAGGCAAAAGAAATGATCGAAATCGTAAAACTGTCAAAAACCTTTCAGACCGCCGGCGGCAAGGTGGAGGCACTGAAGAATATTGATCTCACCATTGAGGACGGCGATATCTACGGTATCATCGGTATGAGCGGTGCGGGAAAGAGCACGCTGGTGCGTTGCATCAATATGCTTGAAAGACCGAGCGAAGGAAGCGTGATCATCGACGGAAAGGACATGGGCTCGCTGTCGGCAAAGGGGCTCAGAGAAGCAAGAAGAGAGATCACCATGATCTTTCAGGGCTTCAACCTGCTGATGCAGAGAAACTGCTTAAAGAACGTTTGCTTCCCCATGGAGCTGGCGGGAATGAAGTCTGCCGACGCTAAGAAAAAGGCGATGGAGCTTTTGGAGCTGGTGGGACTGCCCGACAAGGCAAAGGCATATCCCGCACAGCTTTCGGGAGGCCAACAGCAAAGAGTTGCCATTGCAAGAGCGCTGGCAACCAACCCCAAGGTCCTGCTTTGCGATGAGGCGACCTCTGCCCTTGACCCCAATACCACCCACTCCATCCTTGAGTTGATCAAGGATATCAATAAAAAATTAGGCATTACCGTGGTGGTCATCACCCACCAGATGAGCGTGGTGCAGGAGATCTGCAATAAGGTCGCCATTCTTGACGGCGGCGAGGTTGCGGAGGAAGGACTTGTGGGCACCGTCTTCTCAAGTCCGAAGTCTGCGGCGGCAAGACGTCTTGTCTTCCCCAACGGCGCAGACGAAATGGTCTCCAACCCGGCAAATGAAAAGCGCATCCGCCTGATCTTCAACGGTGCCCACTCTGCGGGAACTCCGTTGATCGCCACCATGGCGGCAGAAAAGAAGATCTTGACCAACATCCTGTCGGCAACCACCAGATGCGTGGACGATAAGGTGTACGGCACCATGCTTTTGGGCGTGCCCGGCGGAGAAGAGAAGTATATGCAAGCTCTGGAGTATCTGCAGGGCGTTTCGGACGTGATCGTGGAGGAGGTGTGAGGAATGAATTACGATTCGCTTTTTGACCTTGAGAAATGGAAGGAAGCCCTTGAGATCCTCCTTGACCCCAACGGCATTCCTCTTGCCATCTGGGAGACCTTTTACGTCACCCTGCTTTCTACCTTTTTTGCACTTGTCATCGGACTGCCTTTGGGCGTTTTGCTGGTTGCAGGCGACAAAAACGGCGTGTTGCCCCTTCCTCGTCCCGTAATGGCGACCCTCAACGTCCTCATCAACCTGCTTCGCTCGGTCCCTTTCCTCATTCTGATGATCATGGTCATTCCCATTTCCAGAATGATCGTGGGCACGTCTGTGGGCACGATGGCAACGGTGGTGCCCCTCGTTTTTGCGGCATTCCCCTTTATCGCACGACTTGTGGAAGGATCTCTTCGTGAGGTGAATCCCAACATCATCGAGGCGGCGCAGAGTATGGGTGCTTCGCCCCTGCAGATCATCGTCAAGGTGATGCTGCCCGAAAGCGTTCCCTCGCTGATCTCCAACGTCACCATCGCTTTGACCACCATTCTCGGGTATTCGGCAATGAGCGGCGCCATTGGCGGCGGAGGTCTTGGTAAGATCGCCATCGATTACGGCTACTACCGCTACAAATTCCCCACCATGGTCATCGCGGTGATCCTGCTGATCGTCATGGTCCAGGTCTTCCAGTCCATTGGTACCAAGCTTGCGGTGAAGCTGGATAAGCGTTTGAAATGATCGGCAAAAAAACAAATAACAAAAGATCCGTCTCCGGTGTCGTTCCGGAAACGGATCTTTTCATTTTGTTGTTTCGTGCTTATTTTTTTTCAATGTGGTCGTAAAGGGAGGTGTAGCTCTTCTGCGTTTTTTCCTTTTTCTGCTTTCTTAGCTCCCTGATGATGAAGATGGGGCAGATCAGCGCATAGAGCAGAACGAAGCCCACCAGTACCACCACCCAAGATCCCGTCTTCATATATCCGGTCAGATACATGGTGGCGATCAGCACGCCGCAAAGAGCGATAAAGTGGGTGGATACCTTGAAATATAAGCTGAATTTTTTGATGTAGCAGATCAGATTTGCCGCCGCAATGCCGAATGCAAGAAAGGCAATGACCCAGATCTTTTCTCTGGTCAGTCCTCTGGTGTTAAAGGACAGAGAAAAGGCAAGGGTCAGCAGGGTAAAGAGCCCCGTGGCAGGCAGAAGAAATTTTGAAAGAAAGAATGAAAGTGCGGCAGAACCTTTTTTCATTTTAAGACCTCGTTTGTTTTTGCGTTTCTGCTATTATACTACATCCTGCGCCTTTTTTCAAGAGGGAAAGAAGAGTTTTTTCGTTTCTTCATCCCCCTTTTTTTCTGCTTTTTGCCGGTTGGCGGACAGGGATGAAAAGACACAGAAAATTCACTCTTTTAAAGGGGTGGAAATGACGCTTTGGTGTTGACTTTTATGCAAATATTATGTATAATGTATAGAGAAATTATAAGGGGTAGTTTGCGCCCCGTATATAAATCATATCCGTAGGGAGGATTAGAGATGTCGGAAAAAGACGTAAGACTTGAGAAGCACGCACAATTGATCATGGAGGAGTTTGACCGCCGTTATCCTGCAGTTCACGGGAATTCGGATCTGATCAAGAGCATGCGCTATTCGCTTTTGGCACCGGGCAAGAGAGTTCGTCCCCATCTGACGCTGGAATTCTGTAAGCTTTTCGGCGGCGGCGAGGAGCAGGCGCTTCCTTATGCTTGTGCCGTGGAATGCGTGCATACCTATTCACTCATTCATGACGATCTGCCCTGTATGGATAACGACGATCTGCGCCGCGGCAGACCCACCAACCACAGAGTGTACGGCGAAGCCATCGCGATGCTGGCAGGGGATGCACTGCTTACCGAGGCGTTTGCCTTGATCGCGGGCAATACAGCTTTAAGTGCAGAGCAGAACGCCCGTGCAGTGGCGCTTCTGGCAAACAAGAGCGGGTATCTGGGTATGGTCGGCGGACAGGACGAGGACATCCGCAACGAGGATATGCCGGTGGGCACCGAGGATCTTGACAGAATCAACGGCAAAAAGACGGGTGACCTGCTCCTGGCGGCTTGTGAGCTTGGATGCATTGCGGCAGGGGCGGATGAAAAGGCAGTCGCCGCCGCCCGCGTCTATGCAAAGAATTTCGGTGCGGCATTCCAGATCGTGGATGATATTTTGGACGTTTCGGTGTCCACCCGCGACCTTGGTAAGAATGCACTGAGTGACGTGAAGAACAGAAAGACCACCTACGTGACCCTGCTTGGAAGGGACGGCGCCTTTGACAAGGCGGAGACGCTCATCAACGAGGCGGTAGATGCTGTCAAGGACTACGAGGGAAGCGAATATCTTGTGGAATTTGCTTTGCGTTCTCTGACGAGAAAGAAGTAAGATGCGCCTTGACCAATACCTTGTAACGAGGGGGCTTGTTCCCTCAAGACAAAAGGCGGTATATTGCATCAAGGAGGGGCTGGTGCTTGTAAACGGCACCCCCGCATCAAAGCCCTCTCTCGAGGTGGAAGGGAAGGAAGTGGAGCTGCTGGGGCTCGCCTTTCCCTATGTCAGCAGAGGAGGGTTGAAGCTTTTGGGGGCGCTTCGCGCCTTTGCTTTTGATCCTGCAGGCTTGACCTGCCTTGACGTGGGTGCCTCTACGGGAGGATTTACCCATTGCCTTTTGGAGCAGGGCGCCAAAAAGGTCTACGCCCTTGACGTGGGAAGAGACCAGCTTCACCCCACCTTAAAAAGCGATCCGCGGGTCGTTTCTATCGAGCAGTTTAACGCAAGAGATCTTTGCGCCGACACCCTGCCCGAGCAGGTGGAGCTTGCCGTTTCCGATCTGTCCTTCATTTCGCAAAGTCTGATCTATGAACCGCTGAAGAGTGTGATGAAGGAGGGCGCGCCCTTCTTATCACTTATCAAGCCCCAATTTGAGGCGGGCAGAGCGGCGCTGTCCAAAAAGGGGATCGTGACCGATTTAAAGGATCACCTGCGGGTGATCGGAGAATTACAGCAAAAGGCAGAGCAGACAGGCTTTTTGATGGAGGATCTTTGCCGCTCGCCCATCGAGGGGGGAGACGGCAACAGAGAATACATCGCTCTTTTCAGACTGGAAGGGCAAAAAGGTGTGGATGAGAAGAAGATCCATGCCGTTGTATACGATAACGACCGCTGAGCGGAAGAGGCTTGGCGAGTATGGGAGGATCCGCCGATGAAAATAGCGGTGATCTTGGGCAGAATAGAGGAAAAGGACAAAAGAGCCGCGGGTGAGCTGATGGAGTATCTGCGCTTCCGCGGAGCGGACGCCACCCTTTACGAGCCCTTTTGCTGCGGATGCGAGGATGAGGCACCCTATAAAGCCGATCTTGCCTTTGTGCTTGGAGGAGACGGCGCCATCATTCACGCGGCAGAGCGGGCGGCGGCATATGGCACTCCTATTTTAGGCGTCAATTACGGGCATCTGGGCTATCTTGCGGAGATGGATCGGTTGGATTTTCTGCTCATCGACAGAGTGCTTTCGGGCGACTATACCGTGGAGGAGCGGATGATGCTGAAGGTTACCCTTGAAGGGGAGACGGGCTACGCTCTAAACGATCTGGTGGTATCTAAAAACGGAGTGGCGGGTGTCGTGGAAACAGAGGTCTTTTGCAACGACCGAAGCGTGGGCAATTACAGATGTGATGGGATGATCGTGGCAACTCCCACAGGCTCCACCGCTTATTCGCTTTCTGCAGGGGGAAGTGTGGTGGATCCCTCGCTTTCCTGCTTCTGTCTGACCCCCGTATGCGCCCATTCCTTCACCGCAAGACCGCTGATCTTTTCTTCAAACAGCGTTCTGAGGATCAAAAATACGGACAGGCTTTCCCGCAGTATGCTTTGCGCCCTTGACGGGTGCAGAGAGCGGATCTTAGAGGCGGGAAGGGAGCTGACGGTGGAGCAAAGCCCCTATGGAGCACGCTTCGTCAGATTGACCGACAAGGGCTTTTACGATACCCTGCGGGCAAAAATGATGAACTGACAAAGAAAGGACGGGCAAACAGCCCCGAAGCACTATATGAAAAACAGCAGACAAAAGCAGATCTTAGAGATCATCACCGACCACGACGTGGAAACGCAGGAGGAGCTGATTGCCCGCTTAAAGGCGTTAGGCTTCAAGGCGACGCAGGCAACGGTGTCCCGAGACATCAAGGAGCTGAAGCTCATCAAGATCGCCACCGACGGCGGACATTACAAATATGCCTCCTCCATTATTGAGGAGGGCAAGCCCAACGCCAAATTCCACACCATCCTGCGGGAAACGGTGGTTTCGGTGAAGCGTGCGGGCAATCTGGTGGTGGTCAGGACCTATAACGGTATGGCAATGGCGGCGGCAGCGGCGGTGGACTCTTTGCAGATGAACTGCATTTACGGCACCATTGCAGGAGACGATACCATTTTCGTAGCCGTTTCCGACGAGGTGGCAGGCGAGCTGATCGAAAGCAAGATCTCCACCATCATCGCAGGCAGATGAGCTTGGAATATATCGAAGAGAAAGCGGGGTGAGACGGTGCTCTCGGCGTTACACATAGAAAACATAGCGGTTATCAAACAGCTTGACCTGGATTTTTCAACGGGATTTACCGTGCTCACGGGCGAAACGGGCGCGGGCAAATCCATCATCATCGGATCGGTGAGGATGCTTCTCGGAGCCAAGACCGACAAGGATCTGATCAGAAGCGGTGAAAAAGAGGCGCTGGTAGAAGGGCTGTTTTGCGACATCGACCCATACAGCCTGAGGCGGCTGGAGGAGGAGGGCATCACGCCCGACGAAAACGGCGAGCTGCTTCTTTTAAGAAGTCTGACCGCGGAAGGCAAGAACGGATGCAAGATCAATGGCAGAGCGGTGCCTTTGGGCAAGCTGAAGGCGGCAGGACAGATCCTGCTGGGCATACACGGTCAGCATGATACCCAGACCCTTTTGAAAAGCGAAACGCACATCACCCTTCTTGACCGCTTTTGCGGAAACGAGGAGCAGATCGCCCGCTATAAGGAAGAATATACCCGTTCTATCAGCTTAAAGAGCCGTCTTTCCGCTCTGATCAAGGAAGAAGGGCAGAAGGATCAAACGGTAAAGAGCTTGAAGACCGCCATTAAGGAGATCTCCGAGGCAAAGCTGAAGGAAGGAGAGGACGAAGAGCTTGAAAACCGCAAAAAGGTGGTCAGAGATGCGCAAAAGCTGGCAAAGCAGTCGCGCATCGTTTACAGGGCTCTTTATAAAAACGAAAAAGGCGGATCGGCAGGAGATCTGATCGAGATCGCCTCCACGGCGCTTGAGCAGCTTTCAGAGGCTTTGCCCGAGAGCGAAGAGTATATCGCACGACTGACAGCCTGCAAGCTGGAGCTTGAGGAGATTGCAAGAGGAGCGTACAGCGTTTGCGAGCTGTGCACCGACAATCCCACCGAGGAATTAAACCGCATCGAGGATCGCTTGGATCTGATCAAGGCGTTGAAAAAGAAGTACGGCGGGGAGCTTTCCCAAGTGATCGCCTACGAGGAGCAGGCAAAGCAAAAGCTTGCCGAATACGCCGAGAGGGAGCGGCAGATTGCCGAGCTGAAGGACGAGCTTGAGGAAGCGGTGATGGCGGCGCGCAAGCAGGCATCGATCCTGTCCGAAATGCGCAGATCGGGAGCGGGACAGCTTGAAAGGGCGGTAAACGAACAGGTACGCTATCTTGACCTTGAAAAGGTGGAATTCAGCATTGACATCGGTCAGATGCTGACCGACAAGGGTTCCCCAAAGCTCAGTGCAAGCGGATATGACGAGGTGGCTTTTATGATCGTCACCAATCCGGGAGAAAAGCCGAAGCCGCTTTCGGAGATCGCCTCGGGCGGCGAGCTTTCCCGTATTATGCTTGGCTTGAAGGTGGCACTTGCCGACAAGGAGTCCACCCCCTCGCTGGTCTTTGACGAGATCGATACCGGTATCTCGGGCAAGACCTCTCAGAAGATCGGCATCAAGCTGCGGCAGATCGGCGGGTACACCCAGGTCTTTTGCATCACCCACTCGGCTCAGGTTGCCGCCTGCGGTCACAGTCATTTCAAGATCAGCAAGAATGAGGTAGATGGCAGAAACCGCACGGAGGTCAAGAAGCTGGACGATGAGCAGAGAATAAACGAGCTTGCCCGTATTATGGGAGGCATCAATATTACGAAAGCCATCCTTGACGGCGCAGAGGAGCTGTTGAAGGACGGACAGAAAAACCGTGAAAACGGATAAATCAACCAACAAAAACGTTTAAAACGAAAGGATACGACAAAAATGCAACTTTACGAAGAACTGGTCAGAAGAGGTCTGATCGCTCAGGTAACCAACGAAGAGGAGATCAGAAATATGGTAAACGAGGGCAAGGCGGTGTTCTACATCGGCTTTGACCCTACCGCAGACAGCCTGCACGTAGGTCACTTTATGGCGCTCTGCCTGATGAAGAGATTGCAGATGGCAGGCAATAAGCCCATCGCCCTCATTGGCGGCGGTACTGCTATGATCGGTGACCCCTCCGGCAGAACCGATATGCGTCAGATGATGACCGAGGAGACCATCAAGCACAACTGCGAATGCTTCAAGGAACAGATGAGCCGCTTCATCGACTTCTCCGAAGGCAAGGCAATGATGGTCAACAATGCCGACTGGCTGCTTGATCTGAACTACGTTCAGGTTCTGCGCGAGGTGGGCAGCTGCTTCTCGGTGAACAGAATGCTGTCGGCTGAGTGCTACAAGCAGAGAATGGAGAAGGGGCTTTCCTTCCTTGAATTCAACTATATGATCATGCAGTCCTACGACTTCTATATGCTCTATCAGAAGTACGGCTGCAATATGCAGTTCGGAGGTGACGACCAGTGGTCAAATATGCTGGGCGGTACTGAACTCATCAGAAGAAAGCTGGGCAAGGACGCCCACGCTATGACCATCACCCTGCTGCTCAACTCCGAGGGCAAGAAGATGGGTAAGACTCAGAAGGGTGCCGTGTGGCTTGACGCCAACAAGACTCCTCCCTACGAATTCTTCCAGTATTGGAGAAACGTCAACGACGCAGATGTGATCAAGTGCTTAAAGATGCTCACCTTCCTGCCCATCGAAGAGATCGAAGCAATGGAAAGCTGGGAGGGCAGCCGCATCAACGAGGCAAAGGAGATCCTGGCATACGAGCTGACCGCGCTGGTGCACGGCAAGCAAGAGGCAGACAAGGCAAGAGATGCCGCAAGAGCAGTCTTCTCGGGTGCCGCAATCAGCGAGAATATGCCCACCACCACCCTTCGTGCAGAGCAGTTTACCGACGGAAAGATCACCGTGATCGATATGCTGGTGTGCTCCAAGCTTGCTCCCTCCAAGGGTGAGGCAAGACGTCTCATCCAGCAGGGCGGCGTGGCATTGAACGACGCCAAGGTAGAAGCCTTTGACGCCACCTTGTCTTTAGAGGCATTTGAAGGTGACGTGGTGGTCCGCAAGGGCAAGAAGGTGTTCCACAGATTCGTTCTTGCATAAGATAGCAGTAAACGAAAAAAGATTGAAAAGGAGAAAGCCCGTGTTAAAGAAAGCCTTTTTAAAGAAGCTGGATGAAGCGGTAAGCCAAGGACTTCTCACCTATCAGGTTGATAAGCCGCTGTCGAGCTGCAGCACCTTCCGCATCGGCGGACCGGTCAGCTTTGCCGTCTATCCCAATTGCGAACAGGGCGTGATCGCATCGCTTGAGGCAGCCGAATTTGCTATGATGCCCTTAAGAGTGGTGGGGAGCGGCTCCAACATCCTCTTTCCCGACGAGGGCTTTGAGGGTGCGATCCTCTTCACCCGCAATCTTTGCAGGGTATCCTTTGAGGGGACGATCTTAAGAGCGGGCGCGGGAGCATCCCTTTCCGCACTGGCTCTCGAGGCGGCAAAAAAGGGACTTTCGGGTCTGGAATTTGCCTACGGTATTCCCGGAAGCCTTGGCGGGGGCGTGTATATGAACGCAGGAGCCTACGATCACGAGCTTGCCGAGGTGGTGGTGGAAAGCCGCTACTACGACAGAACCTACAAGGGTCTTGGCTATTTCAGAGAGGACGAGCACGAGTTTGCTTACAGAAACAGCGTTTATAAAAAGCAGGATGATCTGATTGTTTTGGGCGTGCGGATGGATCTGAAGGAGGACGATCCCCTTACCATCAGGGCAAGGATGGACGACTATATGGAGCGCCGCAGATCCAAGCAGCCCCTTGAATATCCCAGTGCCGGAAGTGCCTTCAAAAGGTATCCAGGATACTTCACCGCCAAGCTCATCGACGAGGTGGGCTTGAAGGGAACGGCGGTGGGAGATGCCGCCGTGTCAGAAAAGCACGCGGGCTTCGTGATCAACAAGGGCTCTGCCACTGCCGCGCAGGTCAAGGAGCTGATGGCGATGATCGAAGAGCGGATCTATGAAAAATACGGCATTCACATCGAAAGAGAGATCATTTACTTTTAATCTATGCCGTAAGGAGGAGGGAAGAGACTGTGTCCTTTTGTCAGGATACCAAAAACGACCTGTGCGCACTGGCTTGTAAAAGCAAGTGCTGTAAAAAGGCACTTCTTTACGGAATGCTTTTGTCGGGCAACGTCTTTTTGCCCGAAAAGATCCGACTGGTCACCGAAAACGAAAAGACTGCACATCTGATCCTCCATCTTTTAAAGGAGCTGTACGGTGTGCAGGGCAATCTTTACGTCAGCGAAAAAAAGGCGGGCGAGGGAAAGGTCAACAGCTATAAGCTCACCGTTTCGGCAAGAGAGGATCTGAAGACGTTGTTTTCCGATTATGCTCCCGAAAAGGATTGGGAGGGAGCTGTTTGTCCCTCAATGTTTCACTGTGAGGATTGCTTCAGACTCTTTTTGCGGGGGGCGTTTTTAACGGCGGGAACCATCACAGATCCCAATGCCGGATACCGTCTTGAGTTGATCTTTGAAAACGCCTACCTTGCCAGCACCATCGTGGAGCTTCTTGAAAAGTACGGTCTTTCGCCCAAATACGCGCGCAGAAAGACCAGCCACGTGGTTTATATCAAGGAAAGCGAAAACGTGGAGGACTTTCTCACCAGCATCGGAGCTTCCTCGGCGGCACTTGCCATTATGGAAGTGAAGATCATGAAGGATATCCGCAACGCCCAGAATCGCCGCTCCAACTGCGACGCGGCAAACATTTTCAAAATGACGGGCAAGGCGCAGGAGCAGATCAGAATGATCCGCGCTCTAAAAGAGGCGGGGATCTTTGAGCTGATGGGAAAGGAGCTTCAGATCACGGCGCAGCTGCGGGAGGAGCATCCCGAAAGCTCGCTTATCGAGCTTGCAGAGCTGCACGACCCGCCGATTACCAAATCAGGGGTTAACCACAGACTCAAAAAGATCGCAGAGCATTACGAAAAACTGAAAAAAGAGCCCGAGGAGGGCACATAATAGAAAGAGCGGGCAGATGCCCGCAAAAAAGGAAGGAGAGGGCAAAATGGCGTTCGTACATTTGCATGTGCACAGTGAATACAGTATGTTAGACGGTGCCTGCAGGACCGACGACCTGCCGAAGGCGGCAAGGTCTATGGGACAGACCGCCCTTGCCATCACCGACCACGGCAATATGTTCGGTGCCGTTGCCTTTTATGAGGCGTGTAAAAAAGAGGGGGTAAAGCCCATCATTGGGTGCGAGGTCTACGTGGCACCCGACGGCATTGAAAAAAAGAACAGAGAAGAAAAGTATCACCATCTGGTTCTGCTTTGCGAAAACGAGCAGGGCTACAGAAATCTCTGCCTTTTGGTGTCGGCAGGGTACGTTGATGGCTTTTACAGCCGTCCGAGAGTGGACGACCGTCTTTTAAAGGAGCATCACGAGGGACTCATCGCCCTTTCCGCCTGCATCGCGGGCAGGATTCCCGCACTTCTCACAGACGATCGCTATGAGGATGCCAAAAGGGAGGCGCTTGCCTATGAAGGGCTGTTTGGCAAGGGCAATTTCTTCCTTGAGGTGCAGGATCACGGGATCGAAGAGGAGAAAAAGGCTCTTGAGGGGCTGTTATCTTTACACCGTGAAACGGGGATCCCTCTGGTTGCCACCAACGACGCCCACTATATCCACAAAAGCGATGCGGACACCCAGGCGCTTTTGATGTGCGTGAAGACCGGCAGAGAATTGAAGGAGGGCAGACCCTTCGGCTTTGAAAAGGACGAGTTCTATTTAAAGAGCGAAGAAGAGATGCGAGCACTCTTTCCTGCCTATCCCGATGCTCTTGAAAATACCGCCTTGATCGCAGATCGGTGCAGCTTTGATTTTGATTTCACCAAAAGACATCTTCCCGTATATCCCTTGCCCGAAGGGGTGAAGTCGGCGGCATTTTTAAAGGAGCTTGCCGAAAAGGGACTGAAGGAAAAGGAAGCGGCAGGAAAGCTGTGTCTGGAGGGTCACTCTGTAAACGATTACAAGATGCGGATGATCTACGAAATGATGATGATCGAGAAGATGGGCTATTGCGACTACTATCTGATCGTCTGGGATTTCGTGAATTATGCAAAAAGCAAGGGCATCCCCGTCGGTCCCGGAAGAGGCTCGGGTGCGGGAAGCCTGATCGCCTACCTCATCGGTATCACCGAGATCGATTCCATCCGTTATAATCTTTTGTTTGAACGTTTTCTCAATCCCGAACGGGTGAGTATGCCCGATTTCGACGTGGATTTCTGCTACGACCGCCGTGACGAGGTCATTGCCTACGTTTCAAAAAAGTACGGCAAGGATCACGTTTCCCAGATCGGCGCCTTTGGTACTCTTGGTGCCAGAGCGGCTGTCAGAGACGTGGGCAGAGTGATGGGATTATCCTATAACGAGGTGGATGCCGTAGCAAAGCTCATCCCCCACCGAATGGATATGACGGTGAAGGAGGCGCTGAAGGGCGCGGAGCTCAAAAAGCTTTACGAGGAGCGTCTGACCGTTTCTCAGCTTCTTGACAAGGCAATGGCAGTGGAGGGAATGCCCCGCAATATGACCACCCACGCCTCGGGCGTGGTGATCACCAAGGAGCCGGTCTGCCACTATATGCCTCTTGCCACCTCTTCAGACGTACCCATCACCCAATATGATATGGACACGGTGGCAAGGCTGGGTCTTTTGAAATTTGACTTTCTGGCACTGCGTTATCTGACGGTCATCGAGGATGCCTGCCGTCAGATCCGTAAAAAAGAACCTTCCTTCCGCGTGGAGGATCAGCCCCTTGACGATGAGCAGACCTACGCGCTCATCGCCTCCGGTCAGACCGAAGGCATCTTTCAGCTGGAGTCGGCGGGAATGAAACGGCTTCTGGTATCAATGAAGCCCTGTCAAGCAGAGGATCTGATGCTTGCTATTGCCCTCTACAGACCCGGACCGATGGACTCTATTCCCGCGCTTCTTGAGGCAAGAAACAGTGGGAAAACGCCCCAATACGATATTCCGCTCCTTGCAGACATCCTTGACGAGACCTCGGGATGTATCGTCTATCAGGAGCAGGTAATGCAGATCTTCCGCCGCGTAGCGGGCTATTCCTACGGCAGAGCAGACGTGGTACGCCGTGCGATGGCAAAGAAAAAGGCGGACGATCTTGAAAAGGAACGAAGCGGCTTTATCGAGGGCGCGCTTAAAAACAAGATCGACGGGGATGCGGCAAACGCACTGTTTGACAGAATGGCGTCCTTTGCAAGCTATGCCTTCAACAAGAGCCACGCGGCGGCATATGCCTTCGTTTCCTATAGAACCGCCTATTTAAAGGCGCATTATCCCGCAGAATATATGTCTGCTCTCCTTTCCTCGGTGTGCGGCGATGCGGGCAAGACCGCCGAATATATCGGCTGGCTTGAAAAAAAGAACATTCCCGTCCTGCCCCCGGACATTAACGAAAGCGGTCTTTATTTTACAGCAGTAGAAGGGAAGATCCGTTTTGGACTTTTGGGCATCAAAAACGTGGGTGTGGGCTATGCGGGCTCTTTGATCGAAAAACGAAAAGAGGGAAAATTCACCTCGCTGTCCGACCTTATTGAGCGTACGCTCGGCGCAGGAATGAACAAGGGACAGCTTTTGGCACTGATCGGTGCGGGTGCACTGGACTTTTGCGGTGTTTATCGCAGCAGAATGACCGAGGCGCTGGACGAGCTGATCGGTCTTGCGCAGGACAAAAAGCAGCGCTCGGCAGACGGGCAGTTGGATCTCTTTTCCATGGGCGGAGCGCTTCTAACAGAAGAATCTTTTACCTATCCGCCCATCAACGAATATCCTCTGGAGCAACGCCTGCAGACCGAAAAGGAGCTGACGGGAATGTGGTTCTCGGGACACCCCCTTTCAAAGTACCAAAAAAACATCGAAGCAATGGGCTCCGAGCCGTTATCCTTGCTGAACGCCTGCCTTGAAGAGGGCACGAAAAAGGACGGCGAAAGACTGAGCCTGTGCGGGATGCTGTCCTCCGTTTCGGTGCGCAACGCCAAATCGGGCAAAAAATATGCCACAGCCACCTTGGAGGATGCCCACGGTGCCATCGACCTGCTCCTCTTTGAAAAGGTGCTGGAGGAGGTAAAGGACGGGGTAAAAACGGGCACGGCTGTTTATATTGAGGGCAGACTCAGCTTCAAGGAGGATGACCCCGCAAAGGTGGTCGTCTCCGATCTGATCCCCCTTCTTGACGACGGTGAGTTTACAAGAAGGATGGGAAGCACGGTTCAAAAGCCAACTGCTCCCCCCGCAACGGAGCAACGGCAGGAAACGGATGCTTTGCAGAGTAAGACCGGTGCTCCCGCAACGGGATCTGCGGAAAAACCTCAGCCAAAAAAAGCCGCAAAGCTGTATATCCGTCTGACGGGAAGAGAAGAAACCGACAAACGAATAGACGCTTTGGTGTCTATTTTTGAGGGACCGCTCCCTTGTATCTATTATGACCGCGCCACCGCATCCTATAAGGACAGCGGCAAGCGCGTTTCGCCCTCCCCCTATTGGCTTTCGGTATTGAGACAGCTGGCAGGGGATGAAAACGTGGTACTCAAATAAAATTTTGTCCGCTTGCACTCAAAGAACGGCTCATTCAAGTGCGGAACAGCCTGCAAAGCAGGAGAAAGGTCAAAAATGAAGAAGAGAAAGAAAATCAATTGGCCAAGAGAATTGCTGGATGCCTTTAGCTTTTTGTTCAAGGGCGTAAAGATCGTTTTTTCTGCCATTCTGTGCGTGCTTGTCACCGTCCTGCTGGTGGGAACGATCTGCGGCCTGATCTTTGGCACAACCTTTGCCCTCTATCTTTCAAGCTACGTGGACTCTACGGTAGAGGAATTTGAGCTTCTTGCCTCAGAGCAGAAGCAGACCTCCCAGATCTTCATAGACGACGGCACGGGTAATCTTGACGAGCTGGAGGATGAAAAGCTTTATGCCAGCGAGAACAGAGTGTGGGTCGATTACGTGGATATACCGCAGAATCTGATCGACGCGTACGTGGCGGAGGAGGACAAACGCTTCTTTGACCATAATGGCGTAGACTGGATCAGAACGGCATATGCAACGGCGCAGTTCGTCGTGGGGCAGGCAGACACGGGCGGCTCCACCCTGACCCAGCAGTTGATCAAAAACATCACGGGCGAGGACGACAATACCCCTCAGCGTAAGATCGAGGAGATCTTCCGCGCCCTGAATCTGGAAAAGCAGTACAGCAAGGAACAGATCTTGGAGATGTATCTGAACACCATCTACCTCTCTCAAGGCTGTAACGGCGTGCAGGCAGCATCGTATACCTATTTCGGCAAGCCGGTTTCGGAGCTTGAGTTAATCGAGTGTGCTGCCATTGCGGCGATCACCCAGAATCCCTCCAGATGGGATCCCAAGCTTCATCCCGAAAACAACATCGAGCGTCGTGACAGGATCCTTGCCAATATGCTGGAACAGGGCAAGATCACCCAGGCTGAATTTGATGCGGCGTACGGAAAAGAGCTGACCATCTACGAGCCGGAGGAGGACGAGGATCCAGATAGCTCGGGCGAGGACAGCTTCTCCTCAAACGCATCCTCCTGGTATGCAGACGTGGTCATCGAGGACACCATCGGACTTTTGATGGAGCATTACGAGGTGACCTACAGCGTGGCGGAGCAGATGCTTTATACCAGCGGCTTGAAGATCGTGATCGCGATGGATGCAGACATTCAAAAAACGTTAGAGGAGATCTTCAAGAACACAGACATCATCGACGGAGTGATCGGTGCTACGCCCGGTATGGTCAAGCCCCAGGCGGCAATGGTGGTCCTTGATCCCACAAACGGCAATATTTTGGGACTGGTAGGCGGCAGAGGAGAGAAGACCAAGAGCAGAGTTTTCAATTTTGCCACCCAAGCCACCCGTCAGCCCGGTTCTTCGATGAAGCCTTTAGCGGTGTACGGACCCTCCCTTGAGGCGGGCATCATCAATTACAGCACCATTTTCGACGATTCTCCTTATGAATACAGAGAGGATGGTACGGGATGGCCCAAAAACTCTCCCGTTGGCTACAGAGGCCTTACCCCCATCATCAACGCCATCACCCGCTCGGTCAACACCATTGCCGTAAAGCTGGTGGATGAGCTGGGGCTTCAGAATTCCTACGATTTCCTTACCGAAAAGCTGCATATCACCACCCTCTATAACAACGAGGTGGTCAACGGACAGATGGTCAACGACGTGACCATCGCCGCTCTGGCACTTGGTGGTGTGACCTACGGTGTGACGGTCAGAGAGCTGGTGGGCGGATACACCATGTTCACCAACGACGGTGTGTACTGTGAGCCCAGAGCGGTACTGAAGATCCTTGACACCGACGGCGAGGTGCTCATCGACAACGAGTTGGATACCGAGATCGCTATGACCAAGGAAAACGCTTCGATTATGACCAAGATGCTCAATAACGTTATGGTCAACGGCACGGGCTCCTCGGTGAAGCTGAAGAACAACGTCTTTACCTCGGGCAAGACCGGTACCACCAGCAAGAACAACGACCGTTGGTTTGTGGGCTTTACCCCCTATTATCTTGGCGGCGTTTGGTTTGGTTATGAAAAGCCGCAGAGCGTCAGCGGCTTCTCGGGCAACCCTGCTATGAAGATCTGGGACTATTGTATGACCGAGATCCACAACGATCGGGTGTTTACCAAGAACGCAGACGGAAGCTACAACTACAAGGTGGATCAGCAGGGCAATAAGATCGCCAAGACCTATAGCGACGTGATCGATCCCGGCGTTCTTACCCTGAATTTCTGTGCCGATTGCGGTTTGCTGTCCACCGATCTTTGCAAGACAGACAGCAGAGGCTCGCGGGTGCTTACCGGCTACTTCACCGTGGACAATATGCCTGACGGCTACTGCAACTGCCATACCATCGTCCGTTATTGCTCGGGCGGCGGCATTGCTACGGCAAATTGTCCCGATTCCACCTGCAAAAACGTGAATATCGTGGTCACTGAGTCGGCAAAATATCGCTATGAGAACGGCGTGTACGCCTACAGAAGCGACGAAAGATACGTCTTTTACGATAAAGGGAACGGCACTTACGGCGGCATCATCTCCACTTATGCAAAATTCTGTACGGTCCACAGCTCTTCTGCGGTGATCCCCGTGTCCACTGCCCCCCTGGCGGCACTTCCTCCTGAGCTTGAAAGAGAGGAATAAGAGCAAAGGGCGTGCTTGAAAGAGTAAAAACGATCATTTGAAAAACAGCTATGACGAACGGATTTGTTCGTCATGGCTGTTTTTTTGTTGATACGATGGAAAATTCATGAACAGCGCTGTTTTTTCATATAGTGAAGCAGTACGCTGAAAGGAAGAGAACGATGGATCTGTTGAAGGGTGTGAAGAGCGAGCTTTCGTGCTTTAAATCGGGCTTTGCCCTCCTTCTTGGAGGAGTGGGAGCGATGCTTGAGCTGATCGTAATGGTGGCTTGCGGAAATTTTTATATTTACAAGCTGTTGCTGATGCCGCGCCACGCGCCTCCCCCCCTGCTGTTCTTTGCGGCGGTCCTGCTCTTTTTTACACTGCTTGGCTATACGCTTGGATTGATCTGCGAGCATATGAAGAGGTGCAAAGCTTTGACGGCGCTGTTGTTCGGGATCATGACGATGGTGTTTTCCTTGCTTTGGTATATTTCCTTCTTTAAAACGGCGGCTTTGATCTTCGGTCTTTTTATGCTGATAATGGCACTGCTTCTCACGCTGATGACGGTGCGTGAGTGCCTGAGGATCGGTGTTTTGCCTACAGCATTTGCCGGACTTTGCGGACTTGGCTTGCTCTTTTTTCTCTGGCTGACCTTTTCGGCGGCGATCTTGAATTGAGGATAGGAAAGGATGGTGTTTTTGATGAACGGTTGGTTTAAGCGGATGCTTTGCCTGATTCTTGCGCTTTTTTCTATAACGGGTCTTTCTGTGGCGGTGCACGGTGAGGTCGTCCTTGAAACAGAGGCAAAAAGTGTGATCTTGATGGAGGCGGAAAGCGGAAGGGTGCTTTACGAGCAAAATGCAGACGAGGCACTGCCTCCCGCATCGGTTACCAAAATTATGACCTTGCTTTTGGTGATGGAGGCGGTGAAGGAGGGGAAGATCTCCCTTGAAGAGGAGGTGTCGGTCAGCGAGCGGGCGGCGTCTATGGGAGGCTCTCAGGTCTATTTGGAGGCAGGCGAGCAGATGACGGTGGAGGAGATGGTGAAGTGTGTGGTGGTCTCCTCGGCAAACGATGCCGCGGCGGCACTTGCAGAGCATACGGCGGGATCGCTTGAAGGGTTCGTTGAAAAAATGAATCAGCGGGCAGAGGAGCTGAAGATGACGGCGACCCATTTTGAAAACGTGAACGGACTTGACGACACCACCGAAAACCACGTGACCTCTGCACGCGATATAGCCACGATGTCAAGGGAGCTTTTGAAACACGAAAAGATCCTTGAATATACCTGCATTTGGATGGATACCGTGCGAAACGGTGCCTTCGGGCTGACCAACACCAACCGTCTCATCCGTTTTTATAAGGGGGCAAACGGCTTGAAGACAGGATACACCTCAAGGGCAAAATTTTGCATTTCCGCCACTGCAAAAAGAGAGGGGATGCAGCTCATCGCCGTGGTGATGGCATCGCCCACCTCAAACGAGCGAAACGCCACTGCCGTAAAGCTCCTTGATTACGGCTTTGCAAACTTTGAGCGCTATAGGTCACCCGAGGCGGCGCTTTCTCCCCTGAAGGTGATCGGAGGCAAAAAGACGGAGGTGGCGCTATGCTATGAGGGGCTATCGGTGGTGCTTCAAAAGGGAGAAAAGAGCAGGGTAAAGGAGGAGATCGTTTTGCCCGAAGAGATCGGTGCTCCCGTAAGCAAGGGGCAGTCTGTGGGGACGGTGAGATGGATGCTTGACGGAAAGGAGATCGGCAGGGCAGATATTTGCGCGGCAGAAGAGGTGAAAAGACTGAGCTTTTTCGATATTTTTGCAAAATTATTTGAATATTACACATTATTTTAAGAAAAACCCTTGAAATCGGAGACGGAAGAGGGTATAATATATGAGATAGAAAACAGAAGGATGGTTTACTTATGTCACTTAGAGTATCCGAACAGTATCTGCAGGGATTTGTTACCGCAGAGGAGTATAAACAGGTAGAAGAGAGTGCGGCAAAGGCACTTGCTACCGTCATCAAGGGTGACGGTGCGGGCAACGATTTTCTTGGCTGGAGATATCTGCCCGACGTTCCCGATAAGGAAGAATATGCACGCATCAAGTCTGCCGCAGAAAAGATCAAGGGGATGTGCGACGCTCTTGTGGTCATCGGCATCGGCGGCTCCTATCTTGGAGCAAGAGCGGCGATCGAATATTGTCTTGGTACCAACTATAATGCCTTTGCAAAGAAGAACGGTGCCCCCGAGATCTATTTCGTCGGCAAGGATCTGAGCGCCTCCACCATTACCGAAACGCTGGAGCTGCTGGAGGGCAAGGAGGTCTGCTTGAATGTGATCTCCAAGTCGGGCACCACCACCGAGCCCGCCATCGCCTTCCGCATTTTCAGAGAGTGGATGGAAAACAAGTACGGTGAGAAGGCATCAGAGCGCATCTTCGTTACCACCGACAAGGCAAGAGGGAAGCTCAAGGAGTTTTCCACCGAAAAGGGCTACGAGACCTTCGTCGTTCCCGACGACGTGGGCGGCAGATTCTCGGTGCTCAGCCCCGTGGGCCTTTTGCCCATCGCCTGCGCAGGCATCGATATCGACGAAATGATCTCCGGTGCTCTTGATGCCCGCACTGCCTATACCGCAAATGACAGCCTTTGTGAAAACGACTGCCTGAAATACGCCGCGATCCGCAATATTCTGTATGCAAAGGGCAGAAAGGTGGAGGTGCTTGCCTCCTACGAGCCTTCTCTGAATATGACGGCAGAGTGGTGGAAGCAGCTTTACGGCGAGAGCGAGGGTAAAGGGAAGAAGGGTATTTTCCCCGCATCGGTCTGCTTTACCACCGACCTGCATTCGCTGGGTCAGTTCATTCAGGACGGCACCCCCGTGCTCTTTGAAACGGTCATCGACTTAAAGACCCCCGCACACAAGGTCACCGTTCCCTTTGATGCAAGCGACTGCGACGGACTGAACTTCATTGCAAACAAGGATCTGCACGACGTGAATCGTACCGCTTTTATGGCGACCGCCATGGCGCACACCGAGGGTGACGTGCCCAATATTGTGCTGGAGATCGACAGCCGCTCGGCATACGATTTCGGTTACGCCGTCTTCTTCTTCGAGCTTGCCTGCGCCGTTTCGGGCTATATGCTGGGCGTCAACCCCTTCGATCAGCCCGGTGTGGAAGGGTACAAAAAGAATATGTTTGCTCTTCTCGGCAAGCCCGGTGCGCAGTTTGACGAAATTCGTGCAAAGCTTGCAGAAAAAATGTAAAAAACTTCAAAAAAACACTTGAAATATTTCTCGTATTCTTGTATAATAGGATTACTAAAAAACCTACGGAGGCTTTAATTATGGTTAAAATTTTTGTTGGTCTGAAGGGTTCCGGAAAGACCAAGACTCTTATAGAAATGGCAAACACCACCGTGGATGCATCCAAGGGCACGGTCGTTTGCATTGAAAAGGGCACCAAGCTCATCCATGAGATCACCTATCGCGCGCGTCTGATCAACACCGACGAGTATCACATTGCAGATGCAGACGGTCTTTTCGGCTTCGTTGCAGGCATCATCGCCAGCGACCACGACGCCAAGGACATCTTCGTTGACTCTGCTTTGAAGATCTGCAACAACGACGTTGACTCCTTCGAGTACTTCGTAAAGAAGGTTGCAAAGCTGGCTGAGGCTCAGGAAGTGAACCTGGTAATGACCAGCTCCATCGCAGTAGAGGACGTTCCCGAAGCTGTACGCGCATATATCGCTTAATCATATATAAAATCAAGATCCTGCAGAAAACTGCGGGATCTTTTTTTGCGGATAAAAGAAACGGGAGGGCGGACAAAAGATGAGTATTGCAGAGGATCGGTCTTTTTGATAGAATATAGCTGCATAAAAAGTTCAACACAACCGAGAATGCATGACAACCAACGGTTGATTGACTTTCCCCATAAACCATAGTATACTGTTTTTGGAGCTTAAAGCGCGCTTTTACAAGTTGAAAACAAGTTGATAAGGACCTCAACACACCGAAGTCCTATACTAAGGATATTCTGAGAAAGGAGTGAGAATATGCAGAAAAAGAAAAAAGACAAGAAGAAAAAGGATAAGGACGCTCTGTCTTTTTGGCAGATCGTCCGCTACAATCTGTGGGCGCTGAAGATCTTACATAGGTCTGCACCCGGGCGGATCGCCTTTGAAGTGTTCAGCAACTGTTATTGGGGTGTGCTGAATTTCCTCATCGAATCCTGGCTGCTTCGATTTGTGCTCAACAGCTTTCAGCAGGGCACGGCAGACCTGAAAACGGTGCTGATCGCCATTGTCGCCTTATACGGAGGTTTCCTTTTGACCGATATGGCAAGAGACGCCTTTTGCTATTTCGTTTTGCCCAAGTGGGACAAAAGGATCGTCACCTCCATCCAAAAGACCCTGTTTGAAAAGTCCCTTGCCGCAGATCTTGACTGCTACGAGCGGCCCGACTTTTACGATAAATACGTGAAGGCGATGGACGAGGCGGCGGGCAGAGTCTTCGCGGTGCAGGGGTCGCTGGGCGACGTGGTGTGGACGGCCGTGTCCTTTTTGACCAACGGCACTCTGCTTGCCATAATCGACCCCGTTTTAATGGTCTTTGCCATTTTCCCCATCCTCTTCGGGCTTTTGCGTAAGAAGGAGCTTGCCGTCTACTACAAATACGTGGCAGATCAAAAGCCCATCGACCGCAGGAAGAACTACATACGCCGTACCTTCTACCTTGCCGACTATGCCAAGGAAATGCGCCTTGCTCATATGGAGGACGCCCAGATCGAGAGCTTCCGCGCCCTTTACGGCAGATACAAAAAGGTGCTTTTTAAGCACGGATGGAAGAGAACGATTCTCGGCTTCATCGGTGAGTTTTCGGGGGATGCCATCTCCACGGTGGGCAGTGCCGTCTACGCGGTCTTTCAAACGGTGGTCACGGGGAATATGCTGGTGGGCGACTGTGCGGTCACCATCAACGCCATTTCTATGCTGGGATGGAACTTAAACCGTGCTGTCACCGATATCTCAGCCTTTTCGGAGCACGCCTTGTTCATAAGGGATATGAAGGACTTTTTGGAGTATCAGCCCAAGATTGCCGAGGATCCCTCGTTGCCTGCGGCAAAGGCAGGGGTCATCCGCTTTGAAAACGTCAGCTTTTCCTATACGGGAAGCGACCTGCAGGTGTTAAAAAACGTCAGCTTTTCCCTTGCTCCCGGTGAGCGTCTTGCTTTGGTAGGATGCAACGGAGCGGGCAAAAGCACCATTGTCAAACTCCTTCTGCGGTTATACGAGCCGACGCAAGGGCGGATCACCCTTGACGGCGTGGACATCAGAGACCTGCGCCTTTCCACCTACCGTGCCCTCTTTTCGGTGCTCTTTCAGGACTACAAATGCTTTTCCATGACGGTTGCCGAAAACGTGATGCGGGGCGAGGTGGGAAAGGAGGACCTCATTACGGTGAGGGAGGCGCTGAAGGAAAGCGGCGTGCTTGAAAAGATCGACAGTCTGCCCAAGGGGGTAAACACCGTTTTGACCAAGGAGTTTGACGCCGACGGCGCGGTGCTGTCGGGTGGTGAATCCCAAAAGGTCCAGCTTGCGGCGGTCTTTGCCTCCAAAGCGCCGATGGCGATCTTAGACGAGCCCTCCTCAGCCCTTGACCCCATTGCCGAATACAAGGTCTTTGAAAGTATGATCCGCGCCACCGAAGACAAGGGCGTGCTGTTTATCTCCCACCGTTTGTCCTCTGCTGTTTTAGCAGACAAGATCCTGGTGATGGATAAGGGCGTGCTTGTGGAAAGCGGCAGTCACGAGGAACTGCTTTTAAAGAACGGCGTATACGCCGATCTCTTCAAGAAGCAGGCAGAAAACTACTTTGACGATGAGGAAGGAGGGGAGGAGAATGCCTAAGAACGAGAAAAAGAAAAAGCAATCACTTAAAAGGATCGCGGCAAACAACCTGAAAATGATCGGGAAGATTTCCAAGCACTCCCCTCAGCTCGTCCTTCTGATGATCGGGCAGGGCATCTTTTACGGGGCGGCAAACTCGGTGGAAATGCTCTTTCTGCCCCTGGTCTTAAACGCCCTTGAAAGAGGCGAGCCCTTTGAAGCCTTCATTCCCCTTTTTGCTCTTGGTCTTGGCGCCATCTTCCTGCGCTGGTCCTACGGCAGACTTAACTATCTGTATTTCCGTCCCTGGATGGTCAATCGCCTGCATTACAGAATGCACGAGGAGATCTTCCACAAGGCGATGGAAGCGGATCTTGCCTGCTTTGACGATCCCAACTTCTATAATGATTTCGTCTGGGCAATGGACGAGTCGGAGGGCAGGGCGGTGAAGGTGCTTGAAAACCTGCAGGGCTTCATTTCCTTCATCATTTCCCTTGGCTCCACCCTTGTGATCATGATGACGGTGAATATCTGGGTGGTGCTTCTTCTGCTTTTGCGCTCGCTTTTAAACTTCCTGCTCAACAAGCAGTGGATCAAGCTTGGGGAAAGAAGGGCAGAGGAGCAAAAGCCTCTTGGAAGAAAAGCGGCATACGTCAACCGCATCTTTCACCTTTCGGATTTTGCAAAGGAGCTGCGTACCACCGGGCTTTCGGGCAACCTGATTTCCGAATACGATCGGGCAAAGGAGGACGAGCTTCAGGTCAATCTTCGCTACAATAAAAAGTATTATCTTTTGGATTGGCTGTCTACAGCACTGAGTATCATTCCCGAGTGCATCATCTTCGTCATTATGACAGTAGGGCTTTTTTCCGAAGGAGGCGGCGTGACGGTGGGCGATTTTGCCATCGTCATCAGCCAATTCTGGCGGATCGGCCATATGTTTGACAACTTCGGCCGCTACTTCAACGGCTTTTCGGAGAATTCTTTATACATCGAGAAGTACAGAAAGTTTATGGACTACGTGCCCACCGTCCGCTCGGGCGACCTGCCAGTTGGTGCTTTTGAAAGCCTTGAAATGAAAAACATTTCTTTCAAGTATACCGAGGATGGCGACTACGTTTTAAAGAACGTGAACCTTTCGATCAAAAAAGGAGAAAAGATCGCTCTTGTCGGCTATAACGGCGCAGGAAAGACCACCCTCATCAAGCTTCTTCTCCGCTTCTACGATCCGACGGAAGGGCAGATCCTTCTAAACGGTACCGATATTCGTCTTTACGATCTGAAGGAGTATAGAGATCGGATCGGCGCCGTCTTTCAGGATTTCAAGCTCTTTTCGGCAACCATCGCGGAAAACGTGCTGGGACGTCCCGTAAGGAGTGAAGAGGATCGGCGCGCGGTATTAGAGGCGCTTTCCCGCATTACCTTTGAAAACAAGCTATCCGACCTTGAAAAGGGGATAGACACCATGCTGACCAAGGAATTTGACGATGACGGAGTCAATCTTTCTGGAGGCGAGGCGCAAAAGGTGGCGATTGCCAGAACCTTCGTGCGCCCCTATGAGCTGATCATTATGGACGAGCCCTCTGCCGCTCTTGACCCGGGGGCAGAGTATGCCTTAAACCATTCTATCGCCGAAAATCTGCAGGGGCAAACGGTGATTTTCATACCCCACCGTCTGTCCACCACCAGAATGTCGGACACCATCTATATGTTCGATGGCGGCAGACTGATCGAAAGCGGCGCACACGATGCCCTTCTTGAAAAGGGAGGCAAATACGCCGAAATGTTTGAGGTACAGTCTAAAAACTACAAAAAGAAGGAAGCTTCTGCCTCTTGAATACACCTCCAAAAAGAAAGCGCACCCGAAGATCTACTACCGTCTTCGAGGTGCGTTTTTCTTTCAGAACACAATCTCCGCGGGTGCATACAATGGTATAGACGAGGCGCTTTGCCCCGTTTTAAAACCTATCAAAGGGGAAAATACAAATGATTGATAACAGAAGCTCCTGCTTTGGCGGCAATAAGGACGATCGCCGAAACAGCGTGTGCATAGATTCCATGCGCATTCTCGACAGCTGCCGCGATAAGGATTGCTACGAGGACGTGCGTGTATTTCTTACCGACTTCGGTCAGGACGTTATCGAAAAATCGGGAAACGTTAAAGTCAAGGACACAAAGGTTGTCTGCGTCAACATTCAGGCAGACCCCATTCAGTTCAATAAGGGCTTTTATCAGGTCACCATCCGCATCTACACCAAGCTGCTGATCGACGTCTGCCTCTGCCCCGGTAAGGTGCAGGAGATTGAGGGCGTTGCCGTTGCCGAAAAAAAGGTGGTGCTTTACGGCGGAGAAGGGTGCGCCCGTGTCTTCAAGACCACTCCTCTTGAGGGAGGATTTTGTGCAGAGCAGTGCGATTATGAGGAAGGAAGCAACAAGCCCACCGTGGTTTTGGAGCTGGTTGATCCCATCGTGCTGTCGGCAAAGGTCAAGGAGCCCTGTACCTGTAGCTGTTGTTGCTGCTGTCCCACCGTGGAGGAGCTGCCCAAAACCGTTTGCTGTCAGTTAAACGGCGGTCTTGTGGATCATCCGGGGCTTTGCAAGCATCTTTACGTTTCGCTGGGCTTTTTCTCGCTGATCCGTGTGGAGCGCCCCGGTCAGTTTATCGTGTCGGCTGACGAATACTGCATTCCCGACAAGGAGTGCGTGATCTCCGATGAAGAGGACCCCTGCCGCATCTTTGAAAGGATGTCCTTTCCCGTTTCCAGCTTTTGCTCCTCGCCTTATCCCGTGACCGTGCCCGGGTGTGAATGCAAGAAAAAGTAAATAACAAGACAAGATATAAAAATACGGGTGTCTCCGAAAGGAGACACCCGCAAGCGTGTCGATAAACTTCTTTCAAAAGAAGGCAAGGTTTAAAAACACCCATTCTTCCAAAGTTTTTGAGGGTTTTTAGGGGGCTTTTTACAAAAAGTCCCCTAAATGGGGGTTGGGGCAAAGCCCCAAATTGTTATTTTTACAAATTGACGGGCGCCTCCGTTTGGAGACGCCCGTTTTCATTGAAGCATCATCAGCCCTTAAAGGAATCCTTCAAAGGAACGATTCTGTTAAAGGTATTTTCGTACTTGCTGTCCTTGCAGAAGTAGCCGGTACGAACGAACTGGAAGCGCTCACCCACCTTGCTGTTATCAAGGGAGGGCTCCGCCTTGGCGTGCTCCACGGTGATCAGCGATTCGGGGTTGAGGTAGTTGTTATAAAGGGCGTGACCGTTTTCGTCGGTCTCGGCGTCTGCCATATTTTCAAGGGTGAACAGACGGTTATATAGCTTGACCGTCACGTCCTTTGCATACTTTGCAGACACCCAATGGATGGTGCCCTTGATCTTTCTGCCGTCGATGGGGTTGCCGTTTCCGCTTTCCAGATCGGCGGTGCAACGCAGCTCCTTCACCGAGCCGTCCTCGTTATAGATCACTTCGTTACACTTCACGATATAAGCACCCATCAGTCTGACCTCTCCCTCGGGCTTCATTCTGAAGAACTTGGGGGGAGGAACTGCGGCAAAGTCCTCGGCGTCGATATATAACTCCTTGGTGAACTTCACGGCTCTCGTGCCCATTTCGGGGTGCTGAGGGTGGTTGGGCAGCTCGAAAACTTCCTCTCTGTCGTCCTCAAAGTTGGTGATGACCACCTTGATGGGGTTGAGTACGCACACTCTTCTTTCAGCCTGCTCGTTTAATTCGTCGCGGATGCAAGCCTCCAGCATACGGATATCCACCAGGTTTTCTGCCTTGGAAACGCCCGCCTTTTTGACGAAGTCCATAATGGAGGAGGGGGTATAGCCGCGGCGGCGCAGAGCGTGGATGGTAGGAAGTCGGGGATCGTCCCAGCCGTCAACCAGCCCGTTTTCCACAAGATATCTTAAATATCTCTTGGACATCACGGTGGAGGTCACGTTCAGACGGGCAAATTCTCTCTGCTTGGGCTTCTTTTCAAAGCCGATGTTGTCAACCACCCAGTCGTAAAGGGGACGGTGGTTTTCAAATTCCAGCGAGCAAAGGGAGTGGGTGATGCCCTCGGTGGCGTCCTGAATGGGATGGGCGAAATCGTACATAGGATAGATGCACCATTCGTCTCCCTGACGGTGATGGTGACAGAATTTGATTCTGTAGATGATGGGATCGCGCAGATAGGTGTTGGGGGAGTTGGGATCGATCTTGGCTCTCAGGGTTCTTGAGCCCTCGGGGAACTCGCCCGCCTTCATACGGTAGAAGAGGTCTAAGTTTTCCTCTACCGAACGATCTCTGTAGGGCGAAACGCGGCTTCCTTCGGAGCGGTCGGTGCCCTGATACTTGATCACGTCCTCCTTGGAAAGATCGCAAACGTAGGCCTTGCCCTCCTTGATGAGCTTGACGGCGTATTCAAAGCAGAGAGGGAAGTAGTCGGAGCCGTAGAAGATACCGCCGTTTGGCTCTTCGCCGATGAGCCAGGTGATGTCCTCAAAGATGGAGTCCACGTACTCCACGTCCTCCTTGGTGGGGTTGGTGTCGTCGTAGCGCAGATTGAACTTACCGCCGTACTTCTTTGCGGTCTCAAAGTTGATCATGATCGCCTTTGCCGAGCCGATGTGCAGATAGCCGTTGGGCTCGGGAGGGAAGCGGGTCTGGATCTTTAAGTCGGGATCGTTTCTTAGATCTTCGTCGATGATATCGAATATAAAGTTGCTGGTCAATTCTTCCATTTCGGTGGATCCTTTCTTTTAAAGGCTTTGGGTGAATGCATCAAGGCGTGCAAGAGAACGTTCCTTGCCTAAGATCTGCATCACGGTGTAAAGATCGGGGGAGTTGAGCTTGCCGGTGATGGCAAGACGGATGAAGGACGAAACGTCGCCCACGTGTCCCTTGTAGCTTTCGGGAGATTGCTTATACGCCTTCACGTCGGGGCAGAAGCCCTGTCTTTCGGCAACGGCCTTCACCGAGTCAAACCAACCGGTGTTGTCAAGGCTTTCGTCGTAACTTTCTGCAAAGTCGGCAATGCAGGCCTTCACGTCTTCTTTTGAGAACTGCTCGGGCAGAGCATCCTTGATTTCAAAGAGCTCATCGTAGAAGAAGCCCATATAGTCCTTCACCTCAGACAGCCGCGCGAAGTCCTTTCTCGGCTTCTTGCCTCCTCTGCCGATAGAGAGGATCGAGGTGGCGTAGACGGCGTCACTTGCAAGAAGCTCTGCAAAAGCAGGATCGTTTTCCTTTGCCCAGGCAAGGGTCAGATCGTAGACGTGCTCTGCCGTCATACGGGAAAGCACGTTTTTGGAAACGTCGTTCAATTTGTCAAAGTCAAACAAACATCCCGAAACAGACATCTTTTTGATGGAGAAGGGGAAGTCGGTGTAGGGAAGCTCGGGATTCTTGGCGTGCCACTCCTCGTAGTTGGAGTTGAGCAGGGTCATCACGTATTCGCAAACGCTTTCGGCACAGTAGCCCATTCTGCTGTAATCGTCCAGATTGGCGCCCATATCTCTCTTGGAAAGCTTCTTCTTGTTGCCGTTTTCGTCAAGGCGCATGATCTGCGCGATGTGCATATACTTGGGCAGCTTGAAGCCGAGGAAGGTAAAGAGCTGAATGTGCTTTGCAAGGCTGGGAAGCCATTCCTCACCGCGGATGACGTGGGTGGTGCCCATCAGATGATCGTCCACCGCGTGGGCAAAGTGGTAGGTGGGGATGCCGTCGGACTTTAAGAGCACGAAGTCCTCGTCGTTTTCGGGGAATTCCAGATTGCCCTTGATCAGGTCGGTGAAGCGGATCTTCTTGTCCTTGTCTCCCCCCGAAAGAAGTCTTAAAACAAAGGGATCGCCCTTTTCAAGATGTGCCTTCACCTCTTCAAGGGTGATGGCTCTTGCCTCCATCTGCTCGGCCTTTCTTTGGGCTTCCGCCTCGCTCCAGTCGGTATTTTTCAGCTCTTCCTTTTTGTTTACCTGCTTTAAAGCCTCCAGGTCCTCCTCGGAGGAGAAGCAGGGATAAGCAAGTCCTTTCACCACCAGCTCCTTGGCGTATACATGGTAGATGTCACGGCGAAGGCTCTGCTTGTAAGGACCGTAAGCCCCCTTTTCGCCCTCAAGGGTCATGCCCTCGTCGAAGCTGACGCCGTAGTTGGCAAGGGTCTTCACCAGACCCTCTGCCGCACCGGGCACCTCTCTTTTGGCATCGGTGTCCTCAATGCGCAGGTAAAACACGCCGCCCGACTGATGGGCAAGGCGTTCACCCACCGTTGCGGGAAAGAGTCCGCCGAAATGCACGAAGCCTGTGGGGCTGGGTGCAAAACGGGTGACCTTTGCTCCCTCGGGCAGGCTTCTTGCCGGATATTCCTTTTCAAGCTCTTCTCTTGTTTTGGTGACGCTCGGGAAGAGCAGATCTGCTAAAAGTTGATAGTCCATGGTTACCTCGTCTATATAAATTTCAGTTATATTCAATGGCAGTTCAAAGGCCGTAAAAATTCTTTTCCTTCAAAAGGGTGGTTGAAGGACCGTGACCGGGATAAACGGTGCGGTCTTCAAGGCAAAACAGCCGTCTTAGGGAGCGTAACAGCATTCCGTCGCTGCCCGAGGGCAGATCGGTCCTGCCGTAGCCTCTGAAAAAGAGGGTGTCGCCGCTGATGAGAAGGTCCTCTGCAAGATAGCAAACGCTTCCCGATGTGTGCCCGGGCGTTTCCAAAACGGTCAGTTCCTCATTTCCAAGCGATATGCGGTCGCCTTCCTTTAAAAGGCGGGCGGGCGCGGTCTTTATCGACAGCCCTTCACCAAAACAGCGGGAGGCGTTTCTGTTTTCGTCTGTCAGTCCCACGGCATCCTTTTCGGGACAGAAAAGAGGAGCGCCGCTTGCCTCTGCAAGAGCGTCTACCCCTCCCATATGGTCGAAATGACAGTGGGTGAGCAGGATCCCCTCAAGGGTAAGACCCTCCTTTTGCAGAAGGGCAAGGATCTGAAAGTGAGCGTCCGCAGGGTCGATCACCAGCGCCTTTTTCTCAGATGCAAGAATATAGCAGTTGGTCTGAAGTGCCCCTAAGGGCAGAGTGAAGACCTGCACGGTGTAACCCTCCTTTTTATATTTGGTTCAATACTTGATAGCGGATACAACTAACAATTCATTATATCACAATCAAAAGAAACTGTCAAGAATATGAAGGGGAAAAAGAGCGCTATACAAGAAAAAAAGTGGGAAAAACAGGTTTCGTAACGGCGTTTATGATAAAAAAGTTGCGGTAAGGAGCGACCTTACCGCAACAGAAACGTTGGACGTTTATTTCTTTTTCTTTATTACCACGATGATCACCACGACGACCACTGCCACGGCAGCCGCAACGGCAGCAACGATGCCGATGATGGCGCCCGTACCGAGAAGAGAAACGTTCTTTTCTTCCTCAGCAGGGTTGGAGGGGCTCACTTCGGGTGAAGTCTGCTGGGGGACGCTTTCATCAAGGGGCTTGGATTCTTCGGGGGTCACCACGGGCAGGGAGGGCTCCACAACGGGATCATCGTCCTCTGCGGGCTGGCTGACGGCGATGATCTTACCGCCGGTGTATCCTTCAACGGTCACGGAGCCTGCTTTGGCGTCGGTAAAGGCGATCTCCTTGCCTCTGTAGGTGATGGACTTCAGAGCGAAGCCTTCCTTGGCTTCATATTCAACGGTGAGTGCACCGCCGGGGGTGGCGGTTTCGCTGCCCTTTAAGGTCAGGTTCTCGTCGCTTACGTAGGTAGTCTTTACGCTGTCAAGAGACTGTGCAAACAGCCAATCGGTCAGATCACCGGTCTTGTGTGCCTTGTCCCAGATAAGGTGACCGCCGCTGGAATACTCAGTATACTTGAAATCGCCCTGACCGCTTAAGATCTCGTTTGCTTTCTTTGTGCCGACACAGGAAACGATGGGGTCGTCCACAGCGTGGAAGGTGCGGATGGGGAAGCCCTTCAGCCCTTCAAGATAGCTCTCGTCAGTACCGCCGCAGATCGGGATGGCAGCCGCAAACTTGTCGGGATTTCTGGAAATGATATCCCAAGTGCCAAAGCCGCCCATGGAAATGCCTGAAACGTACAGTCTTGACTGGTCCACGGAGTATTGGTCCAAAACCTGCTCCAAAAGCTCCTCAGCCGCCGCCATATAGGGGCTCTTCTGGATCTTGGTGTGATCGTAGGTGCCGGGATCCCAAGGGGAGAGCACCCACTGGGAAGCGGGATTGCATTGGGGTGCCAGGATGATGCAGGGATGATTCTTTCTTTCATTGGGATGAAGGAGTCTCTGCATAATGGAGCCGCCGCGGAAAATATGGGTGTTATCGGTGCCTCTTTCGCCGGCGCCGTGGAAGGACAGCACCAGAGGATAGCTCTTTGAGGGGTCGTAATCGGCGGGAACGTACATACGATAGGGAAGAGAAGTTCCTGCGGAGGATTTGAAAACGGCAGTTACGCTGTTTTTGGAGTCGTTAAAGAACTTTTCAACCGACTTGTAGTCGATGATGGGAGCGTCCTTCACCTCATCTGCCGAAGCAGTAAAGGAAAAGCAGGGGCAGAGCGCCAACGCCATCATCAAAACGCATAAAAGGATGCTTGTTACTCTTTTCATGATGATACCACCTTCGGATCGTTTTATTTTGATTAGTATATCATAGTTTCTGCAGTTTGTCAAGGCGCACCGCTCATTCTCCGAAAAGCAGAGCAAGCACGCTTTGAGCATCAAGAGAGGAGATGCCCTCGGGGTCGGTAAATCCGTGCTGACCGGTCAGGTCAAAGGAAAAGCGCCCTCCGCTTTGGGGTGAGATGCTTTTATAGGTCGCAGGACTGCAGAGAACGGCGGGATAGCGCTCGTACCAGTGAGGAAAATAATTTTTCATATAGTGATCGGCAAGCTGATATGCCTGACAGCCTTTGTCGTTTCCAATAGCGGAAAGCTGTACACCGCCCCCCGAAAAGCCCTGTCGGGATATGGAGGGGGTGCTGTGGGCAATGACGATACTGCCGTCGCTACATTTGCCGATGCAAAGCCAGACGTGCCCCTTGATGCTGACGATGTCTCCGGGGGCGAGGTCGTCAAGAGTATAGGAGAGCGTACCCAGCCCGTTGTTTTTCAGATTTTCGGCGAATTTGGTGGAGGAGACCACGAAGCTTGCAAGTCCGTCTTCGCTATATAACGTGTTGTAGCACACCCAACCCAGATATCCCGAGCAGTCTAAGCCGGCGAAATAGTAGTTGTTGATGCCGTTTTGGGGATAATAGACGGTCTGCTCCTGACCGTTTGGTGCTTTGTAGGAGTAGGAAGCATCCCGTTCGTTAAAAAAGGTGCTCCAATAGGGCGAAACGCCGATGGCAGAGCTTTGCAAAGCTCCGCCCACGTCCTGCCAGCTCCAGCCGCCGCCGTAAACGTACAGAGCGTTTCCCATAGGCAAAAGAGCGGTGGAAAGAAGGTTCTTAAGCGTCTTTCTTCCCGCAGTGACCGAAACGGGCGGGAGGGTCGGAGGGGTCAAGGGGTGGTCGGCGTCTTCAATATGTAGGACCGTTTCCTTTTCAACGGTAAGAAGATAGCGGTATCCGATCTTCAGCCGGTTTTGGAGAGGATAGCCCTCGCTTTCCAAAAGCTTGAGAGGGGTCTTCACCCCATCGATGAGGAAAAGGTAGGTAAGCCCGTTTTTGCCCGCGGTGTCGGAGGGTGCGATGCCGAGATATTGTCCGCAGGGGCGTTGGTCTTCTTCAGGGGAAGAGAGCGGCGGCAACGACGTTGAGGGAGAGGGGCTTTTACCCGCAGAAGACGGGGCTTTGGATGTACTATCGGAAGATGGGGGCAGTGGTTCACTGTGGGAGGACGCAGGGGAAAGGGGGGCGCTTAGAGAAGGGAGGCTCTGCGTTCCTGCGGGTCGGCGATCGGGCAGACACCCCGACAAAAGGAGGAGCGCCAAAAGCAGGGCAAGAACGGGCAGAAGAGAAGTCTTTGCCCGAAAAGCGAACCTATTCATCTGAACACCTCCTTAGCACGGATCAAGTATACCTAAGTATAGCACAGATGGGCGGTGATGTAAAGAGGGAAATGGCGGAGGATGCCGAAAAATGCCGAGGAAGAAGGGGAAACGAAGCTTTTACAAAAAAAGGAATCGTTTGGCAGACGAGCCTTCAAGACTGAGTGATTTTCTGTGAAAGTTGCACAAAAAACTGCGCATAAATCGCCTGAAAAATTCTTATAATAAACTTTGAAAAAGGTGTTGACATTTCGACAATGTTCTGCTATAATAGCAACGCTGACGAAAACAATGCGGCATCGCCAAGCGGTAAGGCAACGGACTCTGACTCCGTCATTACCTAGGTTCGAATCCTAGTGCCGCAGCCAGAAAAACTCCATCTTGCTTTGCAAGATGGAGTTTTTCAGTTATATTCGCCTTCGGCGAGTTATATTGCTTCGCAGTGATATTCGGCTTACGCCGAGTGATATTCGCTTCGCGAGTTTTGGGGGCGAATATAATATCACTGCGGAATGAAGTAGAGCAATATCACTTTTGCAAAGCAAAAATATCACGCTGAGCGCAAGCGAAGCATATCACTAAAACTCTTTACAACTCATAACTTTTGTGATATACTATATTCGAGGTGATGATAATGGCAGAAAGTATTTTAAGGGATAAATCCAAAGAGTTTGCGAAGCAGATCGTTTTTCTTTGCCGAGATATAAAGACGAATATGAAAGAGTCGGTTCTGACAAATCAGCTTTTGCGCTCGGGAACTTCTATCGGAGCAAATATACACGAGGCACAATATGCGCAAGGAACGAAGGATTTTATATCAAAATTGGAGATTGCGCAAAAAGAGTGCTACGAAACTGAATATTGGATGGAATTACTTTTTGAAACGGATTATATTCCCGAAAATGTTTATAAACCTCTGCAAAATCAATGCGGACAAATCTGTAGAATGTTGATTTCTTCACTCAACACAACAAAGGCAAATCAAAGTAACAAATAATTTTCAAAAATTCATCTTGCATTCTCGCTTTCTTTCGGTATAATGGTGTTATCACCCGAAAGTAGAACGAAAATGACGACGAAAGGCGGTAGAAAATGATATATGTTTTAGAGGCCATATTTGATATAGCAGGAGAATGGATCATAGGAAATTATCTCAAACTTATGACTGCAATTTCACCGAAGTTCAAATCAAAAAAATTACTGCATATATTTTTAGGCATCATATTCATTATTTTTATCTCCGGATTGGCGTGTTTCTTTACAGAATTACCTGTTTTAAAAACAATGGGAATTTATGCAATGGTAATTTCTGTTGGTGTTATTTTAATGAATGTTCTGATCGGAATTGTTTTTAAAATCCTAAAAAGATAATCATGTCATCTAAAACGGTCACCAAACACAAAAAATCCAACTCGTAAGAGTTGGATTTTTTCATTTGTGCCGTAAGGCACAACATCATTTGACCGAAGGTCAACATCATTTCGAGCGAAGCGAGAACATCATTGCCGCTCGCGGCACAAATGAACGAGGTTGCAACAAGTCGCAAATGATGTGGGCTATCGCCCAATGATGTTACGCCTGCGGCGTAAACGATGTTGCGCTTCGCGCAAACGGAATCGTACCCGTTCGCTTGGATTGCTGATTTATAGTTGATTTTCAACCGTAATTATGATATAATCAAATTTGGAAAGGTGGTGTGGTTATGAGAGAGGATAAGCTCGGGGATCTGTCTATGGAATTATCCGTAGAAGTCTTGAGGCTGGCAAAAGAGTTACGCTCAAAGCACGAAACCGTTATCTCAAATCAAATCGGCAGAAGCGCGACTAGTATTTGCGCAAATATTGCCGAAAGCAAATACGCCCATAGCCGCGCCGATTTTATTGCAAAGCTTGAAATCGCGCTCAAAGAAACAAACGAAACGAGCAAATGGCTTGAAATGCTTTGGAGAAGCGAATATATAGATGAAGCAAGGCATAAAGTGCTTGATAAGAACTGTTCAACTATAAGATTTTTGCTTGTTCGGTCTATTCAAACGGCAAAGCAAAATGCTAACAAATAATTTTCAATTTGTTTTCTTGCATTTGCACTCTCTTTCGGTATAATGTGTTTGCCACCCGAAAGGAGAACGAAAATGATAATGAAAGGTGGGGGCAATATGGCAAAAAAACAAATTATAACAAACGTTGAAATGGAAAAAGATATTGTTGACGAAATCAAAAATCCGCCCAAAGAATTGGAAAAATCTTATAAACGCTTCACGATTCCAGCCATTATAATTGCCATTCTTTTGGTTGCAATAGAATTTGTATATCCAATCTTTATTCTTTGGTTTTTACTTGCGCTGATCGTTTTTTTAATATGCTCCGCTATATTTAATCATCTTCGTCTGAAAAATCAAATTAAAAATGTCACTATCAATGATTATATTATAACGACAGAGGTCGTACACAGTACCGCCGAAGAACACTATAAGGCAGAGACCGGCGGATCTATTCGTCACCGACGTACCGAGCAGATCAACAACTATATTGTTCGTTTTGAAAACGGAAAAAGCTGGCGTATTCCCAAGGAGCTTTACCGTTGGAATAAAAGGCTTCGCAAGCACGACTCGGATATTTACCATACAACACATCGCGGCGATACGCTAATCGTCGTGACGAAAAAGGACACGGGCGAGATTGTTGTTGCTTATCATACAGATATTTTTGAATATAAGAATTGATGTCATCTATTTCGGTCACCAAACACAAATAAGGAACAGTAGATTGATACAATCGTATCGACCTACTGTTTTTTATTTCACCGTTAGGTGAAATGTTTCACCGTTAGGTGAAATGGGTTATCGTTAAAAATTAGCCGAAAGTCCTTCTGTTAGTGTTCATAGGGACATTTTCTGACAGTATGTAGGTGTGGTAACGGCGGATGGCGGTTAGTCATCCGCCGTTACTGCGTTTATCCCGCATTGTGCGGTTGTTTATGCGGGAGCAGTTCCGGTTGTGCTACGGTCACTGCTACGATCTGCGGTTGTTGCTGTTCGGCTTCTGCCGCATCGTCGTAATCCCATTCACCGATGTCACGGTAAATGATTCGGATTTTTGAGCGGAGTGCCGTGAGTATTTTACAGTGCGTTCTCCGATCTCGATCCTTGCGATAAACAGGCGCACGATTTCGGGTGTTAGTTTGTCAATGGTTTTATTTACTGATAGTTAAAGCGCTTGTGCCGTTTGCGGAAGTGATCTCAATCGTGTAACCGTCTGCATTTTCAGCAGTAAAGCTGTAGATCACCATTCCCATCACTTCCTGATCTTCAACTTCTTCATTGATGTTAAAGCCTGCTGCCTTGACTTTTGCGGCATAATCCTTGATCTGCTCAACGGTTGCACTTTTGAAAGCAACCGTGAAGCTGTCGGTTTCGGTATTGGCGGCAAACAATTCAAAATCGGGCTTGGGGATGAGTTTGGTAAATTCATTATCCGGCCAATCACCGCCGAGCTGTCCTTCGCCGCCGTCCTCGTCCTTAATTACCCAAGTGCCGTCAGGCTTCTGTACAACGGTTGTGCCGTCGGGATCGACAATGGTCATACTGCCGTCTGCGCCGAAGGAGGCTTTATAGCCGTCCTTTGCAAGATCGGAAATAATCTGCTGTTTGCTGGCTTCATCCAATTGACCGTATACGGTGTCCGTTGAGCCATTTCCACTCATGATGGAGCCGATGTCGATATTGCCTGCATTGGACGAATTGTTTCCGCCGCCCTGATTATCGGTGGATGAAGTATCATCCTCTCGGTTCAGCGGCGCATTGGTGCCTTGCTGACTTCCCGAAGGATCGTTGTTATTGCTGTTGCCGCAAGCCGCCAAGGTGAACACCAAGGTCAGAGCCAGCAACAAGGCTAAAAGTTTCGTGAGTTTCATATTGTTTTCCTCCTTAATTATCCAAGCATATCTATTACAAGGGTTAGAGTTATATAAGGACGGACATCGGTGGGGGCTTGGTAGCTGTCCTCATTTTCAGTACTGACCGGCGGAATACCCGGCGCCACCGCCTCGTTGTAATCGTGATGGTACTGGAAGCCGCTGTCGTCCTTGATCTCAGTGACGATATGAGTATAGACCACGTCCCTATATGTTCCGCGGATGGTGTAAACGATGTCCTCGATGTATCCATACTCCGTCTGCTCAAGCGCGGTAGTGTCCAGCGGCAGCTCAAAGATGGTGCGGTTGGTTCCTGACGGCAGGCTAAGCGATACCGAGACGTTTTCTCCCTCCAACGTGGTCTTTGATTCGGTGGGCTTGTTCACCTGCACCGAAACCCCCGACCAGCTAATCTTTTCTCCCGGGAGTTTTTGCTGGCTCTTGTTCATATAATCAGCATAGAGGATGTGGCGGCGGTTGTCGTAATCGGTAAGCTCGGTATCCATTTTCAGTTCGAAGTGACCTGTGTAGGTGCCGTCGATATTGCCGTAACTGCCGTCGTCCTTTATAAGCTCGATATCTGCCGTAAAGATCTTGGGGACGGTATAATCATAGATCTGGTTTATTTTCCCCTCCACCACCTGCTGATCGGTGATACTGATCGTCCACACGCCTTTATCGCTCATGGCATCCCGCACCAATTCATCGACGCGTCCGTAGTAGGCACGCAAACGGGCGTTTGCCTGTGACATATTTACGATATCCTTGTACTTGTCCTTGTCACGCTGAAATTCCTCCCAAGAGACGAATATGCCGTTGATAATAAGCCCCTGCGCGAAGCCGCCGATACTGTCGGGGATAGGGTTAAGGAAGCCGAGACCGGGCTTTCCGTTCTGAACGATATCCGCAGCAATACTTGCCATATCGCTGCCGCCCACTCCGGGCATTGTGAGGTTCAGCAGATCTGCTACCTTATCAAAGCCGGACAGAGCGAGGAAATTATCTTTCAGCTGCGCCATATCCTCGTCGGTGAATTTCAGCTTTTCCTTAACGGCGGCGACCAGCACCACGTCGTTGACAGCGTTTTGCGGATCTTTGTATCCGTCCACGGAGGAACAAGCGCGTTTGAGTACGCCTATGATCTCATCGTCATCCAATGAGCCGCCCACGCCGCAGGTGCCGT
>JAFTVG010000030.1 GCA_017465885.1 Clostridia bacterium | reverse complement strand
TCGATGGCTGCGCCGTCGGCATCAGCGATCTCTACCAGCATCTGGGTAACGCCGGGCTCTGCTCCTGCACCGTTGGGGTTGTTGGGAGAGTTCTTCCAGTTTTCCCAACCGATGTTCCACCAGGATGCGATCTTGATTACTGCGGGTCCTTCGGGAGCAGCGGGAGCGTTGTCCACGTCTGCATTGTTCTTGACTTCGTCAGCAGTCAGAGCGCGGCTGTAGAAGCGCATACCTTCAAAGGCGGTATTGCTCCAGTTGTTCGAGCCGGCATTACCAAGAATGAACTTGGGATTGCTGCCCACGTCGGCGTTTGCATTTGCAGCGGGAGAAGTAGCAGAAGCGGTGAGAACGCCGTTTACGTAAACGTTGGTCTTCTCGCCTGCCTTGAAGGTGATGGTCAGGGTTGCGTTCTGCAGGGTCTCGGTAGCGTTGTCAAAGGCGGGTCTTGCCGAGCTTCCGATGCCCGAGGTCTTTGCCTTGAAGGTGTCCATCGAACCCTTGTTTAACTGAATGTAGAAGGAGACCTTCTCAGCGGTGGTACCGCTGTTGTTGCACATCCAGGTAGCGTAACCGGTGTCGGGATAGGTGTTGAATGCACCCAGGTTCAGCTCTACAGTGAATTCATCGCCGCGGATCACGTCATAAAGGGCGTTGGGCAGAGCCTGCTGTGCCTTGTCAAGCACGTAGGCACCGTCCTTGAAGGTGCCGTCTACGCAGTCGGTGATGTCGTTGTCACCCTTCTTGTCAGTCCAGGTGGTACCCTCGTAGTCGTCGCCGTCATACCAGGAAACCAGATCGTCCTGCACGATCTCGGCTGCGGCAGATGCGGGCAGCGTCCACAGAGCAAATGCGGAAAATACGACCAAAACGGTCATAATGAGTGAAAGTGTTCTTTTCATTGCAGATACACTCCTTTCTTTTTTTACACTCCTATTGTATACTATAACACAAGTTTTGTCAAGCCCCTTTACTTATATTTGCCAATTTTTCTTTCATTCAAGAAAGCCTTCAAAAAACGCCGTCTTTTTGTTGACATTCTGCCCGTTTCTGTTGACATCCCGCCCATTTTCGTGTATACTACTCTTAGACGCTCTAACCGTACCGACAAGGAGGACGTGCTATGAAAAAAAGCCCCTTTTTTAAAAAATATTCAACGAGCCTTCTGCTCTTCTGCCTCGCCTTACTGCTCTGCTGCTGCCGCACACCCCTTGAGGTGGAAAGCGGTGTGCAGGGAGGGCTGAGCGATCCTTGGCTTGACAGCTCCGCAGGCTTGGAGCAGCCCGAAAGCCATCCCGGAAAGGGTTCTGACTCCACGGATGACCGTCAAAGCCCCTCAAGCGAGGACAAGACGAGCCTCTCTCCGGTGAGCCCCTCTGCCGAGCCGAGCCCGACGCCTACCCCTCCCCCTACTCCTACTCCCACGCCCACACCGACCCCAACGCCCGACCCCTTTGAGCCCTTCTCCCTCGCCTTCACGGGCGATATCTGCTTTGCGGAAAACTACAAGATCCATCAAAACTACGTGAACAAGGGCTTTACCTCGGTGGCGGACTGCTTTTCCGAAGCGCTTCTTGCCAGAATGAAGGCGGCAGACCTGCTGGTGGTCAACTGTGAATCCACCGTCAGCGACAGAGGAAGCGCGCTGGTAGGCAAAAATTTCACCTTCCGCACCTCCACCAAGACGGCAGGATGGTTTAAAGAGATCGGCGCAGACCTGATCGGACTTGCCAACAACCACGTATACGATTTCGGCAAGACCGCCTTCACCGACACCCTTGACACCTTTAACAAGATGGATCTGCCCACCTTCGGCGGCGGCAAGAAGGCGGCGGAGGCGTACGAGCCCTTCTATTTTGAAAAAAGCGGTATGAAGATCGCCCTCATTGCCGCCTCCCGCGCCGAAAAGCAGTATTATACCATCGTTGCCGAGGAGGACGCCCCCGGTATTGCAGGCTGTTACGATCCCAAGATGATCTGCGACACCATCAAGGAGGCAAAGCAACAGGCGGATTTCGTCATCGTCTACGTCCATTTCGGCTACGAATACACCACCATCATCGAGGACGCCCAGAGGGAGACTGCCTATAAGTTCATCGATGCAGGGGCAGACGCCATCGTGGGACACCACGCCCACATCCTGCAGGGCATCGAGGAATATAAGGGCAAGCCCATCTTCTATAGCCTGGGCAACTTCCTTTTCAACACCCGCAATCAGGAGACCGCCCTTCTGGAGCTGACCTTTGAAGACGAAAACACCCCCGTGTGGCGGATCATCCCCTGCCGTCAGAAGGACTGCAGAGTAGTGGATAAGCTTGACACCGAGGAAGGGGCGACCACCCTGCAGATGCTGCGCGACCTTTCCCCCGGCATTGCCATCGACCGCAGCGGCGTGGTGTATCTGCCCGAGGTTTAAAAGCGCAAAAACCTTGAAAGAACGGGCTGTCAGCCTGCCGATTTTCTAAAAAAAGCACCCGAAAACGTCGTTTTCGGGTGCTTTTGGTCTTTTTGGTTAAAATATACTCAAATCCAGCTCCTTGCTCAGCCTTTCTAACGCCTTGATGCCCGCAATACTGTTGCCCTTCTTATCAAGAGCGGGGGAATAAATGCCGATGCCCATTCTGCCGGGGACAGATTCCATCACGCCGCCGCCCACACCGCTCTTGGCGGGCACGCCCACCGTCAGGGCAACCTCTCCTTGCTCGGTATACTGCCGACAGTCGTTTATGATCTCTTCTAACAGCTTTTCCATTTTACGCTCCTGTCTTCAAGTTTTAAACCACGCTTATTATAGCACATTTCCGCCAAAAAAGCAAAAGCACTTAAAACACCGCACTTTTTTAAACCGTCCCCCGATTATATCATACATTTTTGACAACCGGAAGCCCTTTCAACCAAAATGCGGTTCAGCCGTCGTTGAATCTTCTGCAATGATCGTTTTTTCAAAGCTTCAAGCCCTTGACCGCAACCAAAAGAGCCCTTGGCGTACAAGGTACGCCAAAGGCTCTCTGCCTTAATCGCATTTATACTTCTCCAAAACCGCCTTATAGTCGGGATTATTCAAAAGCGCGCCCCGTCTTCCGCCCGATGCGCGTGCACGACAGCTTAACGTATATTTCAAGAAATTCTCTTGCGCCTCCGTTGAATAGCCGTCATAGGCGTGATACAGTGGCTCGTCTTTCCCACGAAGCTCTTCAAGCATTTTCTTGGCATATAGGTTTTTATCCATCATCGCGATCACTTGCTCGTCACTTCCGCCCCGATAATTCAGATCGTTTTCCATCCTTCCAAGGAAAGAGCTTGCAAGCATCAGGAAAAAGGCTTCGCCGCTTTGTTCAAAGGCGTCAAGAAGCAGATCGCCGCATTGCAAAGCTCGCTCGGTCTTTTCTTTTATAGAACAAGTCGGATCAAAGAACACCGATCTTCCAAGCTTGTCAGCCGCAAAATCGGCAAGCTCGTACATATTCTTCCGAACGTGGAAATAGTATTCGCCTGTATCCTTTGCAAATAACTGCTCTGTCTTTTGCCCGCGCGTACCGAACCAATCGGTAAAATTGGTTTGATAGATCGCCAGCGCCTCCGTTGTCCTTCCCTCGGCGTGAAGGATCTTTGCACGCATATTATGTGCGCCAAGACGCAGACTCTCCTCTGTACAGCCATCAAGAATCTTGGCGCAAATGGCAAGAAACTCCTCCTTGTGTTCAAGCAACACCTCAGGATCGTTGTCTGCCATATCTCCGCCAAGATTCCACATATAGTAGTGCATAATCAGATAGTCATTTGGAAAATCGTGATACCCCTTAACGATGATCTCACGTGCTTTTTTATAATCGCTTTTCCAATATTCCCTGTAGAGGGCAACGACCTCCTCTATTTCTGCTTGGATTCTTTCCTGATCGTATCCCATCAACTCATCAAGCGACACACCAAAATAGTACGCCAACGGTTGCAAGAGGGTGATGTCGGGATAGGTCTCACCCCGTTCCCATTTGCTGACTGCCGCACAGGTCACGTTCATCGCCTCGGAAAGCTCCTCCTGAGTGATGCTTTTCGCCGTGCGCAGGCGTTTGATATTGGCACTGATCGTCATTTTCATAATTACACCTCAATTACAGTAAAAAGTAAGCCGACGTCTGCTTCTGCTTCTATTATAGCACAAAAAGCAAGGCTGTAAAGGTATCGATAGGAAACACGATGTTAACTCACGGTTGAAAAATTGTCCCAACAGGAAAACAAAACGAAAGGCAATCTGCAACAACGCACTGCAAAGCGCAACAAAAAGAGTCTCAAAGGACTCCTACCATAAAGCAAGTTTATACCTACCGCAAAATTAAAAGAAGTACGAACAGCTTTGTTCGTACTCCTTTTCTATCGAACCAACCCCCGGCACCGCCCGATCACTTCTCGGTACCAAGCAGCTTTTTCAAGCTTACAAAGCGGTAATCCGCCCGCATCCCGATGCGCTCCATCGCCTTCCCGCCCTCAAAGGGATCCTCGTCCGCCAAAGGAATGGTTCTGACGGTATAGCCTTTTTCTCGGTAGATCATGGCAAGGCTCTTTAATGCAAAATCCACCTCTTCTGCGCCCACGTCCCCGCAATACAGCACGTGTGCGTTCATAAAACCCATAATTTCAGAAGGATACACCTCGGGGATCAGCGACAGGATCGGTTTATCTCCCCGATAAAGGGTCCACACGTCCTCCCTCATCCCCTCGTCAAGAAACTCCCCTTCTATACGCTCTTGTTCGTTCTCTCCCCTAAGAGCAACCGCCCGCTTTGCGGCGGAAAGGGGGTGATAACGGGGGATACTATGAGGATGTGCTGCTAAAATACTTTCGTATGATGCCACGGGATCCTCTGATGCAGAGCGCAGAGTCAGCAAGGAGCTCTGCGGCAGCGTGTAGGTCGCTTCGGTGGGTACGTAGCGAAAATACCCCACATTTCCTCCGTTTTCAAAGCATTCATCATAGATGCTCCCCGCAAAAATACGCCCAAGATCCACCTTTACGTCGGCATTGACCGTAAGCTCCTTTAGTTCCTTTAAGGAAAAGGGCAAGGCTTCAAGAAGCTCCAAAACGCCCTCTTGACTTTGGGTGCTGATATGAACTGTCGGGGGAAATTGCCGAACCACACCGTTTATTGCTTTTTCTTCAAAAAACCTGACGTAACAAAACAGCGTGCAGTTTCCCACCCCCAAGGGCCAAAAAACATAGCAATGGGCACCGATGGATAGATAGTTTATGTCATCAATATAGTATGTCTTATTGCTTTTTTCCAGCAACTTTATACCCGTTTCTTTATCTGTAAACGGATATTTTTCCTTCATTGGTGCGATCCGCTCCTCAAATTCGCCTATCGTCATATATCCTCTCCTTGAAGCTGCCCAAGCACCGCCCCCGAAATGCTCCTCATTCCCGCGGCGTTGGGGTGAAAATCGTCCACCCTCTCAAAGGACGGACAGCTACTATAAAGATCGACCACGCCGCATCCCCGCGCCGCCGCCTGCTTTTTGATGGCGGTGCAGTAGTCCTCAAGGCTTTTTCCCCTTCTTTTCAAGGGATCTTCCTGCATCAGCCCCTCTTCCAGGGCGCGCGGCAGGGTCAGACAAAGGATCTCTGCCTGCGGATAGTTGGTCCTTAGCAGGTCGAGCATCCTGCCGTAGGCGGTGGAAAAGACGGTGGGATCGTCCCCCTGCCCCTGCTCCTTTTCGATTCTGACCCCGTACCCCCAATCGTTGGTACCCAAAAACACAAGGATCACCTCGGGACAAAGTCCGCCCCTTGAAAGGGCGGAGGTGCGCTCGTCACTGCACCCGTAGGAGGGGATCTGATACTCGGGGCGCTTCACCACCGTACTGCCCGAAAAGGAGTTGTTTGAAAGCACCTTGCCCCCAAGGGCTTCGATCACCTGCCCCCACCAGCTCTCCTTTGGGGTGTACACGCCCGAATAGTAGCGCATCATCCCCTGATAAAAGGCTGCTTCGGGCGGATCGCTGTAACCCTCCAGCGTGCTGATGGAGTCACCGAGGATGGAAAACAGCTTGCCCCGATACCTGCTTTTTGCCATATCCTTCCCTCCTTTTTGGTAAAACACCCTTATAGGTATATAGAAGATTTCCCGTTCTGTCAATAGAAAGATGGCTTTAACCTAAAAAAGGCGATTTTTCAATCTGTTATTTCAATTGATCCTTCGTTATAAACGGCTCATCCCGCCTGCCCGCCGCTCTGCCCTTCGTACCGCTCTACGAGCTTTTGTGCAAAAATACGCCCCAGCTCCAGCTCGCAAAGGGCATCGTAATGCCCCCAGTCGGGGTCGCCCTCAGGCTCGTTTACCGTAACGAGTCCCGCATCGATGGTGGAAAAGTAGATATTCAGCGGGGAAAGCTCTGCAAAACGGCGCTTTGCCTCGTTGACCGCAGGATAGGCGGGCTCGCAGTAGGGCCCGTTTGAAATGCCCGCGTCAATGAAATAAATGCCGTCCTCCTCGGCGTAGGGGGCAAGATCCTCCCTTAAATAGGAAACCAACGCCCTCTGATTGTCGTAATACCGCTCGCCCTTGAAGTCGGTGGTGTCCGATTCGCCCTGCATCCAGCAGATCGCACCGATGCGGGCATCGTACCCAAGATCCGCAAGATGCTCCATATTCATGGTGGCAAAGGTCAAAAATGCCTGATAGATCGACCCTCTTGCCCCGCCGCTGAGCCAATGATAGTGGAGCGAATAGCCCGACATGGTGTATTTCAAGATCAGCACCGTTTCATCGGGATAGGCGGCAGAAAGACCGTCCGCCATACCCACCTCGGGGCCAAAAAAGCCATTTGCCGCACCGCAGGTCAGATCGACGGGCAAAAAGCGCCCCTCGGAGCAGGCGTTGTGATCGTCAATGCAGTAGTTGATCAGCACCGAGGGGTAGCCTGCCTTGAAGCGGGCGAAGTCCTCGGGGGCGGAATTCTTTTCAAGATAGCTGACGATGGAGCTGCCGCTGGCGTTGCTCTGCCCCAAAAGCAATACCACCTTCACCCTCTGCCCCTCTCCCCTCGGCAGACTGTCGTCAAGGCGAAAATCGGTGTTCATCTCCAGCGTGACAATGGGATCGGCCTCTTGCCCTGCGTCCTGCTCTTTCCCCTCACAGCCGCCCATGCAAAAGCAAAGTGCAAACGCCGTCAGGATGCAAATGATGCGAAAAATGCGCTCTTTCATAAAATCCTCTTCCAATTCGGTTTCGTTCTGTTCCATTATTCATTCGGTTGGGTTGCACCCTCATTGTAGCACAAAAACAAAGACTTTTCAAGAAGGTTTGCCGTGAAATCGAAGAGAAGAGCAAAATCGGTAACTTAACCATTGGTTAATTCAATTTTTACAAGTTGTTAATTTACAAAAAAATCGTTCTATGCTATACTGAAAGCGGAACCACTGTGAAAAGCTTATGCCCAAGGGAAAGGAGAGGAAAATGCAAAAAAACTTCGTGATCATCATTGGTCCCCACGCCGTAGGCAAAATGACCGTGGGACAGGAGCTTGCCAAAATCACCGGCCTTCGGTTGTTTCACAACCATATGTCCATTGAGCTGGCGCGTAAGCTCTTTGCACCCGATGAAAAAGAGGAATTTCAAGAGCTGAACCGCGCCATTCGGGCAAAGGTCTTTGAACTGTTTGCCACAAGAGAACTTCCCGGGCTGATCTTCACCTATATGTTTCCCTTTGACATGAAAGAGGAAAAGGACTATCTGCTTGAGATTCTCAGGTTGTTTGAATCAAACGGTGCCAAATGCTGTGTGGTGGAGCTTTGCGCCGATTTTGATGTTCGGCTGATCCGAAACAAGAGCGAAAACCGCCTGCTTCACAAGGAATCAAAGCGCGATCTTGCGTGGAGCGAAGCCGAAATGAGAAACACGAGCAGTCAGTACCGTCTGAATTCCTACGACGGCGAGAAGCTGCCCTTTGAACGCTTCTTAAAGCTTGACAACACCAACCTGCCCGCCAACGAAGCCGCAAAAATAATCAAGGAGTATTTTGCCATATGAAAAATCATAAAAAAATAATCGTGTGTTTGCTCTGTGTCCTATTAACACTCCCGCTCATCTCCTGTAATCCGACTGCCATCAAGGATCCGTTGGCAAACGGTGAAACCCAGGAAAGTACGCCGGGAAATGACGCCCCCAACCTGTGGGCGCCGCTGATTTCCGAGCAGGAGGCAAGAGAGGACTTTGGCTTTGGTTCAAGGCAAGATACCGTGCATCCAGTCTTTAATGCAAGAAAGTGCTATGGAGAATCTGTGTATTACCGCGGAGAGTACACCTTTGAGGGCACCGAAAATGCAAAACCCGTGAAGATGCTTTTGCGCTATAATATGGAAACGGGTAAAAGCGAGCCTGCCTGCAGGGATTCTGCTTGTACTCACGATAAAGACGACTGTCCCTTTTATAAGCCCGATGAAATTAAAAGATTTTTTATTGACGACGGAGTATTATATTATTTGAGAGTAAATCTCAAGCCAAGTGGAAAAATTGATACTTCCAAGGCGGGCGGTATTCACAGCTATAATTTAAAAACCATGGAATATAAATATCTTTGCAAATGGGAGGGCTGCGAAAGTACATTTTTAGATCTGTACGGTGATTTTATATATTATTTTCAGTATGATTTCCATACGGATGACAACGGATATGATGTATGGGTATGGTCCTGCAATATAAATAGTAGGGAAACGGAAAAGCTATTTTGTTGGGGTAATGAAACGGATACTATGTTTCAGGGAAGACAACCTATGACTATTGATGAAAAGGGAAGATTAATTTTCCAAAATATTAAAAACGGTTACATGCCGCCCGAAGAAAAGCAAGTAGATATTGTTTTTGAGGCTGCAGAGCTTAAAAAGGATGCAGAGCTTCAGGTGCTTGGTAAGGAGCAGAAGATAAATATGAGCTTCAATACCTTCGTTGGCTTTGTATATGCAAATTCCAAAATCTATTATCCCGAAAAAGTCGGAAAAAAGATGTATTCCATCACAGAAAATGGGCAAAGCGTTCAGATTCCTGTGTATTATTACACTGTGCGCAGCATCGACCTTGAAAGCGGAGAGACAAAAACGGTTATCGAAAATACCGCAGGAAATTTTGCCATCGGGGGAAAGTATTTGTACTGTACACCTTTTAAGCCTAAAACGGTAAATTTAGAGAGTGGTCAAACGGTAATAACTACCTACGGTGAGGTTATTCAAATAAATTTGGAAACGGGCGAGGAGCGCTGTTTCGAGATCGGTGAAAACATTGAGCTTGGGATTATTGGACAAAATTTCTTTTATTACCGCGGAAGACTGTTTGCCAATATAGTGGACACCGATATCGGCACTCTCTTTTATGCGGAATTTGACATTCCCACAGGAAAGTACAGAGAGTCGATTCCCGAAATGGTGAACGCATCTTAAAGCTTGACAACACCAACCTGCCCGCCAACGAAGCCGCAAAAATAATTAAGGAGTATTTTGCCATATGAAAAATCATAAAAAAACAATCGTGTGTTTGCTCTGTGTCCTATTAATACTCCCGCTCATCTCCTGTAATCCGACTGCCATCAAGGATCCGCTGGCAAGCAGTAATGAGGAACCGCGCCAAAGCACCACAAGTTCTGTCCCCTCTGAGCTTCCCGAAAACGAGTGGGCACCGCTTATATCGGAGGACGAAGCTCTTCAATCCTTTGGGCTTGGTTCAAGAGAGGACACGGTAGGGGCATCCATACGGTCAAGAAAGTGCTACGGTGAATTCGTATACTACCGAGGAACGTATTCTTTTAAAAGCATGGGGGGTGATAAATCCTTCCCCACGCTTTTGCGATATGATATGAGCACGGGTACAAGCGAGCCTGCTTGCCGTGATGCGGCTTGTACACACCAAAAGGACGATTGCCCCTTTGCAAAACCGGAAGAGATTAAAAATTTCCTTATGGACGATGGGGTTTTATACTTTTTGCGCGTAAAGCTGAAGTCAAACGGGAAAATTGATACCTCCAAGAAAGGCGGCATCTACAGCTACAATTTAAAAACGCTGGAATACAAATACCTGTGTGATTGGGAGGGCTGTGACAGCACCTATCTGAATCTTTATGAGGGCGCTGTATACTTTATTCAGTACGAATTTCATACGAATGACAACGGATACGACAGATGGGTCTTTGCTTGTGATATCAATAGCGGAAAAACCGAAAAGCTTTTTTGCTATGGAAACGAAACGGATACCATATTCAAGGGAAGATATCCCGTGACTATTGACGAAAAGGGACGATTCATTTTCCGCAATATCCGCTCGGACTATATTCCGCTGGAAATCAAGGAAGTTGACGTTGTTTTTGAGTGTGCGGAGCTAAAAAAGAACGCTGAGTTTGTCACCCTTGGCAAAGAAACCACCATACACTTTGACTCGGTAACTCTTCAAGGATTCGTATATGCGGATTCAAAGATTTATTATCCCGAGTACGTGAAACAAGTTTTTCATTCTGTAATAGTGAACGGACAAACAACGGAGGTTCCGCTTTTTCAGCGCTCGGTGCGTTGCCTTGATCTGACAACGGGCGAAACCGAAACGGTTGCCGAAAACGTTGCAGGCGGCTTTACTTTGGGAGGAAAATATTTATATTACACGCCCTACAAATATAAAAAAGTATCTTATCCCAATGGAGACAACGCCGTATTTGCCACCTACGGTGAGGTTATTCAAGTAAACTTGGAAACGGGAGAAGAACGCACTTTCAAAGTGGATGAAAATATCGAAATATGCGGGTCGGGACAGGCTTACTATTATCGGGGAAGGCTGTTTAATTATATCAATGATGCCGCGACAGGCAGCTCCTATGATGCGGAAATTGATTTATCCACGGGCAAATACAGAAAAGTTGTGACCGAACTGGTGAGTATATCTTGAAAGCAAGTGCTTTCACCTAAGAAAATAAAATGAAAGGGCGTTTTAAACAAAATTTAAAATGCCCTTTTATCAAATCGGGGAAACGATAATGATGAAGATGGTCTGGTTAGAATTTTATAAGATATTCAAAGCAAGGATCTTTTTGGTTCTTCTTTTGCTGCTTCTTTTGGCAAACGCTCTGCTTTGCTACAACACGATCCCCGCTTCCACGCATGAAGGTATGCGAATGGACGCTTCTTTTTGGGAATCGGTGGAGTATCTTTGTAAAACGTACAACGAAGATCCCGAAGGTTACGATCAATTATTTGCGGAATACGAGCAAGCTATAAACGAGGAGTTCCAAAAGGCGTTTGAAGATCCGGAATACATCTTTGATCCGTCGTGGTCGCCCACCCTTATTGACGGAAAGCACAAGGACAGAGTGCTTTTTGAATACGCGGACAAGCTGATCGAAACCGAAAACACCTACTACGAACAAATTGCCATTTTGCGCGAGCAAGCAATTCGTGAAATGAAGCAGCTACGCCAAGAGGGTGAGGATACAAACGGATACGTTTACCGCTATCAAGCCTACGTTTATAATCAATATACCAAGATCCTGAACGAAACGAAAATGCAGGCAAGCCCGGTATTCGGCTGGGATGCGTATTTTTCTTATTCTTATGCAGACGTTTTTGTATTTGCTATGCTGATTCTTTTGTCAGGCTTGATCTTTATACCCGAAAAGCAAAGCGGAATGCTACCGCTTATGCGCTCAACCAAGCGCGGAAGAAGCCGCGTGGGCATAGCAAAGCTTGTTGCAGCAAGCGCGGCAGCCGTCATCGTCGTCCTGTTATTTACCGCTTCAAGCTGTTTTGTGATCTATATAAAAAATGGATTTGCCAATCCGTTTGTCCCCATTCAATGCATTGAACGCTTTGGCACTTTCCCGTACGTTAGCACCGTTTTTTCTTATTTTTGGGTTTTACTTGGCTTCAAGATCGTTTCCGCCCTCTGTTTTACGGCACTCGTTACGCTCATCTCCTTGATTTGCTATCAAGTATTGCTTACGTATATCGGCGGTGCTATGGTCTTTGGAATATGCTTTGCCTTAAGCGCTTTGTCCGGGGCACGATTCCCCTTTGCTCGTACGGCGAATTTGCTTTCGCTTGCGCAAGGTACTCCCTTGGTATCAAGGCTATACGCCCTGAACCTTTTCAATATGCCTGTTTCCTACGTACACGTTGCCGCTGTTTCCACCATTTTTTTGACCTTGGTTTTTTATATATCGACACTTTGTCTTTATATGAAGGGGAACCGTGGCGTGGAGCTGAAAGGGCTTTCAAGGTGGTATCAAGCCGTCAAAAAGTCGCTCTCCGCTTATTCTGAACCGATAAGAAATTGGAGCAAAAAAGTTTTTTCTTTCAGAAAAAAAGGACGCATCCACGCGCACGGACTTGTCTATTGGGAAGCTCACAAGATCCTTCAATACGGCAATTTGTGGTTGATTCTCATACTATGCGTGACGGCGCAAATCATTATGTGCGGGCAGGTCAAAGAAAACTACGTGAACGATTTCCAATACAGAGATTATTTAACCTATTATGCAGACCTCGTAGAAGGAGAGCTGAGTGACGAAAAGCTTGCCTATGTGCACGCAGAGCTGGATGCTTGGGCTTACCTTGAAGCGCGCAATCAAACTGCCTATCAAGATTTTTCAAGCGGCAAAATTTCAGAAGACGACTATAACGAATTTAAAAAGCAATATAAGGATGCCTATGAAAAAAGAGGCGCCTTGGAGATCCTTGAAGAAAAAAGCAGTTATTTAGCGGAGCATTATGAAAAAACAGGTGTCAAGGGGCACTTTCTTGCCGACCAAGGCATGAAAGCTTTTCTTTCGACATCCTTTCCCATTCCACTGTACGCGGTGGTTCTGATCCTTTGCGTTATGAGCTTTGCCATGGAATACGCAGGCAAAAACAAAAATGACCGCTTCGTGTCGGTAATGCGTTCTGCAAAAAAAGGAAGAAAACAAAGCTTCAGATCGAAATACTGCGTGGTGCTCTTGTTGATTTTGGGGCTTGGCATTCTTTTCTACAGCCTTGAAGCTGCAGCGTATATGCAGACCTATTCTATTGATCGCTCGGTGTGGAGTGCGCCGCTTTGTTCTTTGCAGTCCTATTCACAGGTGGACGGCGGCATCACGATCGGACAGTATGTTTTGGTGCTTTACTGCTTAAGAATGCTTGCCTTGATCCTCACAGCGGTATTTATGATTTCCGTTTCGGTTCTTGCGGAAAATCTGCTGCTCTCAGTGGGTGTTTGCGTATTTTTTACGATGATTCCCTCGGTGATCGCGCGTTTGGGCTTGGATAGCATGAGGATGTTCGATTTTTCTGCGTGGTTCGGTGCAAACGAGTATTTTTATACTTCTGCTGCAATGAATTTGTTTGGAAACGATTTTGGCGTGCTGATTCTATTCACCGTGATCTTTGCTATCATCACACTCATTACCGCCTTTTTTGCACGCAAAAAGTTTACAAAGGGGTAACGGATAAAAGGAGTTATTATGACACTTACTTTTGATAAAATTTATAAAAGCTATGGAAAAACCAAGGCTCTGCAAGGCTTTTCAGCAGAGCTTGAACCGGGCATATACGCACTTCTTGGTCCCAATGGCTCGGGAAAATCCACCTTGATGAATATTCTCACCGACAATTTGAAAAGAGACAGCGGTGCAATTCTTTTTGACGGTGAGGAGATCCTCAAAATGGGTGTTCGCTTCCGCGAAAAGCTTGGATTTATGCCCCAATACCCGGGAATGTACGGAAACTTCACTGCAGAAAAGTTTCTGTGGTATATGGCATCCTTGAAGGACATAAAAAAAGAGGATGCCATGGAGCAGATCCCCAAAATACTTGAAGAAGTTGAGCTTTCCGACGTTGCGCATCATAAGATATCATCCTTTTCGGGTGGAATGAAGCAGCGCCTTGCTCTTGCTCAGGCAGTTCTCGGAGATCCCAAGGTGCTTGTTCTTGACGAGCCCACGGCAGGGCTTGACCCCAAGCAGCGTATCGCAATCCGTAATTATATTTCGCGCATTGCTTTTGATAAGATCGTCATTATCGCCACCCATGTCGTCAGCGATATCGAGTATATCGCCAAACAGGTCATTATGCTCAAAAAAGGAATCGTTGTTGACAGCGGCTCCCCCACAGAGCTGATTGCCAAGATGGATGGCAGGGTGTACAGCGTCCCCCTGCGTGAGTCTGAGGTTGTAGATTTTCAAAGCAAATACAGAGTTGTAAACATATCAAAAAATGAAAAGGGAGTTGTTGCACGAACGATTTCGGATGCAAAGCCAACGGAAGACTCCCTTTGTATCGCTCCGTCCCTTGAGGATTACTACCTCTTTGTGTTTGGTGAAAAAGCCTTGGTTTGACATAGCCGCAAAAATAATCAAGGAGTATTTTGACATCGGGAAGTAGTTTAATTATAAGGAGAATACTGTATGAAATACGCAATAGAATTATACTATGATGAAAACACGGAAGCACAGCTTCACAGCTTGGCGAAAAGTGTTGCAGATGCAGGACTGAGCACGAAATTCATTGAATGGAAAGCAAGACCGCACCTTACGTTAGCTTGTTTTAACGATGTTGATGAAGAAAAATGCATCAAGCTACTGAACCTATTTGCCCAAACACACCGAAAGCTGCCGGCATACGTTGCTTCTGTTGGCATGTTCAATGACACAAAGACCATTTTTGCCTCGCCTATGATGAACGACAGCATGTATGCCTTCCATCGAGAACTGCATGAATGCTTAAAGGAGTTTGATACAACGGGACACGAATGGTATTGTCCAAACAGGTGGATGCCCCACTGCACGTTGGCGCTTACCAAAAAAGATGAGGAAGAAGTTTTTTACCAAGCCAGCAATTTGATTTTGCACGAATTTAAAAAGCTTGCCGGCGAATTTGTTTCTATAGGTTTGGTTAAAGTATCCTTTCCGGTAGAAGAGATCTATACCGTTGAGTTGGGCATATAGAATTCCAAATTACAAAAGGGTGTCTCAAATTGCAAATTTGAGACACCCTTTTGGCGTTTGGATAGTAAAATGACAACTATTCATCGAAATGTGTGTTTTGCGTCGCAATTATTTCATTAGCAGTACACTCGCCTGTTATAGGTTCTCCCGCATTAATCTTACCGCCCGCTGCACATTCTCCAAAGATCCATTCTTTGGCTTCGATGTTTCCTTTTGCCACACATTCGCCGGTAATATTACCATTAACAAAAAGATTTCCACGAGCAACACAACCACCTACAACATTGCCATAAACGATAATATTCGCTTCACTTGAAACTTCTCCCGTATTACCGGTAATTTTAAATGCAACTTCTTGAACATCATCGTCTGTAATCTGCAATATTTTTCTGCCTCTGCAAACTACACAACGAATTCTCTCGTCATCACTCCAAGGTAATTCCGTGCATACGTCATAATGTACTTCAGTTCTTTCTTCGACCACACGACAAAACAACTCGTCGATAGAGCATTCAAAAACATCGGCAATTTTAGGTAAGAGCATTACGTCGGGCATACTCATTTCGGATTCCCATTTTGAAACAGTTTGATTGGAGACACCCAGTATTTCGCCCAAGTCTACTTGTGTCATTCTTTTTTCTTTTCGAAAGCGAGAAATGTTTTTTCCAATAGACATATCAATCTCCTTAAAACAAATTCAAAATCGATCTTGTACCCTTATTATATCGGATATATCTTAAAAAGTAAAGAGCGTGTTTGGAGATTTGAAGCGCAAAAATTCTCCGTTTGGTTGGAAAATACACTTCTCTCAAACATGCAAGGTAGTGGCATAACTTGCAAAGCAATCTTGTTTCTTCGCTATTCACGACCATCTCTTATCAAATCAAAACCGTCCCACACCAAATTCGTGAAAAGTGAAGCAGACTAATAGAAAATCCCGCACACCTTCGTGTGCGGGATTTTGTCAGAGTTAAAACAAATACAGTCCAAGAGGCAATTCAAAGATTCTTAAAGTCGGGGATTACTTTGCGGTCTTTGCCTTGCGCATTGCGATGATGCGGTTCATTTCGTTATACACGATCATAAAGCCTTCATCCACGCCCATACCGGGCTTTGCCAGGATCTGTGCAGGCTGGGTTGCCATTGCGCAGTGCACGCAAACCTGTGCGGAGCGGTCGGTTTCGTTACAAGTACCGCCCTGATATGCGCCGATGCCCTTTTCCTTGCAGTAAAGAACTGCTTCGATGGTGTTGTTGATACCGCCAAGGTCGGGAGTCTTGATCTGCACCATGTGGCCTGCCTTGTTGTCGGCAAACAGCTTGATGTCCTCCAAGGTATTGCACCACTCGTCTGCCACCAGCTCAACGGTCGCTCCACGCTTATCAAGCTCTGCAGTCAGTCCTGCCAGCGCTACCATCTGAGTCTCTCTGTCGCAATCGCAGTCCATGGGACCCTCGATGCGCAGCTTGAAGGGCTTTGCAAGCTCCTCCAGCTTCTGAATATAGTCCGCCATTGCGGTGTAGTTGTTGTTTCCAAACACTGCGCCGATGGTGCCGTATACGTCGATGTGCATCACGGGTGCGTAGCTTTCATCGCTGCGGTATGCCAAAATACGATCGCGCAGCCATGCAACGTAGTCAGCCAACAGCTGACCGTCCTTGCCAAGCTTGGTATCCACGTTGTTAATCAGCGCGTGAGGCAGCACCTGTGCGCCCTTGATGATCATCTTGTCGGCATTGTCGTAACGGTCGTCACCCGACTGAGTGAAGATGGGAACGGGGGTCTCGGAAACGCTGCAGCCGTATTCATCAGCCACGACCTCGCACATCATTCTGCCGCTTGCCTTTGCAACGGCATCCAGCAGTGCCTGAGACACGCCGTAACGGATGGCGGTGTGCAGACGCTTGCCGTCCACCTCGATTGCCTCCATCATCTTGCAAAGGCCGCGGAAATCGGCGGCTTCCTTGCCAACCAGTTGGGGCTTGATGTACTTCTCAATCACGGGAATAAAATCCTCAGCCAAGAAGAGGGGGTCGCGTCCGCCGGCACCCGAATACTGCACTGCCGCGCAGTCGCCGTATGCGATCTGACCGTCCTCCAAAACGAGCATCACAGAGATGGACTCGCCTGCCTGTCTGACGGCACGGAAGCCCTCGGTCACGGGATCGCCGATATAGAAAACGCCGTCATGACCCGCACCCTTTTTGATGGCGCGCTGGTCGTCGAAGTAGAAGCCGGTTCTGCCGGCAGAGCAAACAACATTCGTAATTTTCATGTTCCTTTACACTCCTATTGTCTTTTCAAATCAATACTTGGGGCGGCCTACAAGACGGCCCTTGCCAATTGCATAAACGTCATCCACTACCATCTGGAAGGATGCCTCCCGTCCTTCGGCAATTGCACGCTCTTCGATCTTTGCTCTGTGGAAATCCAAGATCTCCTTGTCGAAGGGCAGATTGCCGGGATTCAGAATACGGATGGCGCCGTTGTTGTCGCGGCAGGGCAGCATCAGACCTGCATTGTAGCGGCAGGGAGCAAAGGGAACGTCCAAAACGCCTGCTTCTACGCCGCGGCAAACGCCCACTGCGATATCGCCGTTACCCAGCTCGAAGCACTTGTCCACGATGCATCTGGTCTCGCGGGAAATGATATCCTTTTCTTCGTCCACCTTATCGGAAGCTAAAACCTGCTCGTAGAACATATTCACCACCTGCTTGGTGCAACGCAGACCCTCTGCATTGGCTTCCATGGTGGGAATACCTACTGCCTCGTGAGGCGTCTTTACGATGACCTTGGTCGCCTTGGACAGCGCGGCAATCAGAGATCCCGTGGAGATCACGCCGAATGCCTTTGCTTCGTCGGCAGGGAAACCGCCCATCCACTGATGCAGTACGGTGGTTACCTCCACGTCGTCGTAGCCGTATTTCTTCAAGTACTCGTCGGTCAGCTCCTGCAGGGTGCGGATCGCCGCCACGTCCTGACGCAGGTTACCGCACTGACCGTAGCCGACGGTGATGTTCTTAACGCCCTGCTCTGCCGCCAGCAGTGCCTCAATGATCGCTGCGGCGTGGGAGATGCAGGGAGGAACCAGGGTGCCGGTCAAGGGACCGTAGGGCTCACGGTTGATGGAAACGCCCATTTCCTCGTAAAGACCGGTCAGACGGTCAACGTACTGCCAGTCGCGGATGGTGCGCTCCATGGGAATGTTCTTGCAGTAAGGAAGGTTATAGGAGATACCGCCGCCCTCGTAGCTGGTGAAGCCGCCGGCGTAGGTGATCTCGGTCAGCAGACGGGCATCGGGTGTGCCGTGACGAACCTGCACGGGCACGTTCACAGACTCGATCACACGGCGGCATCCTGCCACGCCGTGGTTGACTGCGGGGAAGCCGTTGAGCATTGCTCTGCCCAAACGGATGGACTCGGCAATACCGTTCTCCGCCTCCTCGTGACGGTTCTGACGGGTATAGCTGTCGATGGTGGAGGGAAGCAGATCGGCTTCGCCGTACTCCTCCAGATACTGTAACAGCTTGATATGCTCTTCAATAACGGGTACGCCTGCACGGGGCTGTACCAGGGTGCGGTTTTCTCTCTTGGCGTCCAACAGCTTCTTGGAAAAGTCGCGGCATTCCGGCATTGCCTTGTGGTAAGCTACCGCCTCTTCCAGATCAACGTCCTTGCCGGTGTGCCACTGGGCAAGAACCTCTTCCCGCTGTTTAAAAAATTCTTCGTCAGTTAAGCGTTTGTTGCGAATGTCCATGATACTCAAGCTCCTTTTTCATAATTCGAAGTGCCACGTCGGGATAATGCGATGAAAGCAAGCCCATTGCGGCAAGTATATACGTTCTGTCGACCCACACGTTTGCTTCCCTCGGGCGAAGCGAGCTCGCTTCCGACGGGGAAAACAGGGCGTGGGAGGCAATCGCCTCGGTTCTCTTGGTATGGATCAGGCTTCCGCCCGTCACCACGATCTGCTTTACACGGGTCAGGTTCTTCCCTTCTTGCACGTAGGTCAGTCCCATCATCGTGTAAGCCTCGGAAATGGTACCTGCGTGTCTTGCCACCGCTTCCTTCACAGCCGAGGAAGCAAGGGCGAAGTCCAGCGCCTCCAGCTCGTCATCCCCTTGGGGGACCGTTTCCTTGTTGGCTTTTAACTCTTCCACCAAAGCGCACATCCGCTCCTCTGAAAGGCCCGACAGCTCACAGATCTTCTCTTTTCCCGCGGCATCAATGATACCCTGTATGCTATAGCGCATACCGATGTCGCCCTCTACCGTCCGCTTGGAGTAGGGCTCGGGAAGTCCTTTGAAGACCGTGTTCATCTGCTCGGGCATACCGTCTGCGATAGAATAGACGTCGGTGGTGGCACCGCCCACGTCCACCGCCACCAGATCTCCGATACCGCTTTCCTCGGCTGTACCCTTTGAAAGCAGCTCCATCGCCTGCAAAACGGCGGCAGGGGTGGGCATCATGATATCGGACAGCAACTCGGCGGCGCGGCTGAGTCCTTTGGCTAAAATGATTCTTTCAAGAAAGATCTCTCTGATCTTTTTTTGTGTCGGCTCGATATTCAAAGCGCCGAATTTGGGCATCACGTTGGGGCAAACGTAGATCTCGCATCCCTCGAGAATGCGCTCGCATTGCCTTGCCGCCGTGCGGTTACCCGCGATGACGATGGGAAAGGCAGGCTTCATTGATGCCAGCGCCCTGGCGTTATGCAGGATACACTCGGTATTGCCCCCATCGGTACCGCCGACCAGCAGGAAGATGTCGGGCTTTGCCTCGGCGATCTCCTCAAGATCGTCCTCGGTGAGCTGAAAGGCGTAGATGGCGATCACCTTCGCCCCCGCTCCAAGGCTTGCAAGCTTCGCAGCCTCGCCCGTAAGCTCGGGCACGAGTCCGCTGGTGATCATCCGCAGCCCCCCCGCGGCAGAGGAGCAGGCGTAGCACTCCTCGTAGGTGAAACTGCCGATCTTTTGCTCCAAGAGCTTCAGTCCCGCATTAAGGCCCTCGTTTACGTCGCTTTCCACAGTGGTAAAGGCTTGTGCCGTGCCGCGTATTTCCTCCGCATCCACGTCAACCAAGGTTAACTTCGTGTACGTACTGCCGAAATCGATCAATAATATGTTTTTCACTCGTTAGTACCGTCCATCCCTAAAAGCTCGCGCAAAGCCTGGATGGTGGTTTCGGGAGTGGTTCCGGGAGGGAATGCACGGTCAAAGCCCATTGCCTTAAACCGTTCTTCCACCTCTTCAAAGCGCTGCTTACCGATCACGATGTTGCCGCCAACGACCAGCGGAATGCCCTTCAGACCTGCTTCATCGCACTTTTCGCGCATACCGCGACAGTCAAGCTCGCCCTGTCCGTAAAGAGACGATACCACGATGGCATCGGCACTTGACTCGATTGCTGCCGCAATATACTCCTCTTGAGACACCATAACGCCCAGGTTTACAACCTCAAAGCCTGCCTGTGTAAAGGCATGGTAGAGTATCTTGTTGCCAACAGCATGTACGTCGGCACCGATAACGCCAATGACCAAAACTTTTTTGTTTCTTGTTTCCATGACTACACCTCGATTCCATATTACTGTGCTGATACACCCGCTTGCATTCGATCACGATACAAGTTTCCACGTTCATCATAGCACTTACACTCCAAAATGTCAAGAAAATTTGGGAATTTTTTTGCAAGAAAAAAGCGATCCTCTCCGATACCTCAAAGAGAACCGCCTTCTTCTTATTTATTATTTGAGAGAGTCCAGATATTCTTTTCTGCCGCTTTCGTACAGGTTATTGCCTTCGCTGTCGATAACCACCACAACGGGGAAATCCTCTACCTCCAGACGGCGGATCGCCTCTGCACCAAGATCCTCGTAAGCAACGATCTCAGCCTTCTTGATGCACTTGCTCAGCAGTGCGCCAAGACCGCCGATGGCACCGAAATACACCGCACCGTGCTTCTTCATGGCTTCGACCACCTCGGGACCTCTCTTACCCTTACCGATCATACCGGTCTGACCCAGAGAGATCAGAGTGGGGCTGTACGCGTCCATTCTGTAGGAGGTGGTGGGGCCTGCAGAGCCGATAGCCTGTCCGGGCTTTGCGGGAGTGGGACCTACGAAGTAGATCACGCTTTCGTTTACGTCAATGGGCAGCTTCTCGCCTTTAGCAACCAGCTCGCAAAGACGCTTATGAGCCGCATCTCTTGCGGTGTAGATCACTCCGGAAAACAGACAGCTGTCACCTGCGCGCAGCTTTTTGGCTTCCTCATGGGAAAGGGGCGCAACGATCTTCTTGATAGCCATATTAAATTACCTCCGACTTATGTCTTGCCACGTGGCAATTGATGTTTACCGCAACGGGAAGTCCTGCAATATGGGTGGGGAACTTTTCAATATTCACGGCAAGCGCAGTGGTTCTGCCGCCAAAGCCCTGAGGTCCGATACCCAGCGAGTTGATGCCCTCAAGCAGCTCTTCCTCCAGCTTTGCATAGAAGGGATCTTCATTTCTTTCATCCAGCGAGCGTAAAAGCGCCTTCTTGGCAAGGAACGCCGCCTTGTCAAAGGTGCCGCCCACGCCCACGCCCACAACGATGGGGGGACAGGGGTTGGGGCCTGCTTCCTCTACTGCGCGAAGCACGAAGTTGCGCACGCCTTCCACGCCGTCGGAGGGACGAAGCATTGCGATCTTGCTCATATTTTCGCTGCCGAAGCCCTTGGGCGCTACGGTGATCTCCATCTTGTCACCCTCTACCAGATCGTAGTAGATCATCGCAGGGGTATTGTCGCCGGTATTGACTCTGTCTAAGGGATCGCGTACCACGCTCTTTCTCAGATAGCCCTCGCCGTATCCCTGTCTGACGCCTTCGTTGACCGCATCGGTAATGCTGCCGTTTACGTGAACGTCCTGACCGATCTTCAAAAACACGCAGGCAACGCCGGTATCCTGACAAACGGGCTGGTTTTCCTTGTCGGCAATTTCAAAGTTTTCGATGATTCTGTTCAGAATGTCCTTGGCACCCTGCCATCCTTCCTCATCTCTCTTGCAGCGAATACAGTTCTTTACGTCCTCTGTCAGATGGCAGTTTGCCTCTATACAGAGCTTTTTCACTGTTTCGGTGATGGTTTGCGTACTGATTTCTCTCATAACGAGTCCTCCTTATATTCCATTATTTCAGCTGACGCTGTAAATTTTGTCAAGTATGTCGCCGTTTCTGCTGATCACCTCTGCGACGATCCGATCGCCGTGGGTAAGCTTTTGGGGCTTGCCCGTGATGCGCTCGGTCTTTTCCTTCAGCTCGGCAATATCGATCACGGGCAAGCCCGCGTCGATCAGTCTGTTTTTCAGCTCGGTCTTGGCGGGATTTACCGCAATACCGCCCTGGGTCACCAGCACGTCCACGTCCTTGCCGGGGGTGGAAATGCAGGTCACTCTGTCGGTAACGATGGGCAGTCTTGCACGGAACATCGGTGCAATGATCATAGAAAGCTTCGCCCCTGCCGCCGTATCGCTGTGACCGCCCGAGCCGCCCATAATACAGCCCTGCGAATCGGTATGAACGTTTACGTTAAAGTCGGTGTCGATCTCGGTTGCACCCAAAATCACCACGTCCAGACTGTCCACCGCCGCGCTCTTGGAGCCGGGAGAGGCGTACTGCAGAGCCGAGATCTCTCTGTGAGCAGGATTGGTGCGGATCGATTCTACCGCCCCCAGATCGAAGCACTGCACGTCAAGCAAGGTCTTGAAGCACCCTGCCTTCAGCATATCCACCATATATCCGGTGATGCCTCCCAGACCAAAGCTTCCTTGGATCTCCTTCTTTAACATAATGTCCTTCAAGAACTTTGCCGCCGCCAGCGAAGCGCCGCCCGCGCCCGTCTGGAAGGAAAAGCCGTCCTTTAAAAGACCCGAAGCGTCGATCACCTTGGCGGCGTACTGCGCCATTACCAGACCCACGGGGTCTCTGGTGATCTTGGTGGTGCCCGAAACGATCCCGCGGGGATCGCCGATGGCATCTACCTGCACCACGTAGTCCACGTAGTTTTCGGCAATTGAAAAATCGGCAAGGGGATAGGGCACCAGATTATCGGTGATCACCACCACGCGCTTGGCGTACATCGCGTCCGCAAAGGCGTATCCAAGGCTTCCGCAGGCAGATTTGCCGTATTTACCGCTGCAATTGCCCATGGTATCCGAGGTCGGCGCGGCAATAAACGCCACGTCAATGGGAGTCTTGCCCGATGCAATGTCGCAGGGTCTGCCGCCGTGGGTGCGGAACTGCACCGGCTTTTCCATGATCCCTGCGGAAAACGCCTTGCCAAGCCCCGCCGAAATGTAGTCTGCCAGCACGTGACTTACCACGCCGTTTTGGATGTGGTCCACCAAGGGCATATGCACGTCAAACAGAGAGCTGGCGTTCACCGTCAGATCGCGAATACCCAATTCTGCGATCTCGTGCATCACCATATTCAAAACGTGGTCGCCGTTTCTCAGATGATGATGAAAGGACACGGTCATACCGTCCTGCAGTCCCGAAAGGGCAATTGCCTCTCGAATTGAATTCACCAGTTTATTCACGCCTTACACCTCCGTCCGATCCAGCCCCAGCGCCTTAGCCATGGCAATGGTGCGCTCTGCCCTTGCCACAATGGGCGCATCGATCATTTTTCCCCGCAGCGAAACGGCACCCTTGCCCATTTCCTTGGCAACGCGGATGGCTTCCACCACTTCATATGCGTATTCGATTTCGGCAAGGGTGGGACTGAACACCTCGTTGATCACGTCCACGTGGCGAGGCGATATGGAAGCCTTGCCGGTAAAGCCGAGCGCCTTTGCAAGACGCGCATCCTGTACGATGCCCTCGTCGTCGTTGACGTCGGTAAAGGGCGTATCGTATACGTCCACTCCTGCCGCGCGTGCGGCAACCACCAGTCTTTGGCGGGCGTATTCGATCTCTCTGCCCTCCTTGGTCCTCTTGCACTGAAGATCTGCCGTCAGGTCCTCCGCACCCAGGAACAATGCGCACACCCGCTTGCAGGAGGAGGCAATGGCAAAGGCGTTTTCCACGCCCATGGCAGTCTCAATTAAGGGCATGATCTGAACGCCTCCCTTTTGAAGCTCCAGCTTTTCCTCCAGATCGGAAATATACTCGTCCACCAAACGAATATCGGCGGGCTCTGCCGACTTGGGCAGCAAGATCACGTCAGGCTTGCAAGGAATGACGGTATCCAAGTCCTTGCGCCAAAAATCGGTATCCACCGAATTGATGCGCACCACGATCTCGCATCCGTCAAGATCCATATAGCGCATGGTGTTGCGCACGAGGAGTCTTGCCGCATCCTTTTCGGCAGGCGATACGGCATCCTCCAAGTCAAAGATCACCGCATCTGCCCCGAGGCATCCGGCGTTGATCAGCATATTGGGGTTGTTACCCGGTAAAAAAAGCATACTGCGGCGCATCAGTCTTCCCCCCCTGCACGTAAAACCGCCGTTTCCACTCTGGCGCGAATGGTGCAATCCAGCGCACCGCGGTCAATGACGCGCACCCTGGCACACTCTACGCCACACTCTGAAAGAACGTCCTTCACTGCCTGCTTGATTCTGTCACCGAACTGCTTTTCCACCACCGATTCAACGGTGATCTCCAGCTCGTCACAGGGCTCAAGCTCCACGTACGTATCACTGGATTCCAGCGTGCCGGCACAGGCAACCTTCAAAATTTTCATGATGATTTTTACCTTTCCGTATATTTTAGTTGCCGCAACGATCACGGCAAATAATTTTCACTTTTTTTCGAATTTGTCTTTCCATATCGGTTTTTTTATTGTATAATAAATATATAAACCGTAAAAAGGATCTTAGAATGAATATTGAACTCCATCACCGCTTAAGCGGACGAAAGCTTGAAAAATGGCACGCCCTTTTAAAGGAAGCGGGGCTTGCCCCAACCGAAGAGCCCGACGTGATCGCCCTGGTGTTCGACGAGGATCGACTGATCGCCACCGGCGCAAGACAGGATAACGTCATCAAGCTCATCGCGGTTGCCGCCGACCGTCAGGGAGAAGACCTGACCTCTTGCGTCATCACCGCCTTAAAGGGCGAGGCGCTTGCCGCGGGGCATCGGCATCTCTTTATCTACACCAAGCCCCAAAACAAATTTACCTTCTCTTCCCTCTTCTTCTATCCCATCGCCGAGACCAAGGACGTGCTGTTGATGGAGGACCGCCGCGACGGCATTGCCTCATATTTAAAAAGCATTCCCGCACCGAAGGCAGGCGGCAAGGTGGGCGCCATCGTGATGAACGCCAACCCCTTCACGCTGGGGCATCAATATCTGGTGGAACGCGCCTCTCTGCAATGCGATCAGGTGTACGTTTTCGTGCTATCGGAGGACAAAAGCGACTTTTCAGCCCTTGATCGGCTGAATATGGTGCGCCTCGGTACCGCCCATCTTCCAAACGTGACCGTGACCGAAACGGGACCCTATATGATCTCTTCCGCCACCTTCCCCACCTACTTTTTAAAGGACAGGGACAGCGCCTACGAGGTGCAGTGCGGCTTGGATATCGAGATTTTTTGCAAGATCATCGCAAAAAAGCTTTCCATTACCCACCGATTCGTGGGAAGCGAGCCCTTTTCCGCCATGACCGACAAGTACAATCAAAGCCTTGCGGTGCATCTGCCCGCAAACGGCATTGAATACGTGGAAATTGAAAGAAAAGCCACCGACAAGACACCCATCAGCGCAAGCTACGTAAGAACACTGATTAAAAACAAAGATCTTGCGGCACTTGGAGACCTTCTTCCCGAAAGCACCCTCAACTATTTAAAAAACAAAGAACTTATATAATATAAGGAGAATTTTCATTTATGAAGCACAATCGTCAAGTAAACCACATCCTGAGCAGCTATTTTGCTCCCAGAGGTCAAAACCGTATGTACGCCCTTGGTATGCAGCTGGCACAATTATATCTTCTGCCCACCGACAAGCTCATCGGTGTCATCGGCGAAGCAGGCTCGGGTAAAAGTGCCCTTCTGCGCGGAATGTTCCCCGGGATTGAGCTGACCAACGACGACGACGGCGTCTATATCCGCCCTCTGCCGCTTCTGGACATCAACTCGGGCTTCAGCTTTTTCTCTCCCCATACCTACCACGTGGACATCCGCTTTGAAAACGGCTTTACCCAAATGAGCGTTCTGGCAGACGCCATCACCGAAGCCCTTCATTGCGGCAGACGTGTGATCGTGGAGCATTTTGACCTGGTGTACCCCTTCCTCAACTTCAACGCCAATCTTCTCATCGGCGTGGGCGAACAGGTACTGATCTCCCGTCCCACTCTGTTCGGCCCCGACCCCAAGGAGATCAAGGACGTGGTGTATCGATCCCTTCCTTACCGTTTGATGGCGCACACCGCAGAAGACCTTTGCGAGCTTTGTATGCCAAAGGAGCTGGTAGCGCATTGCAGTCACGACGACGTAAACCACGGCTTCGTCATTTCCTTCCCCGACCAAAAGCCCGATTTGGACATTGGGGAGCTTGAAAAGAAGGTCAACGAATTGATCGCGCAAAATCTGCCCATTACCTACGTTGACAGAGGGCACGTTTCCATCGGAACACACGTGCACGCCTGCACGGGACCCCGTATGCACGTATCCAACACGGGAATGGTGAAAAACTTCCATCTGCTGGGACACTTTATCTACGATCACCTGACCAAGAGCTATATGCTTGTAGGATGCGTGGGTGATAACGCGGAAACCAATCTGCGCAAGCTGGACGCCCAGCAGGAAAAGCAATCGGATCTGATCTATGAAGAATGAAATAACCTTAGAGCAGGTGCTTGCAAACCGTGAACGGCGGGTAAAGCTTCAAGAAAAGCTGCTGCAAGACTACCGTTGTACCCTCGTTTCATTCACCATGAATATTGCAGGACCCGTCAAGACTTCTCCCCTCATCAAGCGCGCCTTTGATCTGGGCGTGCAGATGCTTGAAAAGGCAATTCCCGAAAGCTCCATCCTATATAAAGAGCTCACCGAAGCCGACACCGGATACGAGGCGATCTACGCCACTTCCGAAAATGCGGCGCAGGTTAAGGAGCTCTGCCTGTCCATCGAGGAGGGCTCGTCCATCGGACGGCTGTTTGATCTCGACGTCATTGATCAGAGCGGAACAAAGCTTGACCGCAGCTCTGCCCGCGGGTGCATCGTTTGCGGTGCGCCCGGCAGAGCCTGCGCCGCGGCGCGGCTGCACAGCGTTTTGCAGCTGCAAGAAAAGACCACCGAGATTCTAAAAGGGTTCTTTTTGGATTTTGACAAAGAACAGGTGGGCAGGCTTGCTTCTATGTGCCTTGTCGACGAGGTGAACACCACGCCAAAACCCGGACTGGTGGACCAAAACAACAGCGGAAGCCACGCCGATATGGATCTGAAAAGCTTTTTAAAGAGCGCCGCCGCTCTGGAGCCCTATTTTAAAGACTGCTTTTCTATCGGCAACAAGACCGCAACCGAAAGCAGATCCGTGACCTTTGCCCAACTAAAGGCGGCAGGCATATTGGCAGAAGAGGCGATGTACCGCGCAACGGGTGGAGTCAACACCCACAAGGGCGTGATCTATTCTCTGGGCATTCTTTGCGGTGCCATCGGCAGACTGTGGATGCCTGAGCATCCCTTTGCCCCAACCGAGAGGCTCTTTGAGGAGGCTTCTCTGCTGGCGCAGGACGCAGCCCGTGCCGATTTTGCCCATGCCGACGGCAAGACCGCAGGCGAGCGGCTGTATTTAAAGCACAATCTGACGGGCATCCGCGGACAGGTCTGCGACGGCTTTCCCGCCCTGCGGGAGATTGCCCTTCCCGTCTTCCAAAACGCCCTTGAAGAGGGGCTTGATCAAAACGAGGCAGGCGTGCTGACGCTTCTAAATCTGATCGCCCACGTGGAAGACACCAATTTATATCACCGCGGCGGTGAATCGGGCGCCGCCTTTGCAAAGGACTATGCAAGAAGGTTGCTTTGGCAAAACCGTCTGCCAAAGGAAGAAGAGCTACTCGCCATGGATGAAGAGTTCATCAAACGAAGCCTTTCTCCCGGCGGATGCGCCGATTTGCTGGCGCTGACCTATTTCGTCAGCTCGTTTTCAAAGGGAATGGTGTAATTCCGATTGTTTTTTGCAAGCTCGGAAACCAAACGTAGCTTGGAGCATACGTGCTGATAGCCCGCTTCGGTGTGGGGAATGTTACAATGAGAGCAGTCCTTGATGCCCTGCTCCAAATACACAAAGTTTCCGCCGCATTTGTCGCCGAGAGCGTATAGCGGGCAACAGCAAAACATACAGTTGAAATAGTCACCGCTTATTTTGTGGCAGGGGAAATATTCACAAGAATCGTTTTTGAAATAGGTGCTGTTGTTTTTCATAGGATCTCCTTGTGTATCGCCTTTTTCCTACCCTCTATTATATTACATTTTCTATGCAAAAAGCAAGAGCTAAGACAAAAGTTTTTTGGCAAATATCAAATCTTTTTTCAAAGCAAGCACCGTAAGCGACCGACACGGGGCTTTCATAAGCAAAGCAAAGCACAAGAGAGGGTTCCGCCATTGGAAAACCTCACAAAAAACCATTTGCGGCTTTGCAAAACAAAGATTTGTGCTTTCAAGTGCAATGTCGGTTCTTCTTATTGAAGTATGTAAACAAAACAAAATTCATACGAGAGGTGAAAAATGAAGAATGAAAAAGGACATATCATTTTTTTGAACGGTATTACAAGCGCAGGAAAGACATCTATAGCGAAAGCGATTCAGGAATCAAATGAAGAGTTCTATATAGTTTCTAATGATATGTTTCAAAATATGATCAGCTCGAAGCGATTGAGTGAAAACTATTTTAAATATCTCAGCGAAGCAATCATTATGATGTACCATACGGCAAAAATGTTTTCGGATATGGGCAAAAACGTTTTAATCGACGGTATGCTAATCGAATTTGAGGATATACAACCACACTACCAACAAATGTTGGAAATACTCAAAAGCAATCCGCTTGACGTAGTTGAAGTCTATTGCCCCCTTGAATTGTGTAGAAAAAGGAACGTTATTCGTGGAGACAGATATGAAATGCAATCAGACGAGCAAAACGAATTGATGGCAAAGAATATCAAATATACATTAAAAGTTGATACAAGTTTACATAGTCCTGCTGAATGCGCGGATGTGATCGTCAAAACCATTTCAAAAAATGCCCATAAATGATCCGCCGGTTTTCCTCGCAACACGTGAAAAAATCTCTCGAAACGTGACGTTTACATTCCGATATTCTTATGTTATACTGTAGGCACAACCGGTTGACAAACAAACGAGGTAAACGATATGATACTGAATTTTGCCAAAAACTTGAAGGCTCTCAGAGTGCGCCGTGGTTTAACACAAAGTGAGCTTGCCGAAGAACTCGGTGTCTCAAGTCAGGCGGTCAGCCGCTGGGAAAATACCACCCACACCTCCTATCCCGACATTGAACTGCTTCCCATCATCGCCGGCTATTTTGACATTTCGGTAGACGAGCTGCTTGGGTGCTCCAAAGCACAGAAAGATCAGCAGCTAAAACGATACTGGGCAAGGGTGGATGCGTGTGACAAAACCGAGGATGGGTTCATACAAAAGCACGAGCTTTTAAAAGAAATGTACCAAGCATATCCCGAAGATCCCGAGATCATGAACGCCTTTTGCTTGTCAAAATGTTGGACTCACGCATGGCTAAACACCCACGATCTCCAAAAGGATCTGACACTGCTTTTGGAAATGACCGAAAAACTGCAACGATGCAATGTCAGACACTACCGCGAAAACGCTGTAAAAGTCTTAATCAATGCGATCGACGATGCACATTTGGAAGAATGTCTTGACAAATACACCTCCGATATGGATCTTTCAAGGTATCAGCTTCTCGAATGGAGATACGCCGGCAAACGAGACAGCGCACCCGATCGGTATTATGACATCAGACAGCGTAATTTACTGTATGCCATCGGAGGACTCTTTTCCATCAAATCGGGCAATAAAGATGATCTGGAAAACGCAGAGTACCGTCTTTGGCGCTCCAAAATGCTGATCGACGTGATGGATGCCCTGTGCGATCACCCCTGCACCAACCTGATCTCGGGGGACGGCACACCCGATCTTTGGTCTGCCCGCCGCATTTTTCAAGGTATAACCTTATCAGAATGCATTTGCACATCAGGCAAGGAGGAGGCTTTGGCGATCCTGGAGGACGCCGCCGATCTTGCAGAAAAGCTGTGCGCTCTGCCCGAAGGAACGGTTCTCTGTTACAGATCTCCTTGTCTTGACCGCCTTACCGCACCTCTTGTACGCAAAATATCCGGACAACAAGCAGGCACCGGCAAAACTCTTGTTCTCGCGGCACACGTCAGTGCCAGAAACACCGATTACGGACTGCATTATTGCCCCCAAAGCATTTATGAACATTTGCTAAACGCCGCAGCAAAGGGAGGGTTCGCTTCAATCCGTGAAACCGCGCAATTCAAAAAAATCCTCACGCGTTTTCAATCCATGACACAGCTTGAATAAATTGGGTGCAATAAATTGCGCTCGCATCATGCTGTTCATCTTACGATACCGCTGCACCGAGCACAGTACGAGAAAATCCAAAACGAAAAAGACCCGCGCTATGCGCAGGTCTTTTCGTTTTGGGAGTTTTGAACTTAATGACACGAATAAAATGTGCCTGAGAACCGAGGATATTCTACAATAACATTAGGTTTGGTCAATTCTTATATCAATAGACTTAAATTCATGTACTTTTGCGTACGCATAACCATCTGATTTTTTTATATAATCAAAAAAATTTTCGTCAGAATCATCGCTCCACAAAGTATCTTGTAAAAAACGATTTTCTTCATCAGGAGAGAACATTATACTTACTCGTAGCTGAAAATATTCATCTTCCCCATCAGGATATTGTCTTACTAAGTCATAGTAAAACAAATCTTCCCCCGTAAAATCATAAACACCATACTCGCTTAATAAAAGATCTTCTTCTATAGGAGTTTTACACATTTCCTCAAACGTATTTATGATTTCGTCCAACGTTTGTTCAGTCGAAATATTGTTTTTTAAAAACTCCAACATTTCCATATTTTTCACCTCACTATTTAAATCTGAGTTCGAATTTTGGATTGATCCACAAGATAAAAACGCAACAACCGGCATTAAACTTAAAATCAGAATTGCGATTTTCTTCACATCATCACCGCCTTTTAGTGTATTATAGCATAATCGCGGCAACAAATCAACGCACGAAAGGAAGTTTTATACATCATCAAGCCGACAGAAATGCAACGCTTCGGTTGATTACATAATCGCCACGGGAGTCAGCTTTTCAATTATTTTCTTCATACGAGGATCATCTTTAAAGCAAGAATACTGATCTCCATCCAGTTTCTTCATAAGCAATCCCGAACAGTTTTCGGTATAAGTCTTATATGCATCGTTTACAGATAGCTCAACCCTATTCACCATAAATGACGTATACATCCCATCCTGGCGGCTGTCGTATTTCACAGCGTGCTCTGCAGCCTTCTCAAGACAACTGAACATATTGTCTTCTTCATTGAGCTTCCGATAACTGTCTGCCATGTCCTTATAGCATTGCGAAACTCTTTCGTGATAGAATCCAAAATTCCCATCGGAATATAGTAAGTTAAAACAATCAATTGCAAACTTGAATGCTTTTATCCGATCCTCGATGAATAATTTCCCTTCCAACACATGATACAAGTATTGCCCCAAATCATATCCACAAGAGATTGAATATTCGATTGGCAAAGCTGAACGGCCTCATCACCTTCCAAGAATCTCGGCATCATCTGATTTGAAGTAATTGCATAACTGCAAGCCATTTGAGCATATTTCTTGGCAGAGTCGGCATCACCCTTAGCAAAATAGTAAGTGAAGCTCAAGCATTGAATGGCACCGCCTCTCAGTGAATTATCTGTGGATTCTGCAAGTATTCTTTCGCCGCACTCAATTATTTCGTCAGCGTATTTCTCCCCATCCTCTGCATCCAAAGCATACATTAAGCAGTGAATAACCGACATATTATTCGGGAATTCCCTTGCCGCTTCCCGCCACAGATCCACGCGCTCTGTATTCTTTCCCCCGCGAAAAAGCTCTGCATCTTTGTCGTAATACGCATTCAGCTTCTTTTCTTTTTCAATTTCTCCCACGCCAAGAAGGTCATCAACGCTTACGTTGTAGTAAGATGCGATCGCCGGCAAAAGAGTAATATCGGGGTACCCATCATCACGTTCCCATTTGGAAACCGCTTGGGTGCTGATACCGAGATGAACAGCCAATTCTTCCTGTGTGTTTCCCTTCTCCTTGCGCAGCTTTTTTAGTTGCTCACTCAAAAATATATTCATCTTATTCCTCCAAAATAAAGTGACGTGCGCTCGTTCTGATAGTATTATAACAAATAATACGCAGCAATACAATAACCTCGTCGTTGAGTTTTAGTTGTTTCATTAAACGACCGGTTTAATATCGCGCACAAAAAATCATCGAAAGTTCAAGATCAAAGGGTTGGGGAAACAGGTACAATGGCAAGCGGTAAACCAAGGCTGTTCATCTTACGATGCCGCTGCATCGAGCGCAGTACGAGAAGAGCCAAAACGAAAAAGACCCGCGCTATGCGCAGGTCTTTTCATTTTGGCATTCGTGTCCTAAAAAGAACTGGTCGAAAACCGAGGATTTTCTTTATTTTTTATTAAATATGGCTTTGATTTTACCGATCACATTTAACTTTTGAACCCTTTGAGAAAAAGTAATAGGTAAATCTCTTTCTTCCTCAAGTATATAAGGGAAATCCCCCTCAATACATATCCAAAAATATTCCCCTGTCCTATCGCAAGGAACGGAAGCGCCTTTTTGAAAGGTAATTTTTACACCAAATTTTTCAAATTCAAATTCTTCGCCTTCGATTTTACCGAAAACGCCATAATAGCCTTCGTGATGAATCAAAGAATTATTATCATTTTCCCAATCCCACGAAAAAACTTCTTCGGTGCAATTATAATCAATTCCAAAGTTATTTAAAAACTCAACAAGTTCCTTATTTCTTTCTATATGTTTATAATAATTTCTGCAATCTTGACAATCACAAGGTTTATTAAAATCTGTTCGATATGCTTTAGTTTTTTCTTTATCAAATGTAATTTTTTCAGACTTTATTTCTATCGTTTGCAAAGACATATCATCACCACCCTGAGTGTATTATAGCATAAACGCGGCGACAAATCAATGCAAAGCATTGTATGTAATCCGACGAAGTCGGAATGTAATCATCACGAAGTGATGTATGTAATCAATCCGAAGGAGAAATACACGCTGACGCGTGATGCTATGCCGTCGCTTTGCGACGGATTCCATACACCCTGCGGGTGATTCCATACCAATCCTTCGGATTGGATAAAAATAAGACAGTCCGAAGACTGTCTTATTTTTTGGCTCCCCTTGCTGGACATTGAACGGAGTTCTTCGAACTCTGCGACACCCTGTATTACCTTGACTTGGAACAGCAAAGCCGTTCCAAGTCTGCGTAGCGCAATGAATTGCGCTCGCATCAGGCTGTTCATCTTACGATGCCGCTGCACCGAGCACAGTACGAGAAGAGCCAAAACGAAAAAGACCCGCGCTATGCGCAGGTCTTTTCGTTTTGTGCTCATAGTACAAAAATGCAACTCGTAAAATCACGCCGATAGGCGTGGATGAAATCCGCAGTTTGTCTGCGGTATGGAATCAACACGAAGTGTTGATTGTAATCAATCCGAAGGAGGATACACGCTGACGCGTGATGCCATACGCCTTCGGCGATTACATACTCACCTGCGGTGAGATTACATGCCAATCCTTCGGATTGGATAAAAATAAGACAGTCCGAAGACTGTCTTATTTTTTGGGACCGACACTCAAAATGGAACCGGTCCAAAACCTTTGATTTTACCGGGTTGGGGCCCGAATTTCTTTTTCTGATATAATTATAGCATAAAAAGGGCCTTTTTGCAAGAAAAAATTGCAAAAAGCTTATTTTTTATGCGGCATTTTTATCACAGGGAAAAGAAGCCATTATTTCATAGCCACCCTTAATACAAATTTGAAGATTGTTATCTTGGGTCACTCGAATAGACGTCACCATTCGACGAATAAAGCCGTCATTAAATTCAGGAATAACGACCATATCTTCCGTTAAATGTTTTTCTATACGTTCCATTTCTTTTCTCGCTTTTTCATTATGATTCAGCTGTTCTAAGATGTTTTCTTTTTTCTCTCTTAAAACACGAAGTTGCTCATTGCACTCGCCGATCGCTGCATCATATTTATCTCTATTTGACTTAAACTTTACTGCGAGCTCGGTAAGTTCATCAATACGTCCCATTGCATCGGATATTGCCATCTCGATAACATACAACTCATTTGAGTGTTCGTCACCGGCAGCTGCATAGATCATTCTGCTTTTCAAAACTTCATATCCGTTTTCTCTCTTTGCCAATACAGAAGATAGTGCTTCACAAATAGTCTTCTTTAGAAGTTCTTCTTCTAAACCCTTGGAGTTACTGCAGTACTTGTCTCCATTTTCAAGGCGACTAATGCATCGCCAGTAGTAGTGGGCCCCATCTTTCTTCTTATGATACTTTCTGCGATAATGACTTCCACATTCAGCACATACTAATAGTTCTGACAAAGCGTGTTTTCCGCTATATCGACCACGGCCTGAAATGGAATCTTCAGACTTACTTCTTTGAGCATTACGTCGTGCCATTTCAGACTGTGCGGCATAATACATACTTCTCGAGATTATTTGTGGATGATCATCAATAACAAGATATTTTGTTTTTTTGCCATTATTGATTTTCTTTCGTTTGCTGATGCAATCAACACAATATGTTTTTTGATGCATAACATCTCCACAATACTTTTCATTCTGAAGCATTGTAGTAATGAGCTTTGGTTGCCACTCGCTCTTTCCGCGATAAGTCTTTATACCGTTCCTTTCAAGCTCTGCTTTGATTTGTCCTGCGCTCTTTCCATCAAGAAACATTTGAAAAATCGAACGAACAACTTTTGCTTCCTCTTCAACAATATAAACTTCTTTGGTCACCTTATCACGACGATAACCGAACATATTCATATTGCAACAGTAGGTGCCGTTCTCCATTCGTTTACTAATGCCCCATTTTACATTAGCACTAATGTTTTCACTCTCGGACTGAGCCATAACACTGTATATACCGATGTATGTTTCACTGTCTTCCTTTAAAGAGTTAATGTTTTGTTCTTCAAAATAGATTGCAATACCCATTGCCTTAAGCTTACGAACAAAAGAAAGACTATCAACGATGTTTCTTGCAAAACGAGAAACCGATTTAGTCAGGATCATATCGATTTTCCCTTTTTCACAATCCCTAATCATTCTAAGAAAGTTTTCTCTCTTCTTAACTAATGTTCCGGTAATGCCCTCATCTGCGTAAACGTCAACAAATTCCCAATCAGGATTCTCCGAAATATGTTTTGTATAATACTCCATTTGGGCGCGATAACTGTTCATCTGGTCTTCACTATCAGTCGAGACACGACAATAAGCAGCAACTTTAATTTTTTTGCCATAAGCAACTCTTGATGTTTTTGATTCATCAGCAGGAATCCTGGTGACAATTTTTTTCTTTCCTTCGTTATCCATTACTCTCAACCTCCAAATTACCAATTGTTCTGCCATTTATGAGATTAACATTTATATTGCCATCGGCTAAAACAACAATAGAAGTTACTATTTTTTTGATTAACTTCATATCCAATTTGTCCGTTTTAGGTTTGTACTCATGCAAAAAGTCGTATAGCACATCACTTACGCTTTTTGATGGGTCCAAATCCATGTTATCGAACTTATCTGATGCTATCTCATAAATCATTTTCTTCGTAGGATGAAACATCGGATTTTCTTGGGAAATATCCTGTTTCACCTGACGCTCTTTAAGATTGATTTCTCGTGTGTTTATCGCCGGCTGTATATCGCTTTTATATAAAACTCGGTAGGGCTGTTCAATTATCTTATCAAGCACTTTTTGAATTTTGGAAAAGAATACCTGGTCATCAAGATATTCTTTCGTGTTAGAACATCCATTGGTACACAACCAACGCTCACGAATTTTATATTTTTTTCTTCGCGTAAACCTTTTGCCGCATCTTTCACACACTGTAATAGATTTTAGAAAGGCAACTTCTTTAGAATCCTTTTCTCTGGTCCCTGCCTTGCTCATTCTAATTTTATATGCCTCATCATATAAGGCTTTGCTTATGATTGCAGGATACTCATCATCCCCTAAATAATGAGTATTTTCAAGTATTCTTCTAACGGTGTTTTTACTCCATTCAGTTTTATCCTTATAATAAGGAACACCATTATTGGTTAATTCTTTCGCTATTTCTGATAAAGGACTTCCTTTAACATAATCTCTGTAAATTTTTTGGACAATTTCAGCTTCTTCCGGTACAACCCTAAAAATAAACTGCTCCTTATAATACCCGTATAAAACAAATCTTAATTCCATGCTATCTTCTCCCTTAACGTAATCCCACATTTTAGTTCGAACACCAAACGATTCTCTTCAACAAGAACACGTTTAATAAGCGCATTAAAGAGTTTATGGTCATACTCAATAATTGCTTTTGGTGCCTCATCCATAAATGCAATCGTCTGACGTAATTCCTCAATACACTGTTCTTCTTCGTCATCTGCAAGGAGTTTTCTTCTCTTTACACGCAGATCAGCAATTTTCTTTTTGATGTCTGCAGCGCGCACATTAAATACTTCTTTATCCAGGGTTCGAGTTTCGAGTAGCCTTGATAAATATGTCAGTCTTTCTCCTAACGCAAGTAATTCCTCATCAATTGCAATAACTTCTGAACGACTTTTCGTTATGCTTGCCTTAAGTTCTATCAAACGATTATATGTGGATTTTAGTATTTCACCCTCGTGTTGCTTGAGCTTGTTATAGAAATTACGAAATGTTCTCTCTACAATCTCTTCACTCATTGGATGTGTAACACACCTGCGCCCAGCTGTTCCGTTCTGAGAGCAAGCCCAATAAGTTATTCCATTCTGAACGTGCATTTTATACGCCCATGTGCAATCACTACAGAAGATCTTCCCGGTAAACTTGTGCCTTTTTACCGGCGCTTTCTCCTCATTTAGAATAAGATTCTTTTCTAGCATTTCTTTTACTGCATAGAAAACATCTTTATCCAAGATTGCTTCATGAGAGTTAGATACATAATACTGGTCAACCTCTCCCCTGTTCTTTCTATTCCGAAAAGGAAGTTCAGTGGGAGTATAAGTTTTCTGATGCAATGTATCTCCGATATATTTTTCGTTTGATAAAATATATCGAACACGTTCTTTACCCCAGGGTTTTCCGATAGCATCGTTGTTGTTTAATTCTTGAGCAATACGTCCAAAGCCCATACCCGCAAGATAGTATTGAAAAATCCGCCTTACGATTTCTGCTTCCTCAGGAATAGGAATGAGTGTATCATCCTCTATTTTGTATCCAAAAGGCGCATTAACAAAGGCAAAGTCACCTGTTTCCATTCGCATTTGGTTGGATCTCTTAACTCGTCTGGAAGCCGCTATCGATTCGCTTTGAGCAAATGCACTCTTGATATACACGATTCCAAAGCTGCCTGCAATAAATAGAATCAACTGTTATATGCACAAAATCACTTTGTTGTGGTTGACAAAACAGCTATTGTAGGGTATAATATGAACATAATCACAAGTCGGAAAAGAAAGGAGAAATAATATGTATATAAACGTAGCGTACGTGGACGAAGAAAACCCCAACCTGGAAGACCTCTCAGTGCCTCTTCGAATCAACAACTGCGGATACTATCGTGTTCATACAACTCCGGTTATCGAAACACCTCACCCCGAGGGAAGAAATGATTATCAATTATTATATATCGCTGTCGGAAAGGGGTATTTTTATTTCAAGGGAAGCAAAGAGCCCACCGTTGTTACCAAAGGCAATATGATCTTATTCCGACCGGGTGAACCGCAGGTATACTATTACTATGCTGTGGACAAAACCGAGGTATATTGGGTTCATTTCACCGGATGGAAGGTTGAAGAATATCTCGACCGCTATGAGCTGCCCCATGACGAAAACGTATTTTTTACGGGTGTTTCTCCCGATTATCCTTGGATCTACAATCAGATGATACGGGAACTGCAATTGCAGCGCGTGAATCACGAGGATATGATCAGTCTTTATATGCATCATATTTTCATAACGATCAACCGATATATCAAAGAACGAAGAGAAACGAAAAACGATACCATCAACGACATTGAGCGCGCGGCGCATTATTTCAAGGATAACTATAACAAACCAATTTCTATCGAGCAATACGCAGAGGAACATTTGATGAGCGTGAACTGGTTTATACATAGCTTTAAGAACATTATGAAAATGTCACCGATGCAATACATTATTTCATTGAGAATCGCTATAGCAAAGGGGTATCTTGAGAATTCCGCCAAAAACATTGCCGAAATCTCAAATGAAATAGGGTATGAAAACGCGCTGTATTTCAGTAGACTGTTTAAAAAGTATACGGGAATGACGCCTACCGAATACAGAAAGCGAAACAAGTCCACACCATCCTCTAAAGCTTAAGTAAGAACAATCCCTGCGATGCGGGGATTGCTCTTTGGGCGCTCTTCCCCGGGGCATTACACATTGCCTCACCCGTATCCACCTTTATTACGGCATCGAGGCGGCTTTGGACGTTTGCCTTTGGCGGGTGAGCGCTCTGAAATCAGTTTGGTTTTTTTCAAAAAAACGGTTGAAAAAGCCGACGATTTGTGCTATAGTAGAGGCACAGAAGAATAAACGCAAGGCATCGGGACGGGGATCCTGCAGGGACTCCGTTCGTTTTCGGGTATACTGCCTGACGGTATATTCGGGGATAAGGGAATCACGGTGAGAATCCGTAGCAACAGCCATTGCCGTATCTCTGCTGATCTGCACTCACGTGCTTTTGGGCAGACAAGTCGGAATGCTTATCGTCTTGTGACACGTAAAAGTCTCTTGGGCAGCTTGGGGAGATGTGGAAAAAGTGAGGGCTTCATACGCCCTGACGCGCTTGGTCATAGGCAGGATGACAAGGCTTTTCACGGCACCCCGAGGGAGGGTGCTTTTACTTTATCCTTTTGCATCAAACAGAAAGGATATAAAAAAATGAAAAGAACAATCCACTCCATTCTCGCACTCCTTCTTGCGATCGTCTGCATCGCATCACTCGCCTCCTGCAACACCGCCGACGAAACCGATCTCTGGGAAAACGCCACCTACCGTCAGGACACCGAATTCGGCAGCGGTGCCAAAACCGTTGTGGTCGAGGTGACCGCAAAGGAGCAAAAGGTGACCTTCACCATCAAAACCGACAAGGACACCGTGGGGGATGCCCTGCTTGAGCACGGTCTGATCTCCGGTGAGGAAGGGCAATTCGGGCTTTACATCAAGGCAGTCAACGGGATCACCGCCGATTATGACGTGGACCAAAGCTACTGGTCGTTTTACATCAACGGTGAATACGCCCTGACCGGCGTGGACGGCACCGAGATCACCGAGGGCGCCGTTTATCAGCTTACCTACGTGAAGGAATAAAATGTCTGCAAGAAACCGCTCGTCGCTTCCGATACGGGAGATGGTCGTATTTGCGATGCTGGGCACGGTAATGTTTTGCTCCAAGATCATTATGGAGGTCTTGCCAAACATCCACCTGCTTGGAATGCTGACCATGACCTACACCCTCGCCTTTCGCAAAAAAGCGCTGATCCCCATTTACATCTACGTGATGCTCAACGGCATTTATGCGGGCTTCAATATGTGGTGGTACCCCTATCTTTACATCTGGACGGTCTTGTGGGCGCTCACTATGCTGCTTCCAAAAAATATGCCCAAGAAGGCAAAATGCATCGTTTACCCTGCCCTTTGCTGCCTTCACGGCTTGTTATTCGGAATACTCTATTCCCCCGTTCAGGCGCTGATGATGGGAATGAATTTTGAAACCACCGTTGCCTGGATCGCGGCGGGGCTTCCCTGGGATCTTCTGCACGGCATCGGAAACCTCTTTGCGGGTATGCTGATCCTTCCTTTAAGCGAAACGCTTATAAAGCTGACAAAAAGGTATCGGTTCCGCTAAAAAGCCGCTTCCGTTTGTCTGAAAACACCGAAAAGGGGCTGACCGCCGGTCAGCCCCTTTCTTTTGAGGTTCGTCAGAGCCTTGCCTTGAAAGCCTGCCGTGTCTTCCCAAAATGCCCGCTACACCCCCTCTTTTTTTCGCAAAAAGCCGAAAAAGTGCAAAAATCCTCTTGAAATTCGGGGAAAGATACAGTATAATAAAGGGTAGTGTTGCACCATCGCAACAAACCGTATCCCGCGCCAAAGCGCAAGGAAAGGAAGTATTCAGCTATGAAAAGAACGACCATTAAGGAATTATATAGAGATCCCGTCCCCTTTAACGGCAAGACCATCACCGTTGCGGGCTGGTGCCGCAACCTGAGAGCCAGCAACGCCTTCGGCTTTTTGGAGCTCAACGACGGCTCTGCCTTCAAAAATCTGCAGGTGGTGCTGGAGTCGGAAAAGCTTGAAAACTACAAGGAGATCACCTCCCAGAACATCGGCGCCTCCTTCGTGGCAACCGGTACGCTGGTCTGCACCCCCGAGGCAAAGCAGCCCTTTGAATTAAAGGCAGACGTGGTCGCCGTGGAAGGAACCTCCACCCCCGACTATCCCCTCCAGCCCAAGAAGCACTCGCTGGAGTTCTTACGCTCCATCGCCCATCTGCGCCCCCGCGCAAACACCTTCAACGCCGTATTCCGCGTGCGCTCCGAGGCAGCCTTTGCCCTTCACAAGTTCTTCAACGAGCAGGGCTTCGTTTACGTACACACCCCCCTCATCACCGGCTCCGACTGCGAGGGTGCGGGCGAGATGTTCCGCGTAACCACCCTTGACCCCAAGAACCCTCCCTTAAACGAGGACGGCTCTGTGGACTTCTCCAAGGATTTCTTCGGAAAGGCAACCAATCTGACCGTTTCGGGACAGTTGAACGTGGAAACCTACGCTATGGCGTACGCCAAGGTATACACCTTCGGTCCCACCTTCCGCGCAGAAAACTCCAACACCCCCCGTCACGCGGCGGAATTCTGGATGGTGGAGCCCGAGATCGCCTTTGCAGACCTGTCCGACGATATGGATCTGGCAGAAGCCATGCTCAAGAGCGTCATTTCCGACCTGATGGTCAAGTGCGCCGACGAGCTGGAATTCTTCAACAAGTTCATCGACAAAACTCTGCTTGACCGTCTGAACAACGTGAAAAACAGCGAGTTTGCAAGAGTGACCTACACCGAAGCCATCGAGATCTTAAAGAACTCCGGACAGAAGTTCGACTATCCCGTGGAGTGGGGCTGCGACCTGCAGACCGAGCACGAAAGATATCTGACCGAAAAGCATTTCGGCACCCCCGTCTTCGTTACCGACTGGCCCCGTGAGATCAAGGCGTTCTATATGCGCTTAAACGACGACGGCAAGACCGTTGCGGGTGCAGACCTGCTGGTACCCGGCGTGGGCGAGTTGATCGGCGGAAGCCAGAGAGAAGAGAGAATGGACGTGATCAAGGAGCAGATTGAGCGCTTCGGTCTGAATGAAGAGGACTACTCCTGGTATCTGGATCTGAGAAAGTACGGCGGCACCAAGCACGCAGGCTTCGGTTTGGGCTTTGAAAGACTCATTATGTACGTCACCGGTATGACCAACATCCGCGACGTGGAGTCCTTCCCCAGAACCACCGGCTCTGCAGAGTTCTGATAAAAAACAAGGATTTTCCTTTAAAGTCCCTCAACCCTGCCAGGTTGAGGGACTTTTTTTGTAAAAAAGGAGGGTGTGCCTTATTTTGTTCACAAATCCTTCACAAAAGTGTGCAATAATACCTTTACAAATATATGTGAGGTACTCCATTATGAAACGCATTCTTTCCCTTACGCTCGTGCTGCTGATGCTCCTTCCCATAGCCTTCAGCGCACTTCCCCAGCTTTCCTTTGCCGAAGCCGTTCAATTGGCGGAAACCACCGACGGCTACGACGGATCGGTCTATTATAGCAATGGTATCCGTAAAAAGTCGGACGGCTCCATCCTCTTCTGCCCCTATTTGAGCCAGCTGCGGGCAAAGGTGGATGCCAAGGAAGCAAGCCTTGACGACTATACTATGGAAATGACCTTTATCCAGCTGTCCGAAGAAAACGGCGAGGCGGTCCACACCTTCGACACCGTCCACGCCGCCATCAACAGCAGTAACGGCTTTTATCAGGATGTTTACTTAAATGGTGCCAAGGGCAACTGCGGCTTCTGCCCCACCGCGGGAAGCTACTATAACGTGGATGTAAAGATCTACGAAAACTACGGCAAGACGGGACAGACTCTTTCCTATTACGGCACCTACAAGAATGCCTACGCCGACCCTGCCATCTCCTCCAGCACCTACTACGACCCCACCCCCACGGGCTCTGAGCCTACCGATTATACCGTTTCTCTTTCCTATTCCTTCAACAACGAACTGAAGGGCTCTGCCGCAGGCACCGTGACCCTCACGGTGGACAAGGCGGGCCAGTTTGAGATCCGCTGGGCAGACGGAAGCGGTCAGCCTCTGACCGCCAAGGTGGGTCAAAAGACCCTGACCTACTCTCCCCTCTTTGAGATCACCGCTTCCAAGAGCGGCAGCTACAGCGAGGAGCTCATCGACTTCACCGCCATTCCTCAGGGCGCAAAGAAGCTGATCGTCACCGACAGCTCCTTGAAGGTGCTCAAGAGCATCGACCTGCCCGCGGCAAAGCTTCTTGACGATAAGAGCTACAACTACAGCTTCGGCGCCATCTCCGACCTGCACTACGAATACTTCTTTGACAAGACCACCGGTGCAGACTGGGCGATCTACTGCGTGGACACCGCCGTGGATTTCTACGAAGCGGTTGGCGCCAATCTGATCGTTGCCACCGGTGACTACAGCCTTTACAGAGAAGAATCCGCCTATCAGAAATACCAGGCAGCAATGAAAAAGTCCACCATTCCCGTGCTTGCCTGCGGCGGTAACCACGAGGTCTACGCCGGCTTCAAGGTGGAAGAAATGTACGGCAAGGACGGCTACTGGCGCAAGTATATGAACAACGGCGTGTACGACGGCAGCCTTGAGGGCGTGCTGAACGTTGCCGAAAACGGCATCGACTTCGCCTACAGCTACCCCGGACTTGAGGACTACGTCTATCTCTCCCTTTCCCAGTGGTACTGGGACGGCCACACCGAGGGTCAGGAATGCCTGATCACCGATAGCCAGCTTTCCTGGCTTGAAAAACAGCTTGAAGCCTACAAGGACAAGACCGTATATCTGCTCTTCCACACCTATCTGGGTGACGACGACTACGAAACGCTGGACGGTCAGGGCGATATGGTCAGCGGCGGCGGCTACACCTACGGCGGCTTCTGGAACAAGCACGCCAAGGACGAGAGCGTCTTCCGTTCTCTGCTTGAAAAGTATGACAACGTGGTCTGGTTCAACGGCCACAGCCACTACGACTATTCCGCACAAAGATACAACGAAAACCTGAATATCTTCGACTACTACGGCACCACCGCCACCATGATCCACGTGCCCAGCGTGACCAATATGAGATCTGTCTCCGACACCTCGGCGGGCTACGGCAGTATGTACGGCACCGCCTCTCAGGGCGCGCTGATGTTCGTTTACGACGGCTATCAGATCATGAACGGCGTGGATCTGTGGGGCGAGGAGATCCTCTCCTACGCTTGCTACATCGTTTACGACGACAAGACCGAAACGGGCACCGTCAGCGGAACCGATATCACCTATACCTACGACAAGCAGCTCTGCTCTCTGCGCTTTGACGGCACGGGCACGTTAAACGCAGACAAATCCTATCAGAAGTATGCAAACGATGCCCTGACCGTTTACGTGGGCAAGGGCATCACCTCGGTGGGCAAGGAGGCCTTCAAGGGCTTTACCAAGTTAAAGAACGTTTCCTTGAAGGACGACGTTGCCACCGTTGGTCAAAACGCCTTTGAAAACACCGCCATCGAAAGCCTCACCCTGCCCGAGGGACTGAAAAAGGTGGAAAAGGATGCCTTCAAGGGCGTCACCACCCCCGTTTCCGTCATCTACTACGGCACCACGCAGCAGTGGCCCAAGGTAAGCGTGGAGGGCACTCAGACCGCCTTGAAGAACGCCGCCATTTCGGTGCGCAAGTATCTGGTGACCTTCTTGATAGACGGTCAAAGCACCATCACCGAATGGAAGGACAGAACCGTTCCCTTCTATGACGGCAGACCCTCCAAGACCGACGACACCGACAAGCTCTATCTCTTCAAGGGATGGAGCGACGGCACCAAGACCTACGTGCCCGGCGAGGCACTGCCCAAGGCGACCAAGGACGTGACCTACACGGCAGTATTCAAGGAAAGCAAGGAACAGCGCATCGTCAGCGGTTCGGTTGCAAAGATCGAGTGGAGTCTGGACCGCGCCACCGGTATCCTGACCATTTCGGGCAAGGGCGCAACGCCCAACTGGACCGGCACCACCAAGGGTGAATGGCACAAGTATTCCACCGAGATCTACGAGGTCGTGGTGGAAAAGGGCGTGGCTGTGATCGGCACCTTCGCCTTCAGCAAGATGCCCAGCTTGAACAAGATCACCCTGCCCGAGGGCATCGTGTCGCTGAGCGCAGACGCCTTCTCCTACAACCCCAACTTAAAGACCATCGTTCTGCCCTCCACCATCAAGACGGTGGGTCAGGGCGTGACCTTCGGCACCGAAAACGTGGAAAGCATCTACTATACCGGATGTCCTGACGGATGGGGCGCGCTGATGCAGAGCATCAATTCTCTGTATAACGACGGCTTGAAGGGCGCACTTCCCATTTTCAGCCACAAGTTCACCCCCGGCTACGTCTGCACCAACAAAAACCACACTCCCGGATGCGCGATCTGCGGATACAAGGTCGGTGAGGCGGAAGCGCACGTCTTTGGCGAGGACTGGGTGGTGACCATCGAGCCTCAGCCCGGCGTTGAGGGCGAAAAGGCGATCGTTTGCGAGACCTGCGGTCACAAGAAGGAAACACAGAAGTTGGAGGCGCTTCCCCTGCCCTCTCCCTCCGAGCCCGAAGAGTCCTCCCCCGCCAAGCCCACTCCCGACGGCTCCGATCCCGTAGCCACCTCTCCCGACGAGCCCTCTCAAAACGGCTCCGACGAGTCCCCCGCTCCCGATCTGAAGCCTCTGCTCTTTGCAGTCATCGGCATCGCCGCCGCGGCAGTGATCGCCGTTGCGGTCGTGCTCATCGTAAAGAAAAACAAGACAAAATAACATCCAAACGAGCTTCACGCCCGCACGGGAAGGACCATAAAATGAAAAGCGTTCTCAAATCTTTGATTTGAGAACGCTTTTGGTTTTTCAGGAAAGCAGAGTGGAAAAATCCTCGGGGGCAAGATCAAATTCGGTGCAGACAAAGCCGCTTTTCTCCCGATGCTCCTGCCCTTCACCGAGAATGCCGTACGACACCCGCAGACAGCCGCCCGTTTCCGCATCCACCGTGTACTCGTAAAGAGCGGTATATTTTTCGCCGGTATCCTCCTGCACGCCCTTTGTTTGCACGGTGTAAAGCGTACAGGTGCGCCCCAGAAAGACGCTCTGACCCTTCTCCTCGAAGGCGGCATTTTCATGCAGGGTGGTGGCGTCGTTTAAGCGAAGTTGAAAGAGATACAGATCCTGAAAGTGGGCGGCGTTGATCGCGGAAGAGCCGATCCGCTCTTCCGATGCAAGGACATATCCTCTTCCCTCGTCGATATAGTGGGTATAGCCTCCCTCCCCACGCTTTATATACAAATGCCCCGCCTCAAGACGCACGCCCTCGGTGTCGTAAGAGGCTGTTTCCAAAAGGATATTTCCCTGCCCGTCGATGCCGTAGCGCACGTAGGTGCAGGCTTCGGGATCATTTTCATAGGAAAGCCCCGAAAAGGTAATGAGATAGGGCTCGCTTAAATGGACCTTCTTGACGATCTGCCGTTCTTTTCCGCATCCTCCAAGAAGGGCAAGCAGCAACAGAAGGGCGACGGAAGCAAGGATCTTGCAAAATACTCTTTTTTTCATGGAAGTCTCCTTTTGGCCGATGGATTTTCCTTGATTATACCCTCTTTTTCACCCCTTGTCAAGCAGATTTAAAGAAAGAAGGGGCTGTCTCAAATTTGTAATTTGAGACAGCCCCTTTTTATGCTTTTTTACTGAAGCGATCAGCCCTTGCCGCCGAAGAGAGAGGAGAAGAAGCCCTTCTTTTCCTTTTCCTCGGTTGCGGGAGTCTCTGCCTTGGGCGCTTCGGGAGCGGGAGCAACTGCCTCGGGTGCCTTTTCTTCGGTCACTGCCTTGGGAGTGCGCTCGTAGCGGGGCTCTCTCTGAGGTCTGTCACCTCTCTGCGCTCTGTCACCTCTGTCGCCTCTGCCGCCGCGATCGCCTCTGCCGCCGCGATCGCCTCTGCCGCCCTCACGGGGTCCTCTGTCGGAGCGGGGAGCCTTGTCCTTCTTCTCTGCGCTCTCGTCGTAGCCGGGCATTGCAGCTTTTCTGGACAGGTTCATTCTGCCCTTCTCGTCTACACCCAGATACTTCACGGTCACAGTGTCGCCCACGTTTACCACGTCCTCAACAGCCGCAACGTAAGAGGTATCCAGATCTTTGATGTGGCACATACCCTCCTTGCCGGGAGCGAACTCCACGAAGCATCCGATGGGGATGATGCGGGTCACCTTACCGGTGTAGATGGTGCCTGCCTCGGGCTCGAAGCAGATGCCCTCCACGACCTTCTGTGCGCCCAGTGCGCCGTCACGGTTGGGGGATGCGATATAGACGGTACCGTCTTCCTCGATGTCGATCTTTACGCCGTAGTCAGCCTGGATCTTCTGGATCACTTCGCCGCCCTTACCGATGACCTCTCTGATCTTCTCGGTCTTGATGTGCATGGTGATCATCTTGGGTGCCCACTCGCAAACCTCTTCTCTGGGTGCGGGGATGGCCTTGAGGATCACGTCGTCGATGATGTGGTGTCTGCCCTGTCTTGTCAGATCGAATGCAGACTTGATGATCTCGGGGGTCAAACCGTCGATCTTCAGGTCCATCTGGATGGAGGTGATACCCTTGTGCGTACCTGCCACCTTGAAGTCCATATCACCGTAGAAGTCCTCTACGCCCTGGATGTCGATCATGGTGTCCCAAGAGCCGTCCTCAGCGGTGATCAGACCGCAGGAGATGCCTGCAACGGGTGCCTTGATCGGCACGCCTGCAGCCATCAGAGCCAGAGTCGAGCCGCAAACGGATGCCTGAGAGGTGGAGCCGTTGGAGGAGATGACCTCGGATACCACGCGGATAGCGTAGGGGAATTCCTCAACGGAGGGCAGTACGGGGATCAGAGATCTTTCAGCCAGTGCACCGTGACCGATCTCACGTCTGCCGGGAGAACGGAGTGCCTTTGCCTCACCTACCGAGAAGCCGGGCATATTGTAGTGGTGCATATATCTCTTTTCGGTCTCTTCGTCGATGGTGTCCAGCTCCTGTGCATCGCCCAGAGTACCCAGGGTCGCAACCGAGAGCACCTGAGTCTGACCTCTGGTGAACATACCCGAGCCGTGAACTCTGGGCAGCAGGTCGACCTGTGCGTCAAGAGGTCTGATCTCGTCCATTCTTCTGCCGTCAACTCTCTTCTTGTCAACCAGCAGCCAGCGTCTTACGATCTTCTTCTGGATCTTGTAGATCAGCTCGCCCATAATAGCGGGCACTTCGGGATACTTCTCGGAGAACTTCTCCTCGATATCGTCGATGATGGGCTGCATCTTGGCGTCTCTGACGTTCTTGTCGTCGGTGTCCATTGCGTCCATCACAGCCTCCTCGCAGTAAGCGAAGATCTCGTCAAACATATCGTGATCCAGCTCGCAAGAGGGGTATGCAAACTTCTCCTTGCCGATCTCGGCAACGATGCCGTTGATGAATGCGCACAGCTTCTTGATCTCCTCGTGAGCCATCATGATGCCGTCGTATACGATGTCGTCGGGCACTTCGTTGGCACCTGCCTCGATCATGACCACCTTCTCAAGAGATCCTGCAACGGTCAGCTGCAGATCGCTTACCTTTCTCTGAGCGGAGGTGGGGTTTACAACCAGCTCGCCCTCGCAAAGACCGATCTGAACGCCTGCGATGGGGCCGTTCCAGGGAATATCGGAGATAGACAGCGCGATGGAAGCGCCGATCATACCAACGATCTCGGGAGCGCAGTCATAGTCCACGCTCATCACGGTCAGACCAAGAGCCACGTCGTTTCTCAAGTCCTTGGGGAAGAGGGGACGGATAGGTCTGTCGATCACGCGGGAGGTCAGCACTGCCTTTTCGGAGGGCTTGCCCTCTCTGCGCAGGTAGCCGCCGGGGATCTTGCCCACAGCGTACATCTTTTCGTCAAAATCAACGGACAGGGGGAGGAAATCGATGCCGTCGCGGGGCTTCGCGGAAGCGGTGGCGGTGGCAAGGATGGTGGTGTCGCCGTAGCTGATCAGGCAAGAGCCGTTTGCAAGACCTGCCATCTTGCCGGTCTCCACGCGAAGGGTTCTGCCTGCCAAAGTGGTTTCATACGCCTTGACACCGGTGAATTCAAGCTGCTTGGAAGTAACCATTGTTCTTCATTCCTTTCGTTTTCACAATTTCTCTTTTTCTTTTTTCTCTTGTTGCTATCGCAATAACGCCTGCGGTTTTAGCACTTAAAAAGCCGCTTCGAGCCTGCCAAAGCCTCTTTTTAACTGCTAAAGCCCGCGTGCAGGGTTGCCTGCCCTCCGTCCTTTTTTTCATTCGGAGGACCTGCTGCCAAACGGCATACCGAAGCACCCTCTTCCCTTTTGCCGTTTTTGCAGTATGATGGGGTGCAACTGACTTCTCGTCTGTCGCACCCCCGTGCCGGAAATATTACTTTCTGATGTTCAGCTTTGCAATGATTGCACGATATCTCTCGATATCCTTCTTCTGCAGGTAGCCCAGCAGATTTCTTCTGTGACCAACCATCTTCAGCATACCGCGGCGGCTGTGGTGGTCCTTCTGGTTCACCTTCAGGTGCTCGGTGAGCTGGTTGATGCGGTAGGTCAGAACTGCGATCTGAACCTCGGGCGAGCCGGTGTCGCCGGGATGGGTTGCGTACTGCTCGATAAGAGCCTGCTTTTCTTCCTTGGTAATCATTTTTCACCTCATAAAATTTTTCGGTATACAACGTGCGCGGTGGGTGAAGACCGTTTTAAAAACGCTCAGATCCGCATACCTTGCATCCGTTACTCTGCCATTTCGGCAGGCAAAGAGTATTTTACCACAAATCTTTTAAAAAGTAAACACCTTTTTTATCAATTCACAGTTTTTTTACATTCTTTCTTTTTCGTCCGTCAAAAAGGGTGCGCCGCCGCTTATAAAAGCTTGAAGGTGGTACCCTCCTTGGTGTCGGTCAGCTCCACGCCCTTGGCAAGCAGCTCGCCTCTGATGCGGTCTGCCTCGGCGTAGTTCTTTTCCTTCTTTGCCTGCGCCCTATTCTTGATGGCTTCAAGGATCTCGGCAATAAAGGGATCGCTTTCATCGTACTGCACCTCGTTTGCCTTCTTTTCCGCCTTCTTGATCAGGTCAAGGCAGAGGACGGTGTCAAAATCGGCAACGGCGGCAAGCTTGGTGGCAGGGGTAGCGTCTGCCTTCAAGGCGTCGTAAAGAGCGGTCACGGCAAGAGAGGTATTCAGATCGTTATCCATTGCCTCTCTGAAGGCAGCCTTCATTGCAGCAAGCTTTTCCTCCTCTACGGCACCCTGCTCGGAGGAAACAAGCTGTGCGGTGCGGGCAACGAGCTTGTCAAAGGCAGCCACGGCGTTGTCAAGATTCTCGTAAGAAAAGACCAGACCTTTACGATAGTGGGACTGCAGGCAGAAGAAGCGATAGACCAGAGGATCGTAGCCCTTGCTCTCAAGAAGAGAAACGGTGAGGAACTCTCCCGAGCTCTTGCTCATCTTGCCCGAATTGGTGTTCAGGTGGTGAACGTGCATCCAGTGGTTGCACCACTTGTGTCCCAGATACGCCTCGCTCTGGGCGATCTCGTTGGTGTGGTGGGGGAAGGCGTTGTCAATACCGCCGCAGTGGATGTCAAGCTTTGGACCCAAATGCTTCATGGAAATGCAAGAGCATTCGATGTGCCAGCCGGGGTAGCCCACGCCCCAAGGAGAGTTCCACTTCAGCTCCTGATCGTCAAACTTGCTCTTGGTGAACCACAAAACGAAGTCTGCCTTGTTTCTCTTGTTGCCGTCCTCCTCAACGCCCTCGCGGACGCCGACTGCCAGATCCTCCTCCTCAAAATCGTTGAAGACGTAGTATTTCTCCAGCTTTGAGGTGTCGAAATAGATATTTCCGCCCGCCTCGTAGGCATAGCCCTTTTCAAGAAGAGACTTGATGACCTTGATGAATTCTCCGATGCAACGGGTCGCAGGCTCCACCACCTCGGGACGGCGGATGTTTAACTTCTTGCAGTCCTCAAAAAAGGCGTCGGTGTAAAACTTGGCGATCTCTAAAACGCTCTTCTGCTCTCTCTTTGCACCCTTTAACATCTTGTCCTCGCCCGTGTCGGCGTCGGAGGACAGATGTCCCACGTCGGTGATGTTCATCACCCGCTTTAAGGGATAGCCCATATAGCGGATGTATCTGTCAAGGATATCCTCCATGATGTAGCTGCGCAGGTTGCCGATGTGGGCGTAGTGGTAAACGGTGGGACCGCAGGTGTACATGGTCACCAGCTTGGGGTCGTTGGGAACGAATTCGTCCTTGGTTCTGGTTGCGGAATTGTATAATTTCAGCATATCTTTTCTCCTCGTTGCTTTTCTTTCTTCAGTTTATTCTTTTTCGGTCTTTGCGCCGTCACGCTCTTTTTTCAGCTCCTCGATCTCGGCGCGGATACGGGCAAATTCCCTTTCCACGGGGTCGGGAACGTGGATCTGGTCCAGGTCGGCATCCACCCTGACGTTATCCCTCTTCACGATCCGCGCGGGAATGCCCACAGCGGTGCAATTGTCGGGAATGTCAGTCAGAACCACCGCGCCCGCGGCAATCTTTGTGTTGTTGCCGATGTTCACGGGGCCCAGCACCTTGGCGCCCGCCCCCACCATCACGTTGTTGCCAAGGGTGGGGTGACGCTTGCCCACGTCCTTGCCCGTACCGCCCAGGGTTACCCCCTGATAGATGGTACAGCCGTCGCCGATGATGGCGGTCTCGCCGATGACCACTCCGCTTCCGTGGTCGATGAACAGATCCTTGCCGATGGTGGCACCGGGATGGATCTCAATGCCGGTGATCATCTTGGTGCCCTGGCTGATGCATCTTGCAGGAAAGGTCAGACCCTTTCTTGAAAGAGCGTTTGCCGCCCTGTAGGCAAGGGTGGCGTGGATGCCCGAGTAAAGAGTAAGCACCTCCATATCGGAGGTGGCGGCAGGGTCGCGCTCGCGCACTGTCTTCACGTCGCTTTTAAGCTGAGAGACCCCCTCGCTGACCACCGTTTTGCAGGTCTTTGCAGCGCCCTGCACCCTCTTTTTGTCGGGGAGCGGGATAAAATATTCTTTTTCGTCAAATTTGATCTTGATCCTCATAAAAGCACTCCTTTGGACTTGACCCCTCGGCAGATCCCCTCTACAGCAAAGCCGCTTTGCGCAAAAAACAAAAAATCCGCCCTTTTTCCCCTTCCTCGGGGTCAAAGGCGGCTTGCCGCGGTTCCACTTTGCTTTCTCACTCGTTGACCCTTTAACGCAGAGCATACGGAAGAGCCTACCCGTCCCCCGCACGGCAAGAAACGCTCAGCTTTTCGGCTCACGGACGCACAGCCCGCCGTTTTTCATCCCGTAAACGCCCTTTCAGCCCGTGGAGCGCTTTCTCTGTCCGGGAAAACTGCGGATTTTTTCCGATCATCGCCTTTTTATATCTCATACACCATCAGTATACACCAAAAAAAACTTTTTGTAAAGTGTTTTTTTGACGATTTGCCCCCTTTTTTTTAAAAAGGGCGGAGCGCCTGCCGATCAAGCAAGCCTCCGCACCTTTTCTTTGCGTTTTGTATTCATTTTATGGTTACTGCGATCCGATCGTACCGATCCCTGCTTTACAGCAACCGTCACTTTCTGCTTTCCCGAACGCCAACAGTCAAACAGCCCGCTGTCAAAGAACCGACTTTGTCAGATGGCCCTGCGCCGCTTTTTCCACTCATACACCCCAAATCCCGCAAGCGGCAGAGCGGCAAGGGTAAAGATCAGAGCGTATGCGACGGTGCCGTCGCCGGTCTTAGGCGGGTCGTTTTCGGGGTTTTCAGCAAGGTAGGCTTCAAGCTGTGAAAGCATGGGCGGCTCATACTCGTATGCATGATGCGCTCTTGCAGTCTTAACGAAGCACCTGAAGGATCTTGTCAAAATGCCCTTTTCCTGCAACTCTTCCAATGTATATTTTCCCCACAAGATGTCATCATCCCAGAAGAATTCACCGTCAATATAGGTACAGCAACAACGGCAAAGCAAGGCGCGTGCCTCTTCCTCGTCGTCCAAATACAAGGCGTCAAAAACCCAATCCGGATGATTTATGTCGCCATAGCCCGACACGCTTACCGCCCGCTCAAATTCCTCATCACTCAAGCAGGAAAGCAGCTCACGAATAGATTCCGGATCGGTCTTCATTTTTGTATATGCCTGCTTTAATTCTTCTTTGTCTATATCAAATGCTCGAACAAAATAGTATAGTGGCGGATAAACCTCTATCCCGTATCCCTGATAGCAGCTTTTTCCTATTTCAACAAGCTCCTTGACGTAAAGACGTTTCCCGTCCCCGAAGCCAAACGCACACACAACACTCCCGTACGTGACGTAGTCACCCATCTCGGTAGCTTCGAAATCCTCGCCAATAACACCAAAGGTGAAGTCCTTTGCGTGCTCGGTATAAAGCAACACAGTCGTGGGAGGCAAGTAAAACCGCGAGCCCAATCTGCTCTCTTCACTATGATTGCAATAGTCGAAAATGATTCCCATATTGCTTTTCTCTTCCCACAGGCGGTCGTATTCGCTCTCGGTGTCGGCAAGGGTGCCAAGAGGCAGGCAGGAAAGGAGAAGTGCCGCCGCGATCAGCGCTGTCAGCGCCCTTTTGAGTGTTTTTTTCATTTCAAGGACTCCTTTCTGTCTTTCATTTTATTTTTCTTTCATCGTCCCGCTCTTCCCCGAGCCTGCGGGTGCAGGCTCGGGGGCTTTTTAAAACTTCGGGGCTTTTTAAAACTTCGGGGGCAGGTTCGATCAACGGTTTAAAACCTCGCGGTATAAACCGTCACACCGTCCTGCGCGTCGTCTTTTATACCGCCCTGCGTCGTTTTTTCCACTCATACACCCCAAATCCTGCAAGCGGCAGGGCGGCAAGGGTGAAGATCAGGGCGTAGACGGCAGTGCCGTCGCCGGTCTGCGGAGGGTGTTCCGTTAAATAGGCATTTAGTTTCTCCCATTTTGCTTCCATCTGAACGCTGTCATAGCCATACTCGCTGATCCACGCTTTCTCCCACACTCCGTAGGTTGAGCTAAGATACCGCCTGAAAGCTGTCGTTTGAATCCCTCCGGAAATCAGATCTTCCACAGAGAAATATCTATTATCCACGCCTCCGATTTCAAGATCTCGTCCATCGCCAAACAAATTCGTTATATACGTTCCATCCTCAAGAAAAACACCGTTCGTACACAAGAGATTCTGTGCCTCAACGAAATCCTCGGTGCAAAGTGCCTCTATAAAGAATTGGGGAAGAACGCTATCTTCTATATCCTTCTTGATTCTTTCATAGAAAGCATCAAACTCCACATCTGTAAACATGGTGAATAATGGTCTGATAGCTTTGGGGTCCGTCCTCATTTTTTCATTGGCATCGATCAGTTGCTCCTTGCTAACGTCTAACGCTCTCACCAAATGCAGCAAAGCACAGTCCAAAAAACGCCCTGTTTCAACATCGTCAAGCATCGTGCTTTTGCAAAATGAAACGTATTCGTCATACACAATTGCGTATCCGCCCACAACACCCACGGCAAACTCCTTTTCTTCTTGGGTTGCCATACGAAGCTCCACGCCGATACCCTCCACATAAAGTAGCACAAACGGCCAATTTGACAGAGCAGGATGCACGTAATACCGATAGGGGTAAAAGTCATCCGTAGCATCAAAAGCATCCTTCATTTGCCAAAGATCAGGCGCCTCTTCCCCGCTTGCGGTCAAAGGGGCGAGGGCAAGGGCTGCCTCGCAAAGAAGCAGGGCAAGAATCAAAGATATTGTTCTTTTAAGCATAAGCTTCGCTCCTTTCGGTTTAGTTTCGTTTTTTGTTTTGATTTAAGTTTTGGTTTTGTTTTCGTTTTTCGGCTTTTTTCTTTTCAAACCGCTCTGCGCGTCGCCTTTATACCGCCCTGCGTCGTCTTTTCCACTCTGCCACGCCAAGACCTGCAAGCGGAAGGGCAGCAAGGGTGAAGATCAGGGCGTAGGCGGCGGTGGGGTCGCCTGCCTTGGGGGGAGTATACTCATAGTCTGCAAAATCAAGCTCCCAGAAGGTGCCTCCGTCGACGCGCCAGCCGTCATCCGTTTTTATCAAGTGAAGCGTTTTCATTTCCCCGTCATAGCCATAGTTGTCTTTCAC
>JAFTVG010000029.1 GCA_017465885.1 Clostridia bacterium | reverse complement strand
CCCCGCGAGGGGGGTGACGCCTGAGCTCAAGGAGCTGGAGGAGGCGATCGGTATTTCAATCCACACCCCCCGCGAGGGGGGGGGACATGATAAATACCACACTTTTTAGCGTAGGACGGATTTCAATCCACACCCCCCGCGAGGGGGGGTGACGTCAAAGCGACGGGGTTGACGTTGATAAAATACGTAATTTCAATCCACACCCCCCGCGAGGGGGGGTGACGTTCCTTCTTTTCGGCGAGAATGTTGTTGATCCCGAGATTTCAATCCACACCCCCCGCGAGGGGGGGTGACTCTTCAAGGGTGGCGTGCACCTTCAACGACCAAATTTCAATCCACACCCCCCGCGAGGGGGGGTGACCGGGCTGCTTCCCCAAACAACATTTTTTGCAAGTATTTCAATCCACACCCCCCGCGAGGGGGGGTGACTTCCACGTTGGGCGTGCTTGCATTGACAGGATCGATTTCAATCCACACCCCCCGCGAGGGGGGGTGACAGCAAAAACTCACAAAAAAGTGGGTTTTCGTTTTGTGTATATAACACATTTTTCACACATTTCGTTTAAAAAACTCCTTCGTTTCGGAATTTTTTATCGAAACAACTGTGTATTTGGCGCGCGAACCTCCCATAGATCTCTGTACACTATGGCTTCGCACACGAATAAAACTAAATGATCATAGGGTCATCAGGCAGATAGGTCTCCTTGCAACCAAAATGCTCGATCTTGTTCTCGTATTTATTTCCGAGATAATAAAACCGTAGGCTGTCGGTCTCCTCATCCATCAGGGATACCAATTTAGCTTGCAGGAGACGGCACTGTGCGGCGTCCAGCTTACATTCAAAAACTGAATTCTGCACGCGCTGACCGTAATTCACACACTGCTTGGCGATCTGCCGCAGACGTTTTTTTCCTTGCGGTGTTTCGGTGTTGACGTCATATGTTATGAGTACCAGCATCATTCATCCTCACTTCCACAAAAACGGTGGGTATTCGTCCAGATCCCCTCGTAGGTATCGGGCAAGCAGGAGTGCCTGAGCATATGGGATCATCCCCCAAGCCATCTTTTCTTCAAGATAAGGATGGGTAATTTTCTCCTTTTTTCGCTCCTGCCACTGCTTCAGAAACGTTTTTCTGCCTGCATCTGTCAATAGAACCGCTCCTGATTCCTGATACTCAAAACTCTTTTCGGACAAAACTCGATTGTTGATAAGGGTCAACACGAATCGGTCTGCCATACACGGTCGCAACTCCTCCATAAGATCCAATGCAAGCGAGCTTCTGCCCGGTCTGTCCTTGTGCAGGAAACCAACGTAGGCGTCCAGACCGACGCTCTCCAATGCCGACGCGCAATCGTGAGCCAAAAGGCTGTAGGCAAAGGACAGCATAGCGTTGACGGGGTCGAGTGGCGGACGGCGGCTGCGTTGGTTGAAAGAAAAAGCGTCCTTTTGCCCCAGGATCATATGATCCAGCACACCGAAATATGCCGTAGCTCCCACTCCCTCCAGACCGCGCAACGTCTCAGTATCCGTACAGTCACGGACTTTAGGGTAAAGGTCCTTCAGGATGTTTTCGGCGTTCCGTAGGGTACAGACATCCACGCGCATTCCGTTGTCTCTGCAGGTTCGAGCGATACTGTGAGCTGAGTTATATAACTTTCCGAAGATCATATTGCGCGCAACAAGACAGGACGATCGGTCGTCGTCTGCTTCCCGGTATTGCTTGCGGCGGAGCAACACGTTCCCGTTGTTCTCTCCGCTTACACGCGCCAGAAATCTGCCACGAGGGGTGCAAAACGCCAGTCCGATCCTTTTATCCGCGCAAGCACCCATCAAGGCAGGAGAGGCTCCTGCATAGGAAAAAGTGATGATCTCCTGCAAAGTATGCAAGGGATAGCGTGCCACAATATCATCGCCACGCTTAGCTACTACATTCTCTCCGTCCAACGCCAGATAGACGTCCTCGCTGGTTACGAACAGAGTATTCAACAGTTGCTTCATTCGTCCCCTCTCCCTTCTTTGATTGATCCGACATCTTCACCTTCCCTTATGGCTTCCTCCATAAATCTGTCCAGATAATCACCTACCCGCCTTTTCCTGAGCATCCCGGGCAGGCAATATTCAGCCATAGAACAGGCGTTACACCCTTTAAAGGGCTTAACCCGAGGCGTACGGCCGCGCTTGAGATAATCGTGCATTTCCGAAAGACATTCCCGCACCCGGCTACGCAGCTCGGCAGTGAAGATCACCTCCTCGCGCCGGCGGGTCTCTCCGTAGAACAAAGCACCGCGCTTGATCTCGCAGGACAGCATTTCCTCAAGACACATAGCCTGTCCGCAAAGCTGGAGGCGGTCGGCATCGTTTTCCTTGGAATGACCTCGCTTGTATTCCACCGGATAGGGCTGCCACAAACCTTCCTTTGCTTGTAGTGGAACTCCTTCCTGACAACGGTGAAATTCAATCACGTCACACTGCCCCGAAACACCCAACTCACGGGATTGGATATTGACACCTCGCAGTATATACAAATCTCCGCGACTTTCCCGATCGGTGCTGTCGTGCGCCTTTTGGTGGAGGAGATTCCCCTCCACCGTGCGCAAATTTTCCGCCCAGAGTTGTTCAACGTGGATCAAAGCCCATTGTCTGCGGCAAAAGGAAAAATGCTGAAGCCCCGAAAGCTGGAGCCACTCCTCTTCCCTGTATTCCATCAGATCATTCGGGTACAGGTCACGCCGGAGGGGAGCGCATCCTCGTTCACGCTGACCTCGTAATCGGTGTAGGCGCGAGCAGGCAGACCGTTGTCATTCTTGCGAGCAACCTTGACCAAATCGAAGAGCTTGTGGGCAGGAGCATTGCCGAATTCGCTATCGTGCTTGAAGACGATCAGTTCTCTGACAGCCATCTTACCCCGCGCGGCAGATCTGTCAAATTCGAACATATTGATGATCGCCTGCCAGAGCAAAGCCAAATCCTCCTCAGAGAATCCCGTGGTCTTGCGCGCAAGATTGGCTGAAACAAAGCCCTCGCAACGGTATAGACCATAGGGGACGATATACTTGCGGCCCATTTCGGTATTCTTATTGGCAGCATCCTCCTCAGTTGTGATGGCAACACGAGTGATGGTCATCTCTTGCTGGGAGATCGGCTCAACGCTACGAGCAAAGCCAAACTGTACGGGACCGCGCACCTGACCGCAATTCAAAGCATCCTTCACAAAGGTGGTCATAACTGCACCAAAGGTACGTATGTCAAAATAGTTCTTACACATCCAATCACGCACCTTTAAGTCCAAATCCGGATCGTTCCTTTTGGCTTCCTTGACCTTCTTCTCGTCCACCCCCAGAGCCAGATATGCCTGCTTGTCGCTTGTGTTCAAGGGCGCGTTTTCTTTGATGTAGATTTTGTAGCCGGGTTCATTCTCCTTAACCGCCTCTACAAAGTTGCGGATCTTACGCTTAAGACAAACGTCCGTCACAATCCCCAGACCGGTCTCGGGATCTACACGTGGCATATTTCCCGCATCGGGATCACCGTTGGGATTTCCGTTCTCCACATCGAACAGAATAACGAACTCGTAGCGATTCTTAATGATATCAGACATTTTCCTGATCCTCCTTCTTTTGATACAAAGCAATATTTTGATGATAGTAACCTAACTGAAACGAGCCTTGCTCGGCAAGAGTCAAACGAGCAGGGAGCGTTTCTCCGAACTTGTCCATGATCTCACGGATCATTCTTTCATAATAAGGTGCCAGCCAATCCTTATCCGACCCCTTCAGCTTTTTCAAGTGGCTTTTCGACAGCCGGAGCAAGATAGTGAAGATAGACGCGGGGGTCGCCGCAGCAGAAACGAAATAGTGATCCTTTACAGTAGATGCTCCGTTTGCATCATTCTGAAGCTTTTCTAAAATTGCAAACAAACGTCCAAGACAATATGGAACGTTGTTGGAATCCCGATTCAGGGACATCGTCAATACCTCCTTTGGCACATTGGGATGTGCATTTTTCAAATAATAGGCTTTAATGATCGCAGCGCGACCGCGTGTAATTTCTCGATTGGCACGTATTCTCAGGTTTACTCCGTTCAAAAGCGACGCAGGATACGGGGTGTCGGTCAAGATCGACCGTAGCACATCTCCCGCCATATGCGGTGACGGTAGTTTATCCTTTGACTTCTGGTTTACAGTTTCATCAAGCAGTTTCCAAATCGGGATCGTCTCATAGAGATCATAAGAAGGTCTGACAATCCGCAAACGCTCCTGATGTGAACACACATTTTTAAGAAAGGAACCGAAAGAGTTCTGATAGAAAAAACGAACCGAAAGTCGTGCTGCATTAGGAGATAGACCCAAAATATAAAAGGGTCGTTCGGGGTCTACTCTCGTTCCGTCAAGTTCCACGGGGATGCCTTTGGACAGCGTCCTGATCTTTTCCCATAATTCATCCTTCGTGTAATTTGCTGGAGGGTCATCATCGAAAATAAAGCCCACAAGTTGCTCTCCTGCCGTATTTTCACCGTTCATCCAAAAAAGCACCGTTGTCTCTCCGACACGAATGTGGCGATCGGCATCTTTAATTAGATAATTGATTGCGGAGGTATAAGCAAACGAAGCATATTTCCCCGTGGGAGCATTCAAATTCTGCTCTTTCCCGTAAGACGCAAATGCGGGAGCGTTGAAAGAAACCAACGCTGCACCTGAAGATTGGGCGCCAACAAAACCACGAATCTGTGGATGTGTCCGCTCGACCGCACCGTATTTGCCCGTAACCAAGCAATAGCCCTCATCCTCACCTTTCCCTCCATAATACCGATCCCACGCCTCCTTGATCGCACGATCCTCCGAGGCAAGACATCCGTCACAGCGGAACAGCAGGTTGACACCTGAGATCACATCGTCAAATCTATCCTTCAATGCAGGATGATCCCTTGTCATCTCAGGCTCCCATCGATCAAAAAATTCGAGTATTGCCCGCGCTACGTAAGAGTCAACGTCATCCAAAATGGTGTGATGCAATTCTCGACAACAGTCAAAGCATTCTTTCGTGCGTTTGGGCTTTCCTTTATTGTCCACCCCCAACATATACCCTGAATGGTCGCAAAGAAAATTGGACTTTACGCCTACAGTACGAGATACTTGTGCGGGACACATACGGGATACAGGCTTGAGAACCATCTTTTTACCAATTCTCACCTCACTTATAGTATGGATTGCCCGGATCAGATTTCCTTCCCGATCGATATCGAGGATATAAGAGATCGGCACCTGCATCCAACCAAAGGGCGGCATTTTACCTCCCGCAGCCATACTCTCATAAAATTCCACCAATGCTTGCAGGATCATCCTATCACCTCCCCCGAATCACGGGACGGAACCCGCAACACGCCATTCTCCAGAACTGCACGGAAAAAGAGCGGACGAACGTCCTCCCTATGCGTGTAATCCATATCAAACAGCATATATCCCAGATCACGCCTTCCCTTCAGTTCTTCAGGACAGGACGGGATCTCATGGCAGGGAGCAAAGAAAACAGGGAACTCTCTGGTCCCAAAATATGGCTGATGATAAAAACCGCCTTTTTCCACACGTCGTCTGATGATATCGCAGAATTTTCCCGGGTTGTCGCTCGGCGCTGCTCTATCGGTCATGTCAAAGTGGGCTTCAATAACATAGTGGACGTTTCGCAGAATCATAGCAGCTCGCTGTTGAATATCATCCGACGTAGAGATGTACAGTTCTCCTTGCCCACTGTCCATAACAAGCTTGGCACTCCGTGCGCTAACGGTAGACTTGACCTCATTGCGCCGAATGTTGGCAAAGCGGATCGGAGCGCATACGTAGATTCGATCGATCCTATACACGAGTCCCGGATGCCAGAAGATGGCTTCCAGTATTCCCCTTGCAGCGGAAGGGGTCATAACATCGTAGCTAACGCGCTCGGTCTTCATTTCGGGACGGGTGAACAAGGCGTAATCGCCCCAAACCTCTAACTTGATAGACAAATTTGGATCACTCCTTTCATATTTCTTCGATTTTCAAATCGGTAATTTTATTATAATACTTTACAACCACTTTGTCAATACTTGTTTTTTGTTCAGTAAAATGATATTTGACGAAGAATCAGTATCGTAAATAACGTCTAAAAAAATTTCTATTGATTTTTTTGCGCGTATATGGTATAATCCTTTCGTCATTTGCTTGGCAAATGTGGATTGAAATAGTAATATGATATTTGTTGACCAAGAAGAGCACCTCCGCATTGCGGGGGTGCTCCTCTTAATTAGCAAATAATTGCTTTTCCAAGCTCAACGTTCAGAGAAAGCCCCGTCTCCTCACAATACATCTGTTCATTCAGCAGCACGTACACCTCGCCGCCCAGATTCTCCACGTCTCCTGCGTTAAGCAAGTCTTTCAGACGGTTTGGATATACCGTCACGCCATATCGTCCCAGCTTGCGCATCAAGGCACGGTCGATCATCCCGCTGCGGTACTGATCGATGAGAGAGCGGGACTCCTCGGTTGGAACGTAAACCGTAACCGCCCCCGAATCGATCAATTTGAATGCACGGGCAATATCCTTAAAAGGTAACGTACACTTGCTCATCATAGACATGATGGACTTGGCATCCTGCGCCTCTTCTCCCTTCAGAAAGAGATATTCTCCAAAGTAGTGGTGTATGATCGACTCCTCCGATGGATCAGACGTTCCGTCCCATACCGACTGACATGCACCGATCGCGACATCCAATATAGGCGGGGTCCTCCATTCCGACTCGAACACCTGCACGTGGCTTTCCGCCCGCGGTCTTTCTCCGTTGCGGTTGCACCGTCCTGCTGCCTGCAGGATGGAGTCCAATCCTGCCATTTCGCGGTACACCGTAGGAAAGTCCACGTCCACTCCTGCCTCGATCAAAGACGTAGAAATCACGCGGCAGGTAAGTCCCTGCTTAAGACGCTCTCGAATGCTCTTCAGCTTCTCTTGTCTCTCCGCCGGTGGCATAAGGGTAGACAGATGGTACCGCCCTTCCTCGTCCAGCAGCCCATAAAGCTCCTGAGCCGCGGCACGGGAATTGACGATGCAGAGAACCTGCGGGTGTTGATTCAAGCCCTCGGCCAGTTCATGCTTTGTCAGCTTTCCGCTCCTATGGAAAGTGACACGCTTGAAAATCTTATCCTCCCGTAGCTGATGCGGGCAGATTTCCTGGGGCGTTTCATTCAAATACTTCTCAAATAATGTGCCAAGCGCCGGTTGGGTTGCCGTACAGAGGATTGCAGTCACGTTGTATGCTCTTGTCAGTTCGGAGATCGCATAGACACATGGCTTCAGATAGGGGAGCGGGAGCATCTGTGCCTCATCAAAGATCACCACGCTGTTGGCAATGTTGTGAAGCTTGCGGCAAGCGGAAGGGCGATGATCGTACAGTGACTCAAAAAACTGTACCGCAGTAGTTACAACCACGGGCATGTCCCAGTTTTCGGAAGCGTATTTCATTCGTTTTTGTCTTGCATCGGGATTTTCTCCCTCGCCGTCATCGTAGACGATCCCGCTGTGATGCTCCAGCACGACATCCTGCCCAAGAATCTTTCGAAACTCGGCGGCGGTCTGCTCGATGATGGAGGTGTAGGGAATCACGTAGATGACGCGGTCCTTCCCTGCCGCTTTTGCATGACGTAGGGCGAATGCCAAAGAGGAGACGGTCTTGCCGCCACCCGTGGGAACGGTCAAAGTAAAAAGTGATCCCTCCCCCGTCTCGCCCTGCGACCTGCAGGTGTCAAGGATAGCGCAACGAATGCGATTGAGTTCTCCCTTGGGTGGATACCATCCGCAAGTATATTCATCCAAGCGGTGGTTTAGCTCGTTCCACTTTGCAACGACGTGATCCCGTTTTTCTCCCATAAAAGCAGCCGTATCCAGAAAGTCCGCATCCACAAGGCAGGAATAGAGCATACGGGTATAAAACACCCAGTGCTTCCACTCCACAGAGGGGGCGTCAACAGACGGAAGCTTTACCTCCTGCTTCCACGCATCATAAGCATATCTTTTTGATCCTTTATACCGATTCATTCTACCGCAAAAGCTATCGGCATCCTCCAGATCATCCCTGCCACCCAGGTTCATAAGCCCGCCGTGATGCCCCATCACGCACATGGCGGCAATGTCTTGTTTGCGCTGGCAGCATTCGATTGCGCCTGCCGAAGCGTGGTCTACCTTGGGGCCATCCTCCATAATACGCCGCTGAAAGCCCTCCGAATATTTGCCGATGTCATGAGCCAACCCGCACAGTCTTCCAAGCTCCTCCGCACCGAAGGCGGCGGCAAAGGACGCGCTCAGGTTTGCGGTGCCTTCCAGATGCTCCTTAACGGTTTGAACTTCGTTTTCAGTTTTGTGGGCAATGTATTCCTTCATACGCTTTTCTCCTGTATGTTCTGTGCAACGGTACACAACTACGTATAGTTTACACTTTTTTACGTCGATTTGCAACTGTTTTTCAGAATTTTCGTTATGCATTATATTCAAGCGTGCTTTTTCAATAATCAACTAACGGTTAACAGTGTTTAGTAACATTCGCTTTACATTTTTGCAGGGATATGGTATACTGTAATCGGTTTAAAGAAAGTCAGTTCGGGAGGGTGTTGATATGTCAAATCTGAAAATCGGAGAGAAGATCAAGGCCAAAAGAAGGGAGCGGGAGTTTACGCAAGAAGAGCTTGCCGCTATACTTGGCGTAAGCAAGGCTGCGGTCAGCAAGTGGGAAAACGGTGAGAGCTATCCCGACATGGAAATGCTCCCTCAGATCGCGCAGCTCTTTCATATGTCGATGGACGAACTGTTTGAATACACCTTGGAATATAAGCCGATTGAAATCGTTACTGAATACTGCTTCGGATTTTCACTTGACAATATTAATCGTAGAATTCTGGATCACTGCATTGTTAAAAAATGCGAGGTTTGTAATTGCGGTCATTATGCTGAAGACAAGTTTGAGAATTTATGGGAAGTCCGTGTTCAAGTAATCTCAAGAGAAGAGGATTTTCCTTATATCATTCAAAAATACATTCACCCCGGCGTTGTGATGGATGGTGTAAGTGTACGAATTGCCGATGGTAAAGCCATCATCGACAACAAACCGAATAAACACTTTGTTTGTCGAGAAAAAGTCTGGAACTACAATATTAAAGATCAAAAATATATACGCACAATGATCAATGAACAGTTGGATATGGGCTTGATCGGAAAAGAAGACGCATTTTAATTGCACAAGTGGTTTCATAAGCATAACAATTACTCTTTCGGAGGAATCATATTATGTCAAATCTGAAAATCGGAGAGAAGATCAAAGCAAAAAGAAGGGAGTGGGAGTTTACGCAAGAAGAGCTTGCCGCTATACTTGGCGTAAGCAAGGCTGCGGTCAGCAAGTGGGAAAACGGTGAGAGCTATCCCGATGTGGAAATGCTCCCTCAGATCGCGCAGCTCTTTCATATTTCGATGGACGAGCTGTTTGATTTTTCCTCCTTTGATATAGAGCGAATGGTTGAACGGCTCAAGGCATCAGGCGTCCCCTTTACGGACGGACTGACTCCAAGCGAAATCCGTGAGATTGAGCGCACCTTCGGCTTTCGTTTTCCAAAGGAAATAGCCGACTTTCTATCCTACGCCTATCCGACGGGATCAAGATTCTTTCGGTACAACGATTTATCAGCCAAAAATCTGGCGGCATTTCAAGACTTTCAAAAAGGGATCCGCGATGCATTTCTGTTTGACCTTGATAATAACGGCGAAACCTTATCTGCGATGCTCCGCAAAACTACCAAAGGCTGTTACGACACCGACTCGCTGCGCGGAGCTATATTGGATCAGTTAAACGGCAGTCCCCGTCTGATTCCCTTTTACGGACATCGGTGCTTCTTTGACGGTATGGATCATATGCCCATCGTTTCCTTTTCTCAACCTATCGACACTATATTTTACGGATCGGATTTTGAGAATTATTTGGAAAACGAGTTTTTAGCCTCCGGACTGACGCTCGGAAAGATCTCTGATCGGATGAAGGACACCGGCATCTGGTACTATATCGTGGAATGAGCTTCGCCATATTGTAACCGCAAATATCTTTGCCCCCGATGCCTATATAAAGGACGATATCTATTATTTATACGATGAAAGCGGCAACGGTGCTACTATTGAACGAGACGAGCTAAAGGAAGTAATCGGGAACGATCGTTTTGTACAAAGCGTTCCGTACGGTTCTATAGCCGCGTGGGATTAACAACGAAGCATTCAAGGCGGACATTTTATGCCCGCCTTGAATTGTTAAGCAAGGCGTAAATTCCTGCACTTTCCCTTTGCCGGTGGGAAGGTTAACTGACAGTTGTTTGACACGGGAGCGATGGAGTGGTATACTGTAAGTAAAAAAGAACTCATAAAGGAGATTCGCAATGAAAAAAATGCTTTGTTTGATTCTATCGCTTGCCCTTTTGCTTTCTTTGCCCTCGTGCGCGGTCATTGACCGTTTTAAAGGGGATATGAGTAAAATTGACTACGACGATCAAGGAAGACTCCTTTACGGCGAAAACGTCTACGATCCCGCAGACGATCGTTTTCAGGTGTGTACATCTGCCGACGGGGACGTCATTGAGCTTGGCAGACACTCCCAGTTTCCCTTCTTCCCCGATATGCATTTTTACGCCTTTGAAGAAGAGGCGCCGCTCTTCATTTTTTGCGACAACCAAAAGTCCACGCTCTATAACAAAGGATTGTACGTTCGATCGGATTATGATCTTCAAGACGCGCTGTTTACCGTTGACGGCACCGACCTTTCACTTCCGCTGTCCTCTGCAATGACCCCAAGCCTTATCGACGCATCAAAAGTAGACAGCGAAGGCAGTGCTACTCTGCGGATGTACCTGAAGGACGATCCCCGCGTGCAAATAGAGCTGTCGGGGCCCTTCAAGCAGGGGGACGAGTGGTATCTTATACGTATGGGAAAGGCTTGGGTCTTAAATGAAGAATTCGCAGCGTTACTTCAGGAAAACGGAATGATCTATAAACACTAAAACAATATACTATATCCTCTTGTTGGCTTAAAACAGACTTTTAGCCAACAAGAGATTTTAATATCGTCACTTTGTCCCTTTTGCGTTTAAATGTCATAAAAAAAGCAAAATAGACCAAAACACTTGAATTTGCAAAGTGAATATGCTATAATATTGGTAGATTAACTTGCTATACTTCATCGGTTTAACACTCAGGTTGAATCGATATTGTATCTTCCCATACCCCGGTGAATCACTTGAATACTAACAAATAAAGGAGTTAAAACAATGGAAAAGCAAGCTATTATTGAGGAATTGCGCCAAAAACAAGCACTATGGAACAAAATCGTCCCTCTTACCGAGGAATGCACAAGAATTGCCGCTCAAAAAGGCTCTGCTATTGACCGACGAGACAGAGTGAGTTCAAAAAAGTATCTTTATATTCCCGATATAAAGATCAAAAACGAGCTTCCTGAAAACAACGCCAAGCAGATTTCCGACGAAATTGCACAACGTCATAAGAAAGACTGTATCAAGGCGGCAAAGAAAAAACTCCCCGTGGCTCGTTTCTTATTGTTCGTTGCAACGATCATCGGAATCATACTTACGGTTTATCCCCATATTACCAATCTGACCGGCGGCAATATGGATGCTTACAATACCTTTTCGGGTCTGATCAACTTTAACCTGCGTGAAGACGTGGCAGAATTCCAAGAGATCGTAAATATGGTGCTTGCGCTCTTCTGTGCCGGTGCGCAGTCATTGGCAATCCTTCTTGCCGGCGTTGCTGCGGCATCTATCGTAAAATCCAAGGCCTGCTCGCGCGTACCCGAGTTAGGGCATACGTTTAAGGTTTTTTGGATCGTTGCTACCGTGATCGCAGGTATGATCGCTGCTGTGACCTGGTTTTCCGTTAACCCAATCGGTATGGTGGGATTGGTGCCGATCGTCGTTTTATTACCCATTCTCATTGCGATTATGTCTGGCCTTGATGATTCTCGAGTTCCCAGACCCACCGCTGATGAATATACTCGGTTAGAAAAAGCCAAAGAAGAGGACGCACGCAATATGGCTGCAAACGAAACAGCACGCCGTGAAGCCAATGCAAAAGAAGAAAAGAAATTCAAGCTCCAACAAAAAAAGCATATTGACGAGTATACTAAAGAGATCGCGGATTACGATCTGCAGATTGATACCCACACAAGCACTATTGCCAATCTGATGAAACAGACAGGATCGTCTGTTATTCCCGAAAAGGATAATAATCTTTACACGATAACCAAGCTTCTGGATTATTTGGAAAATGACCGTGCCGATACTCTAAAAGAGGCGCTTCATATGGTCGATATGGACAAGGAAAGAGAAAAAGACCGTGCTACTCAGCTACGTATCGCGCAAATGAAGATGGAGAACGATCGTTATTTGGCTGATCTTGATCGTAAGGAAACACAGAGATACAACGATCAATTGTTAGCACAACAGCGTGCTCACAACGAAAGCGTAAAGAGAGAGCTGGATCGACACAATGCCCAGATCGAACGCGAGCAAGAAGAGCTCAACCGCGAAGTAAAAAAGGAAATAGAGCGCCTTAAAAACAAATAAAAGGACACGCTCACCCTCATACTTTTAATAAAAAAACCGCATTCAAGAGAATGCGGTTTTTTTAGAGGCATACCGATTGACAATCCATAACAAGTGTGCTAAAATACCGATATCAACGTGATAAAACAGCACTATATAAGGTTAAAAACGAGGTACAAAATGAAAAAGATCCGTCCTTTTACAAACGAGCTGTCCTCAAGAGATCCTGCGGTGATCTTCCATAACGGACAGTATTACGGTTGCTTTGCCTCTGCAGGCGACAGCCTTTCCATCATCTGCGCCCCCGACGTTGAGGGACTTGCCAAGGCAGAGCCCGTGAAGGTCTTTACTCCCGAAGCGGGCACGATGTGGTCAAAGCAGCTTTGGGCGCCCGAGCTGCACGTGATCGATGGCAAGTGCTATATCTACGTTGCGGCAGACGACGGTGACAACCACAACCATCGGATGTACGTTCTTGAAAACGGCAGCAATGATCCCTTGATCCCCTATACGATGCACGGCAAGATCTCCGACGATACGGACAAGTGGGCAATTGACGGCACGGTCTTTTCCCACGATGGCAAGCGCTATTTCGTATGGTCGGGCTGGGAGGGCGATAAAAACGTCTGCCAAAACCTCTATATTGCTGAGATGGCAGATCCCTTCACCCTTTGCTCAAAGCGCCATCTGATCTCCACCCCTGAATACGAGTGGGAAAAGTACGGTGCTGACGGCACGCCCGAGTCGCCCTTTATCAACGAGGGTCCCTACGTATTCACCCTTGGAGGAAAAACCTATCTTAGCTTTTCGGGTGCGGGCTCCTGGTGTGAGGACTACTGCATTGCTCTTTTGGAGCTTGTGGGCAACGATCCCCTTGACATAAACTGCTGGAAAAAGGCAGAAAAGCCCCTCTTTTCGGGCAACGAGACCGTGTTTGGCGCGGGTCATTGCTCCGTGATCGTAAGAGAGGACGGCAACAGCGCCGACGTGTTCTTTCACGGATGGTCAAAGGGTGCAACGGTGGTATGGAACACCGTAGACTTCTGGCACGGTGAGCTTGTAACTGATGAAAAGGGACTTGTCTTGAAATGATGGAAGAACAGACGAAAAGACAGGTCACCAAGGCGCTGATTACCGACTATTTACAGATGCGCCTGAAGAAAAACAGAAAGAAAATCCTCTTTTTGATCGTCCTTTTTATCGTGTTGGTCCTTCCCTCCCTTCTTTTTTCGGTGGGAAACTTTTTTGCCATGGGGCAAAGTGAAGAAGAATCGGGCAGTATTTTTGAATCGGTGGCACTTCCCTTCTTTTTCGCCTTTATTTTCGGCAACTATGCCATCGTGAATATTTACCGATATGTCACGGAGCTGATCGCCGTAAAAAGTGAAAGCTATTTCTTCCTTGAAGACAAGGTGATGGATTGCTTCAGCGAAACAAGTCGAAGCAAATACGGCAAAACCGTGCATTACTACTTCGTTTTAGAGCGGTACGGAAGGTTTGAGGTGGATGCCGAGCTTTCAAACGCCTATAACGAGTCTGTCATTTTTGACGAGTTATATCTTTTATGCATCGGCAAAAATAAGCCCCGCATCCTGCACGTCTATAACAAGGAGCTTTACGACCTTTCCGATGAACTAAGGAATCTTCTCTGATTCTTCAAAGGTGGCTTTCTCAAATTGCAATTTGAGAAAGCCACCTTTTTTGAAACTCAACCAACGTTCAACTTTTTCCGTTCTATTCATATTGCAATTGAAGGAAAAGTCTGCTATACTTGATACAAAAAACGGAGGAAATTATGAAACCGATATTTTGTATTGACGTAACGGAAAACAAGGATAACGAAGCGATCAACGGCGAAGAATTCGTGACCGGGCGGGTATCAAAGGAGCGCTCCGATAAAATGGAGGACGCTCTTGACAGAGCTCTTGAAACCGAAGAAAAGGCAAAGCTGCCCCTGCCCTATCGGATCGTTCAGTGGCTGTGCGGGATAGCGGGTGCGATCTGCGCCGTGGCGATCATCAAAGCGCTACCCGACGTGGGAATTGCCACGGCGTATCAAAATGCGCCCGCGGTTTTTTATATCGGAGGTATTTGTATCGCCCTTTGGCTCATCCTCTTTTTGCTGTCAAAAAAGAAGGAGAAGGAGGTGCTTGACGACACCACGGTCAGAAATGCCGAAGAAGAGCTGAATGCCAACAGTAAGGCGATTTACGACGAGCTTGGCGTGCCCGAAGGAGCTGAAAGCGCCGATATCCTCGTCTTCTCCTACAAGAAAAAAGGGGATGAGTTAAAAGTCAAAAGCAACGGCTTTTTTGAATATATGAACCTGGATGCCAAGGTCTATATTCAAAACGACTGCCTTTGCATTACCGATCTTGAAACGGTACACGCCCTGCCGCTTTCCTCCCTTACGGGCATCAGAACGGTAAAAAAGCGTATCTCCGTCCCCTCCTGGAACAAGGACGTTGACTACAACAAAGGCGAATACAAGCAGTATAAAATGACTCAAAACGATGCGGGCTTCGTCTTCTTCAAGCCCTATCATATTCTCACCCTTATGCACGAAGGGGAAGAGTACGGTATATATTTCCCCTGCTACGAGCTTCCTTTATTTGAAAGGCTCACGGGGCTTGCGGCACAAGATCAAGAATAAGCGTAAGAATTCGTTTTCCAACCATTTGGCGATTTATTTATGTTGAATATTCGGCAATTCGACAAATGATATCTTCATTTTGAGCCTGACGTGTGCTATAATAAAGTCACAAAATCAAGGAGGGAAAAACGTTATGAGTATTGGAAAAAATATTGCAAAATATAGAAAAGCAAAAGGGTTAACCCAAGAGGAATTGGGGACAACGATCGGAGTGAGCAATCAGTCTGTATCAAAATGGGAATCGGAAGTTTCGATGCCCGACGTGATGCTTCTTCCCGAAATTGCAAAGGCTTTGAATATTACATTGGATGATCTATATGGCATAGCAAAGGAACCCGAAAAAGTATCGGTTTCAGCCGATGATTTTCCATCTTTCTGCAATCAAAAGCTTATCGAAACATTCTATCATCACATAAAGGTCAAAGAGGATTTAGAGTTAGAATTTCAAAGCAAAAAGTTGATGAATGGTAACAGAATCGCCTGTCTTTCCAATACGCAAGGGGCGATCGTTACAACAGAAGATTTTTCATTCATCGACAACACCTATAAGGCCGTCAATAGTGAAAATGTCATTAAAAGCCAAGCTGATGATTATACGCTTATGTATTTGACCGATAAAAACTTCCGAAAAGTTTTTTATTATCAGTACAAGACAGCTTTTGAAAAATCAAAGGTAAATAATACTGAATTCACTTTTGAGGAAATTATGAACGCTTGCAATCTCACAGAGGATGAGACCGCAGCGGCTTTAAGGCTACTAAAGGACACCCGCATCAATGATGTTTACACCGACACGGCAACGAAAACAAAAAAATATGTATTTTTGATTTCAAATGCCTTATATGCTCACGCAATCTACAAGCTTGTCGAATTACTGTCCGAAGATCCCTGCTGGGCTGTTGTGAGAGATACATCTATGATTCGTGATTACGCTTTTGAAAAATAACAGATATCTCAGATGATAAAAGGATTTAAATGTTATTAAAAACCGATAAGAATCAAAACTGCTTCACAGAGATACTCTCTAAAACAATTTTAGAGTGATATTTACCCCAAAAATCTGCAGAGTACTCTGCAGATTTTTTGTTAAATTACCCTGAATTAAGCAATTTCGCATTGACAAACGAGAAAAGTGTGCTATACTAAACCATATAAAAATCTATCCTAAAAGGAATTCGAGGTAAGCTTTTATGTCCAAATGCGTAGCAGATATTCTTTCCCTGATTCAAGAAAAAAACATTAAAATGGTGGATTTCAAGATGGTGGACATCAACGGTCAGTACCGCCACGTGACCATTCCTGCAGAAAATTTCTCCGAGGACACCATGAAAAGCGGCATTGGCTTTGATGCCTCCAACTACGGTTATGCTGTGGTAGAAAAAAGCGACATGGTCTTCATTCCCGATCCCGATACGGCGGTTGTTGACCCCTTCTGCTCTATTCCCACCTTATCTATGACGGGCAACGCCATGATCATCGACACACCCGAAAACAGACCTCTTGCACAGTATCCCCGAAACATCGTGCGCGCGGCTGTGGAGAAGATGAAGAAGGACGGCGTTGCAGACACTATGATGATCCTGCCCGAGTTTGAATTTTATCTTTTCGATCAAGCAGGATGGCAGGTCAGCGGCAGAGAGCTTTCTGCCACAGTGGATGCCAGCCAGTCTTATTGGAACAGCGCCACCGAGGGTCAGGGCGTGATCGTGCCAAAGCAGAAGAACTATCACATTGCCAAACCCTTTGATACCTCCTTTGAATGCAGAAGTGAAATGTGCATGCTAATGAAGGAAGCAGGCATCGAGATCAACTATCATCACCCCGAGGTTGCAGCATCCGGTCAGTACGAAATAGAGCCTCAGTTGGGCGAGGTGGTGCATATGGCAGACGCCACCATGATGATCAAATATATCATTCGCAACACCGCGTTAAAGTATGGAAAAACCGCCACCTTTATGCCCAAGCCCATCTACGGCGAGGCAGGAAGCGGTATGCACGTGCATATGCTGCTCTTAAAGGACGGTCAGCCCGTCTTCTCCGACGATAACGGCTACGCTCATTTAAGCGAAACAGCTCATTACTTCATGGGTGGACTTTTAAAGCACATCGCATCCCTTTGTGCTCTCACTAATCCCTCCACCAACTCCTTCAAACGCCTGGTTCCCGGCTTTGAAGCACCCGTAACCGTTGGATATGCCACCTCCAACAGAAGTGCCGTTATTCGTATTCCCGCATATGCCAAGAGCCCTGAAAAGCGTCGCTTTGAGCTTCGTAATCCCGACGCCACCTGCAATCCCTATTTCTGCTATGCGGCAATTCTGATGGCAGGTCTTGACGGTATCAAGAATAAGATCGATCCCCATGCAAACGGCTGGGGTCCCTACGATTTCAACCTCTTCCACTTGTCTGATGAAGAAAAGGCAAAGCTGCAGGGGCTTCCCACACGCTTGGAGGATGCGCTGGACGCTCTTGAAGCCGACCACGACTATCTGACCGCCGACGGCGTCTTCCCCGAGGAGCTACTGAAGAACTTCATCAAGGCAAAGCGCGCTGAATGCAGTGAACTTTCAAGGATCCCCAATCCTGCAGAATTTGAAAGATATTATAATCTTTAAATCAAAACGTCTTTCTTTGGCGCACTGCCAAGGAAGACGTTTTTGTTATCGGGAACAAAGGAAAACACTTGTTTTTAGATAGCTTAACCCTTCGTTAAGTTAACAGTTGGTTGAGTTATATTGACACAAAAGAAGAAAGATGCTATACTGAAAAAAACAAAAAAATCGTATGTAAAGGAGAAAAATATGGCATATCGATACGACGATGAAGAAAGAAGCTATACCCCCGCAAAGTTAAAAACGGACAGAAGCATGTGGAAGCTGATGATCCTTAGTGTTTTGACCTTGGGCATTTACACCGTACTGTTTTTTATCCCTTTTTCCTTTGACCTCGATAAGGTCGCCCCCAAAAGAGACGGTTCCAAAACGATGAACTATCTCCTTGCATTCATTTTGTCACTCTTCACCTTCTCTATCGTTATGACAGTATGGCATTATCAGATCGCGGTGCGGGTGGAGGAGGCGTTACAGCAGTGCGGCATCGACTACGATTTCGGCACGGGCACCTTCTGGGGATGGTTTTTCTGGGGCTCTTTCATTCTTGTAGGACCTTTCGTATACTTCCACAAGCTTTGCAAAGCGATGAATCTGCTTTGCGCACACTATAACGAGCAAAACGCTGCAAAAAAGCGATAAAACAGCACTTAAAAAACAAAAAATGGCGGCGCCTCTCACGGCACCGCCATTTTTTTGCCAATGCGCAATAAATCTTTCAATAAAATTTCGCTAACCTATTGACTCTCCCCCTAACTATAATGATATACTACACTTGGAAGGTGGAAATAGCGCTGTTTTTACCCACATATAATTCCGGTGAAAGGATTTTACGATGTATAAGATTGGTGAATTATCAAAGCTATGCAACATTTCAGTTAAGACATTGCGCTATTATGACGCAGAAGGCTTGCTTATTCCGGATATGATCGACAAGTTTACAGGCTATCGTTATTATTCTGCATCAAAGCTTGACGACTGTTACCGTATTATCGCACTCAAAGAACTTGGCTTCTCTTTAGATGAGATCAGAACACAGCTTACAGCAAACGATAATGAAAAGATCACAGCGGAGCTTGACTCAAAAATCGCAGAACTGAATCAACTTATCATAACTACGGAAAAGCAATTACAAAAAATCGAAGAACTTAGGAAAAATCTGACAGAGGGGGAGTCAAAGATGTTTAATATTCTTATAAGAAAAGCAGACGAAGTGCGGGTTGCTTTTGTGCGCAAAAATTATGCGTCCAAATCTGATGCAATTTATGACATCTGTAAAATCAAAAAATCATTGCCCAAAACCATCGTGGGCAAGAGAAGAATCGTGATCAATTACGAAACAGAATATAGAGAAAATGATTTTGACCTTGCATCTTGCGTGGAAATCACCGGAAGTTTGCCAAAAAACAGTCCCTATTCTGAAAAGATACTTTCATTTGACCGAAGCACGGCTACTCTGATTTGCAAAAAAGAAGAGCTTGACGATGCCTATAAGGCAATGATCAAGCATCTCGACTGTACCTCCTACAAAGCCTGCGGAGCATATTATGAGATCTATCATAGTGATGATACCGTAGAATTAAAGGTACCCGTGTGCGCGAGTACCAATGAGCCTCTTTATCAAGCGGAGCATATAGCGCTGCCTTTTGAAAACGATCCCGATGCTTGCGGAAAATGGGAAATGATTGATATTCTTCCCACGCGCGAGCACTTTGTTTATGGAAAGCCCAAGTGCGGTCATCTTGCGTGGTTAAACGAGATTTATTTTATTGACGGCGGACAGTCCTATTGGTCTGTATTCGGTTGGACAAAGGGATACTTATTCACCCATGGACCCAAATTGCAAACAGTTTATATCAACAAATACACCATAGAGAATTATGAAGATCGAAAGCTGTTATTCCTTGAGATGTACAATTATTGTGACGGCGGGGCGGACGGGTCCTTTGACGTGCCCGAAATCTGGGTATATGAAAAGGTGAAAGATCAACACTATTCTTCACCCGATGATATCCAAAAATGCGATCCCATCGACTATCCCTTTATCAACGACCCTGCTATTCTTGGAACATGGAAGGTACGCGATTTTTACGTTACCGATCTTAGCGATTTTGATCCGAAACGTCAAAATTGGGCTACGGACGAGTTGTACCTTTTGAGGATGGAATTTAAGAAGGACGGCGTATTCTCATCAACCACTAAAAACGGAACGAACACCGGTGTCTCTTCTTGGACCAAAGGACTGATATTAAACAAAAGAAGCAAAACCGCATCTGCCTATTTCATAAAAGAGATCAACGGGCAAGAATACCTGTTTAGAGAATGGAAAAGCGGGGATTATTCCTTCGGCGGCGGAAGAGCCTATTGGTACGTATTTACAAGAGAATAGAGAGCCACATTTTTTCTCTTTCCGCCTCCTCACGGAAGCAAAATAGCGTATTTTAACCGACAAGGCAAAAAGATCGGGGTGTCTCAATTGCATTTCGCATTTGAGACACCCCGATCCTGTTATTTCATAAATCTCTTTTTAAAGGGCACTGCACAAAGGAAGCACACCGCCGTGCCAAGAGCGGCTATGCCTGCCCACACGGCAAGAGTGAATGACCAACCAATCTTTTCTGAAAGGAGGGCGATGCCGTAGGTGGAAAGGGCGCTTCCAACGTAGGTGCAGGAATTAAGTACACCCGAAACGGTGGACACCTTGCCGCTTCCCTTGAAGAAAGCGGGGATCATACAAATGAGAATCAGGTTGACGCCGTGCATACATCCCGTAAGGAGTGCCGAGAACAAGACCGAAAGAATTGCCCCCGAGCCCGAAACGAAATTCAGCACCACCGCCGAAAGGAATCCGATACCAAAAAAGAGTCCTGCGCAAACCATGGGATTCTTCAGCTTTTTTCTGTAGATAAAGGAGGCAAGCTCAAAGCAAAGGATGCTGAATATGGGCAATACCACACCCGTCAGGATGGAAACGGCATTTCCAAGCTGGTAGGTCTCGGAAATGTAGGAGGGCATCCAGGTAGTCACCCCGTCACGAAGCATTCCCTGAAGAACAATGGGAAGCATAATGCCCGCCATCAGCAAAAAGAAGAGAAGACCCTTCTTTTCGGCGGGAGCAGAGCCGCTCTGCTCTTCCCTTTTCTTTGCCACGGTCTTTTGGGCATCCACTCCGAAGATCTGCCAGAACACCAGCATCACGATGCCGCAAAGTGCCGAGAAAAAGAAGACCCAGCGCCATCCCATAAGCGAAATACAAAGGGGGGCTACCAGATAGACCACGATGGTGCCGATGGAGCTGCCGAGGGACACCTTCACGCTCACCTTTTTGTAGTCCTCCTCAGACAAAAGTACGGTCATCAGTCTGACCAGCGGCGGCCACATAAAGGCCTGCGCAAAGCCGTTAACGCACCACACCGCAAGCATCAGATAGGGACTGCTGCTGCAAAAGGGGATCAGCACGTTCATCAGCACCGAAACGCCAAGCCCCACCGAAAGCAGCCTCTTGGGCGAAAAGCGGTCACCGAAGATCCCGCTGACGATCTGTCCCGCGCCGTAGGTGATGAAGCTGCCCGTTAACGCCAGGGAAAGCAGATCCTTGGTGTAGCCGGTATCGGTGACCATTTCGGAAATGATGGCACCGTAATTGATTCTCGTGATATAGCTGATCATATACATCAGGGTAAAGAGGACGGCGATCCTCGTCACCCTTGTTTTTTCTTTCATATACGTCACTTCCCTTCTTGTTCGACCACAGAAGTATAGCACGGTAAAGGAAAAGTGTCAAGAAGCAAAAGAAAAAATATCTGCTTTTTGACACTTTATTCTTCAATCACGATCTTCCATACTACCGTAGATAAGCCGTGCGAGGTTCAGCGAAGCATAGTCGCCCAAATATACCGTTTCGGGTATCACATCCTTTTTGAGAATCATACATAAGACCGACTCTTGGCGATGCTCAAGGTCTTTTAAATCGGCAGGTATCCAGATACATATACCGTTTTGAAGATCTGCCACGTAATACCCTCCGTAGCTTTCAAAATCCGTCCCAAGCTCCGGCTGGATCAGGTATTCCCTTTCGTTTAAGGCATCGTAATAGAGAGCAAGATTCTCCTTGGGGATCTCTTTTTCCCACATAAAGCGGGGGCTTTTGCCATCCATTTCCCAATACGAAAGAGTGATCCCCGAGGAACGTGAGCAATCAAAGCGCTCATCCTCATACGGACGTAAATCCTCTGTCATCGCTTCAAAAAGGTTGACTGAGGAACCGTCCCCGTGTATCTCGACACTTCCTTCAAAATCAAACAGCAGCAGTCGCCCCTCTTCGATCTTGATCACCCCTATTGCTTCTTTCAGCTTCCTTATATACCCCTCGTTCATCGGCTCGTCTAAGAGGATCGCACAGTAGGAAAGCCGATCCTCATTCTCAAAAAGACCTTCCATAGGGCACACTTCGCCCTCTTTATCGAAAAACACAAGGCGGTCGTCAAACGCGGCAATACGGTATGCAGAGATCAACAGGATCTCCCGTTTGATCTGCCCGTATGCTTCAAAGGATGCCGTATAGGGCAGATCCATATAGTTCTTCGGAGGGACGATCGGCCGGTCCCTGCCGTAAAGGGAAATGGTTTGGGCGTTCTTATAAAGGGTAAAAGAGTCGCTGAGAAGATATAAAAGCTCCTCAAGGGAGAGCCCCCTTCCCCCATTTTCCTTGGCTTTTTCAAGATCAGCATACTCTTCTGCGGTGAAAAAGGAAACGTCTGCACCGTCCCTCAAATAGACAGTATGGGTATAGGGCGTGAACTTTTCCTTCAGTTCCTTTTGGGAAAGGGGTGATTTTTGAGCATCGTTTGCAAACAGCCCCTCTATATCGGGCAAATCCACCCCATAAGGAAGGATCTCCTCCACGGTAAAGGGAAGGAGCAGCAGTCCGCAGGACATCATAAGGGTGCAGGTGATGGTGAACGCAAGAGCAAGTAAAAGTACCTTTAAATTGCTTTTCATTGATCTTCCCCTCCCCCGTCCAAGCGGGTCCTTAAAAGCACGCTGACCTGCGTGCCCTGCCCCGGGAGTGACGTGAAGGTAAGTGACCCTCCGTGGCTTTGGGCAATGCTGCTGCAAAGTGAAAGACCAAGCCCTGCGCCGCCGTCCCTTCTGCTGCGCGCCTTATCGGTGCGGTAAAAGGGCTCGGTGATCCTTTCAAGCTGTTCTTTGGTCATACCCTTTCCGTTGTCGCTGACGGTAACCACGACCCCAGCCTCTGTCTTTACGCAGGCAAGGATCACCTGCCCACCCTCAGAGCACGCCTTCACTGCGTTCTCTGTCAGGTTATAAAGGAGCATGGAAAGCAGGGTGGGATCACCCTGACAAAAGCAGTCCTCCGTCCTGCACCGAAGCTTCACGCCTCTTCCTTCGGCAAAGGGCGCTAAGCTCTCCTTTGTCTCTTCAAGAAGCTTTGCCGTCTTGATCCGTTCTCTTTTAATTCCGTCCTTTTCAAGCACCGCCATTTCAAGGATCTTTTCCGAGATCCCCGACAACCGCTTGCTTTCCTCAATGATCCGCTCAGCCGATTCAAGCTTGGTTTCCTCATCTACGGCGGCACAGGCGATCACCTCGGCATATCCTCTGATAACGGTCAGCGGGGTGCGGATCTCGTGCGCCATATCGTCCACCAGCCGTTTGTTCTTTTCCGATTGCTCCTCAAGACCGTGCATCTGCTCTTCAATGGTTGCAAGCATTCCGTTAAAGCTGTCCTGAAGTGCGGCAAATTCATCCGTCCCCTTCACCCTCGCTCTTACCGACGTCTTTCCCGCCGCATAATGCTCGGTTACCATCTTTAACTCCTCAAGAGGCTTTGACATTCCCTTCATCAAGAAAAACAGAATGAGGGCAAGAAGCAGCGACAGCCCCGCCGAAAGGGGAACAAAGGTGAAAATCAGGCTTTTTAAATCGCCGTCCACCTCGGACGCATCCTTTAAAAAGTGCAGCTCGTACCGTCCTTTAAAAAGAGGAGATACGATCAGCAGGTAGCGTACCCCGCCGATTCGTTTATGGCTGAGCGTTCCCGCTTTTTCCCTGCCCGTAAGCTTTTCAAACAAGGGAGCGGCAGAAACGGGCACCTCGCCCTCCACCTCATAAAAGGCAAGTGCCGTTCCCTTTTGCCCGTAGTGGCTAAGATAGCTTTGAAACAGCAGAGGAACGTTTTCTGTCAGTCCCTCTTTCTCAAGCTCCTCCATATCCCGTTCTATTGAGGAAACGATATATCTTTGCTCTGCAGAAAGCGTTTCCTCACACGCCGACACCTTTTCACCGTACGTATAATAGGCAAAGCAAAATACGGCGATATTCAAAAAAAGGAGAAAGAGGATCAACGTTAAAAGATAGATCCTCTGCCAAAATCTCGTTTTCATAATTCAAATCTGTAGCCAAGCTTATAAACGGTCTTGATCCGCTCCTGCAAGCCCAGCTTCCCCCTTAAATGCTGAATGTGCACGTCTACCGTACGGGTATCGCCCTCATAGTCAAATTCCCACACCAGATTGATCAGCTTTTCTCTGGAAAGGGCTATATTTCTGTTTTTTAAAAGCGTTTCAAGAAGAGCGTATTCCTTGGGCTTGAGCGCGATCTCCTCACCGCCCTTAAAGACCTGCTTGCTCCCGAAATCCACCTTGAGATCGTCAAATTCCAAAACGCGCTCCTGTCTGTTCTTTCTGCGAAGCACCGCCTCCACCCTTGCCACAAGCTCTAAGATCTCAAAGGGCTTGACGATATAATCGTCCCCGCCTGCCCGAAGACCCTTCAAGCGGTCTTCAAGCGTCCCTTTTGCGGTAACGAAAATGACGGGGGTATCCTTGATCTCCTCCACGATCTCAAAGCCCGATGCCCCCGGGAGCATCACGTCTAAGATCACCAGATCAAAACGCTCCCCCTCAAGAAGAGAAAGTGCCTCTTTCCCGTCAAAGCATTGGTGGCATTGATGTCCCACAAGCCTGAGATTCAAGCAGATCAGATCGTTGATCGCCTGCTCGTCCTCCACGATCAAAATCTTTGCCATACGCCGTCCTCCTTTTACTGTAATTTCCCATAATACTATATACCAAAAATGTTATCAAATTGTAATCAAAGGGCAAAAAAGAAATGCCTCTTGTAAAAAGAGCGAAAATATGCTATAGTAAAAGCAAGAATAACGTTGAAGGAGTATCCTATGGGCACGAGTTTTTCAAGCATCCACGTATATAAGGAGGGCTTTGTCACCCTTCCCGGCTTTCTTTTCTCCTCCTTTTCCGAAGGCTGGCAGACCTGCATAGAGGGGCTTTCGGGAAAGGATGCCGCGTATTGCTATAAAGCCGCAAAGCTGATCTCTCAAAAGGTGGACGCACCGGTTCTCTTCTTCTCGCTTTTCGACAGCGATCTGATAAAGCTCGCCCTCTTTGAAGGTGGGAAGCTTATCGCACGGTACGACGATCTTGCCTTTACCCGTGCAAAGAATCTTTCAAATCTTCCTGCCTCTATCGGCTACGAGGAAGGGGGAAAGAGGAGGATCTCCCGTATTCTTGCCTGTGACTCGGTGGATCTGAAGATCGAGCTTCTTGAAGAATACCTTGGCGTTTGTCTGCTTCCCTTTGAAGAATACTTTTTTGAACAGCGTGAGGCGGAGTTAGAGCGCCGTCGCGAGGACGTGAAATATAAGGCGTTTTTAAAGGAAGAGCGGATGCTCTCGGGAAAAAACGCCCCGTTGTCCCTTGAGCAAGAGGATCAATTCATCGGCAAGCTCTTTCTTCACCCCTTCGGATCCCACAAGGAAACGTTTAAGGAGCATTGCTTCCTGCTTGGCTGTCGAAACGAGAAGGAAAGAGAGCTTACCCCCGTCAGATTTGAGGGGGGGAGCCTTTGTCCCATTCCTGCCGAGGAATATACGAAGGATCAGACCATCGATCGATATATTGATAAGGCAGTGCGGGGAGAGTACGGAGAACCATTTGACACCGCAATCTTTACAAGCGAAGCCCCGCCATCCTTTGCGGGAAAGCAAATGCTTTTACCAAGGGACAGCTATCCCGTTGCCTTTCTTGGGGATCGGTATCTGATTGCCGAAGGAAACAGACGCCTTTATTTTATAAATAACAGCCTGCAGGTCGTTGCCCGCCGCCCTATCAAGGGACGCTTTGCCGATATAGAAGGAGATCACCTGCTGGTTGCAAGCGAAACCTCCTTTTTTGCCTTCTTTTACGAGGAAACGGCAAAGATCACGATCTATAAGATCAAGGAGCATCCCTCAAAAACCAAAGAATAAGGAGCATTATGAAATACACAACCGTTTTATTCGACCTTGACGGCACGCTGACCGATCCTGCCGAGGGAATCACCAACTCCATCGTCTACGCCCTTCACAAGTGGAACATCGAGGTAGAGGATAAAAAGAGCCTTTATAAATTCATCGGGCCGCCGCTTGTTGACTCCTTTACCCGCGATTACGGCTTTTCAAGGGAGGACGCTCTGCTGACCGTGGACTTTTACCGCGAATACTTTTCGGTAAAGGGACTTTTTGAAAACAGCGTGTACGAGGGCATCCCCGCCCTTCTTGCCGCGCTGAAAAAGGAAGGGCTGACCGTTGCCCTTGCCACCTCCAAGCCCGAAAAGTATGCTGTGGAAATTCTAAAGCATTTTCTGCTTGAGGGATTTTTTGATCTGGTGGCAGGCGCTTCCATGGATGAAAGCCGCAACAGAAAGGATCAGGTCATTGCCTACGCCCTATCCGGGTTAAAGGAGCAGGACAAGAGCCGCATCATTATGGTGGGTGATCGAAAGCACGACGTGCTCGGGGCAAAAGAAAACGGGCTTGACTGCATCGGCGTCCTTTACGGCTACGGATCAAAAGGCGAGCTTGAGGATGCGGGGGCAATTGCGATCGCCCAAACGGTAAACGAGCTGAAGGATCTGCTCTTGAAAGCCGAGTGAACGCTTGTTCACCGCTCAACCTCCGGTTGAATTTCCTTCAAAAACTCGGTTATTGCGTCTTTCACGTGCTTGTGGTATACTGAAGGCACAGAGAAAACGTCCTTTGACGATCCAAGGAGGAAGTGAAGTATGGAAAGCTTCGGACAAAGACTGAAAAACTTGCGCAAGGCCGCAGGGCTGACCCAGGAGCAGCTGGCAGAGCAGCTTTGCGTTTCTTTTCAAGCGGTTTCAAAATGGGAAAACGATCAGACCAATCCCGATCTATCCCTCATTTTACCCTTAGCCAAAGCGCTGTCGGTAAGCACCGATCTCTTGCTCGGCGCTTGCACCGAGCAGACCGACAAGGAGCTAAACGCCCGCTTTCTCGACTTTGCCTTAAAAAATGACGAAGTGGGTGCCCTTTCCGTAGCTGAAGAGGCGGTTCGTCTCTTCCCCTCCGATCCTGCGTGGCTCTTCCGCAGGGCGATCTGCGAACATCGTCTTTTTAACGACACCTCGGATACTGCCCAAAAGGAGCATTACGGTGCCCTTGCCGAAGCCCACTACAGAGCTCTTTATGAAAAAGCCCTTGAACAACGGGCACAGGGAGGACTTTCGGTGGACTCTGCCGGTGAGCATCTTTGCTCCATTCTTTCTGCCAGAGGAAAAAGGCAGGAGGCAAAGGAGATCGCCTGCAAGATCTCGGGAAAATGCAGAGACAGGGCGCTGAAGGATTGTCTTGAGGGAGAAGAAAAGCAACGACATCACCACCATACCATTTTAATGGCTGCTCTTCAGCTTCGGGATGAGCTGGTCAGCGACGGAAGTGAGGAAGCATATCGTCTTGCCCTGCGCTTTGTGGATCTGATCTGTCCCCTCCCCTCCATCTCCTATTACCAGCACCGCGGATACATTCACTCCCGCTTTGCCATCAGGCTTCTTGAAGAGGAGAAGACTGATGAAGCACTGCCGATGTTTGAAGAGTTTTTGCGCTCTGCCCACAGCGAGGCGCTCTTATACGAGGAGCAAAAGGAAAACTGCCTTTACGGTGACATCTTTTTTGACCGCTATCCCGTGAAAAGCGGACTTAAAGAGGAATACAAGCACTACGGAAACGCTCTTGCATCCGAACTGCATTTTGCAAAGCGTATTCTGTCCCTTACCGCCGATCCCCGTTTTGAAGAGATTTTCCAAAAGTATCAGAGGATCTGCGACGATCTGCCCAAATATACCGAAGAATAAACGAAGGGTGACTTGCCCTATGCAAGTCACCCTTTTATGTTTTAATCTGCAGATTTTCCGCTCTTTTTCACGTGCTCCTTTAAAATCAGATTGATGTACTGGGAAAGGGACCGATCGTCCCGCTCCGCCAGATCCTTGATCTCTGCCAATATATCGCTGTCGATGGTGATACTGATCTTTTCCTTCAGGGGCTTCATGCGCGTTCTCCTCTGCCTTTTTTCATATTATACCAAAAGAAAGGATTATATCTTGACAAATCGCCTAAAGTAGTATAAAATAAGATAACGCAAAATACGACAAGGACGAAAGAATGAATACCATCGGACAACGGATCTTTTACTACCGCAAAAAAAGAGGGCTGACCCAAAAAGAATTTGCAAGACGGCTTGCCGTCTGTCCTCAAACGGTCTCAAAATGGGAAAATGACCGTTCGCTCCCCGACCTGACCACCATCGCCCGCATTGCCACCCTCCTTTCCATCACCTGCGACGCTCTGATCCTGGGGGAAAACGATTGACTTTTTTGCCCACCAGTGGTATACTGAACGCAGCAACCTACGGGAGGTAAACAGAATGAACGACTGCATTTGGAAGCTTGAAAACGGCGCACCCCTTTGGGAGGTAAAAAAAGGGCAGGAGCATAAGGACGATATTGAAATGAGCGGTCTTTACTGCGACGGGATCACCTCTTACGGCGTAAAAGACGGCAAGCTCTTTCTTTCCCACGATCTATATTTCCCAACCCTGCGCACCATTCCAAACAACACCCACGGTACCTACTGCTTTAAAGTAGGTCAGGACGACCGTCCGCGCCTGCTTTTGAATGGTGAACCGATAAGCGAGGATGCGCACTCTTTTTCCTTTGACGGCATTCTTCACGTCCAAAGCAGTTGCGCAAAGGGTCTTTTCATCAAGCGACACATTTTCCCCGCAAGCAATGCAAGGGGCTATTTTGAACGGGTCAGTATAAAACGCGCGGAAGGCTTTGAAGGCAGCCTTTCGTTAAGCAGTCCCTGCCGTCGTGTCCTTTCGTACGGCAGAGGCACCAAGGGCGTTTACCTTGCCGAGATCAGCCATACGGCTCCCGAAGTCCTTTGTTTTAACGATGAGGGAGTCTTTGAGTTCGATATCCTTTACAGCGCACGGATCGCAAACCAACCACCCGTGATCCTTGATGGCAACAAGGAGCTTGCCGCCCGCAAGGAGCGCATACGCAGTCTTTGCGACGATGCCCTCGTCTTCTCCTCGGGAGAGCCCGTGCTTGACGCCTTTATGCGCCTATCCAAGCTTCGCGCGGGAGAAAGCATTTTTGAAACACTTTCAGGCAAGTTTCACTCTCCCGGCGGCAGGACCTACTACGCCGCCACCTGGTGTAACGACCAGATAGAGTATGCAGGACCCCATTTTGCGATGACGGGCGATCCTATCGCAATCGAAGCCTCCTTGAACGCATACCGCTCCTATATTCCCTTTATGTCCGACTGCTACCACCGTCTGCCCTCCTCCATCATCGCAGAGGGACTTGACATCTGGGAGGGGGCGGGAGATCGGGGCGATGCCGCAATGTATCTTTACGGCGCCTCCCTTTTCTGTCTCTGCTCGGGTGACGAGCAGATCGCCCGAGAGCTCTTCCCTGCCATCTGCTGGTGCGCAGAATACTGCGAAAGAAAGAAGACCCCCGAAGGGGTGATCTCCTCCGATACCGACGAGCTGGAGGGTCGCTTCCCCACCGACGGAATTGCCAACCTGTCCACCTCCTGCCTTTGCTACGGCGGACTCGTGGAGGCGGCAAAGCTTGCCCGTTCTCTGAATGAAGAAAAAAAAGGGGAGATCTTCGAAAAACGAGCCGAAGCACTAAGAATTGCAATCGAAGAGTATTTCGGCGCGGAACTGAGCGGCTTTCAGACCTATCGCTACTCCAAGGGCTTTGACACCCTGCGGGCTTGGATCTGTCTGCCCCTTTGCGTGGGCATTGAGGAACGGAAGGTGGGCACGCTTGACGCCATGCTTTCTTCACATCTTTGGACAGACGAAGGAATGCTCACCTGCCAGCATAGCCAAGAAAACCAAAGCAACACCATTTGGGACCGCTCCACCCTTTACGGTATGAAATGTGCCTTCTTATCGGGTCAGGGCGATCGGATGCTCGAGCCGCTTTTACGTTACTGTAAAAAGAGGCTCCTTGGTGAGCGCATTCCCTACGCCGTGGAGGCTTACCCCGAGGGAGGAAAACGCCACCTTTCAGGCGAAAGCGCCCTTGCCTTCAGGATCGTGACAGAAGGACTCTTTGCTCTGCGTCCCGAAAGCCTGCGTTCCTTCTCCTTCATCCCCCGTCTGCCCAAGGGACTGCCCCATTTACACCTTCATTCCGTCCCTATTAGCGGCGAATGCTTTGACATCCTGATCGACCCCAAGGGCTTCACGGTATACAAAAAGGGCAAACTGATTGCAGAAGGCCCAAACGAAGAAAAGCGCATACTCATTCAAACTGTTTAAAAGAAGGATGCGAAACGGTCAAAAAGACCGCTTCGCTTCTCTTTTTTCAATCAAAACGAGAATTTTTGCTGCCGTTCTCTCGAAATCCGCTATTTACAAAGGCAGAAAAATCAGTATAATAGTCTTATAAATCTAAAATGGGGAGGAAGACAATGAAACTGAATATCGGAGAAAACCTGCGCAAGCTGCGCAGAGAAAAAGATCTGACCCAAGAGCAGCTTGCCGAGCTCCTTGGTGTGACCTTTCAATCGGTCAGCCGTTGGGAAACGGGCGCGACCTATCCCGACATCGAACTGCTCCCCGTGATGGCAGAGCTATTCGGCGTAAGTATGGAAAGACTTCTCGGAGTAGAAAAGGAAAAGCTCCGTCAGGCTCCCCAGGAGTGCTACGATCAGCTAAACGCCCTTGTGGACGACGAAGAAATCCTTCTTCTCCTCAAAAAGCTTCACAGAGAATACCCTCTTGACGAAACGCTCTTATGGAAGTTATGCTACCACAGCAAAGATCTTGATGAACAACGCCGCTTGACCGAAAAACTGCTGGAGATCAGCACAACCGAATACTACAGAGAATCTGCGATCGGACTGCTCATCAACGCCGAGGAGGAGGGGCGGCTGCCGTCCTTTCTTGATAAATACACCGCCAGCTTCAACCTCAGTCGTGAGCTTCGTTTAGAGGAGCGCTACCATTATCGCAAGGAATGGGATAAATTTGAGGAGCAGAAGCAACAAAATCTACACACCGGCATTTTTCATCTCCTGCTTCCCCGCCTTGTAAAAAACTATCCCAAGGAGTTGAACGTCGATTATAGCCTTCAGGCGTCAAAAACACGTCTTGCATTGGTGGACCTGCTTTCGGGAACCGAAGGATACGGCAATCCCATTTCGGGGGACAAGATCCCCGATCTATGGTTTGGAGAACGGATCCAAAGCGGTCTGCGCCTCTCCTGCCAGCTTGCAGAGGCAGGGCAAAAGGAGCAAGCACTTCTTGCTCTTGAAGATCTAACGGACCTTTACGAAGGCTTCTGGCGCTTGCCCGACGGCTCAAGGCTCACTTACCGCTGTTCCGCACTTGACCGTTTTGAAGGCGTGCTCTCCTCCTCTATGCTTTGCGGTCCCGAGGCAGGACCCCGCTTTAACGTGGCACACAGCGCACGAATCATTCGCTCTGCTGAAAACAGCCCCTCCTTTTATCAGGTCTACTGGTCGCATTACGATATCCTGCCCCTTGACCCCAAGGATGGCTGGATCTGGTTTGAAAAGATCCGCACCGAGCCCCGCTATCAACGGTGTCTTGAGCGGATGAAGTCCTTCATCAAAGAACAGGATGAGCATTGATCTGCATCAAAAAATCCCAAGAGTTCTCTTGGGATTTTCCATTTTGTTCCACATAGAACAACTCAAACCTGAAGCTGAGTCATAAAACGGTGCACGTGTGCCTTTGCCGCACCCACCACGATGCGCTTTTCGTCAGCGCTGTCGTACATACTGTAATAGAGATAAAGAGGAGAATAGAGATACATCGCCATGCCCATTGCCGCCGCCTTGCTACCTCCGAAGGAAGAAAAAACGTCGGTCAGCTCAAAAACCGGTCCTTCGGTAAGATAGTGTCTGTAGAGCCTTGCCATTTCGTCACTTGAAAACTGCTCTAAGGTCAAAAGCTTGCGAAAACAAGCACAAAACTCGTCCTCGGTCCATCTGCAAAAGTGGGCAAAAACGTAGCTTTCCAACGCCTTAAAATCTACCTGACCCTCTTCGCGCTTGTAAGGATTCTCTTCCTTAAAGGCACGGTCACCTTCTTCCATCCTTAAAAGGATGCTATCCAAAATATCTCTTTTGTTCTTATAATGCTTATAAAGAGCACTCTTTCCAAAGCCCAGCTTCCCCGCTATATCCGCTACCGAGCTTGCCTCGTAGCCCTTTTCTGCAAAGACCTGAAGAGCGGCAAACAGGATCTGCTCCTTCGTATTTCCAATCTGCTGTGTCATTTCACACCTCACACAAAATATCAGGTGGTGAACGGTCGTTTACCACCTGATATAGTATAGCAAACGATCGTTCACTTGTCAAGAGCTTTTAAAAAAAGAGAGGAGATTTTATCATCCCCTCTCTTCGTTTATCCGGAAAAGCCGTTGGTACTCAGCCCATATGCTTGGAAAGACCGGTAAACATCTCACCCATCGTTCCCAGCGCGGAAGAAACCATGCTACCCGCGCTCTTGGTCTTTTGGGGCATCATACTCTTTAATGCATACCCTGCCGCAGTGCCCAGCATTACGCCTGCGACCATTCCAACGGCACCCATTGCAGAAACCTTCATTTTTGACGTCTCCTTCTTATTTTTGAAGATCGCTCTTCATAAATAAGAATGCCCGCAATGGTGCGATTCATTCCCCGCTCTTTCAAAAAAATGAATTCCTGCTCTTCCGATTTTAAGCAGTTAATACTGATGAGATCTTCTTTTTACAGTTTTGCGCCCTCTTTTCCTTCCTTTTTTTCTCGTTTTCTTGAATAAAAACGAAATGGCAACACAAATTGCAAGCTCTCCTGCCCCCATTGCGATCGGCAAAATGATCCCCTTTGCGCCGCCCGGGGCAAGTGAGCAGATCAGCTGAAGCACCAAAAGCATCGCTCCCGCCAATACGCTTCTTCCGATTCGTTCTTCTCCGTCAAGCAATACCGAAAGCACACCGCACAAAGACGCGCCAAGAATGCAGGCAACGAACGGTAAGATCCGCATTGCCGCCGAGGGATCCATCGTTTTTGCCAAAGCCAAGCTGCCTGCAAGCAAAAAAAGGAGCGCCGTTGCAAAGCCCGCAAACGCGGGCAAAACGGCGCATTTCAATAGTTTCATACCGCCACCGCCTTATGTATCGATCTGATACAGTGTATGCGGCAGTGCGAAAGCTTATTCCTTTTTGATTACTGCTGTGCGTCCTCTGCCTTTACGTCCACAGACTTGATCGCAGACTTGAGGATGCGGATCTTGGTGCCATCCTTGCTGGTTTCGATCACGCAGGTATCGTCCTTGATACGTACCACTCTGCCGATGATGCCTCCGATGGTGGTGATTTCGTCGCCGATCGCCAGATTGTTCATCATCTCAGCAGCCTGCTTCTCCTGCTTTTTCTGAGGACGGTACATGAAGAAGTAGAATACTACCACCACACCTACCAGCATTACAAGCGTCATTATTAAATCCATTCCGCCGCCCATTTTATATACCTCCAATGGTCCATTATTCTTTTGGCAATTGCCTATCCCCATTATTATACCGCATTTTTTCTGCTTTTGCAAGGGGTATTTATGAATTCTTGCTGACCAAACGGTCAATTTTTTTGTTTTCACCAATCACCGTGATGGAATGTCCCGCCTTCAGCGGCTCCTTGGGGTTGGGGGAGATATTCATTTTATCCTTTTCATTGGTGATGGCGATCACGTTCACCCCGTAATTTGCACGTACCGACAGCTCAATAAGGTTTTTACCAACCCACTCTGCAGGCATAGGAATTTCCACGATGGAATACTCGTTTGAAAATTGAATACGCTCCAGAATATTGTTGGATTCCAGCATACTTGCCAGCTTTTCGCCCATTTCCTGCTCGGGAAAGACGATGCGATCGGCGCCCACCTTTTCAAGCACCCGTCTATCAAGATCGGAATTGGCTCTTGCTACCACGTAAGGCGCTCCCATATCCTTCAAAAGCATGGTGATAAGCAGGCTTTTATTGATATCGTTTGAAAGGGCGATCACCGTACAGTCGTATTCTGCCGCACCCGAGGCGCGCAGGGTCTGCTCGTTGGTGGGATCGCCGATAACGGCGTTGGTGGCGTAGTCGGCAAGAGTATTCACCGCTTCCTCGTATTCATCCATGATCATCACTTGATGACCGTTTCTTAAAAGAGCCACAGCCAAGGTCTGTCCAAATTTGCCAAGACCTATAATACAAAAGCTTTTCATCTTTCACATTCTCCAATTTAATATGTTTGTATGTATGCAGGTTATCCTATATAAAAGCTGGTTTCGGGATAGCGGATGCCGCTTTCCTTCACGGCACCGTTGCCCGCAAGAGAGGTGGTAATGGTCAATACACCTACCCTGCCGAAATACATCAGCAGCATCACAAGGATCTTGGTCACCACCGAAAGGCTCGGGGTAAGACCTGCGGACAGCCCCACCGTAGCAAAGGCCGAGACCACCTCGTAAAGCAGATCTACCACGGGTTTGTTTTCTATCAGACTGATGAGCCCCGTAAAGGCAAGAACGATGAAAACACCGATAAAGAAGAGTGCTGTTGCTCTCTGCACCACCTGCCAGCTGATCGTTCTTTTGCCGATGACCAGCGTTTTTTTGCCAACGGCGCTGGCAAAGACCGAAAAGAGAATAATACCCACCGTTCCTACCTTGATACCGCCTGCCGTGGAGCCCGATGCTCCGCCGATGAACATATAGATGCAGGACATCAGCTTGGTGGAATCGTTCAAAGAAACGTTTGGAACCGACGCAAAGCCCGCTGTTCTGAGGGTCACCGAATGAAAAAGAGCGTTGAAGCACTTCTCAAGAATGTTCATTTTTCCAAGGGTTTGAGGGTTATTCCACTCCAAGATCAAGGTCAAGAGCGCACCCGTAAGGATCAGGATGCCCGATGCGATCAGAATGAATTTGGAATAGACCGACAGCTTTTGCCGTCTGCCCTTAAAATAGCCGACCAGATCATCCCAGATCACAAAACCGATACCACCCACGATGATAAGCAGCATCAGCACCGACAGCACGAGATAATCGTCGAAGATGCCGGTAAGCGACCCGTTTTCAAAGGTAAAGAGATCAAAGCCCGCATTACAAAAGGCGGAAACCGAGTGAAAGACGCTCATCCACACCGCCTGACCGATGCTTTCAGCATAGACCCACATACGGGTCATCAGAAGAAGTGCCCCGACGCCCTCTATGGCAAGCGTCCTTAAAACGATCCTCGTGATCAGACCGCGCACATTCTCATTTGAAGAAAGACCGTACGCCTGAGCGGCGATGAGCTGCTCTTTGGGGGTGATCTTTCGACGGATGATCCTTGAAAGCAACACCGCAATGGTCATAAACCCCAGTCCGCCCACCTGAATGAGCAGCAGCATCACCGCCTGCCCGAAGGGAGTAAAGTCCAAGGCAGGTGTGATCGTGGAAAGCCCCGTAACGCACACACAGCTGACAGCAGTAAACAGACAGTCAAGGTAGTATTTGGGGTGCATTGAGGGAAAGTTGTTTGCAAAGGGCAAAAACAGCAAAATGCTTCCCGCGAAAATGATGATCAGAAAGCCGAACAGCAAAATGCTCTCGGCAGAGACCGCCTTTTTCTTTTTGATGGCGTCAAAGCTGATATATTTCAATGCCACACCTTCTTTTCTTTATTTTACGTAGCCGTACATCCTTGCAAGATCAGCAGCGCATTGCCAAGAATCCACATTTCCGATCACCGTTTTGGCACAGGTTGCGTAAAGACGGCGGCGGGCTCTGTAGAGCCTTCTGTAGTTTTCGGGATCACCGTTTACGGGAGGACGGGAAAGCACCCCCTTGTGCTGTAAAACGGCGTCCACCGATCGGACGATCCAAATGACCTCCTGCCCTGCAAGGGCTTTTCGGTTTTCCTCCAGCAAAACAACGCCTCCGCCACAGGAAATGACCGCATTTTCCATTTCAAGGGCCTTTAAAAGATAGCCGTGCTCAATCTTTCTGAAATAGTCCTCTCCTTGTTCGTCAAAGATCTCACGGGGCGTCTTCCCTTCTCCCTTCACGAGCATCTCGTCAAGATCCACGAAGGAAAATCCCGCAAGCCTTGCAAGCTCCTTGCCTACGGTACTCTTACCACAACCGGTCATACCAATGAGTATCGGCCTTGAAGTAGTCAAGACGGTACTCCTTCTTTCCGTATTTTTCAAAATAGTCCTCCTTCAGAATGGCACAGCATCCGATATCGCGAAAAGAGCCCTTCACGTACATCAGATTTCTCGCCACACCCTCAAACTGCATTCCGTTTTTCTCCATTACACGGCGGCTTGCCTCGTTGCCCACCATATAGCGCGCCTGAATGCGGTTTACACCCAAATAATTGAAGCCGAAGCACAAAAGCTCCCTTGCGATCTCACTGCCATAGCCCTTGCCCCAGTAATCGTCGTTTAAAACGTAGCCGATCTCTGCCGACTGATGGCGCCCGTCGATGGTGGTAAAGCCGCCCGTGCCGATCATTTTGCCCGTATCCTTCACAACGACAGCCCAATCGTAAAACAGACCCTGACTGTACTGCTTTTTAACGAATGCAAGATAGCGCCTGGTATACTCCACGCTCTCGTGGGGAGACCACAGAAGATAGCGTGTAACCGTCTGCTTAGAGGAATACTCAAACATATCCTCGGCATCGCGGATCTGCATGGGACGAAACAACAAGCGATCGGTCTCGATGGCAGGCGGATTTTTAAAAACATCCTTGAAATCCTCGATCATCCTTGCTCCCTCCTCTTCAGATGCGCCCTTGCGGTGCGCGCACGCAAATTCTTTGGTAAACATTATATCACAAATCCACCTTGATGTAAAGTATTTCTTTTGGTTTTGTACCCCCGCTCCTCACTCATTCTTCTTTTTGTTTGGGAATTTTCACTTACGTCTTGACAAAACGAGCAAAATATGATATTATCTAAAGAGTATGAATTGCACAGTTTGCATCACGGACGGGTTATTTTGCCTACGGCGAAAACCCCGCACCCTACGACTGAAGGGCGAGCTTGTCGATCTTCGGGTGGGTGCGTCAAGCGAATTCGACGAGCAGGACTCGTCAAGCCTCTTCTCTTGAGACTCCGTAAATATGATGCACAAATGTGCATCATATTTACGGAGGGTTATCGAAGCGGTCATAACGAGGCGGTCTTGAAAACCGTTTGGGCCCTGCCCACGTGGGTTCGAATCCCACACCCTCCGCCAAAGAATAACCGTCATTCTGATACAACAGAATGACGGTTATATTATGCTTAAATCCACTATTTCGAGAACTTTTCGGGAAAGACATCCTCCAATTGGCTGTTTAATCCTGTTTCAAATCGTTAACAGACAAGCAATCGTTAAATTACAACCATAATCGTTGATTTATAGGGGTAATCGTTAAATTATAGGCAACAATCGTTGAAAGAGAATTACTATTATGGTATAATTCAAAAAAGAGGTGATGCAGAATGAAAACGAATAGTGCCATGGAATCGCTTCTTGAACAATACCAGATTGACGATGTGCATCTTATCTCACAGGATAGTAGCTATCCCATCTGGCAAAAAGAAGATGCCATTGGAAGAAAGTATTGGGGTGTTTCCAATTTCTGTGGAATGGACAGAAACCAGATTAAATCCACTCAGGATTTATCCCAACTTGAATGGGATGGAAACGAAATACATTTGGGTGTCCAAACAGATGAGGGAGTAAAATCACTCCTCACCACAGCAGTAGGTATATTGCTATATTGGAAGAGAATTCTCGAATATCAATATCCTGAAACGCGGTTTTACGTTTTTGCATCGTATGATAATGGCGATATGCTGATTTTGGATGAAGGCGAATTGCCGACCCGTTCGGTTACCCTTCGTTTTTGGGCAGATCGCGGAACCGACACAGTAATGAATTTAGATTCTTTTGACGATTGGGAACAACCTGCGATCGTTGGATATTGCAATTTTGCACCCCCTACTCACTAAATGCACCCACTGAAATGACTTTGCACCCCCTTTGCTCAAAGGGGGTGCATTTGTATTAAGATTAAGGTTAGTCTTCACCAAGCCCCGATTTTCGGGGCTTTTTTCGACAAAAGAAGGAGGAACTTTAATATGTTGCCAATGTTGCCCAACAATTTTTCGCAAATAGCTGAACGAATACAAAGGCAAAACAATCGATCATTAAAAGATTTGTTCAAAAACGATATTAGAGGTTCTTTCCTTATAAACATTAAATATCGGGTTTTTAATGTAATTGGAGAAAAGTGTTTAACGCTTTATGATTTTAGATGGTCTGATGAGCGAATGGTAACTGGAAATGGACCAGCACCGGAATATGACATCTGTAAACATATTGTTGGGGTGCACAAAGCAAACACGATTTTTCTCACAGCAGACGAAAAATCAAAGATAGAGAAAGACGAAAATTACAAAACTAAGCTCACTAAACAAGTTGCCGAACAAATTTTTCTTAGGGGCTATAGGTATTCAAAAAAGCCGAGGCAAAATTTTCCTTGGCTTTTTTTGACAAAAGGTCCAGTCACGCTCTTCCAGCTGATGCTTCGGCGTCATTCTCAAACCCTTGACAAAAAGGCAAAAGAATGCTACAATAAGCTCGCCTTTGACGACTTGCTCGTCGATTTCCAAGCCAAGACTTTTCCATCACATATTGAAACGAGGTTTTCTATGGATAGTATGATTTCCGTTATTTCTCAGGTTGCACTCTTTTTTCAAAGCTACGGCGGGTTGATCACCTGGCTATTACTTGCCCTTCCCTTTTTACTCCTTCTTTTGATCCTGATGCCCGTCTTTATGGTCAAAGGATTCAAGAAAGGAACCTTTCACGGGCTCGTTTCCCTTGGATGTTCTCTTCTTGCATTTCTGATCAGCATTCCTCTTGCAAAGCTTTGCGCCTCGCTGATCGCCTCTCTTGTCTTTGGAGGGCTGACTGCCTCCCTTGAGGATCTGATCGCCTCTGCAGTTCCTTCCCTTTCGGGCATCCTTTCCTCTGCGACCTATTTAAGTGCGTATTTTGAGGGCGTTTTTTCGGCTGTTATTGCCACCGTTTTATTCGTTCTCTTCGCTTTCATTCTGCTGATCCTTTTAAAAAATCTGATTTGCAAGCTTTTGAAAAAGTATCTGACCAAGGAAAATCCCGGAGGGCTTTTCAAAACCGGAGGACTTTTGATCCGCGGCGTAGATGCCCTTCTCGTTTCCTTTCTTTTTCTCGTCCCCCTATACTGTCTGCTTGGCAGTGCGGCGGCACTGGGAGAAAACACAGCCGACGCCGTAAACGGCGCTGCACAGGTCCAAACCGTGCAAACCGAGGGGGAAGAAGACATCTCTTTGTTCGCTTCCGCTCTCAACACCGTCTGCTCTCCCGTTTCTGACAGTCCTCTCGTAAAGGCTTCCCTTCTCCCCGGCTTCAATTTTCCTCAAAGGGTTTTCTGCTCCTTCCGATGTGATGGCAGAGCATACAACCTTTACGACGTCCTTTACGACGGCTCCGATCTGATCCTCGGCGGAGTAAGCCTTCTTGAAAAAAAGCCTGCGCAATATTCTGATGAGGAAGTCGCTCTTCTCAAGGATCTGATTCGCACTGCCGAAGAGAATGACTTTTTCTATGGACTTTTCCTTGACGGCGTGCGCTTTTCCGACCGTTTTCTCCTTGAGGCTCTCCCCGAAGAAAACCAAGCCTCTACACTGATCACCACACTGATCGACCCCTTCAAATCCTGCACGGTTGACGACGTCAAGGAGAGCGCGTCTGCACTTGTCGACATTTTTGAAAGTGCCGTTAGTCACGGCGTCCTTTCAGGCCTTGAAGAGGACGGCGATCTGTTCGGTCAGGTGGCAAAGGGCAGTTTTATCGATGACACCGTCACCGCGCTTCGCTCAAACAGCACTCTTTCCTCGGTTGCGGACAATTTGCTCATCGCAATGATGGACGTGATGTCAGACATCTTTGATACCGCAGAGGACAGCGCTCTTGCCGATACATTTCACGATTTGAAAAAGACCATTGAGGAAAACGTGAACAAGGGACAGCTGAGCGTGGACGAGGAGATCTCCTCGCTGAAGCAAATTGCAGCGGGACTTTCCGCACTGAGCAGTGCACCGTCAACTGAGGGCATTGAAGCCATCAACACTGAGGGCATCTCCAAGCTGCTGATCGGTCTTGGCAGACATCCTCACGTGGGTGCAGATGCCGTTGGAACGCTTTTAAGAGACCTTCTTCCCTCCTTCGTTTCCTCAAACGAGGCATCCATCCTCACCGACGACTTTATCAATTCGGCTGTGGACGCCTTGGTCTACGACGTCACACATCCCGCTTCCGACTCAGAAAAAGGAAAGTTTGAAAATCTGCTGCTGACTGCCAAAAATCTGACGGTGATCGTTTCCACGGGCACGGGCGCAAGCAGTGATCCCGATCGCACCGATCTTCGTGACACCATCGATTCTCTGCTGACCGATATGTCCAAGGAATCCGCAGAGATCATCCAAAACGCCATCTCCAAGGACGTGATGGACGCCATCAATAAAAACGGACAGACCGGCGGCAACACCGAAGGGTTCGTAAAGGATCTGATCGGCAATATGGCAGAATTTGAAGGCGAAACCGAAGGAGACATCGTCCGCGAGCGCGAAGCGGTAATGAGGATGAATGATCTGCTGCTGGATGCCGAAAACAAGCTTCAAAACAAGCCTGACGACGGCACGACTGCCCTTGAAACCGCAGTTGGCGGCGACCTGAGGGGCTTTGTGACGGAAGTTTCCTCCTCGGTTGTGCTGATGCAGACCGTTTCGAGATCCTTCGAACGTTCACCTGACAAGGTCTCAGATCCCGACGGCTTCTTTGGCAATATGAACGATGAGGATCGCGCAAGGCTGAGCACTGTCTGCAGTGAGCTGCTGGGCGATGAAACCCTCTCCGCCGAGCAAAAGGCAAACATCAAGATCCTTTGCGCTTATATGGGCGGTTCACTCAACTAAATAAAAAAGGCGTTCCCAAACGGTGTATTGAATCAGCCAACCGATCGGGGACGCCTTTTTATTTACGCTTTTGCTTATTCGGCTTTTTTCTTCTTTCTTTTTTGCTTTTTGGGAAAGTGATCGCTCTTCAATGCCACCGCAAGAAGAATGGGCGTGGAATTGAAGAGAACGAACCAGATGCATCCCGACAGGTTTCTTACAAGGATGCCCTCGGTGATCTCGGTATACACACCCAAGGGCGGATATCCGAGAATAATGCTCACAAGAGCAATGACGATCATTGCCGAGGACCAGAGCACCATGGGTGTGCGGCTCCTCATCTTCCCTTCCGCTACGAAATGGGTGACAAACGCCGCCCCCAGCGCGCTGAGCATCAAAAAAGCAGAGGCAACGTAAGGAACGAAGGGAATCTCGTTGCCTAAGATCGATACCGTACCAAACTGTATGAATTCAAGCACGAGAACGGCAAGATAGGGGATGTTCTGATAATGGAACTTTTGATGAGCCGGAAGGAAATAGGTGATCGATAAGGCGATCGATCCAATCAACTCGATAAAATCAAAGGACCACTCAAAAACAAAGCGCCCCTGCTGAATGGAGAAATCAAAAAATGCAAAGGGCAAAAGCAGGATGCCGATCACAAAAATGACGGTTCTTACCGGATGCTTTTGGGGATAAAGCAGCTGTTCGTACATAGTCTCTCCTTAGTTTTTTGGAATGGGTTGTCCGTAAAGGACCTCTAAATATTCATATCCGTCCACGGGATCTGCGGTTTCGCTTTGTCCCGCATAGTATACGTTAAAATGCTCCGACCAGCCCTGCGGACGGCTCTCTGCGTCTGTGATCAGCTTCAGGTCCTTGCTGCAATAGTTAAAGGGAGAAAAGCCCGTGTTCACGTAAATACCCTGCACGCTGGAAGGGATATACACTTTTTTAAGACCGCTGCAGTGGGCAAAAGCAAGCTCTCTCAGCTCCACCAGCCCCTCGGGCAACACGACCTCGGATAAAGACAGACATCCGACGAAGGCACTATCCATGATCGACTCCAGTCCGTCGGGAAAGACGATCGCTTTCAGATTATGGCAGGCGGAGAAGGCATCTCTCTCTATACGCTTTAAACCCTGCGGCAGGCTGATCTCGGTCAGTCCAAGGCAAAGATTGAAGGCGGAAAAGCCGATGGTCTCCAAGCTCTCGGGCAGATCTATCCGGGAAAGCTCCTCACAGCCGTCAAAAAACTGCATAGGGATCTCGGTCATTTTATCCGGCAGATTGATCCTTTTCAATGTTCTGCAGGAGAGGAAGTGACCCACGCCCATTATCTCGCAAGCCTCGGGAAGTCTTACCTCAAGGAGGTTTTCACATCCGGTGAAGGTATAGTCGTGAAGAACGTTCACTCCATCCTCTATATAGGCGTAACGAATGCCCGGTTCGTCCATGAACGCCTGCTCTGCAATGCCGCTGACCTTCTGTCCCTTGGGCGTTTGGTCTGCTATATATAAGAATTCTCCGTCAAAAGAGCCGATACCGGTGATATAGATCTTACCATCCAGATCCTCTTCATAGCTTAGCCCCTTGGCACACTTCACCTTCACGCTCTGGCTGAAGGTGCAACCCTCGTCCTTACAGCTTCTTGTGAGCACACCCTTTTTCTTGTACGTGGGCTCTTTTTCTACCGTCCAAAGCGTGAAGTCGTGCCCCTCCGGCTCCTTGATGCTCTTTTTGCAGGAGGGCAAGAGAGCGGCTGCCAAAAGCAAAGCCAGCAACAGTGACAAAAGCCGAATTCTTTTCATATTCTATCATCCTTCCGTGTGCCTATCACACCTTTTTTGCTCTTGTTATTTTACCACTAATTCACCCTTTTGGCAAGGCATAATCGCAATTTTAAAGAAAAAAATAAAGAAATCAAAAAAATCATTTGCATTTGACCCGCTTCTGTGCTATAATATTTGGGTTCAAAACAGGGCGCATCCCACCGATGTGCCAAAAAGGAGTACACCTTGAAGAAACGAATCGTTTTATCTCTTGTTCTTTGCAGTCTTCTCACAGGACTTCTTTGCTCCTGCTTTTCTTCTCAGCGGGACGAGCCCTACAGAGGCAACCGCGACGGCATCGAATATCTTTATCTCGAAGACCGGGCGCTGATGATCGTCAGCGGTCAGGGAGTATTGAAAAAAAGCAATCGCATCTGCACGGTCAGCTATTTTCAAAAGGCGGAATATCTGTTTGTTGCCGCAGGCGTTGAGGAAATCGAAGAAGGAATTTTTTCCGAAGAAAGCTTAAAGGGGGTCTACTGTGCCGCAGAGCCCGAGCTTGAGGAAGGTCTTTCAAAAATTGCAAAGACCGATGTTGAAAGCTTTGAGGAAGCCGAGGATCTGCCCTTTTCGCCCGTTGGGCACTGCCCTTCCGAGATCAAGGATGAGTGCCTGATCTGTACTGCAAGCTGTTACTACGAATATCTTGACCTTTCGGTGCGCTTCTGCCTGAGAGGAAAGCTTGTGAAGGGTGAAAGCATCACCACAGAGGGCAAGCAACGGACCTTTAACGAGGAAGGTATTTTACAAACCGAGGGCTTTGACTTTCTTTCAGGTGCCAAGCGCTACTTCAGAAACAACCGTATGATCACCGGCTCTGCCGATATTGACGGTGTCCGCTACAATTTCTCAAATGAGGGCGAGCTTCATTCCTCCCGTCCTCTTGACACCTCGGTGTCCCCTTTACACGTCATTCTCATTATTGCAGCAGCTCCCCTTGGCGCAGCCATTTCATACGGGGTGTATCTGATATACAAAAAGAAAAACGCCGACTGACATCGGCGGGAAAGGAAACTCATGAACTTCATTCGCAAACTGCCCATCCCTCAGGAAATCAAAGAGAGATATCCGCTCAGTGAGGAGCTCATCGCAAAAAAACAAAAATATGACCGAGAGGTTGCCGCAGTTTTTAGCGGTGAATCGGATAAATTCCTGCTGATCATCGGTCCCTGCTCTGCCGACAACGAGGAGTCTGTAATGGACTACTCTCTGCGCCTTGCCGACCTGCAGAAAAAGGTCAGCGACAAGATCCTCATTATCCCCCGTGTTTACACAAACAAGCCCCGCACCACCGGCGATGGCTACAAGGGCATGGTCCACCAGCCCGACCCCACCCACGAGACCGATATGCTGGAGGGACTGATCGCCATCAGACGTCTGCACACCCGCGTGGCTTCCGAAACGGGACTGTTCCCTGCCGACGAGATGCTCTATCCCGAAAACTTCAGATATCTGTCCGACATTCTCTCCTACGTTGCAGTGGGCGCACGTTCTGTTGAAAACCAACAGCACAGATTGGTTGCCAGCGGTATCCCCGTGCCTGTCGGTATGAAAAACCCCACCTCGGGTGACCTTTCGGTAATGATGAACTCGGTGATGGCAGGTCAGCATCAGCATATGTTCCTCTATAGAGGGTGGGAGGTCAAGAGTGAGGGCAATCCCCTGACCCACTCCATCCTGCGCGGATACGTGAACAAGCACGGACAGTCTATGCCCAACTACCACTATGAAGATCTGCGCACCCTTTACGAGCTTTACTGCCAGAGGGGGCTTGAAAATCCTGCCGTGATCGTGGACACCAACCACTCCAACTCAGGCAAGAAATATCTTGAGCAGATCCGCATTGCCAACGAAGTACTTCACTCCAGACGCTACGATCCTAACGTCAAGAGCCTTGTAAAGGGACTGATGATCGAAAGCTACATCGAGGACGGCGCGCAGAAGATCGGAGAGGGCCGCTACGGCTGCTCCATCACCGACCCCTGCCTTGGATGGGAGAAGAGTGAAAAGCTGGTTTTGGAGATCGCAGACAAGCTTTAACCAATCAAAAAAGATCGCTGTTCATACCGAAAGGTATAAGCGGCGATCTTTTCTTCAGCTTCGGCTTTGAAAAAGACGTCTTCAAGCCTCACAGTTATTTTTTCGTATCTCCATCCGGTCGTCAACCTCGATACCGTATTTTCCGGATCAGTTTAGCAAACGGGCTTTTGTAAGTCAAGATTCCCTTCATTTTTTCTCTGACTTATTGCAATTTGCTGTCAAATGTGATAGAATACCCCCGAATACCAAATGAAAGGATCTCATTATGAGTCAAAGCGGCACTCCAAATCATTTGATTGAAAAGCGATTACGGGAAAACAGCATCGCCTTCAAATGCTTTATCGTACTCCTCAACCTCTCTTTTTTCGTTGCCACCCCTATTGCCCAGGTGATCACAGGCGTGAGCGGAAGTCTTTTTTGGAGCAATCTTTGGGATATTTTCACCGGTCCCTCCAAGCTTGTCACCGACTACTTCGCCCTTGGGTGTCTGCCAAGCGCCCTTTTTAATGCAGGGCTTTGCGGTATTGCCTGCACGCTGATTATTACGGTAAGCCGCGCACACGCCAACAGCACCACCTTTGCGGCATACATTTTGGTGATTGCCCACTGCTTTTACGGTTTGAATTTCATCAATATGTGGCCACCCTTCATCGGTGTGCTGATTTATTGTATGCTGACGGATCATTCCCGTCGGGATCATTTGCACATTGCCATGTTTTCCACCGCGCTGGCACCCTTCATCAGCGATTTTCTCTTTTACTATCCCCCGGGAGAAGCCCTGAAGATCGGCAGTTTCAGCGTGCTGGGCATTATTCTTTCCATCGTGTTCGGTGTTCTTGCGGGCTTTCTTGTCCCCGCGCTCCTTCCCGGCACAACGGCGATGCACCGCGGATACAATATGTATAAAGCGGGACTTGCCATCGGAATTCTCGGCATCTTCGTCTACTGCTTCCTTTATAAGACCTTGGGCATTGCCCCCCACAGCACCGGACCCGATATCGGCTCGGGCTACGAATCCTTTAACAGTGCCCACTATTGGTTCATTAACGCCTTCTTCGCCTCCATCTTTCTCATCGCCTTGATCCTTGGGTTCTTTCGCAACGGCAGAAGCTTTCGCAATTACCGAAAGCTGACCTCCTGCGCAGGATACGGCTTGGATTTCGCCGACAAATTCGGAATGCCGCTGTGTCTGGTCAATTTCGGCGTTTACGGCTTTTGTATTCTCGCCTATCTGAACATCGTCTTCTGGCTTCCTACCATCTTCCCCTTCTTGCCTCAGGGAGTAGGCTTTACGGGCCCCACCGTGGGCGTGACCTTTGCCGCACTGACCTTCTCGGCAGACGGTCAGCATCCCAAAAACGTTGCGCCCATCGCCCTTGGCTATACCGCGCTTTTCGCTTTGGTTTGCGGCATCTGTCTGATCACGGGAGCGGATATTCCCTGGACCCTTTCCACCCAGGCATACATCAACGGTCTTGCCTTTGCCACGGGACTTTGCCCCATTGCGGGAAGCTACGGCTTTAAATACGGTGTGATCGCAGGGCTTGTCAGCGCCATCATCTGCACCTCCACGGCGGCAATGCACGGCGGATTCGTGCTGTATAACGGCGGCTTTAACGCAGGTCTTACCGCGATCATCCTCATCCCCATCCTTGACTTTTATAAGATCAAGCCCAAAAAGATCGACACCAATGAGGTCCATCCCATCAAGGGCTTTGAAAAGGATCTGATTATGAAGCTGATCGACCGCATAGAGGGGCGAAAAAAGAAGAGCAAATAGCACCGTAATGATACTTCTTTTGCCCCTTTGGCGCAAAGTGAGATGAATTTACCCATGTTGCCGTCAGTAGATAGTTCACTTACCGCAAGCAAATTTCGTTAAAGTTAAAAAAGAGAGCAAGTCATTGACCTGCTCTCTTCAGTCTGTCGAAAAACGCCCCTCAAGCGTAAGCGAGAGTGGGCGTTTTTGTGGTTATGAAGAAAAAAGATTTGAAGAAATCGGAGGGGCGGCTATCTCCCCACTTTCTTTTTGCAAATTTTTTGAGATGCATGGCAGCAAATTTAAGCCTTATCCAATTTGAGACTTGGGCGAGGCCGCTGTAAGGTGTATAACGCATAGCGTGTTTTTCTTTCGCATCCGCAAAAATGCGCTCAATAGTTTTTTTGCGTCGCTTGTAGAACTCGGCGTAATAAATTCTTTAACCAGGGTTATACTTGCATAATAACGCATTGAACGTTTCTATACGATTCATTTTACTCCCCATTTAATCTGTGCTTCACACCCATCGTCCCAATAATCGTCCCATCCGTCAGGTTTACAGTCTACAGCACAATGGATTTCTTTGAGTTTATCACAACCACAAAAAGCACATTCTCCCAATTCTTTAACGCTAATCGGTATTATAATGCTTGTCAAATCCACGCATCCTGAAAACGCACAGGATCCAATGCTTGTCACACTATCGGGAATACGAATCTCTGTTAAACCGACAGATTTAACAAACGCAAAGTCACCGATGCTTAGAATATCACTGGGTATACTGCTATTTCTACAAGCGAGTATCAATTTTTTGGTTGCCTTTTCAATAATGCAATTGTATTGGCTATAATATATTTGATTATTCTTAGACACAGAAACTGACGCTAAAAACGGACTATTATAGAAAAAGCAAGGATCAATGCTTATAATACTATCCGGAATAGTGATATCAGTAACAGCCAATTTGTTTTCGGTATATATTCCATAAATATTCTCTACTGCATATCCGTTATAATTAGACGGAATGTCAATACAAGTAACGGTTGGATCATTAATTCCGGTTACCGAATATGTTTTTGAACTGGAATCATATTCGTATGCAAGCACTTCCATTTTCCCACCCCAATATACTTTGGCAGAGCATCCTGATAACCAGTTGGGGTCAAACCCAGTCGGCTTACATTTCGCTTCGCAGTAAATGTATTTTAAAGAGTGACAACAAGAAAATGCATTTTCATCAATGTTAATAACACTGTTAGGAATTGAAATGCTAGTTAGATTCCTACAATCGCTAAAAGCAAATTCGAATATACTTTTAACAGTATTTGGAATAATACTATTTTTGCATCCGAGAATCAGACCTTGTGTTTCTCTTTCAATAATACAATTACCCTCACTATAATACACTGAATTATTCGGAGACACTGATAGTGATTCTATCTCAAAACAATTTGAAAATGCACAGAAACTGATATCATTAACACCTTCTGGTATGATAATATGCTTTAATTCTAAACAATCATAAAATGAAAAAGCTCCAATACTTGTCACGTCATCGGGAATCACGCTACTTTTGCAACCGACAACCAATTCTTTGGTCGCCTTATTGATAATACAGTTATCTTGACTATAGTAAACCTCGTTATTTGGTGATACTGATATCGAAACAAGACTGGCGCAATTTGAAAATGGATTGTATTCGATACTCATAACTTTTTCGGGAATACGAATCCCTTCAAGTCTAACACATCCATTAAATGCATGACGACCGATACTTGTAACGCTATCCGGAATAACGATATTAGAAAGACCAGTACAACCAGAAAAAGCATAGTCTCCAATTCTTGTAACACTGTCAGGAATAGTAATATCGGTAAGTCCCGTACAATTAGCGAAGGCAAAACCATCAATCCGCGTAACAGAACTTGGAATTGTTACGGATTTTAGTTCTTTACATCGATAGAAGAGGTCTCTACTAATGATTGTAATGGTTTCGGGAATGGAGATACTGCTTAAACTAGTGCATTGTGAGAAAGCTTCATTCCCAATGTCTTTTATACTATTGGGAATAACAATATTTGTAAGTTTATTACAATTTTCAAATGCTCGACCGGCAATGCTTATAGTATCATTTTTGATAGTATAATTTCCAACTAACAGTTCTTTAGCCTTAATTAAATGCTTACCAATGTACAATACGTCGTCTGTCCAATTGATTGAATCATTGTAAAACTTTGTATCCTCAAAAGCATCAGAACCAATGCTTGTCACACTATCCGGTATTATGATATTCAAAAGATTTGTACAGCCGGAAAAAGCATCGAAATCAATGTCTCTAACACCGTCAGGGATATTAATACTTGTAATACCTGAACAACCACGAAAAGCACATCTTCCGATTCTTGTAATGCTATCGGGTAAACTGACTTTCGTAATAGAAGAGCATTTATCAAACGCAAAATTACCAATTTCAGTGACGCGTCTGCCATTGTATTCAGATGGGATAACAATACGGGTATCCGTACAACTACCAATGCTCTTTACACTATAAGTACCACCTTTTATTCTTTCAAATTCAAGACCTGACGATTCATATTTGTATAAAGTAGCATATTTGTATAACGATATAAAGTTTTGATCATTACTATAATCCATAACACGATCCTCAACTATATTTCTTTTATATCATTATACCGCCCCAATCATACCTTGTCAATACCAAACAAATGCGCTGTCGATTTTACAGTGTTTCAGTCTGTCGAAAAACGCCCGACAAGCGCAAGCCGTTGGCTTGCATGAAGCGGCGGCTTTGCCGCCATGAAGCGAATCGCGATGTTACTTCTCCGTGAGCCGAAGGCTCGCTTCATAGGGCGAAGCCCTGCTTCATGAGTTGCTTCGCAACTCGCTTCATGCACCGCAGGTGCGCTTCATTTCCAAACAAAAGAGCACTGCTCTCGCAGTGCTCTTTTGTTTGAGGCGTGTTGACAAAAAAGATGCCTTTTAAATTATTGAGTAATTTCCGACAGATTTGTAACCACAAGTTTGCCAAGATCGTTTTTTTCAAAAATTATTTCGTATTCGTCTCCGCTGATCTTAACATTGAATTTTATCATATCCATTCCATCGGTGAATTCTTCAAGCGTGTCGGGAATGTTAGGAACAAAGACTTCAATGTACCTATCAAAAAAACCTCTTTCACCGCTTTCTGAATATGTGACCGAGTTGTCAAATTCAACAGAAATATCATCTCCGTACTTGTTTAACATTTCAGAATTTGCTTCAATATATTTCTCTGCCATATCCCGATAAACATCAAAGTATTCCTGTCTCTTATTTTCGGCAGAAATTCCTTGCAACGCAAAGAAAATAGATGCTCCAATAAAGCAAACAATAAGTACACTTATTAAAACAAATATAAATTTTTTATTTTTCACGACTCCACCGCCTTTCTTGAAATTAACGCTTGCGTCAAATATATTATAGCATACTTGACAGTGGATTGCAAGATAAAGTTGCTTTTCACTATTCTCTCTTACCTATTACTTTCCAAAAAACCGCACACGCCGAATTAGTGAAAAGTGAAGAGGTAAAAAATTCCGAACACTTGCGTATGCGGAATTTTTTGGCATGAGTTTACAAAAAAATGCAACTCAGAAATTATCACTTCTATACCTTTCGGAAAGAAAATGCGACCGCTCATCATTATCCGGATATAAATACTCACTGAACGCCTGTGGACCAATCTCCATCAACTTTGCAAGATCGTTTTTGTTGAGCAAAACTACCTGAAGGCAGGCAACTTTTTTAAGCATACCTATTTTACAACGCAATATTTCAACCGTTTTAACTATCTGTGGGAACTCAATAAATGCCGCGATCATTTCATCATCGGTATCGACATTCTGCCATTCAAAGCTATGTCCGTAGGTAATGTGACATTGATTGTCATGAGCAAATGTGGCAATCATTACCAACTTGTTGAAATACCAACTTGCAATCTCTTGATTTTCCAAATTTTCATCAGCGTGAACAAACATAATGTATTCATTATATTGAGAAACTGTATTGGACACGGGCGGCATTTTATAATCGCTTGCCCCCATAGTCACAAGCTTCCAAAAAGGGTACTTATCGTTTGGTTTATACAAAAGAACATCAACGTGAAATCCGTTGTCAACAATAGGATGCATAACCATAGCATCGGTTTGCTCGAAATATTTATCAAAGTGTTTTTTGATTTTGTCCATTTCCTTTGTTTTCATAGTGACACCGCCTTTCTGGTTTTATTATATCACAAAACCTCTTACTTTTCAAGCTTTATAATAAAAATGCTTTTCGCCACAGCGAAAAGCTACCTTACCTCTTCACTATTACTTATTACTTTCAAAAAATTCCGTGCACGCCGAATTAGTGAAAAATGAAGAGTGAAAAGTGAAAAAGTAAAAAATTCCGCACACTTGCGTGTACGGAATTTTTTGGGGCGTGTTGACAAAAAAAGATGCCATCAGTTTGATGTTTTGATACTCCAAATATATGTACCATCATTTTTAATCTCACCGTACTGTATGATAAGTATTTGATTGCTTTCAAAGGCATCCACAACTTCTTCAGGAAAAGTATTGGCAGGGGAAATGATCTGCCCTTCTATTTCTATAACAACGGTATATCCTGAAAAACTTCCCCTATAATATTCTTCCTCCACCGAAACAACAGTAACATCTCCCTCTAAAACAGAGGCGTTCCCTTTTTCCATATGATAATCCCAAGACGTATATTTTAAGAAGAAGGAGCCAAATACAATTGAAAATGCGAAAGGGATGATTACAAACGGTGCAAAGATAAGGCTGCGTTTTAAGGGATTCTTCAACCCACTCTCCAATTCATTTTTTATTTGTCGAACTACAAATTTGATAACAAACCCAGTAACTACGAGCATTCCGATGGCGGCAAGTGCAAAAATAATATTCAAAAAAGAACCAGATTCAAATGTATATATTTCCATAAATTTACTCACCGCCTTTCTGATTTTATTATAGCACATTTTTCGGTGTTTTTCAAGACACGAGGGGGAAGGTATTAATGAAATCGCGCGAGGCGCGATGAAATCCTCGCTCCGTTCGGATGAAATCTTCGGTATGCCGCCTCAGATGAAATTAAATCCGTCCTCCTATCCCGACGAAGTCGGATTTCATCACGAAGTGATTTCATCCCACGATAATGGGATTTATCCCGTCCGCAAGGACGGATTTAGTTGAAAAAAGAGAGCAAGTCAAAGACTTGCTCTCTTTTTTCTGGAGGCGCCACCCGGAATCGGACCGGGGATAAAGGTTTTGCAGACCTCTGCCTTACCGCTTGGCTATGGCGCCATATGTAAATTGCGGGTACGTTTTTCAACGCTCGTGTATTATAGCACATACTCTTTGGTTTGTCAAGAGCAAAGTGAAAAGTTTTTTATATTTTCTTCCTCGCCGTTCCCTTCTCATCATCCTCGATTTCTCTTACCTTTCTTTCAGTAACCGGTCTATAATATTGACTTTTTTTCCTACCTATGCTATACTGACGTTATGAAAGCACGATCATACATCTCCATATGCAGTATATGCTCAGGCTGCACTCTTTATTTCATTACATCAACACGTTTTCTATGGGAGCGGACAGGACGCTCTCTTTTTCCTTTCCTTGAAATCCTTTAATAAAGGAGATATCTGCCTTTTTGTTTCTGCATTGTTCCTGTGCTTCCTTTTTTTGAGCGTGAGTTTGCACAAAAAAAGTGAGTATAAAAATTTTTTTGATTTTTTTTAAATTTTTTTCAAAAAAGCGGAAATTTTCGAAAAAAAAAACGACTACTCTTTTTGAAGTATAAAACAAGAAAGGGGGGAGGGCTGCGTCAATGGCAACATCCTCAATATCAAACCTTTCAGCGCCCACGGACCAAGAGATCATCGAGCTGTTTTTTGCAAGAGATCAAGGTGCGCTTGATGCTACCGCGCAAAGATACCGTAGATTTCTATATACCATATCCTACAATATCGTCAAGGATCGCCAAGATAGCGAGGAATGCCTCAACGACGTCTACCTCGCGCTATGGGAAACCATCCCACCCAACCGCCCCAATTCCTTTAAGGCTTATCTGATCGCTCTGACGCGCCGTATCGCCACCGACCGCTATCGTATGCGAAAACGCCAAAAGCGCGTGCCCGACGAAATGGCGTCTTCCCTTTCCGAGCTTGAATTTCTTCTTTGCTCCCCCGACTCGCCTGAGCGCACCTTTGAAACCAAGCTTTTGACCGAAGCCCTCGACCGCTTCTTAAAAGAGCTTGACAGTGAGGACCGCGCACTCTTCGTCAGCCGCTATTATCTTTGTATGTCGGTTGACAGCATCGCGCGAGCCAAGGATCTCAGCAAAACAAAGGTGTGCAAAAAACTTGAACGTATTAAAAACGAACTGAAAAAACAACTTGAAACGGAGGGATTTCTATTATGAAACGCGACGATCTCATTGAAGCGCTCAACGGCATCAGCGAAGAAAACCTGCTTGAGGGTATTGCCCTTGCCGAAACCGCCGCACTCCCCGCTAAAACATCCAAAAGACGCATTGCAAGGATCTCTTTGCTTGCAGGGGTTGCAGTCATTCTTGCCTTATCCACCATCGCCGGCAGTCTTCTGTTAAAAAACGACGGTCCCGCCCCCACGCTCCCGCCCGTCCTTTCACCCGACACGCCCAACACAGAAAGCGATAGTTCGGTTTTATCCAACATGAACCTTCCCGTGGAGGTTCAGCGCTTTACCAAAAATGGAAACAGCTACATCAGCTTCACCCCCACCGATGATATATTGACCCTTTGTCAGTATATGGATAAAACGCAATTTATGATGCCTGAGCACATTCCCGCTGTCTTCAAGCGTACCGACTGTATGCCATTTCAAAATATGGACAATATGGTGAATATGGCGCTGACCCCCGACAGCATTCCTCTGTGGCTTGCCTCCTATCTGCTCGCGAATTTTGAGCAGGACGAAAACGGCATCGCACTTCCCGACCCCGGTTCCCTTTATCTTCCTACTCTGCCCGACAGCTTTTATTGCGGCTTCACCTATATGCTCACCGGAAACTACCGTGTGCAGATCCGCTCTCACTACTTTACCAACGGTCTCTTTGACGCCTTTGTTGATCGTAGCGAATACGAGCAGTCGATCAATGATATCACAAGCTATCTGAAGGACAATCCCGACGTCCTCATCCGTGATGTCACAACGCAAGAAACCGACGGCATTCCCCAGACGATCACCACCTACAGCGAAAACGGCATCCGCTACACGCGCGTTGAAAGCAGATTTACCAAAGACGAAAAGAACTTTTACGTCATCGAAACCTATCCGATGCCTCACCTTGAAAACAGCACCGCTCCACTCTCCCCCTATTCCGACAGTATAATCATTTACGTGGAGCAGGACGGTCTTTACGGCTGGTTTTATCTCACGGAATTCGGAAAAGCACTGACCCTTGATGACATCTCCTGCTTTGGCTTAACCGCTTATCAACCCTCGTAATTCTTCAAAAAAGCGAACAATTTACACTTTGTACAAAAAAAACACACAAAAAAAACCATCTTGCGTGGTATACTGTTAAAGTTCACACGACCAATTTTGTTTTTGACAAATTACGAATTACCGCAACTACCAAAGGAAACCGATTATGAAAAGAACTCTCAGCTTACTTTTTGCATTGTTATTCGTCCTGTTAACCGTTTTTTCGGCTTGTACCACCGAGAAAACAACGGGAACGAATCCTCTCCCTCCTTCCCTTCCTACGGAAAAGCCCTCGCCCACCGTCCCCGACGTGAGCACGGGCGATACCACGCCGGTGCTCACGCCCACCCTGCCTGACACCTCAAGCGGAATCCTGCCTCCCTCTCCCTCCAAGCCCGACGACAACACCAATGAAGAGGATAACAAAAAGACGACACTGACCAAGGAACAGCTGCTGATCCTCTTGCAGCATTTGAAGGACAATCAGGTTGAAGGCGATGCCATCAGCAAGGAAGAGCAGAAAAAGATCGAGGAGCAGATCAAAGAAGCGCTGGCTGCAAACAAGGATCCCATTTCTGACAAGGACGTTTACAACGTGCTGCTCATCGGATATGACTATAAAAGCGAGAGTGGCGCGAAAAACAGCGACACGATGATCCTGCTTTCCATCAATTTCAAGGCAAAAACGCTGACGATGACCTCCTTTATGAGAGACTCCTACGTCCAGATCCCCGGCGTTGGCTACAATCGCTTGAACGTTGCCTATGCGGTAAACGGATATCCCCTTTTGAAAACCACCATCCAAAACAACTTCGGTATCACCATTGACAACTACGTTGCTTTGGATTTCCATTCCTTTATTGATTTCTACGATGCCATCGGCGGAATGGACGTCAATATTTTGGCAAACCAGGTAAAGCTCTTAAACGAGCGCATTCCCATCTATTACGCCTTGTATGCCCCCAAAGGATATAACGTAAAGACAGAACCCTTAAAAGAAGGAATTAACCACTTGGACGGTGTACAGCTTTTGACTTACGTCAGAAACCGTTCTACCGGCGGCGACTCCGACTTCGGACGAACCGAAAGACAAAGAGAGCTGATCAGCAACACTGTCAAAAAGCTCGCTACCCTGAGCGTTACCGAGCTTTACGATCTGATGGAGCTGATGCTTCCCAAGGTCACAACAGACATTCCCGCTGCAGAATGCACCGCCCTGCTGATGAAGATGATCACGAGAAACGTCTTCTCCTACAAGCACCAGGGAATGCAGATCCCCCAGTCGGGTACGTGGTGGGAAAAGATCATCATTCTTGCAGGAACCAAGCAACAGGTCCTTGCGATGGACTATCTTGAAAACACCAAGCGCTTCAAAAAGCTTGTCTACGGCTACTGATCAACCAAAAACACCCCTTGCAGTCAAACTGCAAGGGGTATTTCTTTGCTATTCAAGAAGCATAAAAGCGATTCTGATATCAGAAGCCCTGATAGGAATCAAGATCGGCAGGTACGTCTACGGTGACGGGCGTGCCGGGGTTCTTATACTCAACGCTTGCGCTGACCTGGGTGGTGGTGGCAGCAGTAACACCTGCGGTGGTCACGTTCATCACCATAGTGAAGGTCAGATAATAGCCCGAAATGTAGCCGTCGGAAGTAACAACGACCTTTACCTTGACATCTTCAAAGGACAGATCGGAAACCTCGCCTGCTGCGCTCTGGTTCACCTGATCGATCAGGTCTTCGTAATTCTCTGCAAATACCGAGGGATCAAGCAATACCTCAACGCTCTTGGTGCCGTCGCTGTTTTCAACGACAGCCACACTCTCAAGCACGTCCTCGGGAATATCAACCATAAAGGAGGAAGTGGTATCGGTCAGATCATACTCGTCAGCCGCTTCGCTGTCCACACCCATCTTTACCTTTACGGACTGTCCCATCACATTGGTGGCAACGTATACGTCCTTAGAGTCACTGTAGATGTCAGCCTTGGTTTCGGTACCCATCACCGACATGGACATGGTACCGGAGGTCAGAGGAGCTTCGCTCTTCAAGCCGGACGCCTTCACCTTTACGTTCATGGGAACGTCCACCGTTTGAGAGACGCCCTGCAGATCCATGGTCATCTTCATAGACATCACCACGTCTGCTTCAAAGGAGTCAAGCGTTTCCATCTTTGCAAGAGCAGAGTGAACCAGCTCGTATGCACTCAGCTCTTCGCAAGAGGTCAGCACGCATGCAGATACCAGCAGCATTACAGCCAACAGAATCGATAATAACTTTTTCATTTCAATAATTCCTTTCAAAAGAGATTTGTAAAGACATTCTTTACGTTTATATTATAACATAATCCATTATATTCCGCAATAGCTTTTCTTTAAAAAAAGTTGAACGTTCGTTTACTTTTTTAAGTATTATTGCGTCTCTTTTTTTCCGCTTTCGGAAATTGAAAACAAAACGGCGCAATCACCGAAAAAATGGTTATTTTCTATTGTTTTTTTGATAAAAATATGATATAATAATATGAATGTATTATTGATAAGGAGCGTCGATATGAGTCTTTATTTAGATGGATCGATCGAAGACGTAAGCAACAAGGAAGTCGATGAGACTGCGCCTTTTTTAAATCAGACCGACGGCAAGCCCGAGGATTCTGCCGCCCCCGCTGACGAAGACACCGTAAAGAAAGCCTGCCCCGCTGAAGAGTGCCTTGAAGAGCAGGTGTCTGAGGAGGAGCAGATGCAGGATGCGCAACAAGAGGAGCTTACCGGAGTTGAACAGAGCAGCGCTGAAAACACCCCCAAAAAGGAAAAAAGCGGGTCCGTCGTGCAGTTCATTTACGATACCGTAGAGCTGGTTGCCATCTCTCTTGTGGCTGTAATGGTCATCCTGACCGTTTTCACAAGACATTCTCCTGTGAACGGCTCGTCAATGTACCCCACAATCCTTGGCAGAAGCGAAGGCTCTGCTACAGAGACCATCGGAAAAGATACCCTGCTCATTTCAAACCTCTTTTACTCTCCCAAAAAAGGAGACATCGTCGTGGTACAGACCCCCAACATCAAAGGGGAAAGCAACGTCGCTCTCTCCCTTGGTCATCCCATCGTAAAGAGGATCATTGCCACCGAGGGCGACAGAGTGGAAATTGACTTCACCAAGTGGCAGATCATCATCAACGGACAAGAATATGAGGCGGGCTTTGGGTCTGTGGATTACGTGAATTACGTTGGCGGACTCGCTGCAGATGGTACGCCCCTGAAACCGATGGAAGGATTTTACCCCGCAGTTATCGAAAAAATGAAGGCAGACGAACGGTACGACTACCAAAACGAAGGTACGGTCCATTCCTTCACCGTTCCCAGCGGTCAGGTATTCATTCTCGGTGACAACCGCAACAATTCAAAGGACAGCCGTGCCATCGGACTCATCGACGAACGCTGGATCATCGGCAAGTCCATCATCCGCATTTACCCCTTTGACCGCATCGGAGTGGTAGATTAAGCCGATCTTCTGACGAAAGGAGCAAGAAATGCCTTCAAGTGTGATCCAATGGTTTCCCGGGCATATGGCAAAAACCAGACGCCTGATCAAGGAAAACCATTCTCTTGTGGACGTGGTCATTGAGATCCTCGATGCCCGCATCCCCCTTTCCAGCAAAAACCCCGAGATCCTGGGGCTTTGCAGCGGAAAGCCCATTTTGACGGTGCTGAGCAAATCCGCCCTCTCCGATCCTCAGATCAACAAGGAATGGATGGCATATTATAAAGAGCAGGGACAAAACGCCATCTTTATCGACTGCAAAACGGGAAGCGGCATCGATCGCATCAATCCCGCCATCCGCTCTATCCTCTCCGATAAGATCAAGAGATACGAGGACAAGGGCATGAACGGTATGCGCTTAAAGGCGATGATCGTGGGCATCCCCAACGTGGGCAAATCCACCCTGATCAACCGTCTTTGCGGTCAGGCTAAGGCAAAAGCCGAGGATCGTCCGGGCGTAACGGTGACCAAGCAATGGGTGTCCACCTCCATCGGTATTGATCTATTGGATATGCCCGGCGTGCTGTGGCCCAAATTTGAAGACCAGACGGTGGGACAGAATCTTGCCGCCACCGGTGCCATCAAGGACGACGTGCTGGATCTTGAAGCGGTGGCAGTCACCCTCTGCGGACAGCTTTATACGATCGCTCCCGACAAGTTCTGCACCCGCTACAAGCTGGATCCCAAAAGCCTTGAGGGACTTGAAGGCTGGGAGATCTTTGAGAAGGTGGGCAGAAAAAGAGGAATGCTCATCTCCGGCGGCGAGATCGACACCGAGCGCACCGCCAACATGATCCTTGATGAATTCAGACAGACAAAGATCGGACAGATCTCCTTGGAGCGCCCTGCCGATCTGCTCTTAAAGGAGAGTAACGAATAATGCCCGATTACAGCTATGAAAACGCCGCCCTCTCAAGGGGATTTGCCGTAGTGGCAGGCACCGATGAGGCAGGAAGAGGGCCTCTGTGCGGAGAGGTGGTCGCCGCCGCGGTGATCCTGCCGCAGGGTCTTTACATCGAGGGGCTCAACGACTCCAAGAAGCTCAGCGAGAAGAAGCGGGAAAAGCTTTACGAGCTCATCATCGAAAACGCCGTCAGCTACGGCATTGCAAGTGCATCCGTTGAGGAAATCGACCGACTCAACATTTTAAACGCCGCTCAGCTTGCCATGAGAAGAGCGGTGGCAATGCTCTCCCCCACCCCCGATCTGGTGCTGGTGGACGGCAATATCGCAAGAGATTTTGAAATGGAGACCCGGACAGTCATCGGCGGGGACGCCCTTTCCTGCTCCATTGCCGCCGCATCCATTCTTGCAAAGGTCACGAGAGACAGAATGTGCCTGAAATGGGATGAACTCTACCCCGAATACGGCATTGCGGGACACAAGGGCTACGCCACGAAGACCCACGTTGCGGCATTGAAGGAGCTTGGTCCCTGCCCCATTCACAGAAGGAGCTTTCTTTCAAAGATTTTAAAGGACACCCCTTTTGAGGACTGCCTGAAAAACGAATAAGGATATGTACGGGCTTACGCCCGTCCTTCAGATGTTTCTCTGACGGAAGGTGGCACAGACGGTGTCGCTGCAGGAGGTGGCGTAGGTGGGACCTACGGCGATCTTTTCAGCGGTGCAATGGCTGTTTTTGTCATTGTACATACAGTTTTTCACGTCGCACACCACACCCTTGTTTTTCTTTTTGGTAGAAGGATCGTTTTCTTCGGGGGGTAAAAATCTGTTCATGGCAAAGCTCCTTTTCTTTTTCCTTCAGTTTGCCCTAAAAAAACGCCTTCTATACACCACACTATTTTGAGAAAGGAGAAAAAAACGTGGCACTGTATGCTTTATCGGACACCCATCTTTCCTTTGCGGTCGACAAGCCGATGGACATCTTCGGCAACCGCTGGAAGGATCACCCCCAACGGATCAGATACTTTTGGGAACGAAAGATCAGAAATGAAGATACCGTCATTCTGCCCGGTGACATCTCCTGGGGAATGAGTCTGAAGGAAGCACTTCCCGATCTGCTTTTTCTTGAAAGCCTACCCGGCACAAAGATCCTTGGTAAGGGCAACCACGATTACTGGTGGGATACCGTTTCAAAGATCGAACGGCTTTTAAAGGAACACAATGCGACCACCATCAAGCTGCTCTATAACAATGCTTTCGAGGTAGACGATTACGCCGTCTGCGGCAGCCGTGGGTGGTTTACCGAAAACGCGAGCCCCTCGGGCACCGATTTTGAAAAGATCGTGGCAAGAGAGGCAGGCAGAGTTGCCCGCTCTCTGGAAGCGGGAAAGGCGTTATCCAAAAAAGAGTCGCTGGTCTTTCTCCACTTTCCTCCCGTACTCAACGACTTCATCTGCAGAGAGATTCTGGACGTCTTGCACGCTTACGGCGTGAAAAGATGCTTTTACGGGCATATGCACGGGGTCTACAACATCCCCATGACCTTTACTTTTGAGGGGATCGATTTTTCCATCGTTGCGGCAGACCATCTTCAATTCGATCCGCTGTATATTCCTTGAATTGCGGAAAATCGCGAAAACACCGAAAAATTTCGCTACTTTTTTTGGAAAGCCATTGACAAAACGATAAAAAATCTGTACAATAATACGGATACCAAATGTGTAAAAAAATACAGAAGAGAATCCCACGGAGGACATCACAAATGAAATTTGTATCAGCTAACAAAATTGAGACCAACACCGTTGAACTGAAGTTCCAGATCGCCAAGGACGTATTTGAAGCAGAAGTGACCAAGGTGTTTAACCAGAAGAAGAGCAAGATTACCGTTCAGGGCTTCCGTCCCGGTAAGGCTCCCCGTCAGGTCGTGGAGAAGATCTACGGCAAGGGCGTGTTCTATGAGGATGCACTCAACAACCTTCTGCCCGCTGAATACGATGCGGCTTTGAAGGAATCGGGCATTAAGGCAGTTGCCGCTCCCGAGATCGACGTGGAGACCATCGACGAAGAGGGCGTACTGGTTGTTGCAAAGGTAACCGTTAAGCCCGAGGCTGAGATCACCGGCTACACCGGCATCACTATGGCTAAGGAAGTTGAAAAGGTTACCGCCGCTGAGGTGGAAGAGGAGCTTGCTAAGGTCAGAGAGCGTCAAGCAAGAACCATCGAGGTTAGCGACAGAGCAGCTGCTATGGACGACATTGCAAACATCGACTACGAGGGCTTCGCTGACGGCGTAGCATTCGACGGCGGCAAGGGCGAGGGATACGATCTGAAGCTCGGCTCCGGCAGCTTCATCCCCGGATTTGAAGAGCAGATCTGCGGTCACAACGTTGGCGAGGAGTTCGACGTTAACGTGACCTTCCCCACCGAATACCACGCACCCGAGCTTGCAGGCAAGGAAGCAGTATTCAAGACCAAGATCAACGCCATCAAGATGACCGAGCTGCCCGAGCTTGACGACGAATTCGCAAAGGACGTTTCCGAATTTGACACCCTTGCTGAATATAAAAAGGATCTGAAGGCTAAACTTGAAAAGCAGAAGGAAGAAAAGGCTGACAGAGAATTTGAAAACAAGCTGATGGACGCTCTGCTTGAAAAGCTGGAGGTTTGCGTTCCCGAAGCAATGATCAACGCTGAGGCTGAGAATATGCTCCGCGACTACGATATGAACCTCAGACAGAACGGTCTTGATCTGAAGACCTATATGCAGTACACCGGCAGCACTCTGGATGCTCTGCGCGAAAACTTCAAGCCCAGAGCCGAGAAGCAGATCAAGATGAGACTTGCTCTTGAAAAGATCGCAGAGAAGGAAAATCTGGAGGTTTCCGAGGAGGAGATCAACAACGAGCTGGAGACCCTCTCCACCGCTTACAATATGCCCGTTGATCAGATCAAGGCATACATCGATCCCGAGGACATCAAGAACGATCTGCTTGCAAGAAAGGCTATGGACCTGGTCAAGGCAAGCGTAAAGAAGCCCCGCGCAAAGAAAGCAAAGGTTGAAAAGGCAGAGGCTTCCGCTGAGGAAGCAACCGCTACCGAAGAGACCGAATAATCTTTTACCGTAATTACCAAAGGAGAACACAATGGCACTTGTACCAACCGTTATCGAACAAACAGGCCGCGGTGAGCGGGCGTACGACATCTATTCCCGACTGCTCAACGACCGCATCATCTTCCTTGCAGACGAGGTGAACGACGTGACCGCATCCCTCGTTGTGGCTCAGCTTCTCTTCCTTGAGGCGCAGGATCCCGACAAGGACATCTCGCTGTATATCAACAGCCCCGGCGGATCTGTTACCGCAGGTATGGCGATCTACGATACGATGAATTACATCAAGTGCGACGTTTCCACCATCTGTATCGGTATGGCGGCATCCATGGGTGCATTTCTCCTCTCCTCGGGCGCAAAGGGCAAGAGATACGCTCTGCCCAACTCCGAGATCATGATCCATCAGCCTCTTGGCGGATTCCAGGGTCAGGCAACGGATATCAAGATCCACGCCGAGAACATCCTGAAGATCAAGGACAATCTCAACGCCATTCTTGCCAAAAACACCGGCAAGGATCCCGCTGAGATCGCAAGAGACACCGAAAGAGACAACTTTATGACTGCAGCCGAGGCGCAGGCATACGGACTGATCGACAAGGTGGTCGTCTCGAGAAACGACGGATAAAACTGACTATCGGGGGTGTCGCTTGCGGCATCCCCGAAAAAAGTGCATACACCCATCAGACCTTACGGCATACGAAAGGATTAAACAACAGTATGGCAAATCAATCGAATAACCGTCTTCGTCACTGCTCATTTTGCGGCAGAGACGAAATGTCGGTGGAGTTTCTCATCCCCTCTCCCGAGGGGGCGTATATCTGCGACAACTGCATCGAGACCTGCAGTGAGCTGATCGCAGAGCACAGAAACACCTCTCCCGCAAAAAGAGGCAAGGGCGGTAAGCAGCTCCCCTTCACTCTTGAAACCCTTCCCCGCCCCTCTGCCATCAAAGAATCGCTTGACGAATACGTGATCGGGCAGGATCAGGCAAAAAAGACCCTCGCCGTGGCTGTATACAACCACTACAAGCGCATCCTCTCCAAGAAAAAGAAGAAGGGCGCAGAGGACGGCGTGGATATTCAAAAGAGTAACGTGCTGATGATCGGTCCCACCGGTGTGGGCAAGACCTTCCTTGCGCAAATGCTGGCAAAGACCCTGCAGGTTCCCTTTGCCATTGCCGACGCCACCACGCTGACCGAAGCGGGCTACGTGGGCGAGGACGTGGAAAACATCCTCTTAAAGCTCATTCAGGCGGCAGACTTCAACGTGGATCAGGCAGAATACGGCATCATCTACGTGGACGAGATCGACAAGATCGCAAGAAGAAGCGAAAACCGCTCCATCACCCGTGACGTTTCGGGCGAGGGCGTTCAGCAGGCGCTTTTGAAGATCCTTGAAGGAACGGTGGCAAACGTGCCTCCCAACGGCGGCAGAAAACACCCCAATCAGGACTTTATCCAGATCAACACCGAAAACATCCTCTTCATTTGCGGCGGTGCCTTTGAGGGGCTCGATCAGCTCATTGAGCAACGCTCGGGCTCGCAAAGCATGGGCTTTGGCGGTAACGTGAAGACCAAGGAGGAAAGAAGCAAGTCCACCGTTCTTCGTGACGCGCAGGCGCACGATATCGTGAAGTTCGGTATGATCCCCGAGCTTGTGGGCAGACTTCCCGTTCTGGTATCTCTTGACCCCCTTGACAAGGAAGCGCTGACCTCCATCCTCTCCACTCCCAAGAACGCCCTTTTGAAGCAGTATCAGAAGCTGGTGGGTATGGACGGTGTGGAGCTGGAGTTCACCCATGAGGCAATCGAGATGGTTGCCGACCTTGCCATCCAGCGCAACACCGGCGCAAGAGGTCTTCGCTCCATTATGGAATCCGTAATGCTTGACATCATGTATGAGATCCCTGCTATGGAGGGGCTTACCAAGGTGATTGTCACCAAGGAGCTCATCGAAGGCACGGGCAAGGCAGAATACGTCTTCGCTCCTGCGGCGTGATCTACAATAAAATGAAAATACCCGAAGCCTACGGCTTCGGGTTCTAAAGGACAGTAAAATAGCCAATACGGAATAAAATCCATATTGGCTATTTTTTATTGCACCGCCGCGTTCGGTGGTGAGTAAGTGCGCATTTCCTGATAGTTTTTAGTGATATGCTGTCTTCGACAGCGTGATATTTTTGCTACCGCAAAAGTGATATTACTCTGCAGGCAGAGCAGTTATATTCTATTCGCCCATAAACTTGCGTAGCAAATACCACTCGTCGCAAGACGAATATCACTGCGAAGCAATATCACTCGCCGAAGGCGAATAGAGTTGGCGTTGTGTCCTTAGGAACACAACGCCTACGGCTTCGGGTATTCGTTTTATATTTAAAAGAGATTACTTGGAATAGATCACTTCGCCTGCTCTTACGGTGAGGGCAACCTCGAAGGTCTTCTCATCAAGCACTGCAACGCTTGCATCCTTGCCCACCTTGATGGAGCCGAGGCGGTCAGCCACGCCCAGAGTGGTTGCGGGGTTGATGGTGGCAAAATCGATGGCATCGGTGAAGGGGATGCCGCACAGGGTCACCACGTTCTTCACGGCGTTGTTCATGCGCAGAACGCTTCCTGCCAGCGTACCGTCAACCAGTCTTGCCTCGCCGTTCTTTACGATAACCAGTTGTCCGCCCAGCTCCGATTCACCGTCAGGCATATGCTTTGCACGCATAGCGTCGGTAACCAGAGTCAGCTTGCCGTGGGGCTTGTTCTTTGCAACAAGACGGATGGCGGGAACAGAAACGTGGATGGTATCGCAGATCAGCTCGCAGTTTAACTCGTCACGAAGGAGCGCCGTGCCAACGGTGCCGATCTCTCTGTGGTGGAGTGCCTTCTGTGCATTGAAGGTATGGGTCACGTTCTTTGCGCCCTTTGCAATTGCTGCGTCGATGTCGTTATAGGTAGCGTCGGTATGACCGATGGAGGGCACCACGCCCACGCTTGCCATATATTCAACCAGCTCGCCTGCGCCCTCTACCTCGGGTGCCATAGACACGATGCGGATGGCGTTGCCGCTGAGCTCATTATACTTCTTGAAGACCTCCACGGAGGGAGCAGCCACGTATTCAAGGGGCTGAGCACCGATGTGCTTTACAGAGATAAACGGACCCTCCAGATGGATACCGATCACCTCGGCACCCTCCTTATGTTCGCCTGCCATATAGTCCTTCACGGCAACCATTGCCTTGCTGATGTTCTCGGGAGACTGGGTCATGGTGGTGGCAAGGAAGCCGACCGTACCCTCGCAAGCTACGGCATTTGCGATGGCGGAAAGTGCTTCGACGGTGCCGTCCATGGCGTCGCATCCTGCCGCACCGTGGATGTGCTCGTCGATAAAGCCGGGAACGATCACCTGATCTTCGCTGAGGGTAGCGATGGGCTCAATACCCGTGGGATCATTTCCGATATAAGCGATCTTTCCATTTTCAAAACCGATATTGCAGGTAACGATGCCCTGCCCTTCTACGTAAACCTTGCTGTTGATAAAGCCTTTCATAAGCAATTCCTTTCTCGGCACTTTGCCGCATAAGATCACGAATACAGTATATCATTTTCTTGGTGGTTTGTCAATGAAGACGGTGATTTTTTCCTGAAAATTATCACTCTTCCTTACTCCAAGGCAAAAAGAACTTGACAAAGACGGGCGGTTGTGTTATCATTCTAAGGATAGAAAGAAAACGATCCGACCCTATAAGGGCATGCAAGCGAGCGCTTTGCAAGGAAAGGAAGAGATCATGTCAAAGAAGATCCCCTATAAGATTTATTTAAGTGAAGAAGAGCTGCCCACCCATTGGTATAACCTGAGGGCAGATATGAAAAACAAGCCCGCTCCCCTTCTTGACCCCAAGACCCACAAGGTCATGGGCTACGAGGATCTGCGCCCCGTCTTTTGCGACGAGCTCATCAAGCAGGAGCTGGACGATACCACTCCCTATTTTGAGATTCCCCGCGAGATCCGTGACTTTTACAAGATGTACAGACCCGCACCGCTGGTAAGAGCCTACGAGCTGGAAAAGAAGTTAAACACTCCCGCTCACATCTACTATAAGTTTGAAGGAAACAACACCTCGGGCTCCCACAAGCTCAACTCTGCCATCGCGCAGGCGTATTACGCCAAAAACCAGGGACTCAAGGGTGTGACCACCGAGACGGGTGCAGGTCAGTGGGGCACTGCCCTTTCTATGGCGTGCGCCTATCTGGGACTGGACTGCAAGGTCTTTATGGTCAAATGCTCCTACGAGCAGAAGCCCTTCAGACGCGAGGTCATGCGCACCTACGGCGCTTCGGTAACGCCCTCTCCCTCCATGGAGACGGCTGTGGGCAGAGAGATCAACGAGCGCTTCCCCGGGACCACGGGCTCCCTTGGTTGTGCCATTTCCGAGGCGGTGGAGGTAGCATCCAACACCGAGGGATATCGCTACGTTTTAGGCTCTGTGCTCAATCAGGTGATGCTTCACCAGTCGATCATCGGACTTGAAGCCAAAGCCGCTCTTGACAAATACAACGTCAAGCCCGACATCATCATCGGTTGTGCCGGCGGCGGTTCCAACCTGGGCGGTCTGATCGCTCCCTTTATGGGCGAAAAGATCAAGGGCAATGCAGACTATCGCTTCATTGCCGTAGAGCCTGCATCCTGTCCCAGCCTCAGCAGAGGAAAATACGTTTACGACTACTGCGACACCGGTATGGTATGCCCTCTTTCCAAAATGTACACCCTTGGCTCGGGCTTCATTCCCGCCGCAAGCCACGCGGGAGGACTTCGTTACCACGGAATGAACTCTACCCTTTCACAGCTTCGCTACGACGGACTGATGGAAGCCACCACCGTGAAGCAGACCGAGGTCTTTGCCTCTGCCGTTGAATTTGCAAAGTGCGAGGGTATTCTGCCCGCTCCCGAGAGCAGCCACGCCATCCACGTTGCGGTAAACGAAGCGCTGAAATGCAAGGAAACGGGCGAGGAAAAGGTCATTCTCTTCGGTCTGACCGGTACGGGCTATTTTGATATGGTATCCTATCAGAAGTTCAACGACGGTATTATGAAAGACTATCTGCCCACCGACGAGGATCTTGAAAGAGGCTTTGCTTCTCTGCCCGATATGGCTGAAAACGAAGTGAAATAAAAAAGTTGTCTTACAGCCGATCGCTGTAAGACAACTTTTTGTTTTCAGAAACGAAGCTTTTCGCCGTTATTCATGGCGACGATCACCTGAATCGCCTGCTCATTGCCCTGCTTTGCGGCGTGCTCGAAGAACTTGCGTGCGCGCTCCTCGTTTTTCTCGGTGCCCACGCCGTTATAGTGGCAGACTGCCGCCATCATCATTGCTTTTTGTCTGCCTCTGCCTGCTGCTTTTTCAAGATACTTCAGACCCTTTGCCTCGTCCTTGGTCATACCGCCCTCGCCGTAAAGGAAGCCCTTACCCAGGATCTCGTAGAAGACAACGCTTCCTTGTTCTGCAAAAGCAAGTGCAAGAGCCTCGCCCTTTGCCACGTCTACCTTCACGCCGCTCTTGTAGGAAATACCAAGATAAGTCTCCACCACGCGGATCTGCGCATCCTGACAGCCCATCTCAGCCGACTTCTCGTACACCTTGAAATCGTTTTCAAATTGTCCATCCATCACGTACGCTTGGGGATGCTCGAACATCTTCTGTGCCTCGGTCAGGTCTCTCTGACGCTGAACGTATGCTTCAGCCTCCTTGCGCTCCCGCTCCTGCTTGTCCTCGTATTCCTTGCGCGCCGCCTCTTCAGCCTGACGCTTTTGCTCGTTGATCTTTTCAAGCTCCTCGGGATAGACGGTGTAAAACTCGTCCTTCAACGCCTTTTCAGCCTTTTTCTGTCCTTCCAAAGCGTCGGTGTCCAGATTGAGGATGGCTTCCTTATCGGTCTTTACCCGCTGTGCCGCCGCGCACTTCTCCTTGGCATCCTCAAGAGCCTTGGCAAACACCTTGCCCTTCTTTTTCTTCTGCATCAGGAAAAAGATGCCTAAAGCCCAGATCACCAGGCTGATCACCGCAAGGATGGCAGGCACGCCGTTATGCCCAAGCGCCTGCCAGAAATTGTCCTCACTCTTCAGCCAATAAAGACCGTAGCAGGGGATGGCAAGATCCATTGCCAACGCCACACCCATCAGGATCATCCAAAGCTTGTTGATGTTGTGAGAGTGAAGAGCATACTCTGCACTTCTCTGCACGCTCTCCGCGTCGGAAAGTGCGCCCGTTGCTTCCTCGTACGCCTTTTTTGCTTCGGCAACCTTCTTTTTGGCGTCAGCCGTTTTTTCAGCCTCTGCCGCCATCAGCGCCTTATATTCTTCAAGGGTCTTTTTCATGATCTCCTCCGTTTTATAAATGCTTTCATCTCTCTTATTATACAGTATTTTCTTTCGTTTGTACAGTCCTTTTTCAAAAAAAAATGTTGCAAGCTGACGCTTGCAACATTTTTTTGATCGTATTGATTACTTTTCAGTACCAAGCACTTCGAGCTCGGTGATGGCAAAGGTCTTGCTTGCCGCCTTGGTAAAGCCGCCAAGGGTCAGCTTGGTTACCGTCTTGCCGCCCAGATCAAAGGACTGGAACTCGGAAGAATCGTGAAGAGCCAGCTCCATGGTAGAACCGTCGGAGAAGGTCAGCACTGCCGAGATCAGGTGGGTGTCGGAGGAAGCATCTCTGAGCTTGATATTCAGCGTGTTCACAACGACCTCTCTGCCGAAATCGATGGTGATGGAATCTTCTGCGGTGGTGGAGGGAACCCACGCCTGATAGGGCCACTCAGCCGATGCAGACTTGTTGGAAACAAATCCGTCAACTGCGCCGCGCACTGCGTTCAGACCGGTCGCATTCTGCTTGGAGGTTACCTTGGGGAAGGTACCGTTATCGGATGCGTAGGTGTTGTACGCCAGATTACGTTCTTCTGCAAGCTCGTCTGCGGTGGGAATACGCACCATAATGGTGGGTGCACGGTAAGAACCGGTGCCGCTGGATCTTGCGGTGCGGCAGTATGCGGTGTTGATATCGGAGGGTACGGTGTAGGTGAACTCACCGTTAGGTACGTAGTAGAGGACCTCTCCCTGACGCTCGTTGAGCGAGAAGGCTACGTACTTGCTGCCCGTTACCTTGACGGTGATCTTATCGCCCGCCTTGTATGCCTTGTCAAGATAGAGGATGGCGAAGCCGTCACCCTTGGCGCTGTCGCTGCCAAGAGCCACCTCAACGGTGCCCTGAGGCAGAGTGCCTGCCAGATTCATCTTCACGTACTTGTCCCATACGTCATAGAAGTGTCTCTTGTTCATACGCTCAACGTACATTCTTGCTTCATCCACTTCCACGAACATCTCGCTCTCGTCATACTCGCCCCAGCAAGGAACGCACAGGTCGATCCAAGCCGCGATCAGTCTGATCTGTTCATCGGACAGATTGCCGTGACCGTTTTTCAGCTTGGTGATCATTGCACTCTTTGCCGCACCTGCGGTGTAAGGATCAAGAACCTCGGTCTGCGTCATGGAAGAGTTCCACTTGATGTAGTTGTTGCTGGGAGTACCGATCCACTGATATCCTGCAATTTGGTTAGCACCGTAGGAAGGAGTGGAGCCGGTCAGAACAAGGTAAGACAGAGGATATGCACGGCGCATTCTGTTGCTATCGGGATAGATCATATCACCGGTCAGTGCAACGGGTGCATTGGTTTCGGCATCCACAAGCTTGATGGAAGCTCTTAAGCTCATATCAAACGCTCTGCCGCCGCCGGTATTGTGCAGAGAAACTGCGATCACGTTTTCACCGACCTTGAAGATCTTGGAGGCATCGCCCGTGAAATCCACAAGACCGTAGCCATTGTTGTAGCCGTTGTCGCTGAAAACTCTGGTGCCGTTGATCAGAACTGCAATGGTGTCGTCATAGAAGGACTTGGCGGAAATACTGCCGCCCTTCATTGCGTCATACTGCTCCTGCGTGATGGTAAAGGTCTTTCTCAGCCAAATATAGGAGTCGCCGCCGTTCCAGGGAGTGTTCATAGGAGTAACGTCTCCTCTGTCACCGAAGGGCGCCTTGCCTACAGACCAAGCGGAGTCATCAAAGCTGGAAGAACCCCAGGTGGAGGCTACTGCGTTAGAGGAAGAACCCTTCATGTACTTCCACTCCTCTGCAATGCCGAAGAGCTCCAGCACACCGGTGGGTGCGTAAGAGCGGAATGCCGCGTCCACGTAATAGCCGGTGCCGGAAACAGTGATCTCAATGGTGTTCTCACCCTTCTTCAGCTCGCTTACCTGTGCCTTGGTCAGCTCCACGGTCTTTTCAACGATGGAGGAAGAGGTATCAGTATAAACGGTCTTGCCGTTGAGCTTTACGGTGATGGTTCCCGCATACTTGACCTCAACGGAGGTCTTGCAGGCATCTGCATGCCACTGGCTGAAATTGAAGGTATTCGTCAAGGTGATAGTGCCCGCGCTCCAAATGCTGTTAACGTCGGTCACCGAAGCGGTGGGCTTGCCGAAGGGAGCGTAGCTGCTGCCCGACTTACCGCCCGAGATCGCATAGTTCCATTCACTTCCCTTTGCGATCAGATAGCCCAGATTATTTACTGCGGTATCAGCGCCTGCCTTGGTGGTGTTGATCTCCTTGAGTGCCTGCTCCACGTTGTTGTGGCAGCTGATGCAGCTTTCATCAAGGATATCCTGAACCATATCATAGCTGAAGCCGATGGAATCGTCGGTATAAGGATCGAAGTCCTCGTATTCATCGTGACCCTTCATCCACAGATCGGGCTGAAGCTCCTGCACACCCTTCTTCATTGCCATAGTAATGGTGGAGTTTGCGGTAGGAGCGGTGTTCTTGGACTCGTGACAGCCAACGCAAGAGAAGGTCTCGCCGGGCATCAGAGTGGACCAGGAACGCATGGTCTGGATCACGAAGCCGTCCTTATCAAGGAGCTGGAAGTAGACGGGTGTATCGGAGGGTACTTTAAACATTACCGATCCGTCTTCTTCAACGGGAACGATGCCCAGCACCGCCTTTACGTCCCACGCACCCAGACCGGTTGCAATGGGTGAGAAGGGGTCACCGGAACCGCCTGCAGACGTCTGCTGGAAGGTTGCACCGATGGAGGAGGTACGGTATACGATCTCAACCACTCTGAGATACTTTGCAGTACCTACCTTCACGCCTTCCATGCCCTGACCCTCGTAAACGTTTGCTACGTAGTAGGTACCTGCGTTATTTGCATAGTTTACCATAGAGGGACGGTTGAAGATGTCGCTCTTCTTGATGGGAACGATCTGGCTTGCAGGGAACTTGGTATCACCCTCAACCAGCTCGATAGAGCCCTTCCAGCTCTTCGTGGAGTCACAAAGATAGATGCTGAAGGGGGAGTTTTTGTCGGTGTATCCGTCAACGGAGGACACAAGGAAAACGTGATCGTTGATGGCATAAGGATACTTGTAGATTCTGCCGCCCTGTCCGTAGCCGTCAACACCCGTTGCAACGTTTGACTGGGCGTCGGGGAAAACGAACTTGATGGAATCGGAGGCGTTTCTGTCTACCGTGGTATCCACGATGCACAGCTTACCTACCTGCTGTACGTGGTGACCCGATGCGATGGAAATATACTTGCCCGCATGGCCGGGAATATCTCTGGTATGCAGCAGAGTGGTGGGGAAGTTTGCGTTATTACCCCAAACCTCGGTCTGGTAGGTACCGTCCTGGAACATCTGGAAGACGCCCTGAACGAACATCTGTGTACGGTCGTTATAGTCCCAACGAGTGTAGATCACTCTGCCGTCGGAGGTGACGGTGGGGAAGGTGGTGTGCACCTGATCGTAGCCTACTCTGCGGATGTTCTGACCGTCGCCGTCCATTACGTAGAGGTTGGAAACGGGGGTGATCCAGCAGTCAACGGTCTGGGTTGCACGGTTGGAGCTGAACACGATGTTGCCGTTTGCCAGATACTGAGGCTCGGTATCCGAACGTCCGGTACCGAAGGTCAGCTGAACGGGATCTGCTTCCAGATCGGTCAGGCTTCTTTCATAGATGTGGTAGTCGTCGTTTGCAGTCTTTTTGAAGGAATACAGCAGCTTGGTGCCGTCAGGAGAAACCGAAGGATCTCTGAACACGCCCGCACTTGCCGTTTCAACCGTCTTTTCATAGGTGGAAACGGTGCCGTCGCCATTGTCGAGCACCGACAGGATCACAAGACGGGATCCTGCAGAATAGTTGATCTCTCCGTGTCTGTCGATCTCGCCGTACTGATGCTCGTACAGTGCTTCGGTGTACGCATAGTGGGAGCCGCCCATTTGCTTCTGCTTGATCACCACGAAGTGGTTGGCAGTTTCAAGAAGGGCCTCCACCGCTTCGGTCTTTTCGAAGGTCTTCTTCTTGGTGCCGCCGTAGATGTTGTCGTCTGCACTGGAATTAAAAGCAAGGACAGTGCAAACCGAAACAGCACAAAGAACGATAACGAGAATGGCCGTTACCAATCTTCTGATCATACTCTTTTTCATTTGATTCGCCATCCTTTCTTACTTATTTGGCAGCATACGTCAGCTTGTACGTCGAGGCAAGAGCATTGCCCGAGCTGTCAGCCACAGTGATCTCAAGGTATCCGCCTGCCGCAAAATCAGCAGGAACCTTGATGCCGCATTCAAGCTTCGTTGCGGTATTGTACGCCATCTTTCCGGGGGTGAAGGTCTTCTCTCCAACCACCTTGCCGCTCTTATCGCAGAGCTTGACGGTAACCACCGCATCTGCAACCTTGGAAGCAGAGGGGATCTGCTTGCGCAGGGTCACCACGTCGATGGTGCTGCCGGGAACGATCTTGGAGTAGTAGGTGGTGCCGTCCTTGCTTGCAAGAACCTGCTCCACGCCGTATTTTTCATCAACCGTACCGATGGACAAAACGAATTCAGCCAGATCTGCTGCCTCGGTATCGGACAGCTTTCTGTTTGCAAATGCCTTGACCAGCTCGGTCATATCGGTAACCATACCGCTGAAGGTATAAGGCGCGGTACGCCACATCTCAACCAGAGTAGGCGTTACGAACTCTCTGTTTTCCCAAGTGCCGTCCTTACCCAGGTAGGGAGACTTGTGGAACTGCAGGTCGGTGTAAAGAGGAGCGGGATGGCAGGTTGCACAGCCAACCTCTTCAAAAAGCTCCTTGCCGCGCAGTGCCGCTTCGCTGTAGCTGCCGTCCTCCTTGAGATAGGGGCTCTCTGCGGGAATGATGGACTTTAAGTATTCGTCGATCGCGCACAGACGAACCTCGTCCAGCACGTTGAACTGAATGAACAGCATACCCTTTCTGACTGCCAGCTCAGCGGAATCTCTTGCACCGGTGATCATGACGGGAGGAGTTCTGTGGGAGAAGATCATTGACTTGGTGTTCTTGGGGTTACCAAGACCGTCGTTCAAGTTATCCCAGTTCAAAGCATCCGCTCTTGCATCGGGGTGGCAGGATGCACAACTTTCCCACTGCTGATAGCAGAAGGTTGCATCGTACCAAATGGTCTCACCCAGACGCTCTGCGGTAGCCTCGGGCTGCTTGCCCACCGCAAAGGAGGAAAGCTCCGTGCCCTTCTTCAGATCTACTACAGAAACGGTACCGCTGAAGTATTCTGCGGCGTATACCTTTTCGCCAACGATCTGAATGTCTCTGACACCCTTACCACCCAGTTCAACGCGGGTCTTCAGACCTTCGAGGAACTCAATGTGGTCTACGATCTGGTCGATGGAGGAAATGTACTCATTCTTCCCTGCTTCGATTCGATCGAGTCTGGTCTTCAGCTTGGAAAGATCCAGCAGCATCAGCTGATCGTTGCCCGAGAGAGCGAATACCAGCGTCTTGCCGTCCTCGGTGATCTCTACGTCCCAAGGGTTAGCCGCACCGAGCTCCACGTCGTCAAGAAGGTAGGAAACGGTGGAATCGTCCTTGGTGTTGATGGCGGTAAAGCCGTTGGTATTGATCCAACCGCGGTCAAGCTGAGTAGTGGGATAAGTATATCTTGAAATCAGATGGGTTACGTAAACGGCGCTTCCGTCTGGAGAAGCCACGATGCCTCTCACGCTCTGCGCGCCGTTGACCAGCTTGATAGAACCGGTCACCTTACCCGAAGAAAGATCCACCTTGCACACGTCGGAAGAAACCAGCTTGCCGTTGGAGGGATCGTCGGGAAGCATACCGCCAACGTAAAGCACGCCCTTTGCCTCGGTCATGCAGTAAGGCTCTCTGCCTACCTTGATAGTATCGGTCACCTTGCCCGCAGACAGATCCACAACGGAAATGCTGTTGGAGAAGCGGTTTGCAACGTACGCGGTCTTGTCCTTGATGTACAGGTCCACGGGGGTGTGACCCACGGCAATCTTGCTCTTTACGTTCAGATCACCGTCAAGAACAAAGAGCTGTCCTCCAAGCTCACCTGCAAGAGCGTATACTGCCGTGTCGGTAGCAACGACCTTGTTGACAGTTGCGCTGAACAGTGCGGTCTTTTCAACCTCACCCTTTGCGCTGAGCTTGTAAACGGCAAAGTTGGTAGCATCGGAAACATACACCGTTCCCTTTTCGGTCACGCTGACAGAAGAGGGAGAATAATAAACGGTGCCCTCTTTCTTGGAAAGAAGGTTGTTTACGGAGATCACACCGTCGGTGGGCGTGCCGCCGCTGGTATCCCCTCCTTGAGAAGTTTCTACGGAAGGGGATCCGTCGGCGGTAGCGTCATCGGTGGTCTTTTTCTTCTTATTACACCCCGACAGCGCAAGACAGCCCGCTACCACTGCCAGAATCGCAATGATGGCAATAGCAGCAGTAAGAACCCGTTTCCTTGAAACGTTCTTCTGTTCTGAATGCTTTTCGTTCATGTTTTTTCTCCTTTCGGTTTGGTATAAATGTCAATACGAATGCTTTGAATCCACATTCAAAACATTTGCAAACAAAAATGTGACGACCACGAGCACAAGTCCCGTGATCAGAAGGACTCTGGCGTATTTCCTGGTCTTTTCTCTCCTGAAGAGGTGCAGACACAGCATATAGTTTAACCAAGTTACCAGAGACCACGCCTCCTTGATATCCCAAGCCCAGAAGTCTCCCCAGACCTGATCTGCCCAGATGGAACCGAGGAACAGTCCGCAGGTCATAAAGGGAAAGAGCATTCTGACACAGCAGTAGCATACTTTATCGTGGTTTTCCTTTTTGAAAAGTGCCACAAGGGCAATCAGGAATGCCACCGCCGCCAGCACGTAAGACAGCATATAGCAGAATACGTGGGGAATAAAGAAAGGTGATTGAAGTGCAGGGGGGAAGGTCCAGACGTCTGCAATATCCATAAAGCAGGGTCCGGTCATCACGATCGCCGCGGCGATCAGGAAAAAGGGCTTGTAGCCCCTGCAGCCGTAGGCTCTGTCCACCAAAAAGTAGATGGGGAAAAAGCAGGCTCCAAGGAAGATCAGCACCTGATACATGGAAACGAAGGGGGCGTAGCCCATGCCGTTTTCAATCAGATTGACAACGTAGTTGTAAACGATCACCCCTACGTTTACGACCACCGCCCCGCCGTGGAGGATCAGGGCTGGCAGGCGCAAGCCCTTCTTTTTGGAAAAGGACAGGGCAAATGCGGCGTAGTAAAGTCCCGCGCAAAGGATCAGGATCAGGCGCATTACAATTTCAGGCATCGTTCTTCACCCGCCTTCCCTTGCTTTTTTCGCTCTTCTTTTCCCCGCCGCTCCTTTTTGAAAAGAGCCGCTTGAAGGAAAAGCCGTCGCTGAAGCACATCACGAAGGTGCCGATCATCAGCACCACCGCGCCGACGATCACCACGTATTCACCGGGGTTATCCTTCACCAAGAAGGTGGCGGTATTTCCATCCTCTGAAACGTTCATCAGGTAGAATTTCAAGCCGTCGATACGTACGGGATTGTTGACCGTGACGGTCAGCGTTTTCACCTCTTGTCTTGAGGTACGGTCAACCAGCGTTAAGACCGCCTCGTAGTGCTTGGGTTGTCCGCTTTCATAGTATTCGGTCTTCAGGCTCTTTAAGCCCACCGAATGGGTCAGCTCGACGCGTTGCTTTACCGCGCCGTCCTCTATAAATTCGACCGAGGGGGCAAGAGAGCCTCCTTGATCCAGTTTTGTCAGATCTCCATAGCATTTCATGCTCGTCAGATTGGTCAGCACGAATCCCACGATCAGCACCACCAGTCCACAGTGAAGAACGTAAAATCCGATCTTATAAAGAAGTCTTCCGCCTACCGCAGAAAGGCAGATGCAAAGCACCGTCAGCGCCCCCATTGCGATAAGCAAGGTCAGCACCATCGGATTGCCCCAGACCGAATCGGCAGGAACGGTGCCCGAAAAGCCCAGATACAGCGTTAAGAGCAAAGCCACCGCCGTGATCACGCCCATAATGGCACAGCTGACCAGATAAAAAGTTTTGTCAAACCCTTTCACGAATACCTCCTTTTCATTCAAATATATGGAGTTTACAAAAGTGCATAAAACTCCATCTGTATTATATCATAGTTTCTTAAAAAAGGAAAGGGGTATTTCTATTTTTTTATTGACTTTTTCTACTTTCTTTGATATACTTAAAGCGGTGAGGTGATCTTATGGAATTTACCAGAATCAAAGCGCTTTGGCGGGAAAACAAGGGCTTCCACTTGGTGCGGCAAAGCACGGGAGACGAATATATTTTCATCCATCTGCTCTCCCCCGTACGGGTGATGCTGGGCGGCGAATGGACGGAAGCAAGAGAAGGTGCCTGCATTCTCTACGATAAGAACGCTTATCAGGAGCTTATCGCGGAGGAGCGCCCCCTTTTGCACGATTATTTCCATTTAACGGGCAACATTTCCGAGCTGATGGAGCGTCTTGGGCTGTCCTTTTCCACCATTTACTATCCGCAAAACACCGAAGCCGTCACCGCCATCATCCAGCAAATCGAGCAGGAGTGCTTGAAAAAGACCGAGTATTTCGAGGAAATGTGCAAGGCAAAGCTTCAGGAATTGCTGGTTTCTCTTGCCCGCTCGGCAAAATGCGGGATGTCTGCCTGTGCGGTGGACAGCACCACCTATCACCGTTTTATCAAGCTGAGAAACGATATTCATAGCCTCTTTGACCGCAATTTATCGGTGGAGGATATGGCGCAGATGGTCAGCCTCAGCCCTTCCCGATTCTATAGTCTTTACAAGAGCATTTTCGGCATCTCCCCCAAAAAGGACTTTTTGAATATCCGCATTGAGCACGCCAAGACCATCCTTCAACAGAAGAAATATTCGGTATCCCAGGTGGCAAGCATTGCGGGATACAACAACCAGTATCACTTCATCAGACAGTTCAAAGAGGTGGTTGGCGTTACCCCGGGCAAATTCCTGCGCATCCATCGCGGCGACGGAGAAAACAAGGAAAATAAGAGCAAAAAAGCAAAGTGAACGATCGTTCACTTTGCTTTTTTAATTGAAAATGAATCTTTTTTACTTCAAGAAGCCGCTGACGATCTGCTCCTCGGCTTCCTTTTCGGAAAGACCCAGCGTCATAAACTTGATGAGCTGCTCGCCTGCGATCTTGCCGATCACCGCCTCGTGTACCAGCGCCGCCTCCACGTTGTTGGCGTTGATGCGGGGGATGGCAGAAACGGTGGCGTCGTCCATCACGATGGCGTCGCACTCGGTGTGACCTGCACATTTGCTGTTGCCGTTGATGAGCGAATCGAAGATCTGATGGGACTGATCCTTGGCAACCGAGCGGGAAACAACGTGGGCAGAGGAACCCTCGCCGTTGAGATCCACCTGAAATTCGGTTCTGGCATACTGCTTGCCGTGGGTCATAATCTTTTCGGAGACCACCACCGAAGCACCCGCTTCAAGGGTTGCTTTGGTGATGCGGTCTGTGGAGTCCACGCCCTTGATCTGGGTGGTGTTCATTTCAAGGTAGGCGTTTTCGCCAAGATAGAGGATGGTCTGGGGGTTCATGATCTTTTCGCCCGTCCCTTCCCCGTCACCGTAGTGCTTTTCAACGTAGGTCACCTTGGCGTTCTTTTCAAGGTAGAAGGTATGGATGCCGTCGTGCTTGGAGGCGCAGGCACCGCTGTTGTGGATGCCGCAGCCTGCGATGATCACCACCTCCGCATCCTGCCCGATATGGAAATCGTTGTAGACCACCTCTTCAAGACCGCTCTTGCTGATGATCACGGGAATGTGGATGCTCTGCTTGGTGGTGCCGGGCTTGACGTAAATATCAATACCGGGCTTGTCGGTCTTCGTTACAATGGTCACGTTGGCGTTTTCCGAGCGGCTCTCGGTTTGACCGTTTTTGCGGATGTTGTACGCTCCCTCGGGAATGCCGTGCAGATCGGCAATTTCCTTAAGCAGGTTCTTTTCAATCTGATCAATCATATTTATTCTTTGCTTTCGCCCTGCGAAAGCATCCTTTCTCTCGGAATTGGGCAGATTTTGTAGCGCAAAATCGCCGCCCTTGGGGTGGCGATTGCCACAAAACGCATTTAAAAGAGTCCTCTTTCAGAGCTCACACCTTGCCCTTTAATGCGTCGCACATAGAATCGTGCTTGAAGAGATACGGAAGGATCTCGTCCTTTGTTCCCTGCCGCTCCACTTGTCCTGCCGAGATCACCACGATCTTGTCGGCAATGTTCATGATCCGCTCCTGATGGGAGATGATCACGATGGAGCCGTTGACGCTGTCGCGCATATTTTCAAAAACCTTGATCAGGCTCCCGAAGCTCCACAGGTCAATGCCCGCCTCAGGCTCGTCAAAAACGGCAAGAGGGGTCTTTCTTGCAAGGACGGTTGCGATCTCAATGCGCTTTAGCTCACCGCCGGACAGGCTGTTGTTGATCTCGCGGTCAAGATAGTCTCTTGCGCAAAGTCCCACGTTTGAAAGATACTCGCAAGCCTCCGAAACGCTCAGATCCTTGCCTGCGGCGATCTTCAAAATATCCGAAACGGTAATGCCCTTGAAGCGCACGGGCGTCTGGAAGGCGTAGCTCACCCCAAGACGGGCACGCTCGGTCACATCAAGGTCGGTGATGTCCTGTCCGTTAAAGTAGATCTTGCCGCTATCGGGGGTATAAATACCCGAAATGATCTTGGCAAGAGTGGATTTACCGCCGCCGTTGGGTCCGGTGATCACGGTAAAAGGGCTATCTATGGTAAAGGAAACGTCCTTTAAAATTTGTTTTCTTCCCTGCTCGGTCTTCACCGAGAAAGAGATGCGGTCCAGTGACAGCATAGTTCCTCCGTTGGGGCTTTCCCCGATGTATAAATTCGTTCATCTGCCATTGTACCACATTTTTCGCGTATAGTCAAACCTTTTAGCAAAATTCTTTTTCTTTTTTCGTTTTTTCAACACACACGTCTATTTGCTTTCGAGCCATTGTACGGTCGTTTTGAATATTTCATCTTCCCTAAACGGATCCAGCCATTCCCACCCCGCAGGACGTGTCAAAATCAAACGAAGTCCTTCCTCATTTCCTAAAAACACATCGTTCTTTACCGAGAATTTCTTTTCGGGTGCACACTTGTGATAACAAAAGAAATCATTTTTCTTTGTCATGAGATCTGTAAAGAAAAGATCATTTCCAATCATTATCGGTGTACCATCTTCAATCGCAAACCATTTTTCATACCGTGCAATGGCATCGCTAAACAGTGCTTTTCCTTCTTCGTACCGATTCAGAGCAAATAGCGCGGCTGAGCACTTCAATGTTAGCAGTGCAAAGAATCCCAGCCAGGCTTTCGGTATGCCCAAAAACCGGATAATACAGCGTCTACGGGAATACTCAGTGTACGCCTTCGCCGGATCGCGTGGAACTTCTTTTGTCAGCATGTATACAAGCAGCCGTAGGTTATTCTCCGCATGAACCCATGAATAGTCGCTCATCATATTTTTTCTTAAAAGTCTTGTTTCTAATAATTCTTCTCTTTGCAACGAATACGATGTGGGACATGAATTCAAATAGGTCCAAACATCATCTTCCTCCGCAATCATACATAGTGTAACAAGCGCTTTTTCCTTATCCACTTCATTAGATGACTCGGAAAGTATTCTGTTACATAGATTTTCTATGCGTTTTTTCTCTTCTTTTGTTTTGTCAATACCACATTCACACAGAAGATAGACTAAATTTGAGTGAATCTCACAGTTTCCCGGATATTTTTTATAATACTGCTCGGTCAAATCGAGCCTTTTCTCTGGTGAAAAGATCAATGCAGCATACTGCTCTTGATACACTTGTAAATCCTTATTTTTGCGAATGGCATCCGTCCCAAGCATTTCATCAACGCTCGTGTTGAAAAAATCAGCTATTGCCGGAAGCATAGTGATATCCGGATATCCCTCTCCCCGCTCCCATTTTGAAACAGATTGGGGCGTAATTGAAAGGGCTTCGGCGAGTTGTTCTTGCGTAATACCGCGCATCTTTCTTTTTTCAAATAATTTCTGTGCAATATAAATGTCTTTCATAAATATACCTCTCATCTTTTCATTGTACCGCGCGTTACAACCATAGTATATCATAATTTACCCGTTTGTAAATAACCGCAAAATTGGGAGAGAGTAAACGATTGGTTGAGTCAAGATTATTCGCAATTATCGAAAACGCACCAATATGCAAAACCATCCCGTGCCGCCAATACAGTGACACAGGATGTTTCTCATTCATACCTTATCAAAAGCAGGAGTTTCCGAAATCTTAAAGCACCGTTAGGCTTACTTTTTTCAAAACTAATGCATTATTGAAAATCAACTAATGCTTTAATCACTGAATAAACCTCATTTCAAACCTTCTCTCAGCATGGATTTATCTTTAAGTTGAAATACGATTCAACTTCAGTTGCAGTTTCTTCAGGTGTCGTGTTATCATTCCAAGCAATCACTTTTATGTGATTCTCCACAACAAAGTCAGGCAATTTACCTTCGTCTGCGCTGACAACTGCATAGGCTTGATCAATCAATGTTTGTTTTTGCGCCTCATCAATATCGGTACGACTACGAATGTAGTCAAGGTCGTTATGATCGTAACGATTGAACCAATCGAATTTAGTTCCGCAATTTTGAAGGTATACCGTATTATCAAAGAGCTTAACGATCTGTTTATAATCAATATCTCCCTCACAAATAACAGTATCGTGTTCGTCTGATAGCGCAATTAGTTCACGTATCATCATCGGCGTTACTTCTTCAAGAAAATGCACTTCTCTGTCAGCTATCACTTCACCCGGAAGTTCCCAAAAAGAACTGACACCATATTCGGACAGATAATCGCGGCACATATATGGTTGCTTCTCAGGTGTAGCAGTCAAAAACAAGCGGTCGCGAGCCTCATCCGTACTGTAGATGTAAACATCAAATCTCTTGCGCAGTATATTAGCTATCGTGGTCTTTCCTCTACCCCAAAGAAAATACACGTTAGCAAATTTTTTTGTACTTTTCATCGAATTCGCCTTTCCATTTCCCATATTGTTCATAGTTGATACCTCATTTGTAGTAGTAAGCCGAGCTCTGCTTCCGGGTGTAGTATATCATTTTTCATTATAGCATACAACACCCCGTTTGTCGATAGAAACTCGCCTGTCGGGAGAGTTTTTTTGCAAGAAAGCGTTGTCTCTTCACAAAAGAACATCCCGTGCGCTGAAAGCGCACGGGATGCGTATAGTTTACACCTTATCAAAGGCAGGATTGTAATAATAGAAGTTCTTTTTGTCAGTCAGCGCGTCCTTGGCGATGCCCAGGCTTTCGGCAAAGCGCTGATAGTGGTTGATCTCCCGCTGACGTAAGAACTTGATAGGGTCTTTCACATCGGGATCGTCCACAAGGCGCAGGATGTTGTCGTAGGTGACACGCGCCTTCTGCTCTGCCGCAAGGTCCTCGTGCAGGTCTGCCAGCACGTCACCCGTGGAGGCGATGGTGGAGGTGCTGAAGGGCATTCCCGATGCCGCCTGAGGGTAGATGCCTGCGGTGTGATCCACGAAGTAGGTGTCGATGCCCGAGTTTTTCACCTGCTCCTCGCTCATCCCCTTGGTGAGCTGATGCAGAATCGCCGATACGATCTCCACGTGGGCAAGCTCCTCGGTGCCCACGTCGGTTAAAATCCCCACGATCTTTCTGTCGGGCATAGAAAAGCGCTGGGAAAGATAGCGGGACGCCGCACCCAGCTCGCCGTGGGGGCCGCCAAGCTGTGAAATAATGATCTTTGCAAGGCGGGGATTGGGGTTTTTGATCTTTACGGGGTATTGCAGTTTCTTTTCATATATCCACATATGATGCTCTTTCTTCCTTTCATTTTGATGGTTTGCTCACGCAGTCTGCGTCAAGCACGCCTTGCCCGTCACGGAGCAAGCTCCCAGGGCCACGGAGTGGCGATCCAGTCCCAATAATCGGCATTTCCGCCCCCGCCCGCCGTGATGGGACCGAACTGCTCCTCGTATTTCCCTTTTACGCTCTCGTGCTCTGCCTTCAGGTCTTTATAATAGGAAAGCGCCTCTCTGCAGCCCGGGTGGGTATCCAGATACTGCCCCAGATCCACCATTGCAAATTCAAGGCTCTGCAGACGCTTTAACAGTTGTTCTTTCTGATTCATTTTTCAGTCCTTCGTCCTTTCTTCCTTCTTCAAATGCGGAACTTCCCGTGGAAGGGCAGATAGAGGTCGGCAAAGAGGGTACCGTGCTCCAGCGCCTGTTCGGGGGAATACAGATTGCCGTATCCTTCGTTGGGGGTAAAGACCATGGCAAGGGGAAAGTCACGGTAGCTTCCCGCGCTGACACAGCCCCAAGAGCCCGTGGAACCGTCCTTTATCTGCTGATCGTAGCCGTCTGCACCAACGATGGCGGCACGCGCCAAGCCGTCAGCCTGCCCGCTCTTCTTGCAGGGAGGGGGCGCGCCGCAGCTGCCGCTCTGCCTGCGATACTGTTTCATCATCGTGTTCTTCCTTTCTTTTTCGGATTGTCGATCCGTTTTGAGAGGCAAGAGGGCAAGAGCTGCCAATACCTCTCAAAAACAGTATATGCACCATTCCCCGCCCTGCCCCGCAATGTGCCTGCAACCCTTTCTTGAATGCACCGTCCGGTCGGAAATTCCAAGTCGGACTTTTCCTCTTCCCGCTTTTTGAAACGCCCGATCTCTTCTTTGAAAATCACTCTTGACAAGTCGAAGGCTTTATGCTATAATATATTCCGCATTTCGAGGTGTAGCGCAGCTGGTAGCGCGCCAGTTTCGGGTACTGGAGGCCGCGAGTTCGAGTCCCGCCACTTCGACCAAATAAGCACCGCAATTATGATACGAAAGCAGTATCGTGATTGCGGTGCTATTTTTTATCGGGAAACCTTGATTTATAAGGCTTTTTTGCGTTTTTGAAAGCGAGATAAGTGTCCGTATCAAAATTGTCAATTTTCTTTCTACTGAGTTTTTTGGGGACTTAAACTATCAAAATCTTCATTTGATTATTTATTCTGACACTCAACCAAAACATAAGTGTCAGAGTATGCACCTATCCCCCGAAAGGGGGAGCAAGAACCTGCAAGGTTCGAATATTGTAAGGTTTCCTAATAGGTAAGGCGGTTTGAGTGAAAATTCAAGCCGTCTTATTCGTTTTTAGCCGTTTTCCTTTACAAATCGACAAAAGTGTGCTATAATATATGTGTGAAATTGCGTTTTGTGCGTAACTTTTACTACTATTGTTTCAGATTGGAGTTGTTTTTATTATGCAGAAGAATACAACAGCTACAGTGCTAAAAGGAATAGGAATTGCAGTAATGATTCTTTGCGTTATAGGTGCAATTATTGTGGGCAGCGAAACATCAAATGAACTTATCCCGATAGTCTTCATTGTTAGTGGTGTTATTTCTGGCGTGACATTCATTGGTTTTGGTGAAATAATAAACTTATTGCAGAAAAATGTAGATAAACAAAATGAGATTTTGGGTTATATGAAAAACAAAACGAATGATGAAAAATCTGCCCCAAAAACAGTTTTGCAAGATATTGAAGACAACCTTCCCAATATGTAAAGGAGGTTTATTATGGCGGAAAGATTTGAAAAATTGTTCTCCTTACAAGAGAATTTGTATTCACAAGATACTCCTTTGATTGTATCTGCAGGAGCTTTATTAAAAGACACAGAAACAGATAGAATTATTGTACAGTTAAAATATCATAGCCTATCTCAAAATACTATCGTGGCATTGAAGATAGGAATTAAGGCTTTTGATGTTGAAGGTAAAGAAATTGAAGGCGTTAATGAATATCAATATCTTGATTTAAATGTTTCAATTGGGCAAGATTTTGGATCAAATAAAGCCATTGTTATGCCCAACGCTTTCACACGCTCGTTTTCTATTAGCAGTATAGTTGTAATTACTTCCGATGGTGTTGCGAAACAAATCTCATTACCCCTTGCACCGCTTCCTCGCTCAGAAACACTTTACTCCATCTTGCAAAATAACGAATTGGTAAAACAGTATCAGATAGAAACATCCAAGTATGCTGCGTTTGCACCGCATGATTATCAAGCTTTATGGTGTTGTTCTTGCGGAGAATGGAATATACATACACATTGTACCAAATGCCACACATCAAAAGAGCACTCTTATAAATTGCTTGATCGTCAACATCTTGAAACACAAGCAAGCAAACGACTAATTTCCGAGAAAAACGCAAGAGATAAAAGTGAAAAAGAAGCAGTTGCAAAAAAACGCAAAAAAATTGCGATTATAGGTGCTGTGCTTATAGCATTGATATTTGTGTTCGGTTGCATAATTTATAGTTCTCAACACAAATACGATGATATTGCTGGTATTTATGTTTTAGCAAACGAAATCGAAGCCAAGGAAGCATTATATAAAGTTAACAAGGACTCCATTGACGAGTTTGGATTTAATCCCAATAGTTATCAATTTGAAATCAAAGGGTCTGGCAAAATATACGGCTTGTGGTTTGTCAATAAAAGAGGAACCTTAACGCCAAGAGCCGCAAATGTCGAAAAAGTATTAGAAGACGGGACTTGCATTATTGCCTTAAAGGATTATCCTGATGCTACAGTGACTATTACTATAAACGCAAAAACAGGAAAAGCTGTTTATTATTCAGAATATGGTTATCATTCTTTGACATTGTCGTACAAACTTTCTGGTAGCAATCCTAAAGATAATAATCAAGAATCAACCGAGGATAAGGTTGTTTTTGTGCGTGGATTAAACGGATATGTTCCGCACGATTGGAAGGTTTATAATCAAGCAAGTCAAAATCTCGGTAGAGCTTCTATCGGAACAGGGGATGAATATCGCTCTTGGTATATCTCGTATAAGGGGCAATATGATACATTTTCAGATTTTGTAGAATCCAAAGCTGATGAAGTATATGTAGCTGAGGATTCTACTCATTATAGAAGTTGGAAAGTAGCAAATTGTAAAGAGGGATATATATATACCGATAATGTTGATGGCGTTCTCGTTGTAGATTTTTATGTAGTATGTGATGGGCATGTTTTTAATTTAGAATATAATTCTCGTTTGACCAGTGATGACAAATCTAAAACAGAAGCTGAAGATTTGTTGAAAAACGTTGATTTTAAGAATTTCAAGTTTGAGTAGTATATTAGTTATGAATTACCAAGAATTATCTCGAGATAACGATTTTCACAAATGGCAAAAATATGAGCCACTTGATACTCAATACATTAGATATTCAAAAATGAATCCGTCAGCTATTGCGGCAGGACACAAGATTTGCGATGTCTATTATGCGTTTGCAAATGCAAAGCAATCATTTTTGTCTGCCAATTACGAAAATTATGGCGATCTTTCTGGCGAAAGCGATATTTGCAAATTATATACAAAGACACACTTTTTACTAAATGCGGTTTCTGAATATGCTCTTTGTTTGGATTTAAGTTGGCAAGTTATATGGGCTTATATACAGCCCGCATCATTTGAGTATCTTATGAGTTTTAAGCACAAAGATATGGAGACAGAGTGCAATCGCGAAAACTTATGTGTACAATTAGATTGTGCCATTTCTCAAAACGTTATAAAAGCAACAAAACTTAAAGCTATAATGAAGGATTTTGATGATGACCTCGATGTTATGAGGTTGAGGCAATTTAACAACTCAATAAAACATCATGGAACGATTCATTTTGAAAACCTTGGAGCCAATTTTTCAAGTATGATGTGTACGATAAACGGAGAAACTGTCAAAACATTGAGCAGAAAAACATATAGAATTGATGAAATAGAAGAGTTGCTATTTGTATACCATACGAAGTTTCAAAATTATTTTAATTCAATCATAAATGAAATAATGCCGATTGACTATTTAGAAACAAAGGTGTCTTTAACCGAATATCTTAATGTGTTGCAAGATATGAATGTTATTCAAAACACTTAATCGATGAAATCGACCTCGGTCTGCGTATATCGCAGATCGGGGGCTTTTTGTATAACGAAAACCACGCGATAGTCGCGTGGTTTTCGTTATACAAGCAAACCCAGGAACGACGACTCGTCCCTGGGTTTTTATGGTGTTTTGGTATGTGTGTCTCTTTGTTACTTCAGCACCGATACGGCGTCGGTGATGGTCTTTTCGTAGGCTTCTCTGCCGTACTTGTCCACCTCTGCCTTATTCTTTTCGCCGTGGGTCAGGCATCCTGCGCCGCCGATACAGCCGCCTACGCACGCCATTCCCTCAACGAAGTTGGCACCGAGAACGTTCTTGCTCATCTTTAACAGTGCCACGCGGCATTCCTCAATGCCATCGCATACCATCGGCTTGATCTCGAAGTTGATGTTCTGCTCCTTCATTGCCTGCGCTGCTGCGTCGGTCAGACCGCCCGAGCGTGCGAAGATTCTGCCAAAGTAGGAGGCGTTATCAAGCACGCCCTCCTCCAGTGCGGGCAGATCCATATCCAGGCTATCGAAGAGCGCCTGAAGCTCCTCGAAGGTCAGAACTGCATCCACGTAAGGCTTCACGCTTTCAAGCTGCGCCTCTGCCTTCTTTGCGGTACACGGTCCGATGAAGATCACCTTGGAGTCGGGATCGGTTTCCTTGACGTACTTTGCAAGTGCGCCCATGGGAGACATATTGTGGGAGATATACTTGGTCAGTCCGGGGAATGCCGTCTTGATGTAGCGTACGAATGCGGGGCAGCAGGAGCTGGTCAGCACGCCCTTTTCAGCAAGCTCGCGTGCCTCGGAAAGTGCTACCATATCTGCACCCAGTGCCGCCTCGATGACGGTATAGAAGCCCATTTCCTTCAGACCCGTGATGACGTTACCCAGCTTTACGTGGGCAAACTGGCTGGAGATGGAGGGTGCTACCAGAGCGTAGACCTTATAATTCTTGCCGTTCTCACTTTCCTTGAGCAGCTTGATGGCGTCAAGGATGAAGGACTTATCGGTGATGGCACCGAAGGGGCACTGATATACGCAGGCACCGCACTGGATGCACTTCTCGTCGTCGATCTTTGCCGCCTTATGGTCGTTCATGGAGATGGCCTTGATCTTGCAGGCGTTCTGGCAGGGACGCTTTCTGTGCACGATGGCGGTAAAGGGGCAGACCTTTGCGCAGGCGCCGCACTCGATGCACTTGGTTTTGTCGATGTGTGCAACGTGGTTCTGGTCGAAGGTGATGGCACCTCTCTTACACACGTCCTCGCAACGGTGTGCCAGACATCCGCGGCAGGCGTTGGTCACCTCGTAACCGCCCACGGGACACTCGTCGCAGGCGATCTCAATGACCTGGATGATGTTGGACTTTTCCTTATCGCCGCCCATTGCCAGCTTCACACGCTCGCCAAGGATGGCTCTTTCCTTATAAACGCAGCAACGCATGGTGGGCTCGTTGCCGGGTACGATGGTCTTGGGCACGTCCATTACGTTTTCAAGAAGGGTGTCGTTCCACGCCAGACGCGCTACCTCGCGTAAGACCTTATATTTTAAATGCTGTACTTTTGTGTCAAACTTGCGCATAATGCCTCCTTAGAAATAGCTTACTTTGATTCGTTTTCCCATCTGCTTCAGACAAGCAGACAGCTCCTCGACCAGCGTCATCTTGATGCTGAAATTGATGGGCAGGTCGGGATTCTGGTGGGCGGGGTTGATGGCTCTGCCCACGTAAAAGTTGATATCTGTCGCTTCCTCAAAAAGCAACCTGCTGATCATGGACGCGGCGTCCTTGTTGAAGCTCCACTGCTCGTAGAGCTGATTGGCGCCAAGATAATCCTTGGCGTACTGCAAGACTCTGTTCATGGTGATCACGCCCTCGGTGACCAGGTCCACGCCCTCGATCTCAGCAGTGGGAGGGATGTCCGACTGCTCAAAGTCCAGGCTGACCGTTACGGGCTTGCCCAAATACTTTGCGGCAATGGACGAGGTGGTGCCTCCGCAGACGATGTGCTTGCCCGCCTTGGAGAAGAAGAGCGCCATCATTCTGTTGGCGTCGTCTCTGTTTGAGGGAGGACCGAAGAGGATGTTCATCGGCTCTCTCTTGCGGATCTTGATGACGCAGGCGGTGGTATCGTCGCCCGGCTTGTTGCCGTAAAGTTCGTTACACTCGTCCACCAGCATGGTAGACAGGTTTTTTGCGGTATATCCGCCTGCCACCAGCGCCACCATAAAGTCGGCGATGTCTTCCCTTTTCCAGCCGAAATTGTATTTTCCGCCCAGACCCGCGTGGGGGCATCCGTCGCTCATTGCCACGAACACGTCGCCCTCTCTGAGTCTTAAGCTGGTTTTGTAGATCTTTTTGCCGCCGATGTTCATTTCGGTCTTGGGGTAATCGTACACCTCGTAATCTCTGATCACGATCACGTGGGGATTATCGTACTGAATGATCTCGGCGATCTCGTTGTTGAGGATATGAATGATGGTGAAGGTGGAATACGCCACCCCGCGCAGCGAGCATACGGGAAGGGTCGCCGCGATGGTGGAAACGCACTCCTCCAGCGGCAGTCCTGCCGCCATCATGGTGGAAATGATCTTGGAGGTCAGGGTGGAGAGGATGCTTGCCTTTACACCGCTTCCAAGACCGTCTGCCAGCACGATGACCGTGGAGTCCTCGCCCTCCTCGACGATGTCTATATGGTCGCCGCACAGCTCCTCGCCCACGTGGTTGATGCTTTTATATCCGATATCGCTACACAAATCATTCATCGCTGATAGACTCCTTCAGCTTCGCTAAGGCGATCTTGGTCTCTGCCGCCGTCTCGCCCAAGAGCGATGCGATCTCTTGCACGATGCGCATCTGCTTTTCGACCACCTTGTCGGCAACCTCCACCGTCTGGCTGTTGATCCGTTCCTTCTTTCGTCTTTCGGCTTCCTCGTCGGTCACATCGCGCATAATGCCCACAAGCAGTCGGGATTCACAGTCGTACACCACCGTATATTCCACGTACTTCTGGTATTCTGCCAGATATACCCGCTCTCCGCGAATCGATCTGCCCGTCTCTCTCACATTCACGAAGACGGTGGGATCAAGGATGCGGACCACCGGCTCGCCCAGCACGTCCGATTCGGCGCGGATGTTCATAATTCTGCACGCCGCCGTATTGACCTGCTGAACCTCCAGATTCTCGTTTAACACGATCAGTCCGTTGGGAGTGTTCTTGACGATGGTATCCGAGAAGCTTTCTGCCTTGTCCTTCAAGAAAGGCAGACACATCGAGCTTTCCGCCTTGCCCTGACAGATGGCGATCGCCTTTTCTCTGCAGGAATTGTAGCCGCAGGTTCCGCAGTTCAGCTCGTCGGAGGGTCTGAACTTGCCCATCTGACGAAGCACCGTGCGGATCTCGTTTTCGGTGGGCTGAGGCAGCTCGGGCATAATCATGGTGAAATGCTTTTTAAGTTCCGCAGAAGCGGGTTGCGGCACCTCGAAGTCCTTTTGCCCTGCATAGCTTGCCACCGCGATGTAGTCCTGCACGGGCGAGCAATGGTATTTCTCCATCACGGGGCCGCCGATACAGCTTCCAACGCAAGCAGACATCTCGATAAAGCATTTATGTACTCTGCCGCTCTCGATATCACACAGCACCGAGAAGCAGTTCTCTACCCCGTCCACCGCCATATAGGTGTAGCCGGGAACGTCCTGCGCCATGGTCTTTAAGATGCCGCCCGTGGTGGGGAAAAAGCGTGCGCGGCTCTCGGGCGTGTCGTCGATCTCCTGCTCCAGCTCGATATTCTCCGAGCGAAGCCAATCGGACAGCTCCTCAAAGGTCAGCACCGCGTCAACGATGCCCGCATAATAGTCTGCCTCGTCCTTCTTTGCAATGCACGGACCGATAAAGACGGTCTTTGCCTGAGGCATTCTCTTTTTGATGTCCGAGCAATGCGCCTGCATAGGGGACATCACGTCTGCCATATATTCCATTTCCGCGGGGAAATTCTTCTGAATGAGCAGGTTGACCGACTGACAGCAGGTTGTAATGATGATGTCTCTCTGCTCTTCCCTCAGCATCCGCTCGTATTCGTTTTTCACGATGGTGGCACCGATCGCCGTTTCCTCCACGTCGTAAAAGCCCAGCTTCTTCAGTGCCTTACGCATAGCTTCAATGCCCGAGCCCTCATAATTGGCGATAAAGGAGGGGGCAAGGCTGGCGACCACGGGCGCACCGCTCTGCAAAAGCACCTGCACCTTTTCCACACTGCTGACGATCTCCTTTGCATTCTGCGGACAAACCACGTAGCATTTGCCGCACAAAATACATTCGCTTTCAATGATATGCGCCTGGTTGCCCGAAAAGCGGATGGCTTTTACCGGACAGTGGCGAATACATTTATAGCAGTTTTTGCAGTTCATTTTTTTCAGCGTTAAGTACTTGGGCATTCCGCTCACTTCCTTTCGTTTTCGATCACGTCAAGAACGTACGTTTTGAAAAGATCTCTGAAATTATCCCTGTTGACCCCCACGTGGACCTGCTCGTCTATCTGGACGCTCACCCCCGTGAGATTGCACTTCCCAATGCAAAAGCTACCCGACAGCACCACGTCATCCTCCAGATGATGCTCGGCTATCGCTTTTTGAAAAAGCTCAACGACCTCCGCAGAGCCCTTCAGATGGCAGGAGCTGCCAACGCAAACCTGAATGAAAACCATATCGCATTACACCCTTGAAAGAACTTCCTTCTTGAAAAACTCCTCCACCGTCTCGGGCGTAACGGAGCAAAAGGTCTCGTCTACGGTTACGCAAACGCCCTGCTGGCATTTGCCCATGCAAAAGGTTCCCTTCAGCTCCACCTTGTCGCCAAGTCCGTGCTCTGCGATCATCGATCTGATACCCTCAACCACCTGGCGGGAACCCTTGATGTGACAGGAGCTTCCTATACAAACCGTTACTTTAATCATAATGCTTCTCCGTTATATTTAAAATTGCCCTCCGTGTTGCGTCTTAACGGGCATAACTAGACACAATACTTCAGTATCATATAAAATATATCACTTTTTTCTTCGTTTGTCAATGCTTTTTCCGATATTACCACACGATCCCTCCGTCTTCCCCTCCGATTTTTGCAAAAAAAGATCTGCCCCGCAGGGCAGATCCGAAATGATCGATCACTTTAAGGATGCTTTACGCATATGTATACTGAATGGCGCGGGGCAGGACGGAGATCTCCACCTCGTTCATTTTTTCCACCTCTCCGTCGGTGCACACCTGCTTCATACCGCTGACCCGCACGCTCTTGATCCTATGGCAGGATACGATGCTCGACATCTTTTCGGGATTGATCCTGCCGTTTTCACCGATCAGCGTGCCGTTCTGGTATTTTCCTACAAGCCGCAAAAACTGAAAACGGTTGATCTTTTTGACAATGATAAGCTCAAGGACACCGTCGCTCATATCAGAATAAGGTGAGCTGTGAAAGCTTCCGCCGCACCACTGCCCATTACAAACGGCGCAAAACATCGTGAAGCCGTGATAGGAAAAGGGGGTTCCGTCCTCAAGGATGGCATCAATCTTGAAATTCTCGCCAAAGGGCTTGAAGAACTCGGTAAGAACGCCGAGAACGTAGGTCAGCTTTCCTGCAGACATTCTGAACAGCTTTTTGAATCTTCCTGCACTTGTGACCACGTTGCAGTCAAAGCCGATGTTGATCATATTGATGCCATAGCGCTCACCGACGCGGATCACGTCAAGCAGATCGGTCTGTCCCGATCTGTCGGTGGGAAAGGACTTTACGGTATCATTGCCCGATCCGCAAGGAAAAGCGGTAAAGGAAGCAGTCCTCCCTGCCCCCGCATCCATAATGCCGCAGACAGCCTCGCTCAGCGTCCCGTCTCCGCCGCACACCGTGAAGTGGGTGTTCGGATCCTTCAGGCATGCCTCTCTTACGAATCTTCTGCCATCTCCGGGAGCGGTGGTGAAGTAGCATTCTCTGTTTTCAGGATTGAGTCCTTTTCCTGCCGCAGGATTGTATACTGTCAATTTTCTCATCAGGGAAACCACGCTGCAAGCAACGTCCTTTCAATTTGCGTTTTGTTTTCAAATTCCCCGATATTATATCATAAATTCTTCAAAATTGCAACGGTAAATTCTTCATTTTAGAACTTTTTCGCCATAAAGCCCCCTTTTTCTTTTTTCAGGCTCTCTTTTCCGCATTTCTTTCGGAAAAGATCCCCGAAAGCACCGAAAGTGCAATGGGAAGAATGAGCATTCCGCCGATACCGAAAAGCTTTAAGCCGAAATAAGTGGCGAAAAGCGAATATAGCGGATGGATCCCCAGCTTTTTGCCCATGATCTTGGGCTCCGCGATCTGTCTGACCACCAACGTGACCACCCACAAAAGGATCAGTCCGATGCCCTTGACGGGGCTTCCTGCCGCAAGAAGAACCACCCCCCAGGGCAAAAGGACGGTGCCCGTGCCCAGTACGGGCAAAAAGTCCACCGCCGCGATCAGCAGAGCAAACAGAAAGGGAAAATGAATGCCCAACACCATAAAGCCCGCAAGAAGCTCGAAAAAGGTGAGCATCAGCAGTAGCCCCCCTGCCTTAAAATAGCCCTTTACGCCTCGCAAGACCGCGCCCGAAAGCGACCGCAGACGCTCCCCATACTCTACGGGAAAAAGGGAGAGCACCCGCCGCTTCAACCCCTCCCCCTCCGCCAAAAAATAGTATGCGGCAAGATAGGCGCTCACCAAAAAGAGCGCCGCCTCGGGCAAAGAAAAGGCGAGCTCTGCCAAATGCATCGAGGCAGAAAGAGAGAGATCGGACAGCATCCTCAGCAAGCGGGCAGTCAGAGCCTCTCTGTCGATGCGCCTGTACAGCGCGGGCAGACGGCGCTCCAAAAAGTCAAACAGCCCGTCGTAGACATCGGTAACCCTGCGGGTGACCTCCTCCCCATCTGAAACGAAGCGGCGAAGCTCCTCCACAACCCCCGAGAGCAGATACCAAAGAAGCGCCGAAAAAAGCAGGGTGAAGAGCGCAAGAAGAAGCACGCACCAAAAACGATAGGAAATATGCGTCCGCCTCCTTAACCGCTCAGCGAAGGGCTTCACCACCGCCGCAAGGGCAAGTGCGCAAAAAAACGGAAGAAGGGGGGAGAGCAAATATCGAAAAAAGAGCACTGCACAAAAAAGCACCAGCGCCCCCAAGCCGCAACGCAAAAGGATCCTTGCCGCCGTCCTGTCAAACTCACTCATCTTTCCCTCCAAAACAGAAATACGCTTATATTGTATTCCTTTTTCCCCCCATTTATCCAAATGACCGCCGCAGAAAAAGGTGCTTTTGGCGTAAATACACCAAAAGCACCTTTGTGGGGTAAACGGTGGAAAGGAGAAACACCGTTTTGAAAAATTCAAAGAATTACGCTCATTCAAAAGTGAGCTTGCCGGCGATCACGTTGAGAAGTACGGTCACGTCGCTGATGGACACGGAGCCGTCGCCGTCAAGGTCGCCGTCCACGCCCTTTTCAAGGGTGGTCTTTCCTGCAATCACGTTCAAAAGGGTGGTCACGTCACTGATGGATACAGAACCGTCGATGTCAAGGTCGCCCTTTAAGAAGATCTTCACATCCTGGATAACTGTTGTGTTTCCAACATGCACGGTATACTGACGGGTAACATGGTTGTTCTTGCTCACCTTCATTACGTATGTGCCGGCTGCCACGTTCAAAAGATTGTATTTTGCTGTATTACCGGTCACGATGACATAATACGCAGTTTCTGTCAACCCCTCGGGAATCAGTTCGATCATAATCTCATCGGTATCATCACCAAAGCTGGTAATTGTACCACTGAGTGTAACGCCTGCGCTATCGGGGATCGTAAACTCCAGGACAACCTTCAAATAATCCCGCCACTGATTGGTAAATTCCTTTGTAAGAGTATACGCACTTGCAGGAATTCCCTCGATGTTGACGTGAAAGTCATTGATATCCACGGGGAAGTCGTATATCCCCTCGTTGCTCATAGGAACGTTCAGATTGACCTCGTAGCGGTAGGTCTCACCTGCCGCAAAAACTACGTCTTCGCTGTAGGTGATACTGACTTTTTCTCCGTCAACAATATGATACCAGCTTGAATATCCAAATGCAAGCTTATCAATTTCCCTGATACCGTCACTACGGTTACCCAAATCATCGTACACGGAAATGAACTTCTCACCTGCAACAGGTTGGATCACACCGTAGATATTTACCTCGGTTACGGCAGTGGTATAAAGAGGTGTCAGGATTATACCGCTGTCGGGCATCATAACGTCGGTTTCGGGACTTGTGACGTCACCGAAATAAGGTCTTCTGTAAGTGTCACTTGTCAGCTCATAGTCCCACATATAGAACTGCTTTCCCTCTACTTCGGGAGCGACAATGTAGATATAATCATTTTCCTTTGCGTTGGAAATGAGCTTGGTATGGTCTTCGTCTGAATATGCGAGAGCACCGTCCTGCATATGCACGGCATAGTGGCTCTCTATAACGACGGTAACGGTGATCTCCTTTGCATTGGTGATCTCGATGGTATCACCGGGCTGATATTTTCCGTAGCCCGAAACGCTCCAATGTTCCATCTTCATGTTTCTTGGCAATTCAATTCCAAGGCTCTTCAGAGTCGGCAAAGTCAGGCTTTCGCCCTTATAGACCTTGGCTGTGTCAATCACGCCTGTACCGAAAACATATTTGATCAAGGAATAGGCGCGGGTTTCGGCTGTGGCATTGATCTGAAGCGTACCGTTCGTATCACGCTTGACATTATTGACGATATAGCGTCCGTCGCCCTGCGGTGTAAGCACCTTATCACCAACGCTGACTACAAGGGTGCTTTCATCAAGTTCGTAATAATCCTTTTCCCTGATGTAAAAATAGAAGGATTCGCCGTCCATCACGTATTCAGGGCCGTCGTAGGTAAGACCCGGCGTATAAGTCAGGATGTCGACCTTTCGTTGTACCTCTACGGGAAGCTCTACGGTCTTTATTACCTGTCCGTAGGCGGTATTGACCAAGATTCTTGCCTTCAAGGTGATGCCGTTGAGGTGCGCCTTTTCGGCAAAGCTTACTGTGATGCTATCACCGGATTTTGAGTAGGACTCATAACCGGGATCGGCAGGATCCACGGTCCATGTAACAACACCGGAATATTCGCCTTGACCTATAAAGGAGTAGTTTACCTTGAAGGTGACTTCGTCCCCTTCCTGAACCTCATAGGGTTTTGTTGCCTTGTTCTTCGTAGCATCCCAGCCACCGTTGGGCGTAATGGTCATATCCGTTATCATTGTCTTGGAATACACGATAAGATGTTCATTATCGTGAAGATCCTTCCAAGTCAAGTCGAGAATATCTCTGCGCTCGGTGTCACCCGATCGATAAATGCCTATACAGTCTTCGCCAAGCATATCCGAAGCAGGACTGCTGTTCAGCATACCGTTACCGTTGGAATAGGTATAGGTAAATCCGGTAAAGCCCAAACCGCCGATAAAAGTACCGCCGCGAATGGTGGGATAGTTGATATGATAGTAATCATTTTCCTGTGCGGACAGAAGTTGTCTTTCCTCAATGGAAAGCTCTTCAAAGGGTACGTCCAGCTTGCTGTTGATAACGATATCTGCAAAGCTGAAATGGTGAATGGCGTAGCCGCCGCCTACTGCTCTGAAGGTGCCGCCGTTTATGACGGTGCGACCCGTTTCCACGTAAGGATAATACTCACCTTCGGGAGCCTTATCCAAATGCAGACTTTCCTTGCTGATGACAGTCGCGAATGCGGTCAGCTCACGACCGGAATTTCCCTTGTTGTCAGTTCTGACCTCAAAGACACCGTCGTTAATCTCCACGTTCACGTGGTCGGCAATTACTGTACCGCGGTAGAGGGTCTCACGATATCGCCCGCTGTGTCCCAGCGTACCGCTGTCAACGCAGGAATCGGCGTTGCAGGTAAGGATATAGCTACCACCGTTGACTATGAACGTGGCAGGATAGGATGCGCCTCGTCCGGCACGGGGATAATCGCTCATAACGCGAACAGCAGCGAAGGTGTCGTCGCCGCCCTGAAGGGCATTCAGTCTGATGCCGCCGGATTCCTCTGCCTCGAAGGTCAAAGTAGAATCCTTGCCCAGATAGAACAGAAGAAAATCATTGGGATAATAGTAATGGCGAGGGAAGTCACCCCTTTGAATTTCAATATCGCCGCCGATGGTATGAGTACCAAAGTCGAACACCACGTCCAGTCCTGCGGGAATTTCCATTTTGGCAAAGTGATTCTCAACTATATACACCTCTTCGGTATAAAGATCCTTTGTAAGCTTTACACGCAGCTTGCCGAACCGTTCAACGGCTTCTTGGTTGAGATTGGTGAAAACGTCTCTCAATCCCTTCCAGTCGCGGACGTATCTGGTATAGCCGTCGCCATTGATGACCTCATCGTAAGTACGTATAGTAGTCACCACGTTCACGGGAACTTGGATCTCAATATGGGAATTGTCGAATGCTTTTTCGATCACAACATCCGTTCTTCGCTTACCGTTGACCCAAAACTCTATATCATTCAGCTTATCGAGATCAAAGAAGATATTCTCACTGGCTTCGGAATAGACATGAATTTTCATATGATAACTGAGTCCTGCTTCCAGCAGCTCGTCGCTTTGATCGACTTCAAGGCCAAGCTGGTAAAGATCATAAGCATCCGATACATAATAACCTTGACCATGAACGTAACTGAGCTTCAATGCTTTGCAGGCTTCACGTCCGGTCATAGCATCGTTAAGAAAATCCTCCCTCGGAGTATCACTATTATCCGTCAGTAAAAGATCGATCTTGGTAACGTTCTGTTTCCATTTCGCATAGAGGGTAATAGCACTGTCGATGGAAGTATTGTAAAAATCAAAGGGTTTCGTTCTCTCGGCATCTGTATACCAACCGTCAAAAATCTTACCGTCGCATACAGGGTTTTCGGGTTTTTCCGCATAGCCACCATTCTTAACCTTCTGGGACGGTACGTCTGCAAGTCCTTCGGTATCAAAGGTAACATTCACGGTTGAACCGGTATATTCCTCCACGGCAAAAGGAAGCACCACATCAACATATTCCCACTGGTTACCGGGATAAATGTAGATATAGGCATCATCTCTTTTTACACCATTGACCCAGATTTCCACATTTTCCGGATGCTCGGGGTCAAAGGCATAGGCGGTGTCCCCGGTTTTGGCGTTCAGTTGAATGTACATTTCAGCGGGAACGCCTGCCTCGAGTTTTTCGTAGGTAAGTAGCTTACCGTTTTGGTAAACATCCTTAGGCTTGTCGTTGTTTGTATAAAACGGACTATTATACAAATTGACCACTTTCGTTTCGTCACCGGCATCGTAGCCGCGCATCTGATCGTGGTATTTGGTGGGCATATCAATGGTAAGATCCACCTTTGTGATGACAGTCTTGCCCGCCAAGGCATCCGCCTCAACTGCTCCCGCAAGTACAGTCAAATTGAAGGTGGGAACAAATCCTATGATCATCACCACAGCCAATAGCATACTTAAAATTCGCTTTGTCGCCTTGTGTTTCATTGTTTTTACCTCCTCTGAAGTCTTACTTTGGGTTTGCCTTTAACATAATGAGGACAGGCAGGAACTGCCTGCCCTCAAATCGTTATATGAGTATTTCCTTGCCGGCAATCACGTTCAACAGCTTGGTCACGTCGCTGATGGATACGGAGCCGTCACCGTCAAGGTCGCCGTCCACGCCCTTTTCAAGGGTGGACTTGCCTGCGATCACATTCAACAGCTTGGTCACGTCGCTGATGGATACAGAGCCGTCAAGGTCAAGGTCGCCCTTTAACAAGGCGGGCTTTTGATAGCCGCAATGGCAACGACCGTCTTCTTCAAAAGAATGCATTCTTTCCTGCGTGCGATGCTCCTTCTCCCCACAAAGGATACAATCCTTCCAGTGTCCGTTTTCATCATACTGCCATCCGCTCTCGGGCAGAGCCATATGGTATTCGTAGGAATCTGCATGCACCGTCTTGACGTGCTCTGCAAAGTCCGGATTACTGATACACCATCCGCAATAGCACGGAACAGAGGAAACCGCCGTATTACAGCAGGTTCCGCAACGGATCTGGCCAAAGGCGTAGCACATATCGCAAGCGTACGTCATGCAGAAGCAACCTCCGCAATCCACGCAGAAATGCTCTGCGTAGTTGGGGTCCTCCACGCACATACCGTACATACATTCGGTTTTTTCACCGCAGCAATACTCACAAAGTCCGCAGGTATCACAGATCTCTGCGCATCCGTCACAGTATGCTTGACATTCCTGACAGATTTCTCCGCAATCGGCGCACTGTCCGCATCCAAAGCAAAGCTCGTAGCATCCTCCGCAATGGGCACAGTTTTCACACCACAGACCCGAAGCACAGCTTCGGCAAATACCGCATTCGTCACAGAATTCGTCGCCGTAGCAAAGAGAACAGCTTTCGTTGCAAAGGGTACAGATCTGAACACACTCTTCGCAGCCTTCACCGCAGCCCTGGCAAATCACCGTGCACATACTGCAAAGCGTGCAGGTTTCGCAAAAGCCGGTATAGACGTCTACGGCACAGTCCTTACACATACCGCAATCAGAGCAATAGTCTTCTCCATAGCAAGAGCTGCAGTGACCGCCGCACTCGGGGCAAACATCTGAGCAATTGCTGCAGACCTCCCCACAGTCCTGACAGATTTCCGTGCAGTTGCCGCAAAGCATACAGGTTTCACAATAGCCGCTGTCGGAAAGGGCGCAGTCCATACAGACTCCGCAATCCGTGCAACGATCATCTCCGTAGCATTCGGAGCAGTTGCCTCCGCAGTCGGGGCAGATCTCACTGCACTCCTCGCAGCCTTCCCCGCAGGAATCGCACAGCGTCACGCAATCACCGCAGGCAGAACAATTATCGCAAAATCCGAACTGATCCATCGCACAATCGTAACAGATGCCGCAGTATACGCAAGAACCTCCGTTTGCCTCGGCACAGTCGGCGCAGATCCCGCAAGTCTCACAGAACTCCGTACAGCGTTCACAGTGTTCCTCACATTCGGGACAGATCACTGCGCAATCCACACATCCGCTTCCGCAGGGACAAACCATCACGCAGTTCCCGCAGCTGTTGCACTCGTCGCACCAACCGTTTCCTTCACCGCACTCCTTGCAGATTTCACAATAGCCACAGAAGTCATCGTAACAGTTTTCGCAGTGCTCTCCGCAGTCCGAGCAGATCATCGAACAGCTATCGCATCCGTTTCCGCAGGGACAAACGTAATCGGTACACTGATAACAGGTCTCACAGTTTTTACAGAAAAGCTCTTCCCCGCCCACGCAGTCAATACAGGTATTGCATCCGCCGCAAATATCCTCGTATGCGCAGTTGGTACATTTTTCAAGACAGCCCTCGCAAACGGTTGCACATTCAGAGCAGCCGTTTCCGCAGTAACAGATTTCATCTACACAGTCGCCGCAATTGCTACACTCCGCGCACCAGCCGTTCCCATCGGCACAGTCCATACAGCGGTCACAGTGTCCACAGAAGTCATCGTAGCAGTTGTCGCAGTGTTCCCCGCAGTCTTCGCAAACGATTGCACATTCCGAGCAGCCACCGCCGCAATAGCAGATGGTTTCCACGCAGCCTCCGCAAACGTCGCAGTTGTCGCACCAACCGTCATCTCCCACGCACCCCTTGCAAAGTCCGCAGTGTGCACATAAATCTCCCGTACAGTTGGCGCATTGCTCTGCACAGCCTTCGCAAACGTCGGTACATTCCGAGCAGCCACCGCCGCAATAGCAGATGGTTTCCACACAGTCTCCGCAAACGTTGCAACTATCGCACCAGCCGTTTCCTTCGCCGCACTCCTTGCAAATTTCACAATAGGCACAGAAGTCTTCGTAACAGTTATCGCAGTGCTCTCCGCAATCCGAGCAGACTATCGCACAGCTACTACAGCCGTTTCCACAGGGACAAACGTAATCGGCGCACTGATAACAGGTCTCGCAGTTTTTACAGAAGTTCTCTTCCCCGCCCACGCAGTCTATACAGGTATTGCATCCGCCGCAGATGTCCTCGTATGCGCAGTTGGTACACTTTTCAAGACAGCCCTCGCAAACGGTTGCACATTCCGAGCAGCCGTTTCCGCAGTAACAAATGTTTTCTACACAGTCACCGCAATTGCTACACTCTGCGCACCAGCCGTTCCCATCGGCGCAGTCCATGCAACGGTCACAGTGTCCGCAGAAGTCATCGTAGCAGTTGTCGCAGTGCTCCCCGCAGGCTTCGCAAACGATTGCACATTCCGAGCAACCGTCGCCGTTATAGCAGATCGTTTCCACACAGTTTCCGCAAACGCTGCAGTTGTCACACCAGCCGTCATCGCCTACACATCCCTTGCACAGTCCGCAATAGGCACACAAATCACCCGTACAGTTAGCGCATTGCTCGGCACACCCTTCACAAATCTCGGTGCACTCCGAGCAGCCTTTTCCACAGATACATATATAAGTCGTACAATTGATACAAGTGCCGCATCCGGTGCAGAAATTTCCTTCTCCGCCAACACAGTCAATACAGGTATTGCAGCCGCCGCAAATATACTCTTCTTCACAGTTTGTACATTTTTCGTTACATTCCGGGCAAACGGTCGCACAATCCGAGCACCCTTCCCCGCAAATACAGGTGGTCACACATTCTCCGCAGGTATTACAGTTCGAGCACCAGCCGGAATCCCCGATACAACCGATGCAGAAGCCGCAATAGGCACAGAGCATACCCGTGCAGTTCTCGCATTGCTCGCCGCACCCTTCGCAAACGGTCGTACAGCCATCGCAACCGCCACCGCACTCACAGATCACGACACAAGCGCCGCAGCTTCCGCAATTGGTGCACCAGCCGTCATCCTCCTCGGCACAGTTTTCACACACAATGCCGCATAACTGACAAAGAAGCACGTTCTCGCAATTGGTGCAGGTCTCCCCGCATCCTTCACAAAGCGTTGCGCAATTGCTGCACCCTTCCCCGCAATAGCAAAGCACAGCACAAGAACCGCAGGTATTGCAGTTAGCGCAAATATCGTCGTCTCCTACGCAGCCGGGGCATTTTTCACATTCTTCACAGATCCAATCGGCACACTCAACGCATTGCGCACCGCAGCCCTGGCAAATAACCTCACAGTTTTCACAACAGCCTTCACAGCCCTCGCAGACAGTTACGCAACACTGCCCCAGACAACAAGTGTCGCAGAAATACTCTAAACAATCGGAGCAGTATTCACCGCACTCCTGGCAGATCTTTTCGGGAGCGCACTCGGAGCAGAGCTCTCCGCAGCCGTCACAAATATTTTCACTCTTTTCTCCGCATCCGCCACAGACGTTTTCGCATTCACAGCAATCGTTGTCAACGCACAGTCCGCAGTCATCACAAAAATAGGCACATTCGCTGCAAGCGTTATTGCAGCCCTCGCAAACGATGGCGCAACATCCTCCAAGATGGCAGGTATCGCACCAGCCAAACACCGATTCCGCGCAATAACTGCAGTATTCACCGCAATTGGCGCAAATTTCGTCCGAAGCACACTCAGAGCATATTTCGTGGCAGCCCTCGCAAACGTTATTGCTCTTTTCGCCGCAGCCATCACAGCGGTTGTCGCAATCACAGCACTGATCAATACAGTAGCCACAGTCCTCGCATTTATCGTCCTCACTATCTAAGCAGTCGCTACAGTTTCCGCAGTGCCAGTCCTCGTAGCAGGAGCGTCCGCTTTCCTCACTGCAGTGGGTTCCGCCGTCGCAAATATAGTCATCGGCTATAAACGACGAACAATGTTCGCAAGTCTCTTCGGTTTCCCAAGCATTCACATCCAGATCAAATCCACCCAGGATCGGCTCCATATGCTGATCACCGTCTTCATCGTGATCGTGATCGTGATCGTGTGCGGGAAGCGGTAAATAGAACGCTCCCAAAACCAAAAGTAAGGAAAGTGCCACACTTAAAAATCGCTTCCATGTTCTGTCTTTCATTGCTTCATTCTCCTTTGGAGTAGTTTTACCGCGTCGCATCGTACGCTTTATATCATTATATGAACACAAAGAGGACAGGCAGAGACTGCCTGCCCTCAAATCGTTATATGAGTATTTCCTTGCCGGCGATCACGTTGAGAAGTACGGTCACGTCGCTGATGGACACAGAGCCGTCGCCGTCAAGGTCGCCGTCCACGCCCTTTTCAAGGGTGGACTTGCCTGCGATCACGTTCAAAAGGGTGGTCACGTCACTGATGGATACAGAACCGTCGACGTCAAGGTCGCCCTTTAAGAAGATCTTAGCATCCAGAGGGATGGGACTATTACCAACAACCACGGTATACTCACGGGTGACGTGATTTGCTTTGCTGACCTTCATGGTGTAGGTTCCGGCTTCAACGCCTTCGAAAGAGTACATCGCATGGGTTCCGGTCAACGTAATGCTAAAGGCAGGTGTTCCCGACCCGGACGGGAAAAGTTGAACGGTGGTCTGCTCCGACTCCTTGCCGAAGCTTGTCACCATGCCGCTGACGGTAACGCCGGGGGCATCGCCCAGAACGGGATATTCATCATCCTCGCCCTGCGTCCAGTGGCCGTTGTCCAGCAGTGCCAGCACCGTGCCGTCAGCGAATTCCTCGGCAAGCATAGCCTCAGTCATTTCGACTCGATCGGTATCGTAGTGGCTGGTCTCAACGTAGTAACAGTTTTTCATCTCAATATCATCTGCGTTGATGATACTGTCAATGATAGGCTTAGTGGTAATACCTACATTGTGGCAGTAGGTGATGGAAATTCCAGCACCCTTGGCAATACCTACGATTCCATTGGTCACAGAACCTGTGTTATAGCAGTTTTTAACCGTCACGTATCCATTGTATATATAATCCACGATGCCGCTTCCGCCGCTTCCGGTAAAGGACGCCTCATTAAAGCAGCGGCTGATCACTGCTCTCTGTTCCGCGGTTCCGCTTGCCACACCAACAATACCGCCTGCATAAGTATAATTATTGTGGTTATACATATGGACAAAGCCCCAGTTGCTGCAATCCTTTACCGTTCCGGCAAGATAGCCTGCAATACCGCCCGCATATCCTACGCCGGTACCGCTGTCCATGCAGAGCACTTCCGCATAGTTGGTACAGTCAGAAATCATTGCGGTGACGTAAGCTTGACCGGCAATACCGCCTGCCTTCCCATTGTCACCGGAATAAGAGTCTCTTCCAATCACGCGCCCCCTTACAGTACAATCTTTAATCGTTCCGGAGTTTGTGGCAACAATTCCGCCCGCGATCCCGCCGAAGTTGTCGGATTTGGTGCCCACCACACCGTCAAAATGGCAGTTTTCAATTCTGTTGCTCGCTTCGGGTGCAAAGGCAACAATGCCTGCGGCATAAGGTGTGACGTTACCGGTATACACTCTGAAGAAGTAGGTGTCTTTCAGCGTAAGGTTTTTGACTGCACCGTTTTCTCCCAACCTTGCGATAAAACCATATGCCTCATATTGATATCCATTGGTGTTATAATAAAGACCGCTGATGGAGTAGCCCTGTCCATCAAAGGTTCCGCAGTAAGGTGAACCCTTTGAGGCGCAGATCGGTGACCAATCAGCAAGAAGGGAGCTACTCGCATTCAACCCATAGCTGTCTGTCAGCAGTTCGGGATTGACGGTAATATCATTCATCAGGATCGCATGGGCCTTGTTACGCTCCACAGCAAAATCCTCACCAACAGCAACGTAATTGTTGGTAAAGCCGGTGAACCAATAAAGTTCTCCAACCGTGCTGATCTTAAAGGGATCGCCTGCAGTACCGCTGCCTTCGGGGCGTTCAATGGAGGTATCCGGTTCTTCACGCTCGCAGGTGAACTCGAAATAAATGACCATATTTTCGTAGATTTGGCTGTACTCGGAAATCGTCCAGGTGTAAGAGTCGGCATCAAGTCCGGTGAGTGCTACCGAAATATCCTCTTTCGCGGCGAGAATGGTATCGCCGTAGAGGTTGATCTTCGCTCTATAGCGGTATGTATGACCAATCTGGAACACGTCGCCGTTGCTCATTGCGAATTCGGGCTCTCCGTCGGTGATGTCATACCAATAGCAGATGCCGAGGCTATAGCCTGAATTTGCAGGAACGCTGCAGCCCCACTTGTAGGAATAATCCGAGTTGTCGATGGCAACGCCTGCGGAGGGCTTGGTCATGCCACCTATGACGATGTGGTCAATAGGCGTTTCATAAACGGGAGCAAGAACGACGTCGCTGTAGTATACCGTATAGGTAGTCTCGGCGGAATCGTAGCTGCCATACCAACCGTCGCCGCCCGGAGAGGAAATTTCGATCTCAGTCCAATAGCTGAACACCTTGCCCTCGGGTGCAGGGTCTGCCACGATGTAGATCACCTGATCCTCTGCCGCATGAGTGATGGGCTGAGTATGTGCTTCATCTGCATACGCCTTACCGTTTTCAACGGTGATGCTGTGAAGTCCCTTGAAGGCAGCGTTGATCTTGATCTCGGTTCCACCGGGCACTGTGTAGGTTTCACCCGGCTGATAAGTCTTATTGCCGATCTTCCATCCAAGGAAGGTGGAGCCTGCGGGCACCGTAGCACCGAACTCAGCAAGAGTCTTGAAGGTATAGGTGCCGCCGTCGAAGATCTTTTCCGTTACGGTCTTGCCGTTTGCGGTGATCGTCAAGTTTGAATAGCTTGTGAAGGCGGAGCCGTCACAGTAGATGTCAAGATCCTCGGTAACGTTATCCACATAATATCCACCATTTCCGCTTGGAGTTATCAGTTCTCCATTGACATAGACCTCCAAAGCATCGGGGTCGGTCAGCTCATAATAGTCGTTAGGCAAAATCACAAAGGCACAGGTTTCGCCCTCAACTATTTCATCCCAGCCGTTATCCCCGGTCACATAGCAATGCAAGCAGTTGTCAGTCGCGGTGTAGACACGCTTGACGTCAATTCTAAAATCCTTACAGAGATAGGCAGCCTGCTGTAATAAAGCATCTTCGCCTTCTACAAAAATATAAAGTCCGAATCTTATATTTACATCGTTGGGATATTCGGAGTAATCAAGTGTTATCTTGGACTTTGCATAGGTTT
>JAFTVG010000028.1 GCA_017465885.1 Clostridia bacterium | reverse complement strand
CACTTTTATAATAACGATCGTATCCAACTCAAAACAAAACTGACACCACTCGAAAAGCGATGTCAGTTCGTTGCTTAAATTTTAATGTTTTCTACCGTATGGGTGTTTTTTTGTGCTGTCCGCACAATTTGGAGCAGTTCATAAAACGGGGGGGTATTTCAGTTTCGGGCATAGCCCTAACACTACTGGCGGCGCACAAGTGCGCTATTGGTTGGCCTGCCAGCCATGCAACTGTTACTTACTACCCATAAATGGGTCCCGTGGGTCAAACATCGACAATTGATCACTTTCTTGATCTCTCTTCAATTGATCTGCAATGTATTCTTTTATCGCCTTAGTGTTTTTCCCCACGGTATCAACGTAATATCCCTTACACCAAAATTCGCGGTTTCGGTATGCGAACTTCATGTTTCCATATTTCTGGAATATCAGCAATGCACTTTTTCCTTTAAGATACCCTACAAATCCCGAAACGCTCATTTTGGGCGGGATACTAACCAGTATATGTATGTGGTCCGGACACACCTCACCTTCAATTATTTCTACTCCTTTCCATTGGCACAGTTGGCGAAGTATTTCTCTGATCTCTAATCGCTTCTCCGCAAAAAACACTTTTCGCCTATATTTGGGCGCAAACACAATATGGTACTTGCAATTCCACCTCGTATGTGCTAAACTACTGATGTCTGTGATTTCTTTTTTCATAGATAAATCCTCCAAATATGTTTTTAGTTTTTGACTGGCAGGTCATTTCTATTATACCATATTTGGAGGATTTCTTTTCATCGGTTAACCTCTTTTGAACCACGCGACTATCGCGTGGTTTTCGTTATACAAAAAGCTTCGTAAGCCTTTTGGCTTACGAAGCTTTTTGTTATTTTTGTTGTTTAAACCTCCATCAGGAGCTGTTTGGTTTGGGTAAAGAGGGCGTTTCTGCCTTCCTCGGTCAGAGCGCCGTACACCACGTATTTGCCGTAGACCTCTACCTGTGCATCGTCCAGCTTGTATTCTTCGCCGGGGAAGTAGGTGCGGTAAAGGCTGTCCTCGCGCTTTTCCTTCATATAGTCTTCAAATGCCTTCTTTACGGTTTCCACATCCTTTTCGTCTGCAACGTGGAAGATGGCGTATTCGTCAAAGCTGTTGCCGCCGGTAAAGCGGAAGACCTGATCGTCAACCAGATCGAGGATTTCTGAAACGGCAGGCTCAGACATCAGGGCAAGCTCGCCCTTGTCTAAAAATTCAAGTCCGTCGGCGAGGGTCAGCTTGGTTTCAACGTTTTCTCTGAGAATGGTGCACTTGGTGTCGTCCCGATAGCTTATCTGAGAGTCGGGGGTGCAGGAAAAAAGGGAAAGAGCGGTGAGCGCTACGAGCAGAATGGAGAGAACTCTTTTCATTATTGTTTGATCCTTTCAAATTGAATTACGTAGTCAGGGAATTTGATGGGTACGGAGGATTTCCAGCACTTTATTCAAGGCGCTGTCGGAAAGATGCAGACCGTCTCCGTTGGTGTAGTCTGCGGGCAGATATCCGTCTTCGCCAACGAGCAGTGAATAGCTGTCAAGAAAATATACGTTCTTGCCGCTTTCGTAATAAGATGCGACGGTCTTTTCGATCCATCCGTTTGCCTTTTGAATATTGGGGTTGGTGATATCAGCGTCAACCGTTTTGGTATCGACCTCTTTACAAACGGGATAGATCGTGTTACAGATGATCTTGGTTTCGGGGGATGACTGCAGTATGTCGTCGATCAGCTTTTCGTAGATCATAGTGAAAAGCTCCTCGGTCATATTGTTTGAGAAGTAGGAAACGCCGCCGGTCACGCCCAGCGTAACCACCAGGATCTCGGGCTTCTTTTTTTCTGCCATATCCTTGATAGTCAGGCCGCTTGCCGGGTCGGGGGTGCCGTAATCGTAGGTGTCGGTGATCTTGATTGTTTCGTGGAATTTAAAGGTTATGGTATGTCCGGTAACGCCAAACCATACCTGCCTGGAATCCTTGCCTCCGGGAAGCAGGCCGCGGTCAAGCAGACCGTAGGTGGTGGAGTCGCCAAGGAAGATCAGACGGTTCTGGTAGTCCATTCCTCCGTCGTTTCCTGCAGTCAGGATCCATGGTGTGGTTTGATCGTCGCCTCCAGGATCAGACGAAGGACTGTCGGGTAAAAGCTGACTCGGTTCTTCTTCTGAGACTTCGGATATGATGGGCTCGGAAGGCTCAGGTGAGGGCGTCAGACTTTCATAGGGGAGATCGCTTTTTGACGGAGAGGAGGGCTTTTGAAGATGGGCACCTACGAAAAGAAAGGTGGAAAGAAGCATCGTTATAAAGAGCAAAAGGCAGATCACAGAAAAAATGATCGGCTTTATCTGATTTTTTTTCAAGGGAGTTTTCTCCTTTATTTAATTTGTTTTATGAGAATAGTATACCAATTTTTTAAGGCTATTGCAAGAAGATTTTTTGAAATTTACAGTTTGTTAACCTGTTTTTCTGCAATTATGGATGGTCCACTTCACTTTGTGCTTGAAGAGGGGGAGGGCGGCTCTGCTTGGGGGTCTTCAAACATTTTAAGGGCAATGTCGATGTTGAGCTGTGTACCCGATGTGATGCGGATGAGCACGAAAACGCCTTGCTCCGATTTACGGATATAGGTGTATTCGCAGTAGCCGATAGAACCGGAAGAGGAGGTCTCGTAGTAAAGAATGGGCACGCAGGTATAGGTCTTTCCTGCGATGGATTGCTGATAGCTCTCGGCAATGGAATAGTTAGAGTTACCGTTGTTGGCACGGCTGTTAAAAACAAATGCGCTGACATAGTCCTTAAGCGAATAGTCCTCATCGGGCGCTTCAAGGGTGATGATGATTGCACAGTAATCCGAGCTGAGCACCACGTCGTTTAAGACGTTTCCATCCTTAGAATATACGAAGCCCAGATTGCTTTTGATCTTCTTGTCGGTGTAGCGCTCGAAAAGATCATTTGAGCGCAGGGTGAACTCACCGTATTCATTATAATAGAGTTGTCCGTCCCATCTGCCGCGTAAAATGGAGGAGGGGGCAGAACAGGAGGAAAATGCAAAAGCAAGAAGGAAAACACAAAGCAAGATGCTTAAGATTTTTTTCATAGTATTATACTCCAGGTTATTGATGCTCTATTATAACCCGTTTTTATATTTTTTGTCAAGTCGGATTGACAAATATCTTACACTGTGATACAATATAAGATATGAATTGAGCGTTTTCATCTATGTTTGAATAAATGCATTGGTACTTTTGGAGGATATTTTGGAAAAACGAAAGGTATTGGTGATCGTCAACCCGCGTGCGGGCAAGATGACCTTCCAAAACAGCTTTTATTCTGTGGTGCGTAAGCTATCTGATGCAGGGTGTGACGTAAACGTTCATTTTACGACCTGCTCGGGCGACGCTACCGAAACGGTGATGTCAAGAGCAAAGGATAGCGACCTGATTGTGGCTTGCGGAGGGGATGGAACCTTTAACGAGACCATCACCGGTCTGATTCGCTCGGGAGTAAAGAGACCCATCGGCTACATTCCCTGTGGTTCGACCAACGATTTTGCCGCAACGCTCGGCATCGTTGGTACACCTTCAAAAATATGTGACGATATCTTAGCGGGTAGTGACGTAACGATCGATGCCGGATGCTTTAACGATCGCTATTTTTCCTATGCCGCTTCCTTTGGCGCATTTACTGCCATCTCCTATGAAACACCGCAGGGCTTGAAAAATGCCCTTGGGCATTTTGCCTACGTTTTAAACGGTGCAAAGGAGCTGATCAATATGCCTCGTGTCAAGCTGAGAGTCAGCACGGGCGAATACGAGGAGGAAGGTACCTTCTTTTACGGAGGAGTGACCAACACCACCTCTATTGGCGGACTTTATACGCTTCCTGAGGACGAGATCTTTCTGGACGACGGGCAGTTTGAACTGCTGATGATCCGCGAGGCGAAGCACCCTCAGGAATATTCTGAAACACTGTTAAATCTGGCTGTACGCAATTTTGATGACCCCAACATCTTATATTTACACGGCTCTGAATTCGTTTTTGAGTCGGATGAACCGGTTTCCTTCACGCTTGACGGTGAATTTGGCGGAAGCGGAAGGAAAAACGTAATCAAGGTGTTGAAAAAGGCGATTTCGGTAAACGGATCGCTTTGAATCGATGAAAGAAAGGAGGACCGATATGGAGTATTTGGATCTTTACGATGAAAATGCGAAAAAAACGGGTAAAGTGATCGTCAGAGGCACGCCTATCAGACAGGGTGAATATTCGATGTCGGTTCATCTTTACATTTACAATCACAACGGAGACTTTCTTTTGCAGAAGCGCTCAAAGAGCAAGAAGTCCTTGCCGGGCATCTGGAGCGTGACCTGCGGAGCAGTATCCTCGGGAGAGGACAGTTTGCAGGCGGGTATCAGAGAGGCGAAAGAGGAGGTGGGCATCGACCTGTCCCCCGAAATGCTTCGCTTTGTTGCTCGTATCAAGAGGCGCCGCAGCTTCATTGATATTTATTTCGTGAAGGCTGATTTTACTCTTGACGGGTGCGTTCTCCAAAAGGAAGAGGTTGAGGAGATCCGCCTTTGCAGAGGCAAGGAGCTTTTGGGGATCATCGGCTCGTCGGAGCGGGTGAACAGCAGCTACACCGCCGCCGTATCTTCAGCAATGAGAAAAAGAGGGTTGCTCGATAAATGAGCGCCCTCTTTTTTTATTGTTAGAATACCTGGATGATCAGCTCGGCTAAAAGAACCGCAGCGCAGGTGGAGGCGGCGACCAGGATCAGACTGCGCTTGAAATATGCAAGCAGGCAGGCAACGATCAGCCCCAAAAGTGCTGAAAGAAAATGGTCAGTTGCAAAGAGCATTGCGGGAAAGGTCATCGCCGCAAGGCAGGCGTAAGGAACGTAGTAAAGAAAAGAACGGATAAAGCGATTGGTGATCTTTTTGCGAAAGACGGTCATCGGCAAAAGCCGCACAAGATAGGTGGTCAGCGCCATCACCGCGACGTAAATAAAAATGCTCATTGTGACACCTCCTCTTTCCTTGCCGCTTCTTTTTTGCAGGCTTGCTCTTCATCCTTGATGGGGAAGAGCAGTGCGCAAAGGGCGGCGGCAAGCACCGTGCAGATGACCACGGAAATACCGCTTGACAGATCGCGAAGATAGGGGGCGAAATAGAAGAGGCTTGAAAGCGCCAGCGCCACAAGTACCGTGATCAGAACGGGACGCTCAGCCCTTGCCTTGGGGATAAAGACTGCGATGAACATTCCGTAAATAGCAACGCCCAAAGCGGTGCTGACGGTGGCAGGAAGGAGATTTCCCGCAATGGCACCAAGAAGGGTTCCAAGCGACCAACCGATAATAGGAGGAATACCAAGACCAAGCATATAAATGGGCGTTAAGGGATGGTAAACCGACATGGCGGTGGCAAAGATCTCGTCTGTATTGATGAATGCTATGGCAAAACGGGCAGGCAGAGAGGCGTGCTTGCCGATCTTTTGAGAGAGGGAAAGACCCATTAAGAAATAGCGGCTGTTGATCACCAGCTGGGTCATGACCATCTGCCAAAGTGCCTGACCTTCAAGGATGACGGTCAGTCCTGCAAATTGACCTGCGCTGGTCAGGTTGGTTAAAGAGATGAGGGTGGCTTCAAAAGCAGATATACCGCTTGAAGCGGCAAGGGTACCGAAGCCGAAGCTGACTGCAAGATAGCCAAGCGCAATGGGTAAGCCATCCTTCAATCCTTTGATAAATAATTTGTTTTTCTTCATTGTCATACTTCCTTTTCGATATACGATTATAACACAAAAAAGAAAGTTGTCAAGAAGGATAGAGGAAAAAGCATACGATCATTTTTTTATACGCTCATCCATGAGGTGGAGCATTTGACCGAAGGGACGAAGGAGTGGAACGAGCTTGCTCACTGAAATTAGTTTGTCTATAGGTCACAATGGCACAACAGCAACGGTGTATAATGTAGGAAATATAAAAAAGCACACCGCCTTCAGCAAAAATAATTGCCGTAGTGGGCTCACAGGCCCTTGACGAAGTGCTCTCTAATAATAGTATACACCAAAACGCGATTCTGTCAAGCCCGATGCAAAAAAATCTAAAGCGGATGCAGATTTTGAATCCTTCAGTGCTGAGGATTTCTTCTATGAAGCGGAACGTGAGAAACGACTTGCGGAAATGGACTTAAAGAATATGCTGCCGAACCGTGAGAAAAGCGAAAGTGCAGACAAGGCACCGAAACGAAAGAAGCTTGCGGAAACGAAATTTGAGAAATCGCAGATACGTGGGGAAATTACAGCCGCGATCGACGCTGTGCTTGCTGAGCATCTTGATTTTGGGGAGGATTTTGGACGGCTGATCGGGAAGGGAGGCAGGAAGCTGCTGAAAGATTTTTTGCTTGACAAAAGCCGTCTTCTATGATACCATCAATACAATACGATCAATGGACCAATAAGGAAACGGTAAAAGAAATGATTGCGATCAGTTGTGAGAATTTAGGCTTTTCGGTGGGGGATCGAGACATCCTTTCCGGTGTAACCTTTGCGTTAAACGACGGCGAATGCCTTGGCATCGTCGGTGTAAATGGTGCCGGAAAGTCCACCCTTTTAAAGATGCTTTGCGGAAAGCTTGCGCCTACCTCGGGTACGGTTTTTTTAAAAAAGGATAGCAGTATTGAGATGCTTGCCCAGAACGATGCCGTCACCGACGGAAAAACACCCTACGAGGAGCTGTTGTCCTGCAGACAGGATCTGATCGACGAGGAAAAGCGGCTTGAGGAGCTTTCGTTGAGAATGGATGCAGGGGATTCAGAGGCGGAAAGGCTCTATCATTCAGCCCACGATCGCTTTCTTGAAAGGGGCGGATATGAATTCCGCGGTCGGTGCTCGGGGATCTTAAAGTCGCTGGGCTTTCGCGAAGAATACACCGTGCAGGACGTGGGAAAATTCAGCGGCGGACAAAAAACCAGACTTGCTCTTGCAAAGATCCTCTATCTTTCCCCCGACGTGCTGGTGCTTGACGAACCCACAAACCACCTTGATACCGCCACCCTTTCATGGCTGGAGGACTTCATCCGAAACTATCGGAAAACGGTGATCGTGGTCAGCCACGACCGCTATTTCCTTGACCGTGTGACTACCAAGATCCTTGATATCGAGCACGGTCACGCCCGTCTTTATAACGGAAACTATTCTACCTTCGTTGGAAAGAAAAAGAAGGACCGTGAGATTGCCGAAAGGCATTACAACAACCAACAGCGGGAGATCGCCCGCATCGAAGCGTATATCGAGCAGCAGCGGCGTTGGAACAGAGAAAGAAACATCATCGCTGCGGAAAGCAGGCAAAAGGCGCTTGACCGCATGGAAAAGCTGGAGCGTCCCAAGGCAGGTCCCGATGCTGTACGGCTATCCTTCAAGGCAGGATTTGAGAGCGGGGAAGACGTGATGAAGGTGCGTTCTGTTGCCAAATCCTTTGGAGAGAACCATCTGTTTTCAGATCTTTCCTTTGAGGTGCAAAAGGGCGATAGACTTTTTATCATTGGTCACAACGGATGCGGAAAGTCCACGCTGATGAAGATCCTGATGAAGAGGATGTATCCCGACTATGGTTCGGTTGACTACGGCTATAATCTGACTGTAGGTTATTATGATCAGGAAAACCAGAATTTGTCCGATATGAATACTGTTTTAGACGAGCTGTGGAATACAGATCCTTCCATGAATAATACGAAGGTCCATTCGGCTTTGGCACTTTTCAATTTTACGGGTGACGAGGTGCAAAAAAAGGTATCGGTGCTGTCGGGCGGCGAGCGTGCAAGGCTGACCTTCTCAAAGCTTGTCTTAAAGGAAAACAATCTTTTGCTCTTGGACGAGCCGACCAACCATCTTGACATCAGCACCAAGGAGGTATTGGAGGAGGCGTTGACCGATTATGACGGCACGGTGATCGCGGTCTCACACGATCGCTATCTGATCGACAAGCTTGCCACCTGCATTCTTGATTTTGACGGTGAAGACGGGAAGCCCTTCTTTTTTAAGGGGAGCTATGAGGAATACCGTCACTACAGATCTATAAAGAAGAGCAGCGAACAGACTGTTGAAGGTTCTGTTGAAAAGGTTTCAAGATCCAAGGAGCAATACCTTGAAAATAAAAAGAATCAGGCGGAATTGCGCAAAATGAAAAACCGCCTGGAAAAGGCAAAAAAGGAGACTGCCCAAAAGGAACAAAGGCTTGACGAGATCGCCCTCGAAGAAGAACAAAACGCCACCGACTATCAGCTGTTATCAAAGCTGACGGAGGAAAAGGAGCTTTTGGAGGAAGAGTTGATGGCGCTTTATGAAGAGATGGAAGAGATCGAAGAAAAGCTTTCATAAAAAATAAGCGAGGATACTTCTGCAGGTAAGTGCGGAAGTGTCCTCGTTATTTTTTATATGGGATTTAGCTGTTGGAGCTGGTTTTAAACACCTCGGTGCGCTCTCTGAAAAGAAGGGAAATGCACCACAGAGAAGCAAGTCCCACCACTGTAAAGATGATTCTCGTAAGCAGAGCGTCGGTGCCTCCGCAGATCCAGGACACGATGTCAAACTGAAACAGTCCCACGCTTCCCCAGTTGATGCCGCCGATAATGGCGAGTGTCAACGCGATCTTGTCAAGCATATGCTATTCTCCTGTTTTGAAAAATTACCTGCCTGCCTTCATTCAGCAGGCCCAGGCAACCATATTGTTCGCCGTAACACTTTGTTTTATGCGGAAAAACATTGGAAAAACTTCAATTTAAATGAAAAGAGTCGGTAATCCTTAAGGAATACCGACTCCAAAGAGCTATTCAGTTTTTGATGTGGATCTCGCAGTTGGAAGCGTTGATCTTGATCTGAGGGTAATCCTCGTTTCCTGCGTTGTCAAGGAAGATCTGCCCTTGAGCCAGATCGTTAAATACGGTTACCAGACTTAAGTCTTCCGCCTTGTCTTCGTCGGGAACGTTTCGGATATCAAAGCCGTAAAGCACGCCTGCCATAGTCAGATCCAGACTCAGAGTGCACTTTTTGCCGCCGCTTGAAACGTAAGTACCAATCAGCTCCTCGTCTACCGTTTCGTCGCCGGTTCCCGAGGTCAGGTCCTCCTCGGTGATGGCAGTCTTGTTTACAATGGCGGTAAAGGAGCTGAAGGAGCACCCCTTTGCATCAAAGGAGCTTCCGTTCTTCATATTCAGGTTCAAAGTGAAAACGTGATGGATATAGGTGGGACCTTCAGGCTCAGATCCATCATCGGAGGGCTCGGGGGAAGGTTCGTCCACGGGTGCGGGGGCAGGTTCCGCGTCGCCTGAGGGGGAGGTGGCGGTGTCTTCCGAGGCGGAGGGCTCCTCCTCGGGAATGAGCTCGGGATCCTTGAAGATGCAGTTTTCAAAGAAGATCTCACTGTTATCAAGAACGACCTTGCAGTCCAAAGAGCAGGTCAGATTCTTCACAGTCACGTTTTTGCAATCGGTAAAATCAAGCTCAATACGGTTGAGCAGGTCTGCGTCGTTGACGTGTACGATCACCTTCTGCTCCTTGTTTTTCAGGATATCGGGATTGAAATACTTGCGAATACCCTTGAAGTTGCTGATGGCGTCGGAAATGTAATCGAAGATCAGGGATTTTTCAAAGCGATTTGTCACCTTCATTACGCCCGAGCCGATGCCGCAGGCATAAAGACCGGGCTGCATATTGTAGACCATCACCTTCGAGCTGCTTTGACCGCCGATGATCTCCACGTTGTCAACGCCCTTCAAGGAGACCGCCAGAACCTTTACGTCCTGCTCGATTGCCTTGACTTCGTCCTCGGTCTTTACGTAGATCAGGTCGGAAAAGTCTTCTGTGCGGATGGTGTTGCCGTCGAGAACTTGATAGTTCTCGCCTTCAAAGACAAAGAGTCCGTCGTCGGGATAGTCACGCTCGGCGGTCTTCGTTGCTACAAGGCAAAGCGAACAACCAATGATGGCAATGACCAGACCCACGGACATAACGATGAGAGTGGCAGGTTTCATATACTATTACTCCTTTACTTGAGGAATGCTTGTGATCGGAACATTTTATTACAGACGAGTGCTGTATTTATAGAGCCATGAGATCAGCTTCTTTACCTTTTTTGCAAGAAATTTGAAGAACTGTCCCAGCTTTTTGATAATGAAGGGGACAAGATCGGTAATTCCGCTGTAAAGCAAAGCAGACAGGATGATCGTCACGCCCGCAATGGCAAGGCTGAGACCAAGCTCGTATTGTCCTGCAACCAAGGCAAATCCTTCTGCTGTGAGCATGCTGATCAGACCGTATGCCGCTCCTACAAACGCCAAGACCACGCCAGCTGCAACGATGCCGATCAAGGCAATACCCATCACACCGCCTACAAGCAGGGTAAAGGCAAGCACTATGAGGAAAAGGGCGATCACCGCAAGCGCTACAACAAGAGCAAGAGGGGTAAAGAGGATCATACACAAAATGAAGATCAGCTTTGCGTGCTCGTTGTGATCGGAGATGGAAAGCCCGTCCTTTACCAGCTTTTCGGATTTTTTCTGCTTTTTCGCAGTCTTCTGATCGTCTGCCTCTTTTGAAGCAGATTTATCTGTTTTGCTCGTCAGCGAGGTATTATTGGTTTTTTTCGAAAGTGACCCCTTAATGGGCGTTCTGTTTTCATCTTTTGAGGAGGCGGCCTTTTTTACCGTTCTGACAGCTCCCTTGTCTGACGGGGCAGTATCTTTTTTTGCATCGTCAAAAGAGGGAAGAATATCAAACTGCGGCTTTTCAGATGCTTTTTCCTTTTTCTCGGACATAATGCACCGATCCTTTCTGTTTGCACAAAAACAATATTGAATATTAAGAGAAAAAACTCTTGCAAATTCTACCGTACGTGTGGTATAATGTGCGTGTACGTACAGGGTCGTATTAAAAACGCCGCCAAAACTGTACACACACTCTATTATAGCAGAAAGTTATGAGATTTGCAAGATGAGAATGCGAAAAAAAAAGAACGGAGCGGCAAGAATTGAAGCGCTCTCCCATCTTTTGATCAAAAGTCCCGGTGATATTGAGGCACTGCGGGCAGAAGGACGTCTTCCGTGCCGTTTAGAGATCGGATGCGGCAAGGGGGATTTTGCCGTTGCTTCCTCCGAAAGGTACAAGGAGCAGCCCTATATTGCTGCAGAGATCGTATCTGACGTGGCGCTTTGTGCGATGGAAAAGGCCGAGGCGGCAGGTTGCGAAAACGTGAAATTTTTGATCATCGACGCGCAAAAGCTGGGCGAGTATTTTCAAAAGGGTGACGTCAGCCACATTTATTTGAACTTCTCCGACCCCTGGCCTAAGAGCAAGCACTATAAAAGACGGCTGACCTACAGAAGCTTTCTTGAAGTCTATAAATCCATCCTTTCCGATGACGGCGTGATTTGCTTTAAGACCGATAACGTGGGGCTGTTTGACTTCTCCCTTGAAGAATTTGAGGCTGCAGGGTTTGTTCTTGATAAATTGACAAGGGACTTGCATAACAGCGAATATAATGCCGATAATATAGAAACCGAATACGAAAGAAACTTTTCCGCCAAGGGCTTTACCATCAATAGGGTGGAAGCGCGTATAAAAAAAGAAGGAGAAGCATCTGACAGTCAAAAACCGCAAAATACTGCGGAATTTATAAATAAGGAGAATCAAACTATGGAACTGAAGGGAAGCAAGACCGAGCAGAACCTGATGACTGCCTTCTCGGGTGAGTCTCAGGCAAGAAACAAGTATACCTATTTTGCATCTGTTGCAAAGAAGGAAGGCTATCAGCAGATCGCCGCCATCTTTGAGGACACCGCAAACAACGAAAAAGAGCACGCAAAGATGTGGTTCAAGGCACTGGGCGGACTTGGCAAGACCGAGGAAAACCTGCTGTCTGCCGCTGAGGGCGAAAACTACGAATGGACCGACATGTACGCAACCTTTGCAAAAGAGGCTGAGGAAGAGGGCTTTACCGATCTGGCAGAAAAGTTCCGTATGGTCGCTGCAATCGAGAAGACCCACGAGGAGCGCTACAGAAAGCTGCTTGATAACGTGCAGATGAAGGCTGTTTTTGAAAAGGCAGAGGAGACGATGTGGGAATGCCGCAATTGCGGACATTTGGTCATCGGCAAGAAGGCACCCGAGGTTTGCCCCGTTTGCGCCCATCCTCAGGCATATTTCGAAGTCAGAGCAGAGAACTATTGATCACAGTTTTACAAAAAAAGCAAGGTGAACGACCGTTCACCTTGCTTTTTGTTTGTTAATCGTGATTTTCAGAGTGATTTGAGCAGTGATCGATGAAAAAACCTTCTGTGTTGAGATAGTAGCTTCCGTCCTCCTGCCTTTTATATCCAAGACTCAAAGTCAGTCGCTCGTTTTTCGGATCGGGAGAAATAAAGTATCCTTCGCTTGCTCCCACCGAATCCATAAAGTTCATGCAAGCTCTGCCCCCAATGAACATCACCTCAAAATCTTCCATATTGGGATAGAAGCAGATCTGTCTTAAGCATCCTTTTTTTCCTTTGATGAAAAAGGTAATGATCCCTGCTTCCTCCTCCTCAATGGTCACGCGGTATGCCATATCACCGAGGTGAAACTCGGCGCCCGTGCGTTTACAAAGCGCCTCGCGCTCCGTTACGCTTTGAATTGGAATGATCTTAAACATTTTTCTTCCTCTGTGGATCAGTAGTCTGATTTTACGCCCTTTAAATAGGACACCTGCTCGGCGGAAAGATAGCGCCATTCACCTCTGCGTAATCTTCCAAGGGTAAGCTTTCCGATGGCGATGCGCTTCAGATGTCTGACCTTCAGCCCCACCTGCTCACACATTTTACGGATCTGACGGTTTCTACCCTCGTAAAGGGTCATCTGAAGCAGCGTGCGCCCCTCTCCTCTGGAGAGGACCTCGGTATATACGGGTCGAAGCTTGTAGCCATCGATGACCATAGGGGAAAGAAGCGTCTTATACTGCTCCTCTGTGATCTCCCCCTCTACTTTCACATTGTAGATCTTCGGAATATCGTGGCTGGGATGGGTCAGCTTTTCGGTGAGCTCACCGTCATCGGTCAGCAGGAGCAAGCCCTCTGAAGCCATATCCAGACGTCCGATGGGATATACTCTTTTATCAAGGCCCTTCAGAAGATCGGTAACGCAGGGACGCCCCTTTTCATCGGAGGTGGTGGTTACGTATCCCGCAGGCTTGTTGAGCATAATATAAACGTGCTCGCCTCTTTGCATCAGCACCTTTTTTCCCTTATAGCGTACGTCATCCCTGCCGGGAGTGACCTTCATTCCGATCTCGGCGGGCTGATCGTTTACTGTGATCTCATTTCTTAAAATTGCTTCCTCAGCGGCTCTTCTGGACATCAGTCCGCAATCCGCGATGTATTTTTGAATACGAAGTTGTGCCATTTTTAACGTCTGCGGCATATGAGCCGACCTTTCATTTTATTCAAATAGTGCCAGGATCTTTGAAAGTATGCGTGCAATGATCGACGGCGGCGGGGGGCACGCGGCGTCCTCTCTTGTGAGGATGGGTAAAACGTCCACAGCGTTACCGTTAAGCATCACCAAAACGTAGCCAACCTCCTTGCCGGCATCAACCGGAGCAAAGAGAAAGCGTGGGCATAAAGGGAAAAACTCCACGGTGGCACCGGGCGTAGCCAGAAGGGAGTAGCTGTCTGAGCTGACGAATACTCTGCCGTCAAGTCCTGCCAAGGGAAGATCTTCACAAAAGCCCCGGTAAGAAAAACGCTTAACGGTAGAAAAACCGTAATCATACAGATCGTTGTGTGCCTGCCAGTCCTGCCTGCATCCGAGAGTGACGCAGATCAAGGTGGTGTCCTCCCGCTTGCAAGCGCTTACAAGGCATCTGCCCGAATAGATGGTGTAGCCTGTCTTACCCCCAATGCAACCCTCAAGAGAAAACAGGAGTTTGTTGTGGTTTGTCAGCGTACGAGCATTCTCGTTTTTACCGATGACGATGCTTTTGGTGGAAACGATCCCGCAGAATTGCGGACTTTCAAGGGCGTCGGCAAAGAGAATTGCCAGATCGTAGGCGGTGGAATAGTGATTCTCCTCGTGAAGTCCATGGGGATTTTGAAAGTGACTGCCTTCCATACCTAAGCTTTTTGCCTTTTCGTTCATCAGATAGGCAAATTCCTCGATACTGCCCGAAAGATGCAAGGCAAGAGCCACTGCTGCGTCATTTGCCGAGCGGAGCATCAGGCAGTATAAAAGCTCCTTGACGGTTAGCCGTTCTCCTGCACGAAGATAGGCAGAGGAGCCTTCGATCCCCACAGCTTGTGGATCAACGACAACGATGTCGTCGGTTTCGCACCGTTCAAGCACCACAAGGCAGGTCAGGATCTTGGTGGTGCTGGCAATGGGAAGAGAAGCACGTTCGTTTGATTTTGCAAGGATCTTCCGATCCTCCTTTTCCATCAGCAGAAAGGAAGCCGCATCCGGATAGGGAAGTGCCTCTGCTTTCGTCCTTTGCGGAAGCATAGAAAGCAGGATCAGGATGGATAGAAGGATGGTAAATGCGTGCTTTAATCGTCTTTTTATGTACATAGGACGGCTCCGTTCCTTAATTTCTGTTGCTATCCTATGCTATATTTATGGTGTTTATTCGCCGATTTCGTCGCTTTCCTCTTCCTTCTTTTTAAAGGAAGAAATGGTTTCACGAAGCTTTTCAACGATCTCGGGAGAGCGCTCAAGAACGTCGATCACCGATTCGATGATGCTGACGGCTGTGGGTCTGTTTGCCGCAGCGTCAACGGTCAGAAGCTCCACCGTTCCGCTTGCCTTGACCACCAAAAAGCCGATGGGGGTCACGCTGATGCCCGTGCCGCCGCCTCCGCCAAAGGAGGAGAGCTTTTCGGGATCGTTTCCCGCGGGGAGATTCTTGCCGAAGTAATCAAGACCGCCCGATGCAAGACCAACAGAGACCTTGCTGACGGGAATGATGGTCACGCCGTTTTCCATACAGAGAGGAGCACCCAAAACGGTGTTGGTATCGATGATTTCCTTTGCTCCTTCAAGGGCAGTACGGATCAGATCGCTTTGTTTGTTAGGCATAGTTCGTAAATCCTTTCAATTCAAGTATTTTTGTTGGATCAAAGATCGTTGTTTGATGTTCTTTGCAGATAGCTTACCAGTGTGGGTAACAGAATGGATATTGCGCCAAAAAGGGAAAGAGCGAGCTCGATATCGAAGGTAATGGAGGTCTTGTCAAGATCGTATCGGCAGGTAACGCCGATCGGTCCTTTTCCCTTCTTTTTAAGATTTGTGTGCTCGTCGATGAGGGCGAGCAGAGCGTATCCTCCGTTGACTGCCGCGGCATAGAGCAGAGCAGTCTTGGCGGCATCGTCACTGCCGATCGTCAGCTCTATACGGGAAATGCTGACGGTCAAATGCTTTCCCAACCTTTTTGCGGCGGGAAAGATCACCGTGTTTAAAAGATCGGTGATCTCTTCATATTTTCTTGCGATCCTTTCAACCGCGCTTTCTTTTTTCCCTCCCTCACTTTGGGGAGTGCTCTTGGCTGCGGGCTTTTTGTCGCTCTTCTTTTTTTTCTTTTTTTGATATTCCGGAAGATGCTCCTTCATTCTCCATTTTTTCTTTTTGGGGTAGAGCAAAAAGGAAAAGCAGAGAATCTTTAAGGAAAGGCGTATCTTCTTGTCGAAGCATACGGCAAGTCTGATCGGCAAGAAAAGCAAAAAGACAAAAAGGAGGAGCAATGCCGCAAAGCAAAGCAAAAGAAGTTCCAGTGGATTCATTTGAGCGTCCTCCTTTCAAAGATTCAAGTGCTTTTCAGCCTTCTGCCAAGGAAGGATCGATCAGGGTTGTTTGCTCGGGAGTGTCGGGACGAAGGGCAAGGGGCGATTCAGAGTGGGGGAGGTCTGAAAGAGAGTTCATACCGAACACCCTTAAGAATTCGGTGGTCGTGCCGTAAAGAATGGGCTTTCCGGGTGCATCCAGTCTTCCTTTTGACTCGATGAGCTGTTTGTCACACAGCGTTCCTATTGCCCAGGAGCAATCGACACCGCGTACCTGTTCGATATATGCCTTGGTTACCGGCTGACTGTAGGCAACGATGGCAAGGACCTCAAGGCAGGAGTTGGAAAGCTTGCCCGAGGAGCGCATCCCCATAGCGGTGCGGATGTAGTCCTTATATTGCTCCTTAGAGCAGAGCTGACAGCATTCCTCCATCACCAGTAAAAGGATGCCCCGCGAGCCTTCGTTGTATTCATGGGCGAAGCGCTCTACGAAAATACGCATCTCTCCTTCGCTTTTGCCGAAGGTTTCGCCCAGCTTTTCATAGCTCATCGGATAGCCCGCGGCAAACAGTACCGCTTCAAGTGCCTGTCCCTGCTCGTCGTCGTTTAAAACGTCAAGCGTCTGCTGCTGTAAATTTGTTTCGCTCATAGTTGATCTCCAATAAGGGATTTTCGGGGTCATCCGAAATGATCGATACCTGCCCCTTTCTGATAAGCTGAAGTAGTGCGATAAAGGATGCCACCAGCTCTGAGCGGGTATGGGACCGCTCCATCAGCTCTTCAAAGGAGACGGGTTTCTTTTTTGCGATCATATAGTGCAGCATCGTCACCACCATTTCGTGAATGGGAGTGACCTTTGCCGTTGCTATGGTTTTCAGGTTCTTTTCGGGTTCATCGGTTTTTGCCAGATCCATCAGCTTTCTTTTTCTTTCGATGCGCTCAAATGCTGCGGTAAGAAAGTCCAGCTCCTGAGGGGCAACGTAGCTGTTGTCCACGTCGATCTCTTCGCTTTCCTTTGCCATTCTGCCGCTGTAGATCTGATAAAGTGTATTCAGCTCTGCCGCTGCTTCCTTTGCCTTTTTGTAGTCCATCAGCGCACCCACCAGCTCTGCTCTGGGATCGGGGGCAGAGGGGTCGTTTGCGCCCGGCAGAAGAAGCTTACTTTTGATGAGCATCAGCTCTGCCGCCATAGCGATGAACTCGCCTGCCACCTCTGAGTCGGTCTGTTCAAGATCGTTTACGTATTCCATATACTGCTCTAAGATCAGCGCAATGGGAATATCCATAATATCCACCTTGTTGCGGGCGATCAGCTTTAAAAGCAGGTCAAGAGGACCTTCAAATACCTCCAGGTGGTAACGAGGACCAAAGGTGGTCTGTTCGTTAAAGTTAAGAGATTGTACTTCGTTCATAAGGCAACGATCCAAATAAATCCGGAGAAAAACAGCTCGATGATGAAGGAAAAAACAAAATCGAGTGCACTTCCGAAAAAGTAAAAGAGGGCGATGAAGATGAACATAGAGTACCTTTCGTACTTCATCAGACCGAAATAAATCTTGTCGGGCAAAAAGATGAATGCCAGACGCGAGCCGTCAAAGGGAGGAACGGGAATGAGATTAAAAATGGCAAGAGAGAAATTCAGCGTGGCGTAGATCCACAGAAGAAGCAAAAGGATGGATACGATCTTGTCTGCCGTTCCGCCCTCAAGAAGATTGGCGAAGTAGTAGAAAAAGAGGTTATCCGAGGTAGCGCCCGAAAGAGATCCGAAATACAGTCTGGTTCCCACCATCATCAGAAGGAGGGCGACGATGCCCTGAAGCACATTGGAAAGGGGACCGGCAATGGCGGAAAGCGCCATATCTCTCTTTGGCTTTTTGAAATAGCGGGTGTTGATGGGCACGGGATTTGCCCATCCGATGCCGAAAAGAAGCATGGAAAGGGCACCGATGGGATTCAAATGCTTTAACGGGTTGATAGTGATGCGCCCAAGACTTCTTGCGGTGGGGTCTCCCAGCTTGTTTGCCATCCAGCCGTGTGCCGCCTCGTGGACGGACAGGGCAAGAAGTATGGCGGGAATGCGCAAAAGCAAGGTGACCACTCCGTAAATCACCAGCGTTTGGTTGCCGGAGGTCAGGTAGGAAATGAGATTTAAAAGCATAGCTTCCTTTCTCCTTGACCGTTATTTGTCAAGGACGGTAAAGATCTTTTTGCGGATATCCTCAGCAGCGGTGGGCTTTAAGGCAGAAAAGGGAATGATCTCCGCTTCCTCAGAGATAAGAGGATGTGTGCGCAGGGCCTCCTTCATCTTATTGAATTCGGTCACGTTTAATTTATCCGCCTTTGTCGCCACCACGATGTAGGGAATGCCCGTTTCATTTAAAAATGAGAGCATCATATTGTCATCGGTTGTGGGACCTGTTTTCATATCGATGAGCTGCATCACAAGATCGGGCTGATGCTCGCCCACCAGATAACCGTCTACAAGCCCCGACCATTTTTTCTGCTCGTCGGCAGAGCGGCGGGCGTAGCCATAGCCCGGCAGGTCGACGAGATAAAACTTTCCGTCAACCTTGTAAAAGTTTACGGTAATGGTCTTACCGGGTGCGGAAGAAACGCGAGCAAGGCTCTTTCTGCCAAGAAGGCGGTTGATCAGACTGCTCTTGCCTACGTTTGATCTGCCCGAAAAGGCGACCTGGGGAAGAGCATCCTTTGGAAACTGTGAAACGAAGCCCGCAGACATGGTCAGGGTCACGTTATTCAAATTGGGTTTCAGCATTGTGAAACTCCTTTCGTCGTCATTTTATACGGTGGATCAGTCGGGCAGAAGGGCTTCCTTGATCACGTCGGATGCCTTGCTGCAGCAGATGAATTGCACACCCTCAAGCACTGCCTTGTCTACGTCTGCAAGATCCTTGCGGTTGTCCTCGGGAATGAGTACGGTATGCACGCCTGCTTTATATGCCGCCATTGCCTTTTCGCGAAGTCCGCCGATGGGCAGTACTCTGCCGTGCAGGGTGATCTCGCCGGTCATGGCGATGTCCTGTCTGACAGGTCTTCCGGTGAATTCGCTGACAAGTGCAGTAAAGATGGCACATCCGGCGGAGGGACCGTCTTTGGGGGTCGCACCCTCGGGGAAATGAATGTGGATGTCGGTCTCCTTGGTAAAGTTGTCGCCAAGTCCAAGCTCCTTTGCGGAGGAGCGCATACAAGACAGCGCGATCTGTCCCGATTCCTTCATCACGTTGCCAAGGTTTCCGGTGCATTCGATCCTGCCGTTACCGGGCATAGAAACGGCTTCCACTCTCAAAAGCTCGCCGCCCGATTCGGTCCACGCAAGACCGTTTACGACGCCTCTTTGAGGATCTGCATAGACCTTCTCGGGAATGACCTTCAGATGACCGAGATAGCTTTCGATGTTTTTTGCAGTTACTCTCTGACTTGCTTTTCCTTCCTCCACGATGATACGTGCCGCCTTGCGGCAGATGGATGCAATGGAGCGCTCCAGATTTCTCACGCCTGCCTCTCGGGTGTAGGAGAGAATGATGGCGTTGATGGCGCTGTCCTCGATCTTCAACTGCTTTGCGCTGATGCCGTGACGCTTGCGCTGACGGGGGATCAGATGCTTTTTGGCGATCTGAACCTTTTCTTCAGCCGTATAGGAGGCAAGCTCGATGATCTCCATTCTGTCAATGAGAGCAGGGGCGACGCCGTTTAAGCTGTTTGCCGTTGCCACGAACAGACAACTTGAAAGATCGATGGGCAGCTCCACAAAGTGATCGCGGAAGGTTTTGTTTTGCTCACCGTCAAGCACCTCCAGCATTGCGGAGGAGGGATCACCCCTGCCGTCGCTTGCCATCTTGTCGATCTCGTCAAGAAGGAGGAGGGGATTGTTCACGCCCGCTTGAATCAGCGCATTAACGATTCTGCCGGGCATTGCGGCAACGTAGGTCTTTCTGTGACCGCGGATGTCTGCTTCGTCTCTCACACCGCCCAGCGACACGCGTACGTATTTTCTGCCGAGCGACTCTGCAAGTGAGGCGGCGATGGAGGTCTTACCCACACCGGGAGGCCCGACAAGACAGAGGATCTGGCTCTTTAAATCGGGATTGAGCTGACGGGCGGCAACGTATTCAAGAATACGCTCCTTCACCTTTTGCATTCCGTAGTGATCCTTGTCAAGGATCTCGGCGGTGAGCTTGACGTCTGCCCGTTCCTTGGAGGAGCGGTTGAAGGGGATCTCCAGAACGGTATCAAGATAACTGCGCAGTACCGATGCTTCAGCAGAGGCGTAGGGGGTCTTGGTCAGCTTGCCGACCTCCTTGACCAGCTTTTCTTCAACCTCAGAGGGAAGCCCTGCGCGGGCGATCTTTTGCAGATATTCGTTGGTCTCCTCGTCCTCCTCGTCCATGCCAAGCTCTTCCTTGATGACGCGGAGCTGCTCCTTCAGATAGTATTCCTTTTGGTTTTCTTCAAGTGCGGCGCGCACCTTGGTGTGTACCAGAATGTCCTCCTTGAGCAGGGGGATCTCGTCCTTCATACAAGAATTGAGTACCTGCAAGCGCTTTTTTACATCCTGCTCCTCAAGAACAGACTGCTTGTGCAAGAAGCTCATCAGCAGGGTGCAGGCGATGCTGTCCGCAAGATCGCCGGGAGTGGCAGATTTGAGAATGGCATCCTTCAATTCCTTTGTGGCGTTGGGCACCAGCTTTACCATTTCGTCAAGCAGGCTGAGAGTTTCCTTATAGAGCTTTGCCTGGCTTGTAGCGGTGATCATATCGTTTTCGTTTTCAAGGGGGAGGATCTCACCCTTGGTACCATCCTCGGATAAAGCCACCAGCTTTGCTCTGCAAAAGCCCGAGGCGGTCAGTCTGAGAGATGCGGGGCGAAGCTCCTTGCCGCTGATTTGAGCGGCACATCCCACGGTATAGAAGTCCGAAAGACTATAGGGGGGCATCTGCTCGGGATTTCTTAAAGCAATGAACAGTGCCTCGTCGCCCTCCTTTTCTGCTTCTGCAATTGCAGCAAGATCCTCTATGGCGTTGAGCTCAAGCTTGGCGGGGGCACCGGGGAAGATCACGATGCCGCGCAGTGCCACAAGGGGAAGGGTAATGGTTTCTTTGACGTTTGGGGTGTTTGCCATGATATCTATTCCTTTTCTGTAAACGGTTCTCGACGAGTCCCGAAGTGAGGTTGTCTTGCACGTTTGTGCGTAAAATATTCCAACTTTAATTATAGCACATTTCTTTCCGGTTTTCAAATGTTTTTTGAATATTTTTCTTCTTTTTTAAAATTTAAAGCAAAGAATTTTACTCTCGGTTTAAGAAAACCACCGACATCTTCAAAATTCTTTGTGATTTTTAGAAAACCGATTGCTCAAATCGCTTTTTTGTGGTATACTTCACCTATTATCGATCAGGAGCGCACTTATGTCATATTACGTACCGGAATACGAAGAGCTGTCGCAGGAGCTGTGCCTGCGCATCGAAAATGAAATAAAAGAGGGAAGGGCTCCCGATTACGCCTTTAAAAACGAAAACGTAGTAAGGCGGGATTTAGAAAAAGACCGTGCATCCCTTTTGCGCCCTCCCTTTGTCAGAGACGTGGAAAAGATCCTTCATTGCCCCTACTATAATCGTTACGCCGACAAGACCCAGGTCTTTTCCTTTAGGAAAAACGACGATCTGACCAGACGTGCCCAGCACGTTCAGCTGGTTTCCCGCATTGCAAGGAATATCGGCAGACTTTTGAATTTAAATCTTGATCTGATCGAAGCCATCGCCTTAGGTCACGACATCGGACACACCCCCTTCGGACACAGCGGCGAGCGGTTGCTTGACGGGATTCTTTATGAAAAGTGCGGCAGGCACTTTTGCCACAATCTTCAATCGGTGCGCGTGCTTGATCGGGTGTTCCCCTACAATATCAGCCTGCAGACCCTTGACGGCATCGCCTGCCACGACGGAGAGCTGGAGCTTGATCATTACGAGCCCAAAAAGCGATTGACCTTTGAAGAATTTGATGAGATGATCGAGGAATGCGCTCTTGATAAACGCAAGATCAAAAGCCTGGTTCCCTCCACCCTTGAAGGATGCGTGGTGCGCATTTCCGACATTATTGCGTATCTTGGAAAGGATCGTCAGGATGCAGAGCGCCTGGGACTTGTATTAAGCGATCGCTTTGAGGACTGTGCCATTGGAAGACTGAATGCGGAGATCATCAACAATCTGACGGTCAATATCGTGGAAAACAGCTATGGAAAATCCTATATCAAAATGGATGAACGACACTTTGAAGCCTTAAAAAAGGCGAAGAACGACAATTATCAGCTCATCTATAAGGATACTTCGGTAACGGGCGATTATGAAAAGCAGATCGGATCGATGATGGCAGAGATGTTTGACCGCCTTCTTGACGACCTGAGAGAAGGGAAGAGCGATTCCCCCATATTCACCCACCACGTTGCTTACCTGACGGGTATAAACTACAGTCGCAAGACCCCTTACGAGCGAACCGATCCTCCTGTTTTGGTCGCCGATTACATTTCGGGCATGACCGACGATTATTTTATTGATCTTTATGATCATCTTTTCCCCGATAGCGGAAAAAGGATAAGCTACGTTGGCTATTTTGAATAAAAGAAGGAGAATGCACCTGCGGCATTCTCCTTCTTTGGTTATGACTCATTTGCCCGCCGGCTTTCGACGTTGATCCTTTGGCACAGCTCGTCTACAAAGACGCTGTTTTCGGTGGCTATGCGGATCCTTTCAACGCCCTGCACTAAAAGCACCAGCTCTTTGATCTTTACTCTTCTTCCTGCAATCTGCAATTCCTTTTCTTCGACGCGTCCTTCGGGATGGTCTTGGTAAGAGATCTCGGTCACCGTCTGGCTTTCTTCGTTTGAGATCAGTGAAAAATCGCTTTTCAGTACGTATACCCCTTCTTTGGAAAATGCGATTGCCGCGGCAACGTAGCGGGAAGAGCGGATGCGTTCATCCTTTCTACCCCTCCTTAAAAGCAGATCCTCTCCTAAAAGCAGGTAGTGTCCTACGATGCTTGCCCCTTCTCCCTGATTCTTCAGTCTCTTTCCAAGAGCGATCACAGCGGTTTGTCCAAGCTTTTCGCAGTGCTCCTTCACTCCTTCGTCAAGGCTTTCCTCGCTTCCTCTGCCAACGCGGGGCAGGAAGGTAACCAGTGCACCGACGATCAGCAGTGCAATGGAAATGATCCATTGATAGGGCAGGATGTAGAGCCAGAACAGCTCTCCCATCACGAAAAGCACCAGACCCGCCACAAGAATGATCCAGCCGACATAGAAGTGCAGATCGTTGCTCTTTAAGTATTTTTTGTTTTCTATGTAATTCATTTTGCTTCTCCGTTCTTTTGTCTTGATATAGTATCCCCTTTGATCTCTGCTTCGTCAAAAAGAGATCCCTAATTGTATGCACGCCTGTGTTGATCGATCACACCTTGAGTATAGCATGATCGGAGGGGGAAATCAACATACCATTGGTTGAATACTATTCACGCCGTCGTTGAACGCCGATGATCGCTCATGTGCATTCGGGTTATGAGAGAGACCGCTTGCTTCACGCTGAGTGCGCCTATGGACCCGAAAAAATAGGGATCAAAGAAATATTTTTTCAAAAAAGCCCTTGACAAAAAAGTCCTTTTGTACTATACTTATGGGCACGGAGGCGTAGCTCAGCTGGTTAGAGCGTTCGGTTCACATCCGAGAGGTCTTGGGTTCGAGTCCCTACGTCTCCACCAGAAAAAAGCACACATTTGTCTACCAAGACAATGTGTGCTTTTTTCAACTAAATCCGCCTTTTGCGGAAGAAATCCACCTTCGGTGGATGAAATCGCTTCGCGATGAAATCCCGCTTCGCGGGGTTATGAGAGGCGGATTTAATTTCACTTTCTGCGGTAGCAGAAAATTTCACAATTCACACAGGGAATTATTTCACCGTGAGCGCAAGCGAACGATTTCACTAAAAGCTGTGAGAGTTCGAAGTCATACGCAAAACAGTAAAAATATCTTTTTTGTAGCCCATAGAAAACAAAAAAAGGAACTTTTGTCTACCAAAAGTTCCTTTTTTGTTTATCCAAGCCGCAGGCTTGGCATATCATCGCCGCACAACGTGCGGTGCATATCATCAGCCCCTTCGGGGCTGTATCTCATCACGCGCCAGCGTGCATCTTCCTGCGGCTTGATGATATACAACACTTCGTGTTGATGATATGCAATTCCTGCGGAATTGATGGTATACAAGGCTTCGCCTTGATTTGTCGCTGAAAGTGTGATATAATGAGATAAAGAAAGGCGGTAATTTGTATGTGGCAATTTTTTTCTAATGCTTTTACCTTTGTAATTGTATATTTGCTTAGTACTCTTATTGCTAAGTTTATGCATATTTTTAATCCCAATCCAAAATTGCTTTATGTAAAATCTCAATGTGTATATAATTTTATTGTTTTTCCCAACAACATTCTTTCCCGTCGACTCAATGCCAAAAAGAAAAAGAACGACCGTCATTTAATGCTTTCTGAATTAACCTTTTGCATATTGAATCAAGTAACACTTATAGGTGCAACCGTTTTACAGTTCATTCCCACAATGCCTTGTGAAGCAATTGAGGTTACATTTGGTTTGCGTCATAGAGGGTTAGATTTTATTGTAGATACTTATAATCAAAAAATCCCTTTGTGTCTTATCCTTTTTCTTTTATGTACAGAAGTTTTATTCCTATTTGGTGATTCGCTGATTCGCGCTTTTCGCAACAAAGAGATGCGTAAAAAGCTAGGCGTCGGCGCTATTATTGGAATAACAGCTATTTGTCTCCTTTGCTTGATATTGTCGGTTCATTTTATATATTTGCTCTTTTGATTGTATTAAGAAAATCAGACACCTTTTGTTCGTTTTTACCCTTGTTTAGACACCTTTTTACTTGTTTAAGGCAAAAATCCGCATTCTTTCGAATGCGGATTTTTTTATCCAAGGTGAATTATACTATCAAGTGCAACACCAAAAGAAAAAAGATGACTCATATTGAAACCTGTGTTATAATGAAGTTACCACACAACAAAAAACAGGAGGAATCAATATGAGTTACCACCATTTTACCATAGAAGAACGTTG
>JAFTVG010000027.1 GCA_017465885.1 Clostridia bacterium | reverse complement strand
TTTATTTTGCTGACCCTTACTGCGCTTGGCAAAAAGGTTCCAATGAGAATTGCAACGGTCTTTTGCGAGAATTCTATCCAAAGGGGCGCAATCTCTCTCGTGTCAGCCCTAAAACACTTTTGCGGAACCTTGCGTTAATTAACGCAAGGCCCCGCAAAGTCTTGGGTTTTGTTTCTGCACAGGATTCTTGGAATCTTGAGTTGCAAAAATTTTCTTAATTTTGTTGCACTTCTATTGACAATTCACTCTTGACAAGCACTGCTTTTGTGGGCACAAAAGCATATAGTGAAATGTTTTGCTTTCGCAAAACGTGAAATAATGTGCTACCGCACATTGTGAAATATCTCTCCCTGCTCGATGTGATGCGTACCTGCTCTACGGCAGGTACGCGCGGGGCAGTCTTTTTTTATTTGGTTCAGTCCTCGTAATAGGACACCCATCTGTAATTGAGGGTGGCAAACGCCTCGTCCTCCAGCGCCTGCACGTCCAGCTTCTTTTCCTGCTCGATGACCTTTTCAAGGTCGGGTCTCGTTTTGGGGTGCTTGGGAGTAAAGACGGTACAGCAGTCCTCAAAGGGCAAAATGGAAGTATCAAAGGTGCCGATCTTACGGGAGATGGAGATGATCTCCTCCTTGTCCATACCGATCAGGGGACGGAAGACGGGCAGATCCACCACGCTCTCGGTCACGTGCAGGGCTTGCATAGTCTGGCTTGCCACCTGACCGAGGCTCTCGCCCGTGATGAGGGCAAGGGCGCCGTCTCTCTTTGCCACACGGTTTGCAAGACGCATCATAAAGCGGCGAAGCAGCAGAGTAAAATACTGCTCCTCGCAGTGCTTGACCAGCTCCTCCTGGATCTTGGTCAGCGAAATCACGCCCACCTTCATACTGCCTGTGTAGACGGTGACCTCCTTTGCCAGCTCCATCACCTTTTCTCTTGCCTGCTCGCTGGTATAGGGGAAGGACTCAAAGTGGAGCGACTCCACAACGCACCCTCTCTTTGCCATCATATAGCCTGCCACGGGGCTGTCGATACCGCCCGACAGCAGGAGAAGCGCCTTGCCCGCCGAGCCGGTGGGAATGCCGCCCGCACCCCTGACCACACCTGCGTGCAGGTATGCGCCGTACTCGCGGATCTCCACTCTGACCACCACCTGCGGGTGATGCACGTCCACCTTCAAGCGGGGCATGACCTCCAAGACCGCACCGCCCACCAGCTGCTGCAGCTCGGGGGACTTGACGGGAAAGCGCTTGTCGCTTCTCTTTGCCTCTGCCTTAAAGGATTTTGCGCCATGAAGGAATTGGGGCAGATATTCCTTTGCCGCCGCCGCGATGGCGTCCACGTTCTTTTCCACCACGCAGGCTCTTGAAAGGCTGACGAACCCGAAGACCGTGCCCGCCCGCTCCATTGCTAAATCCAGATCGGCATCGTCGTCCAGCGGCTCGATGTAGGCGGTGGACTGCTCGTGATAGACCTTGAAATTGCCGCAACCCTTCAATCTCTTCTGCAGCTCCTTGACCAGCATCGCCTCGAAGGTGCCGCGGTTGAGCCCCTTTAAAACGATCTCGCCGTATTTACATAAAATGATCTCTTTCATGTTCTGTTCTCCTAATTTAAATCCTAATGGGGCGCCGCCCCATACCCCGCAAGGAAACTTTTTATAAAAAGTTTCCTTGACCTTCAAAAATTTTGGATGGGGATTTGGGATGTTTTTTATAAAACTCTATTTTTGACCTAAGCGAAAGGATCACTTGATCCTTCTGACCTCTTTTTTTATGGGCAGACCCTTTTTGTAGTAGTTCATCATGGTCTCGCATTCCTTGGGACCCTCCGTTGTGAACAGATAGTGGCGGTTAAAGATGCCCGCATCTTCAAGGAGCTTTGTTCTGTCGCCCATATAGGTGGGCAGGCTGTTGAAGACGATCTGTCTGCCGCCCTCCGAAAGCACGGGAAACTCCACGCCCTTTCTGTCGCGCAGTTTTTCGGTGCCGATGGGCTTTTCAAGGGTCATCAAGGGCACTCTGCCGTAAACGAGGAAGGATTTCTCCCCTCCGATGTCCCTTGCCTGAGGCAAGATCAGCTCGGGGCAGAGGATCACGTCCTCAAAGATCTCGTAAAAAAGTGCGGCGCTTGAGGAGTTGGTCACGTTCAGTCTATAGTCACCGTGCAGGATGAAGCCGCACTCCCTTGCCAGCTCGATATGTCCGATATTGCCCACCAACGCGTGCTTTGCCCCCCTTGCCTTTGCCTCAAGCAGGGCTTTTTTCACGCCCTCTCGTTCGCTGTCGGGAATGACGGGCGGGAAGAGCACGCCGTTGGCTTTTCTGCCGTCAAAGCGGTCAAGAGGCAGATAGATTTCCGAAAGGGTATGCTTTTCGGGGATGGAGGCGGGGTTATAAAAGCGGGCGCTCTCCTTCCTTTTGGGTGGGGGAGGATTTCTTTTGAACTGATAGGGGGCGGGGGTCACGGCGGGACGGTCGATCACGATCTGCTCTCTTTCGGGGCAGATATCCTTGATGCGCACCGTTTCCTTTTCGCTTGCCTTCACGTCGGCTTCCCTGCGCACGCCGTTCATTCTGCCATCCACTCTGCCGGTGAAATAGCCGTCGGTAAAGCCGTCTCTTGAAAAGACCCTTGCCATACGGGCGATCTCCTCATTCGTCGCCCCCCGCTGCTCGTCAAGCAGTCTGCGGTAGGTGGACACCACGTTAAAGACGTATTCGGGGTTCTTCATCCGTCCCTCGATCTTGAAGGACGCCACGCCCATATCAATCAGCTCCTTCACGTGGGCGGCAAGACAGTTGTCCTTCAAGGACAGCGGATATTTGCCGTTATAGGGCAGACGGCAGGGCTGGGCGCAGGCGCCCTGATTGCCGCTTCGTCCCCCCACGATGGAGGAAAAGAGACACTGCCCCGACTGGGACACGCACAGCGCCCCGTGAACGAACGCCTCGATCTCGATGGGCGACTGACTGCAAAGGGCGGCGATATTCTCTTTTGAAAGCTCTCTTGCGCACACCATCCTGCAAAAGCCACGCTCGGCTAAAAAACGGGCAGCCTCGGCGTTATGCCCCGACGCCTGGGTGCTGGCGTGGAGAGGAAAGGCGGGAAAGCGGGCGGAGATCTCGCGGGCAAGACCGAGGTCTGCCACGATCAGCGCATCCACTCCTGCCTCATATAAAAAGGCAACGTATTCAAGAGCGTCCTTCATCTGTCTGTCGCAGAGAAGGGTGTTCATCGTCACGTATACTTTCACCCCTCTTCTATGACAAAACTCAAGGGCGTCCTTGATGGCAGGGCGGTCAAAATTGCGGGCGTTCATACGGGCGTTGAACTGCGTTCCGCCTAAATACACCGCGTCTGCTCCCGCAAAAACGGCGGCACGGAGCGCCTCGGGTGAGCCTGCGGGAGAGAGAAGCTCGGGAAGTTTGTTTTTCACGTCGTTATCGGGGAGGGGCTCTGCCCCCTTTCCCCGCTCCTTTGATCGGTATTCGACTTATTGTACCCTATTTTTTGCATTTTGCCAAGAGCTTTTTGAAAAAAACTTCAATTTGATATTTACATTCTGCAAAAAATAGTGTAAAATGAAGATGGCGCATTTTGCGCAAAGAAGAAAGGACGCCGTCCTATGCAAAGCAAGCAAGACGGCAAAGACGAGCAATGAGCGAGCTTCTCTCCCCCGCAGGCAACTTTCAAAAGCTGAAGGCTGCCCTGCTTTACGGCGCCGACGCCGTTTACTGCGCAGGCAAGTGCTTCGGTATGCGCTCTGCGGCAGACAATTTTGAAATCGAAGAATTATATCAGGCGGCAGAATACACCCACGAGCGGGGCAAAAAGATCTATCTGACCTTGAACACCCTCCCCTCCTGGCACGAATATCAGCGCCTTGAAGCCTTTTTGAACGAGCTGAAGGACTGCGGGCTTGACGCCTTCATCGTGGCAGACCCCGGCGTGTTTGCCACCGTGAAAAGGGTCTTGCCTCAGGCAGAAATACATATCTCCACCCAGGCGGGCGCCCACTCCCACGAGGACTGCAATTTCTGGCATAGTATGGGCGCTTCCCGTATCGTGCTTGCAAGGGAGACCACCCTTGAAGACATCAAGGAGATCAAAAAACGCATCTCTCCCGAATTGGAGCTTGAGACCTTCATCCACGGCTCGATGTGCGTTTCCTTTTCGGGCAGATGCCTGCTTTCCGAAAATCTGGTGGGCAGAGACGCCAACAAGGGCGCCTGCGCACAGCCCTGCAGATGGAACTACAATCTTTACGAGATCGCCGAGGAAAAGCGCCCCGAGACCCGCTTCCCTCTCATGGAGACCGACAGAGGTACCTTCATTTTAAGCTCCAAGGATATGTGTATGATCGAGCATATCCCAGAGCTTATGGAATCGGGCATCGCCTCCTTCAAGATCGAGGGACGGATGAAGAGCGCCTACTACGCGGCGGTGACGGCAAACGCCTACCGTATGGCGATCGACGCTTACAAAAGCAATCCCGCGGGCTACCTCTTTGACCCCGCGTGGAAAAGAGAGCTTGAGAGCGTGAGCCACAGAGAATACTGCACGGGCTACTTCTTCGACCGTCCTCAGGAGGACGGCAAGCTGACGGCGCAGGCAGGGTATCTGCGGGAAAAAGCCTATCTTGCCGTGGCTACGGGCTACAACGAGCAAAGCGGCAGAGCCACCTTCATCCAACGAAACAAGGCTTCAAACGGCGAAAGAGCCGAGCTCCTCACCCCCGGGCAGTGCGGCAGACCCCTGATCCTTGAGGAGATGCAGGACGAGCAGGGCACCCCCGTGGACTCCGCCCCCCACCCCTTTATGGTCTTTTCGGTAAAGACCCCCTTCCCCGTGAAGGAAGGCGATATTCTCAGAGGCTGCTGAACCAAACGCAAAAAGCATACCCGCTTCAAATACATTTATTCCATCAAATCCAGTCACAAAGAAAGGATCAAGAATATGAACACCACCCAGTTAAAGACCGCCATTTTGGCAGGTGCATTCGACAGCACCTTCAGAACCCTGTATACCGAGGAAAGAGTGTCCTCCGCAAAGATCCGTTACGCCAACGCCGTTGAAGCCTTTGAATCCATCTACGGTGCAAAGCAGCAGGCAGTGATCCTCTCGGTTCCCGGCAGAAGCGAGATCACCGGCAACCACACCGACCACAACCACGGCAGAGTCATCGCCGCATCGGTAGACTGCGACGTGATCGCCGTTGCCGCAAGGGACGAGGGCAATATGGTGCGCATCAAGAGCGACGGCTACAAGGAGGACGCGGTGAACATCACCACCCTTGACCCCAAGAACTTCCCTCAGTTCAAGTCCATCGGTCTTGTGGCAGGTATGTGCGATGCCTTCAAGAAAAACGGTCTGCAGATCGGCGGTCTTTGCGCCTACACCACTTCAAACGTTTTAAAGGGCTCGGGACTGTCCTCCTCTGCCGCATTTGAAGTAATGGTGGGTACCATTTTAAATCACTTATATAACGGCGGTGCCGTTTCGCCCATCGACGTTGCCCGCTACGCACAGTGGTCGGAAAACGTCTATTTCGGCAAGCCCTGCGGTCTGATGGACCAGATGGCGTGCGCCGTGGGCGGCTTCGTGGAGATCGACTTTGAAGATCCCGCAAAGCCCATCGTTGAAAAGATCTCCTTCGATCTGACCGGTATGGGCTACGATCTTTGCATCGTGAACACCGGCGGCAACCACGCCGACTTAAACGAGGACTACGCCTCCATCCCTGCCGAAATGAAGAAGGTCGCCTCCCTCTTCGGCAAGGAGGTGCTTCGCGGCATTTCCGAATACGAGCTGATCGAAAAAGCCCCCGAGATCCGCAAGGAGGCAGGCGACAGAGCCCTTCTTCGCGCCCTGCACTTTGCAAACGAGGACGCCAGAGTCCCCGCCATCGCGGCGGCTATGAAGGAAGGGGACGTAAAGAAGTTCCTCGGCGGCATCACCGCATCAGGCAACTCCAGCTTCAAATATCTGCAAAACGTCTTCACCACCAAGAACCCCTCCGAGCAGGGAGAGTCTCTTGCCATCTATCTGTCCGAAAGAGCCCTTGCTTCCTTCCCCCTGCCCGGCGCGTGCAGAGTGCACGGCGGCGGCTTTGCGGGCACGATGCAGGCTTTCGTTCCCCGTCTTTACACCGAGGCATTCAGACAGAGCATCGACGAGGTGATGGGTCAGGGCGCTTGCATGGTGATGCACGTTCGTCCCGTGGGTGCTACCCGAGTAGACAATGACTGATTTTCCAAAGGATCTGACCTTTGCCACCCTCTATTCGGGATCGTCGGGAAACGGCGTCTATATCGAATACGAGGGGCAAGCCATCCTGATCGACGCGGGCAAAAACGCCAAGCACGCCGAAATGGCACTTGCAGAGATCGGCGGCGACCCCAAAAGGATCAAAGCCGCCTTCATCACCCACGAGCATTCCGACCATATCTCTGCCCTTGACGTCCTTGCCCGCCGCTACGGCTTTGACGTCCACGCTCCCTGCGGTTGCGCCTGCGCCTGCCTTCCCGCCTGCACCTGCTACCACAAAGAGGGGATCCTTCTGCAGGTGGGACCATTTTTGGTGGAGTCCTTTTACGTTCCCCACGACAGCGGATGCTGTGTGGGCTATACCGTAACGGTGGGGGGAGTCAAGCTGGGCATTGCCACCGATATGGGCTTTCTTGCCAAAGGGGTGGTGGAAAAGCTTTACGGCTGCAAGGCGGCGCTGGTGGAATGCAACTACGACGAGGAGATGTTGAAAAACGGACCCTATCCCCCTCAGCTGAAGGCCAGAGTGGCGGGCAAGGGCGGACATCTTTCAAACGCCGAGGGGGCTCTGCTTTGCGCGGTGCTTGCCTACACGGGCGCAGAGCGTCTGCTTTTGGGACACCTGAGCCTTGAAAACAATCAGCCCCAAAAAGCGCTTGACGCCGTTTTTGCCGAGTTTGAGAAAAGAGGAGTCGAAGCCGAGGTGCAAGTCGCCAAAAGAGACGAGCCCACCGTCCTCATCGGCAAAGAGGCGCGCCTGCCCTGCCCTGCGGCATCGAAGGGAGAGATGGGATGTTAAACGTACGCTTTATCTGTCACGGCACCCTGAAGGAGGACTACCTGCGGATGGCTTGTGCCGAATATATGAAAAGGCTTGGCGGCTATTGCCGTCCCGAGATCCTTGAAGCAAAGGACGACAAAGCCCTTGCCGCCCTCATCAGGGAAAAGGACTATACTATCGCCCTTTGCGTGGAGGGCAAGGAGCTTTCCTCCCCCGAGCTTGCCAAGCTTATCGACACCGTGCCCCAAAGGGGATTTTCCACCCTGTCCTTCGTCATCGGAGGCTCTGACGGACTTCCCGAATCCACCAAGGCACTCTGCCACTACCGTCTGTCCTTTTCAAGGATGACCTTCCCCCATCAGCTGATGCGCGTCATCCTTTTGGAGCAGACCTACCGCGCCTTCAACATCAACGGCGGCGGCAAATACCACAAATAAAAAAAGAGAACGGGAAGCATAAGCACCCCGTTTCTCTTTTCCCGAGAAAAGCTGAACAGTTATGAGAAAAGATATTTTATTCCGTATTTTCGGTGCGCTTGCCCTGCTGCTCCTCACGGCAGAGCTGATCGTCTGGCACGCCTTTCACTACTGAGTAAGGAGCAAGCATGAACGAATATATTCTGACAAAAGGGGACGTGGCGGTCATCGGCGCGGGACACGCGGGGTGCGAAGCCGCCCTTGCCTGCGCAAGGCTGGGGCTTGATACCCTGCTGTTTACCATGAACGCCGACAGCATTGCCAATATGCCCTGCAATCCCTCCATCGGCGGCACGGGCAAGGGGCATCTGGTCTTTGAGATCGACGCTCTGGGCGGCGAGATGGGCTACGCGGCAGACCGCGTGACCCTCCAATCCCGCACCCTGAACTTAGGAAAGGGTCCTGCCGTCTACTCCAAAAGAATACAGGCAGACCGCCGTCTTTACAGCGAAAATATGAAGAAGACCCTGGAAAAAACCCCCCGTCTGCGCCTTGTGCAGGCAGAGATCGTGGAGGTGCGCACCGAGGAACGGGAGGGACGGCTCACCGTAACGGGGGTAAAAAACGCCCTTGGCGGTTTTTATCCCGTGAAGGCGGTGATCTTATGCGCGGGCACCTATCTTGACTCCACCGTGGTCATCGGCGAAAGCGCCCTTTCGGCAGGTCCTGACAACCTTTTACCCGCCAGCGGCGGGCTTTCCTCCTGCCTTGCCTCCCTTGGCTTTTCCATGCGCCGCTTCAAGACCGGCACTCCGCCCCGCATCCATAAGAAGTCGGTGGACTTTTCGGCACTGGAAATTCAGGAGGGAGAAGAGTATATCACCCCCTTTTCCTACCGTACCGACAAGGAGGCGCTCAACGCCATTTCCCAAGTGCCCTGCCACGTGGTCTACACAAACGAGCAGACCCACAGGGTCATCAAAGAAAATCTGCACCGCTCCCCCCTTTATAGCGGCGTGATCAAGGGCACCGGCCCCCGCTACTGCCCCAGCATCGAGGACAAGATCGTCCGCTTTGCCGACAAGGAGCGGCACCAGCTTTTCGTGGAGCCCATGGGAGCAGACACGGCGGAATTATACCTGCAGGGCTTTTCCTCCTCCCTTCCCGAGGACGTGCAGATCAAGATGCTCCACTCCTTAAAGGGCTTTGAAAAGGCAGAGGTGATGCGCCCTGCCTACGCCATCGAATACGACTGCATCGACCCGCTGGAGCTTTTGCCCACTCTTGAAACAAAAAAAGTGGCGGGGCTTTACGGCGCGGGGCAGTTTAACGGCACCTCGGGCTACGAGGAAGCCGCCGCCCAGGGGCTTATCGCAGGCATCAACGCCGCAATGAAGCTTCAGGGCAAGGATCCTTTGATCCTCTCCCGCGATTCCTCTTATATCGGGATGCTCATCGACGATCTGGTGACCAAGGGGACGAACGAGCCCTATCGGGTGATGACCTCCCGCAGTGAATACCGCCTGCTTCTCCGTCAGGACAACGCCCACAGACGTCTTTATGAACAGGGCTTTGCCTGCGGACTTCTGCCCGAAGAGCGTTATCTTGCGGTGAAGGAAGAGGAAAAGGAGATCGAAAGACAGTGCGCAAGGTTAAAATCCACCCGCCTTGCCGCCACTCCCGCCTTAAACGCTCTGCTAAACGAGGCGGGAAGCACCCCCATCGAGGGAAGCGCCACCATGGGTGAGCTTTTAAGAAGACCACAGGTATCCTACGATCTGCTCTTACCCTTTGATCCTCAGCCCATCACTCAAAGAGAGCTGAAGATGCAGGTGGAGATCGAGGTGAAATACGAGGGCTATATCTCAAAGCAGCTTGCCGCGGCAAGAAAGCTTTCCGCCCTTGAAAACAAAAAGCTGCCCGAGGATTTAGATTACGAGCACATCGGCGGACTGCGGCTGGAGGCAAGACAGAAGCTTTCCTCCTTCCGTCCCGCAAGCATCGGGCAGGCGTCCCGCATTTCGGGCGTCAGCCCTGCCGACATTTCGGTACTGCTCATTTATCTTGCAAAATACCGTAAAAACGGGGAGGAAAACTTATGAACGAGCCCACATTCTCCGCCCTTTACGGCGAGATCTTAAAAAAAGAGGGGCTTGAAGACTATCTGCCTTTTGCCTCGGAATTTGAAGAGCTGACAAAGCGCCTTCTTGCCTTCAACGCCCACACCAATATCACCGCTATCACAGACCCCGTGGGCATCATCGAGCGCCACTACGCCGACTGCCTGAAGATAGCCCCGCTGATCAAAGAGGGGGCAAGCCTTCTTGACGTGGGATGCGGAGGGGGCTTTCCCACCCTTCCCCTTGCCATCGCAAGAAAGGATCTTGCCATCACCTCCCTTGACAGCACCGCCAAAAAGCTGACCTTCGTGAAGGACACGGCAACGGGTATGGGGCTGAAGGTCACCACCCTTGCAGGCAGAGCCGAGGAGCTTTCAAAGGGCGCCCCCTTACGGGAATCCTTTGACGCCGTCAGCGCCCGCGCCGTGGCATCCTTGCCCGTGCTTTGCGAGTGGTGTCTGCCCTTTTTGAAGGTGGGCGGATGCTTTTACGCCATGAAGGGCTCGGCAGGGTTGGAGGAGTTAAAGAGCGCCGAAAACGCCGTGAAGACCCTGGGCGGTCAGGTCGACGAGGTCAAGGAGGACTACATCGAAGGGGTCGTCCGCTACAACATCCTGATCAAAAAGGCGAAAAGCACCCCCGCCGCCTATCCCCGCAACGGCGGTACCATCAAAAAAAAGCCCCTTTAAAAAGCAGCGGGACAAGACCCTGACAATCAGAGAAAAAGCCATCATTCTTTCCCGTTTTCAGAGGGTCGGATGATGGTTGTTTTCACAAGGAGTGAATATATGAAGCGATCAGACGATTTCGTGCGCTACACCGAAACGGGACTGCCCACCGTTTTGATGTCTTACGACAAGCACGTCCTTTCAAGAAACGAAAAGGCACTCTCCTTTTCAAAAAAGTTCCGTTGCAGGAGCAATCTTTCAGACTGCCTTCCTTGCGGCATTGATCCCATCCTTCAATATTGCACCGAGCAGGGTGAAGTGGAGATCCTTTCTCTGACTCTGCCCGAGCAAAGCACGGTCAGTGCCCTTCTCGTGCCCACCCGCTATCTGGACGCCCCTTGCTTTCTCCTCTTTCTTTTTGAGGAGGCGGTTCTCTCAGACCTGCCCGCCCGCCTTTCAACAGCGGTAAGGGCGGCATTCTCGGCAGAAGGCAGGCAGGATGCCGAAAACGAATTTGCCGCCGAGTTTTTCACCCGCGCCCTGCGCAAAAGCTATGCCCTGGCTTTGACCGAGGAGGACTTTCCCAAGGTCTTTTCCGTCAAGCACGCCTGCGCCTTTCTCAATCGCTTTTCAAAGGAGCGGCTTTTGGATGCGGGAATGAGCATCAGTGCGCTGTGCACCACCGACTGCGCCGACCTGCCCCTTTATAATTTCCCCCGTCTTACTGCCCTGCTGACCTGTCTCTGCCTTTTTTGCCTCCCCCTCTGCCTTGATCGGGAGGTGCGCGTCCTCTTCTTTCTGGAGCGGGAGAAAACGGCGATCCGCCTGACCTTTCAGCCTCAGGCAGACGCGGTAAAAGACCCCGCCCTCACCCTTGATCTTTTTGAGGCGCCCTTGCGTCTGTTGGACTTTCAGCTTTACAAGGAATGCACAGCGGAGGGGATGACGTCACTGTCGCTGATCTGTCAAAGGGCAGTGCCCGCAGGCGCCATCCGCACCGACGAGGAGCAAGAGCTGGCAGAGCGTCTTTTGCCCCTGCTTCTTGCCCGCATCTTCAAGGGATAAAGCTCCCTTTTTTGCGCAAAAAGAAGGTCAAAAAGCGACCGTTTGCCCACTGTTACGGGCAAACGGCCGCTTTTTTACTTACTTATTACTATAGTGCTTACAGGGCTTTTCAAAGGGGCGTTTTTCGCCATCCTGATCGTCCCGCTTCTTGAAATACTGATAGTATCCGCAGCGAAGCATTCCGTTATAAAGCTTTCTGACCTTATCCGCCCTTCTGCCGTATAGCCGCTCAAACTGCTCGTTTGACGAGATGATGTAGATCTGCCAGCTGTCAAGGGTGGCAAAATGAGTACCCATCCGCCGATAAAGCTTGGCGCACTCCTCGGGGGTGAGCAGTCTTTCTCCATAGGGGGGATTGCACACGATGGTGCCTCTTCTGCCGCCGGTGGTAATTTCCAGCGCGTTTCTTTCAAAGCACTTCACGTATTTGCCCATACCCGCCTTGGCGATGTTGTCTCTGGTCAGCTGTACGCAGGCAGGATCGATATCCGAGGCGTAGGCTTCAAAGGCACAGTCCTGACGGATGGCGGCGATTGCCTCGCCTCTTGCCTGTCTGAAGGCGTTTTCGGGTAAGAAGGGGAACTTCTCTGCAGCAAAGGAGCGGCGAAGACCGGGCGCGGTGTTTGAAACGATCATTGCCGCCTCGATGGGAATGGTACCGCTTCCGCACATAGGATCCCAAAAAAGCACATCTTCTCTGGGGCGGGCAAGCTTGCAAAGAGCGGCGGCAAGGGTCTCACGCAAAGGAGCGTCGTTGCTGTTGGCGCGGTAGCCTCTTTTATGCAGAGCCATACCCGAGGTATCGATCATCAGGGTGGCAAGGTCGTTTAAAATGAAAAACTCCACCGAATAGCGCACCCCGTCGCCGTCAAACCAGCTTTTGCCGTACTTTTCTCCCAGCCTTGAGGCAATTGCCTTTTGCACCACCCTTTGCAGGGCGGGGATGGAGGTCAGCTTGCTCTTTACCGAATGGCCCGTGACCACGAAGGTGTCGTTTGACCCGATATATCCCTCAAAGGGCATTGCCTTGACCCCCTCGAAAAGGGTGTCAAAGGGATTTGAGGTGTCGGTAAAGACCTGACCCATCTTGATGTAGATCCGCTCGGCAAAGCGGGAGCCGACGTTCACCTTGGCAATATCGTAAAGAGTGCCCTCAAAGGTCACTCTGCCGTCGATGGTCTCGGTCCTTTTCACGCCAAGGGCGTCCAGCTCCTCTCCCAACAGCTTTTCAAGTCCGAACAAACAGGTTGCAACAAATTCCATATCTTTCCCTTTATTTACTGAAGGAGCGTCCTTCGTTCTGTACGTTTAAATCGACTTATTATACCTCTTTTCTTTGCATTTGTCAACCGCTTTCCCCGTCAAAGCCGCAGGTAAAGCCCTGAGGATCGCCCGAGGAAAGATCGCCCGCGATCACTCTGTCCCGATAAACGAACAGGGTGGCAATGACCGCGCCGTCGTAGCCCTCGTAATTGGTCACCGTGAGCACCGTTTTGCGCACCCTTTTGCCCTCGTAGGGGGCAAGATCCAGCCCCTGCGCCCTTTGCAGGTCGTTGTAGGCGGCAAAAACGCCGTCAAATCTCTGCGGCAGAGTCACCATTTCGTCGCTGACCGGCTTTTCTCCCACCTGCCAGCCGAATTGGGCAAGAAAGCCTGCCATCTCCTCTATCCCCTCAATGCCGTCGTAGCGCACCTGCGCACTGCCCCCCGCTGCCGCCAGATCCTCACCGTTGGGCAAAACGAACACCAAAGAACAGACCAGCATCACCCCTAAAAGAAGGGTGGCACAGAATTTGACGGTGGAGCCGCGCACCGTGATAAAAAACATACCCTTTCCTCCTGAAATACAACGTTTCCCTTTCAGTATATCAAAGAAGAGGGCGACAATAGAACAAAAATTTCAAAAAAGCCCTTGCTGTTTTCAAAGAAGTATGCTATAATGGACGATAGCGGAGTATACGCTTTTGCGTTGCCCAAACTAAAAAAGGAGGACGTCCCGTGGTACGGACATTTTGGCCCGACTGGTATTTTGAGAGCTACAATGCCATCCCCGAAGGCTTTTTCAAAAGACACGGCATCAAGTATCTCATCAGCGACATAGACAACACACTTGTCTCTTATATGGACCGCCTGCCCACCCCGAACGCTCTTGCTTTTTTCAAACGTTTGGAGGAGGAAGGGGTCACCCTTCTTCTTGCCTCCAATAACAGCAAAAAAAGAGTCCGCACCTTCTCGGGCAAGGACATCCCGTCGGTCTACAGAGCGGGTAAGCCTGCCACCACCCACATCCGCATCATGATGCACAAGGAAAAGGTGCGCTACGACCAATGCGCCTTTATGGGCGACCAGCTCTTCACCGACTGCCTTGCCGCAAAGAGGCTGGGCATCCCCATGATCCTGGTAAAGCCGGTGAAAAACGACCGCGCACTGCCCATTTTCGGCATCAAGAGAGATCTTGAAAGCCTGATCTTGCGCAAATACCTGAAGGAATACAGCATCAACTGCATTCAGGGCAGAAGAGGCATCGCCTCAAAGGATCTCGAATGAGAGCCCTCTTTGGACCTTCGGGAAACAGCTTGTCCTTTTATAAGGCGGGCTTTAAGCACAGCTACGAGGAGCCGGCGTATTTATCTTCTCTCGGGCTTGACGCATACGAGTATTCGGCAGGCAACGGCATCACGGGAGGAGAGGCGGTCTTTTCAAGGATCGGAGAGGAAGCCAAAAAGCATAGCATCGCCCTGTCCTTTCACACCCCCTACTACATCTCCCTTTCGGGAACGGACGAGGAAAAACGGTTAAAAAGCCTTGTTTACATCGAAAAAAGTCTGTGGGCTTGCCACCTGATGGGGGCAGACACCATGGTCATCCACGCAGGGTCGGCGGCAAAGATCTCAAGAGGCGAGGCAATGCGCCTTGCCTGCGATACCCTTTATAAAGCCCTTGAAAAATTCCCCGACACCCCGGTGCGCTTCGGCGTGGAAACCATGGGCAAGGTCAATCAGCTGGGCACTCTTGAAGAGGTGTTAGCCATTTGCAAAATGGATAAGCGCCTTTGCCCCGTGGTCGATTTCGGGCATCTGAACGCAAGAGAACAAGGGGGCGTTTTTAAAAGCGCCGACGACTATAGACGTGTCTTTGACCGCACGGCAGAGGTGCTTGACGATCAAAGAGCCCAAAGGATGCACTGTCACTTTTCAAAGATCGAATACAGTGCCTCAGGCGAAAAGAAGCATCTGACCTTTGAAGATGCCGTCTTCGGTCCGGATTTTCAGCCGCTGATGGAATGCATCGCCAAAGAGGGGCTCTGCCCAAGGATCATCTGCGAATCGAACGGCACGATGGCAGAGGACGCCCTTGCCATGAAGAACTGCTATTTGTCAAAGCTTTGAGTCTTTTATACCGTTATAACGAGCTACAATAAAGAGAGGATACGCTATGAAAGTTCTTGTGATCAACGGACCCAATCTGAACCTGCTGGGCGAAAGAGATCCCGCACACTACGGCACCCTGACCCTTTCCGCCATCGAAAACAGGATGGAAGAGCGCGCCCTTGAATACGGCTGGGAGATTGATTTCCGCCAAAGCAATCACGAGGGAGAGATCATCGACATCCTGCACGCTTCGCGCCTTGAATACGACGCCGTGATCCTGAATGCAGGTGCCTACACCCACTATTCCTACGCCATCAGAGACGCAATCGACGCCATCCGCATCCCCGTCATCGAGGTTCACCTTTCCAATATCCACGCAAGAGACCCCTTCCGCGCCACCTCGGTCATCGCGCCCGTATGCCGCGGATCGATCATCGGCTTCGGCGCCGCTTCTTATATCCTTGCGCTTGAAGCTCTGGTGGAGATCGAGGATTAAAACGACGCACGTACAATACAACAAAATAAATAGATTTATCGAAAAAGGAGAAGCGTATTATGAATATGCATCTTGAAAAGATCAAAAAGAATCTGCCCGAGGGCGTTGACGGCGTGCTGATCACCAACAACCGCAACCAGCGCTGGGCAAGCGGCGTGCTCTTCCACGACGGCTACCTGCTCATCACCAAAAAAGAAAGCTATCTGCTCACCGACTCCCGCTATATCGAAATGGCGGAAAACGAGGCAAAAGACCTGACCGTGCTGCAGATGAGCGGTCAGAGAAAGCAGATGTTCTTGGAGCTTTGCGAAAAGAACGACGTGAAGACCCTGGCATTTGAAGACGTGTGGACCACCGTTTCGGCGTACGAAGGGCTGAAGAAGACCTTTGAGGGCGTGGAGCTGGTGCCCGCAGGAAGACTTTTGGAGGAGCTGCGCGAATACAAGGACGAAGAGGAGATCGAAAACATCATCGCCGCTCAGCGCATTGCGGAGCAGGCGTTTGACCACATCCTCGGCTTCATCTCTCCCGATAAGACCGAGATCGACGTGGCTTTGGAGCTTGAATTCTTTATGCGTTCCCACGGTGCCGAGGGATTAAGCTTTGACACCATCGCCGTTTCGGGCAAGGCCTCTGCCCTTCCCCACGGCGTGCCCAGACCCGTGAAGCTTGAAAAGGGATTCTTTACCATGGACTACGGCTGTGTGTACAAGGGCTACTGCTCGGATATGACCAGAACGGTGGTCATCGGCAAGGCAGACGAGGATATGAAGCTGCTTTACAACACCGTTTTAAACGCCCAGGTATCGGCTGAGGAAGCCATCGTGGAGGGCGTTACCGGCGGCGAGCTTGACAAGATCGCAAGAGACATCATCGACGGCTCCAAGTTCAAGGGCTGCTTTGGACACTCTCTCGGTCACGGTGTGGGTATGTACATCCACGAGGCACCCGGCGTACACGCAAAAGCCGACAAGCCTCTGACCACCGGTCACGTGATCACCATCGAGCCCGGTATCTACGTCAAAGGCACCTACGGCTGCAGAATCGAGGATATGGCGGCATTCCGCAAGGACGGCGTGCAGATCCTGACCGATTGCCCCAAGCATCTCATCGAGCTGTAAGGATTTTTAAAAAAAATCACACTTTTTTTCAAATAACTATTGAAAAAGAGAGAAAAATACTGTACAATATAGAGTAAGTAAACAATTCTACGATTTACGGAGGAATAAATATTATGGTAGTAGCCGGCGATTTCAAGAACGGTGTAACTTTCGAGATGGACGGTAACGTTATGCAGGTTATCGAATTCCAGCACGTAAAGCCCGGTAAGGGTGCAGCGTTCGTCAGAACCAAGATCCGCAACGTGATCACCGGTGCGGTAACTGAGCGTACCTTCAGCCCCACCGACAAGTTTGAAAATGCATACGTTGAGAGAAAGGATATGCAGTACTCCTATGACGACGGAGATCTGTATCACTTCCTCGACACCGAGACCTGGGAGGAGACTCTGGTTTCCCACAGCCTGGTTGGCGAGAACTTCCAGTTCGTTAAAGAAGAAATGATCTGCAAGATCGTGTCCTACAAGGGCAACGTTTTCGCAGTGGAGCCCCCCACCTTCGTTGAGCTGGTGGTTACCGCAACCGACCCCGGCTTTGCAGGCAACACCGCAACCAACACCTTAAAGCCCGCTACCCTGGAGACCGGCGCAGAGATCAAGGTGCCCCTCTTCATCGAGGTTGGCGAGACCCTGAAGATCGACACCAGAACCGGTGAATATCTGTCCAGAGCATAAAAAATCACACTGACACAAGGCAAGGAGGAAGAAACAATGACACTTACCGAAAAGGCCGCATACCTGAAGGGTATGATGGAAGGCATGAGCTTTGAGCCCACCACAAACGAAGGCAAGCTGCTGGCAAAAGTCATCGAGCTGCTGGAGGAGATCACCGTTACCGTTGAGGATTTAGAGAATCAGGTGGACGCCATCGACGATTTCACCGACGAGCTGGCAAACTATGCAGAGCAGATCGACGACGATTTGACCGATCTTGAGGATCTGGTTTGCGCCGAGGACGATTACTTCGACGAGGAGGACGACGAGGACTTCGAGGACGAAGACTACGACGACGAGTGCTGCGAGTGCGACGAGTGCTTCGACGAGGAGGACTACGACGGCTACGAGACCGAGTGCCCCGTTTGCGGAAAGACCGTCTTCTTTGACGATGACGACGATCCCGAGGATGTGGTATGCCCCTCCTGCGGAGAGCATTTCTCCTGCGTTTGCGACGGCGACTGCGCAGACTGCGGCGATCCCTGCCCTGTAAAGGACGAAGAATAATCCCTTCAAAGAGGATGTGCTTTGCACGTCCTCTTTTTTTGCGCTTTTTTTCAAAAATGCGTTGATTTTTGTAAAGAAAAGTTGTACTATAAGGATGAACAGACCTTCTGTCCTTCATCCTTGTCAGTGTCTTAAAAGACCGCACGTCCAAAACGAAACGGAATATTTAAACCGATATGAAAAAGAAAAAAGTCTTTAAAATTCTAAAAGTCAGCCTTCTCACCCTCCTCTGCCTCGCGCTGGCAGGTATTATTTCGATTTTTGCGGTAAACGGTGCCGTGACCTCCGCAGGCAAAAAAAAGATCCTGTCCCCCGAGGATGCCGCCGCCCTTGAGGGGGTGGACTGCATTCTGGTGCTGGGGTGCTACGTGCATCCCGGCGGCAATCCCAGCGGAATGCTGGAGGATCGGCTGGCGGTGGGCATCGATCTTTACGACAAAGGTGCCGCTCCAAAGATCTTAATGAGCGGAGACCACGGAAGGACCAACTATAACGAGGTCGCCGCCATGAAAAAGCGGGCGATCGAAGAGGGCGTGCCCTCCTCCGACGTCTTTATGGACCACGCGGGCTTTTCCACCTACGAAAGCGTCTATCGGGCAAAGGAGGTCTTCGGAGCAAAGAAGATACTCATCGTCACCCAGGAATACCACCTGTACCGGGCACTGCACGTGGCAGAGGCGCTGGGAGTGGAGGCGTACGGGGTGTCTGCCGACCTGCACAGCTATTGGGGGCAGAGCCAAAGAGATCTGCGGGAGGTGGCGGCAAGATGCAAGGACGTGCTTTACGGCATTTTCCGCCCCGAGCCCACCTATCTGGGTCAGCCCATTCCCTTAACGGGCGACGGCGATCTGACAAACGATGATCTGAGCGTTTTTGAAGAGGGACAGATTACGTAACAAAATCGGGCTGAAAAGAGGGAGTCTCCCTCCTTTCAGCCCTTTGGCATTTCAGCCTATCCCTCCAAGCGGATCAGCTCGTCCACTCTTTTAAAGGAATAGCCCTCCTTTAGCAGCGCGGGAATGATCTGCCGCAACGCCTCCGGGGTATGGCTTTCTCCCCAGACGTAATCGTGCATCAGCACGATGTCGCCGCTCTTCACCGCGTCAAGCACGCCCTTTGTGATCTGCTCTGCGGGCGGATGGCACCAATCTCTGGGATCCACCGTCCACAAGATCACGTTGTAATCAAGAGCGCGGGCGCAGGAAAGCAGATGGTCGTCGTACGCACCGCCCGGCGGGCGAAAGAGGGGGTCTTCCACCCCAAGCTCCCTTAAAAGGTCGCGGGTGCGCTCCAGCTCCGACAGCACGTCCTGCTCGCTTTTGTTGCAGGAGATCTGATGGCGGTAGGTGTGGTTGCCCACCGCGTGCCCCTCCTCCTTCATCCGACGGATCAGCTCGGGATGCCTTTCGGCGTTTTCGCCGATGACGAAAAAAGTGGCTTTCACCCCGTATTCGGCAAGGATGTCTAAGATCTGTGCCGTATACTCGCTATGAGGTCCGTCGTCAAAGGTCAGGGCGATGCTCTGCCCGTCGGTCCTGCCGCAGGCGTACACCCTTTTGGATTCATCGTTTGAAAAGACGGTGCGCGCCGAGGTTTTTCCGCAAAAAAGAGTGCAAAACGCCAGCGACAGCGCAAAAAAGCTCTTCACACAGTCAGCTCCGTGAGGGGAGCAAAGCGGTAGCCCTCCCCCTCCCACGCCGAAAGGAGCTCGTCCATGATATCGGCGTTGGTCTTGGAGGTGGGATGAAGCAGGATCACCATCCCCGGGTGGGTATGGGCAAGGATCTGCTCCATCGCCCACTTGGGATCGGGCTGACGGGCGTTGTCCCAATCGGCGTAGGCATAGCTCCAAAAGATGGTCTTATAGCCCATTTCCTTTGCAAAATGGAGGTTTTGCTCGGTGAAACGCCCTTGGGGAGGGCGGTAAAAGGGGGCAACGGGCAGACCAAGCACCTCCTCCATACTCTTTTCAAGATCCGAAAGCTGCTTTTGAAAGGTTTCCTTGTCGGTGATGGCAGACATATCGGGATGCTTTGCCGTGTGATTGCACACCAGATGCCCGCCCTCTGCCATACGCTTTACCAGCTCGGGGTTGCGCTTGATGAGATTATCAAGCACGAAAAAGGCTCCGGGGGCGTGGTGCTTGTCAAGGGCATCCAGGATGCGGGTCACGTTTCCGTTTTCATAGCCTGCATCAAAGGTGAGGTAGATCACCTTTTCTTTGCACCCCTCGTCAAGGTAGTAACCATCCTGCTTTTTGATAAACTCCAAGCAGGAATCAAGGGGCGGTTGCTCGTGTCTGTCATTCTTTTTGAAATACCAATTATAAGGGGTGGTGTCCTCTATGGCAAAAGAAGGCTGTCCCTGCCACAAAAGGCACACCGTAAGGGCCGCCAAAAACGACCCGACGATTCTTTTGATCTTCATATTCAGGGCGTTTTTAAACAATCCCCTTTCTTTTCGTTCCCTGTCGTCCTTTTCCCCGCTGTCGATCTTAGTTTGTGCACAGTCTTCGCCTTTAACCGATGAAAAAACAGGAAAAGTCCTTCCCTTTTTAACCGGGGAAGGACTTTTTATAATTTATGAAGCATTATCTGTCCGATCTTTTAAAGGAAAGGAAGGGCAGAAGCTTTGCCGTCTTTCTCTTGCCGCTGCAGACAGGCTCCTTGCAGTTTTTGCAAGAAAGGCAAGCGTTTGTATTTTCCGAAAAGCGCTCGGGATGGCGGATGAGCGACAGCTCCCAGACAAGCAGGATCCCCAGCGACATCACCGCAAGAACTCTTGAAAAGACACCCGGCACCAGCCACAAGGGCGTGCACATCATGGGGAAGTCCCAGTTGTAAATGCGGCAGGAGGCGCAACACTTGTTCTTCATAAAGATGGCTTGGAAGGGACAGAAGAACAGCACGCAGATCTTGTCTGCCACCGAATAAAAGAGGCTGACGAGCACCAGGATGCCCGCATCGATCAGCCCGGTGAAATAGAACGCCCAGATGACACCGTTGAGCAAAAACCAGGCGCTTGCCGCAACCGCGGCGCGACTCTTCTTCGGCAAGATGGGCTCGCTTTTGCCCGTGGGCAGGTAATTCTTTTTAAAAAACTTCTGACAACCGATGCTGTCGTGCCCCGAGGGGAAATAGCGCATCAGCATTTCGACAAAAAGCACCGCACCCGCAAACCACAAAAGCCACTTGGCGCTTTCAAGACCCCCGAAGGGCTCGTCGGCGTGATCCTTATAATTTACGACGTACAAAACGATGGCAAGAATGAACAGCACCACGCGAAAGATCAGCTTGATGCGATGAACTGAGGTGATTGAAATCACCGATTTTTCACGTTTTTCCATACCTTCTCCTATAATTCTCTTAAAAATTCACATCTTTTTTATTATACATTACCCGACAATCTTTGTCAAGTGCGTTTTTTGTGAACTTTTTGCCTGCTTTCCCAAAAACCAAAAGTAAAAATGACAAAAAAGTTCTTTTTGGCAAAGACCTTTTACAAAAAAAGGTTGATTATTCACGCAAAATATGCTATGATATAAGTGTGTGTCACAAACAACACAGAAGGAGAATTCCTATGAAAAAGAAATTCCTCATTTTTCTTCTGATCTCGGCTCTGCTCTTGCCCGCCGCGGCAAGCGGATGCACGTCAAAGCCCTCAAAAAGCACCTCCGATACGCCCGAAAGCGGCGTTTCGGGATCTATAGATCCCCAGCCCTCCTCTAAGGGCAACGCCTCAATCGCCCCTTCCCCCTCGGGTGATGCTTCAAGCGGACAGGGCGATCCGTCAACGAAGCCCGAGCCCTCGCCTGAGCCTACACCCTCGCCTGAGCCTACACCCTCGCCCGAGCCTACACCCTCGCCCGAGCCTACACCCTCGCCCGAGCCTACACCCGAGCCTACACCTACCCCCTCCACGGAGGATCCGATAGAGGTCAGCTCCATCGTCCTTGACAAGACCTCCCTCACCTTGGAGGAAGGACAGTCCGCCACCCTGAAAGCAACCGTCCTGCCCGAAAATGCAGAGGATCAGACGGTCAGCTTTGAAAGCAGCGATACCGCTCTTTTCACGGTGGACGCCTCGGGCAAGATCAGCGCCCAAAAGGCAGGAAGCGGTACCGTCACCGTAAAGAGCGCCGACGGCAGGGTGACTGCCTCCTGCACCGTCACCGTCAAGGCAAAGACCGTCTCGGTTTCCTCCATTACCCTTGACAAGACCTCCCTCACCTTGGAGGAAGGACAGTCCGCCACCCTGAAAGCAACCGTCCTGCCCGAAAATGCAAGCAATAAGAAGGTCACCTTTGAAAGCAGCGATACCGCCCTTTTCACGGTGGACGCCTCGGGCAAGATCAGCGCCCAAAAGGCGGGAAGCGCCACCGTCACCGTAAAGAGCGCCGACGGCAGGGTGACTGCCTCCTGCACCGTCACCGTCAAGGAAGCCGCTCCCGTCGATCCCATGGATCTTTTGAATTTAAGCGGGGTGCCCGTCACCTCCGATCTTGGGGGATACGGGACCATCCTTCGGGTCAAGAGCACCGACGAGCTGCTCTTCTCCCCCAATCTGCCGGAGCTCCGAAGCTGGGTGGATCAGGGCGCCGTCTACGACGACTATACCGCCTATCTGCGCTTCACCTATCTTGCCGCAGATCCCTCCGAGATCGATCACGTCTTCCCCACAGTCAAGCTTACCCCCGTCAAGTCCAAGGGCGCTTGGGTAGACTTCTTCTTAATGGGCAACGGCATCAACTGCGGCTTCTGCCCCACGGCAGGAGAAAAATACACCGTGGAAATGGTGCTCTTAAAGGCAGGAAAGCCTGTGTTGAAGGGCGTCTATTCCTCCATCCAGGTGCCCGCTGATTACGAAGAATCGCCCTACTACGCCCCCACCCCCGGCGCGGGCATTCAAAGAGGCGAGGGCGAATACATCATAAAATATTCCGCTCTTGCAGGGGGAAGCATCAAGGGCACCGCCCGCCAGCTTTTAAAGGCGGGACAGGAAAGCTCTGCCGTGACGGCAACGCCCGATAGCGGCTACGTCTTCCTTTGCTGGAGCGACGGAGAGAAAAGCGCCACCAGATCGGACGTGACCCCCGAAGCGGACCTTTCGGTCTTTGCCTGCTTCATCAAAGAATCCGAGCAGAGCGGCAGTATTGCCAATATGTATCTCTTCACCGAGAGCGGCGCGCCCGTCACCTCCAAGAACTACGAAAACGCATTCCTTGCCATCATCGGTGCCTTTGACGCCAAATACGACATCGCCGTCACCACCGAGATCAAGGGCAGAGGAAACTCCTCTTGGAACGGCAACGCCGCCCAAAGCGCCTACGACAGCAAAAATTCCTACCGTCTGAAGCTGACCGAAAAAGCAAAGCTTCTCGGTATCGGAGATTCCAAAAACAAGGACTGGGTGCTGAATTCCAACAAATTCGACCTGTCGAGCCTGAGAAACTATCTGGTCTGGACGCTCGCGGCAAAGATGGGCACCATCCCCTACGTGCCCGAGTGCAGCTGGGTCCAGCTTTACGTCAACGGAGAATACCGCGGTCTTTATATGGTCAGCGAGCACGTGGAAGCGGCAAACGATCGGGTGGAGGTGGACGACAGCGTCAACTCTCCCGATAAGGGCTACCTCATCGAGGTGGATTTCCGCGGAAACGGCGAAAACGACCCCTATTTCTACGTAAACGGCTACGGTGCCGCCTCCAACAACAACGACCGTGAGTTCGTCATCAAGAGCGACTGCACCGAAAGCGACATCGCCTTCATCAAGGACTACGTCCAAAAATGCCACGACGCGATGGTGTCGGGCGACAGAGCGCGCATCGACGCCCTCATCGATATCCCTTCGCTGATCGATATGTACATCATCGAGGAGCTGTCCAAGGACGTGGACGTGGGCGCGGCAAGCTGCTTCCTGCAAAAGAACACGGGAGGAAAGCTCTACTTCACCGCTCCCTGGGACTTTGACTTCGGCTTCGGCACCTACGGCTATGCCGTCACCACGGGTGAGTTGCTCTCCTCGGGCAACAGAGGTTGCACTTGGTTTTCTGCTTTGGTGGAAGAGGAGTGGTTCAGAAAGGAGGTCTACGACCGTATGACCGCCCTTGACGCCGCATTTGAGGAAACGATGAGCACCGTGAGGTCCACGGGCGAAATCCTTGAGCCTGCCGCCGACAAAAACGCCCTCTTCTGGAATATGTACGGCAACCATTACCACGGATACGTTTCTTCAAACGTATCCTCAAGGCTCCACAGCTACGACGAGCACGTGGACTATCTGGTCTCCTGGAGCGAGGAGCGCTGGGCGATCTTAAAGGATCTTTTAAAGGACTGACCGTCCAAAACGTTAGTTTACAAGGATGAATATTATGAAAAAACGCATTCTTTCATTCATTTGCCTGCTTCTTGTCGCCGCTTGTCTTTTCCCTGCCTGCGCAAAGGTAAAAAAGACCTCCGATCAAGAACCTTCCGCGACCCCCTCCGTTGAGAAGCAGCACTCCTCCGTGCAGTCTTCCGCCGAGGAGTCCAAGCCCGCCCCCACTCCCTCCAAGGGCAATTCGCCCTCGAAGGACAACACCGATCCTCTGCCCTCCAACCTGAAGATCACCTTTTCCAAGGACAAGCTGGCAGTGACCAAGGGCAGCGAATACACCCTGCCCGTGAACATCTTCCCCGCAACCGTGACGGCAAAGGACTTCTCCTGGTTTACAAGCGACGAGCAGATCGCCACGGTGAGCGAGGGCATCGTGAAGACCCTGAAGACGGGCACCGTTTTGATCGGCGCAATGAGCTCCGACGGCGAGCGCTACGACTATATGCTCCTTGACGTGGTCAATACCAACACCGACGTCAGCGCCCTTTCCTTTGAAAGCGAGGAAATGTCCCTTGCCATCGGTGCGCAAAAGCCCCTTCCTCTGGTGGTCGATCCCGCCGACGTTCCCACCGACAACCTGACCTTCTCGGTTGCAGACAGCACCGTCTTGTCGGTAGACGGACAGGGCGTCGTTACCGCCCTGAAGATCGGTAAGACCTCTGTGACCGTCACCGCAGTCAACGGCAAGAGCGCCACCCTGCAGGTGACCGTTACCGACGTAATCAACAAGGTTACCGAGATCAAGCTGGACAAATCCTCCCTCGAGCTGGAGGCAGGCTCCACCGCAACGCTGACCGTCACCGTGCTGCCCGAAAACGCAGACAATAAAAAGGTGATCTTCAAGTCCGAGGATCCCGCGGTGGCTTCGGTTTCTCCCGACGGCATCGTCAACGCCATCCGCACGGGAACGACCACCGTCACCGTGCTTAGCCACGACGGCAAGGTCAGCGCCTCTTGCGCGGTGACCGTAACTGCAGGAAACGATCCCATCGACGCCCTTGACCTCAGCAACGCCTCCTACGATCCCGGTCAGAACGGCTATAACGGCGGTCTGCGCTTAAAGAGCTCGGGCGAGATCCTGTTCTCCCCTGAGCTTGATGACTTCCGCAGTCATCTGGCGACTACAGGCAAGGACTACAGCGACTATCTGGGCTATATCCGCTTCACCGTTTTGCCCGTTGAGGGTCAAAGCGAGTTCGTTTACCGCTCCATCACTCTTGAGCCCAAGAAGTCCAAGGGCGACTGGGTAGACTTCTTCTTAGCCGGCGGCGAGACCGAAACGGGCTTCTGCCCCACGGCGGGCGTCTACTACAAGGTGGAGCTGGTTCTTGTGGAAAAAGCCTCCGGAGAGGCGAAATTCTATTCGGAATTCACCGAAATGCGGGCAAATAACGACATCAAGACCAGTAAGTACTACAATCCCACCACCCAGGGCGGACAGATCGTGATCGGCCCCGTGATCCCCACCTACACTCTTTCCTACAAGGCAGTGGGCGGCGGCGTGATCCTTGGTCTGACCGAGCAGACCCTGAAGCAGGGCTCTGCGGCATCCATCGTGATGGCGGTTGCTCTGCCCGGCTACAATTTCAACGGCTGGAGCGACGGCAAGACCGATCCCGCCCGCGCCGACTACGCTTACGCAAACGAAAGCCTTTCGGCATACTTCTCCTCGGGAAGCTCGGTGAGCACCATTCCCGTTATGAACATCACCACCGCCAGCGGCGAACCCATCACCTCCAAAAATTACGAGGGTGCCACCCTGACCATCACCGGTATGGAGGACCCCCGCTTCAACATTTCCGCCACCCTGCAGATCCGCGGCAGAGGCAACTCCTCCTGGCAGGGCTCTGCCCCTCAGGACAGCTACAACAGCAAGAACTCCTACCGTATCAAGCTGGACGAAAAGGAAAAGCTGCTGGGGATCGGCGACAGCAAGAACAAGGACTGGGTGCTCAACTCCAACAAGTTTGACCTGTCCGGACTGCGCAACGCCCTCGTTTGGGAGCTGGCTGAAAAGATGGGCACCATGACCTACGTGCCCGACTATTGCTGGGTACAGCTGTATATCAACGGACAGTACAGAGGTATGTATATGGTCACCGAGCTCATCGAGGACGCCAACGACCGCGTGGAGCTGGACAAGACCATCACCGTTTCGGAGGAAAAGGGATATCTGCTGGAAATCGACTTCAGAGGCAACTACGAAACCACCCCCTATTTCTACATCGACGGCTACGGACCCAATCCCAAGGCAGAGCTTCACGGCGCAAGAGAGTTCGTTGTGAAAAACGACTGCACCGAAGCCGACCTTGCCTATATCGAGGGCTACATCAAGCAGTGCCACGCCGCACTGATCTCGGGCGACAGAGAGCAGATCGACCAACTGGTGGATATCCCCTCACTCATCGATATGTATATCCTTGAGGAGCTGTCCAAGGACGTGGACGTGGGCGCGGCAAGCTTCTTCCTTCACAAGAAGGAGGGCGGGAAGCTCTACTTCACCGCTCCCTGGGACTTTGACTTCGGCTTCGGCACCTACGGTCCCGCCGTTTCCGAGGGCGGTCTTGTGTCCGACGGCGCGGACGGATGCCCCTGGTTTGCCGCTTTGGTAGAGCAGGAGTGGTTCAGAAAAGAGGTTTGCGCTCGTATGACCGCGCTTCAGCCCGCCTTTGACGAACTGCTCACCTGGCTTAACGAAATGGGCGTGGAGTTAGAGGGAGCGGCGGATATGAACGCCATCCACTGGGATATGTACGGCAACAACTTCCACCAGTACGTTTCCGGTCAGGCATCCTCCTACCTTTACAGCTACCCCGAGCACATCGAATTCCTTGCGGAATGGACCTTCAACCGCTGGGATATGATGCTCTATCTGCTGGGTGACGATACCTGATAACCGACGACCTCAGGGTGTCTTCTCAATGAACCGTTGAGAAGGCACCCTCTTTTTTCAAAAGTCTGCACTGCGCCCCTTTACAGAAATGCCAATCTGTGATATAATATTATAATAAACAAAATACGTCAAAAAACCGAAGGGAGAATGCCTATGATCCGTTTCGAGGAGGGAGATACCCTGAAAATGAAGAAAAAGCACCCCTGCTCCTGCGACCTTTTTGAGGTTCTGCGCACCGGCTCGGACGTGCGTATCCGCTGTAAGGGATGCTCCAGAGATCTGACCCTGCCCCGCATCAAGCTGGAGGCGGGGATCAAGGCAGTCATTCAGAAAAAGCAAGAGGAGAAAGAACATGAATAATCAGCTTCTACCAAGCACTCCCTCAAGGGACCGTCTGCATACCCTGAAGCTCATCCTCTCCTGCTTCGGGCTTTCGGCAGGATTGATGGCGATCATCTATTTTTGCATCGGCGTGCCTTTTTTTGGTAATTCGGTGCTGGTGCTCGACTTAAACGGTCAGTACGTCTACTTCTTCGAGTCGCTTCACGACGTGATCTACAACGCAGACGCAAGTCTGCTTTACAGCTGGTCAAGAACGCTGGGCGGTGAATATATGGGCATCTATGCCTATTACCTCGCCAGCCCCTTTTCCTGGCTGGTCGCACTGATGCCCTCAGCCATCATCACCGAGTCCCTTTACGTGATGATCCTTTTGAAGATCGGATGCGCGGGCGCGTCTATGGGCTGGTATTTGCACAAGACCTATCCGACCACCCGCCAAAACGTTCTGATCTTCTCCGCCCTCTACGCCCTTTGCGCCTGGTCCTTGAGCTTTGGCAACAACGTGATGTGGCTCGACGCCCTCATCCTCTTCCCGCTGGTCATCTACGGCGCCGATCTGCTGATCTCGGGGCGCAATTATATCGTTTACACCCTCGCCCTCGCCCTGACCATTCTCTCCCACTACTATATGGGCTATATGGTCTGCCTCTTCCTGGTGCTCTATTTCTTTTATCACCATGTTGCCATGAGGGACAGAGCGGATTTCAATCCCCGCGGTGAGCGCGCACACTTTCTCCTTTCGGGTCTGCGCTACCTCTTTTTCACCATTCTGGCAGTGGGCATTTCGGCAGTCATCGTCTTCTGTGCATACTATTCACTGACCTTCGGCAAGGATACCTTCACCGATCCCACCTATGAATTCACCTTCAAGCTGACCTTCTTGGACGTGCTCTACAAGCTTTTCCCCGGCGCGGTGGATACCGTGAGAAGAGAGGGACTTCCCTTCCTTTATTGCGGAACGGCAACTCTTTTCGGCGCAGCGGCATTTGCCGTCAGCCCCAAATTCAAGACCAAGGAAAAGGCTGCCGCAGGATTGCTCCTGCTCATCCTCACCCTTTGCTTCTCCGTATCGCTGATCGACATCTGGTGGCACGGCGGACAGGAGCCCAACTGGCTCAACTACCGCTACAGCTTTATGTTCTCCTTTGTCCTGCTGGTTATCGGCTACAGAGGATTTGAAAGACTGCGAAACCTTTCTTCCCAGTTCCTTGCCGTCGTCCCGGGGGCGCTTGGCATCATTTTGGTCATCCTCCAGCAGGAGGGCTATGGAAAGGGCTACGAGTATACCGAGGAGATCTTCCCCAAGGCGTACAGCTACGACCTGCTCTTCTATTTCCTTGCCCCCATCATCATCGGCGCCGTCTTTCTGGCGATACTCTACTACAAAAAGCAAAAAGCAAGCAAGATGGGCAGTCTTGCCCTGACCCTGACCATCCTTTGCGAAACAGTGGCTGTGGGCGTCCTTTCCCACGTGGGACTTGCCTGCGACGTGGGCTACAGCCTGCGCAAGGACTACGCCGACTTTATGGATCGGGTCAGCCCTGCCGTAGAGTATATTCAAGAGCTGGACTCCTCCTTTTACAGAATGGACAAGGACTTCCACCGTCAGCCCGCCGACGCCATCGCTTTGGAGATGCGCGGTCTTTCCTCCACCACCTCCACCTTAAACCGCCACACCTTAAAGCTGGTGGATCAGCTTGGATATGCGGGGGGAAGCTATTGGAGCCAATATAGCGGCGGGAACCCCGTGACCGATATGCTCCTTGGCGTAAAATACGTTCTTTCGGACAACACCCTGGCGGATGCCTTGTATCAGCGCATCTACACCGACGAGAAGGGGGAGGCGGTCTACGGCTATCTGAATCCCTACGCCCTTTCCTTGGGATTTGCGGTAAACGACGCCGTGCTGGAGTTGGATTTCGACGACTATCCTTCCCCCATGGAGCTGTTAAACGATCTGACCGCCGCCATGACGGGAAAGGACGAGCTTCGCCCCTTCCTGCCCATCGAAACGGAAGATCCCGCCCTTTCGGGCATCGATCGGGCGTATACCACGGGCAAAAGCCACTATATCTACAAAAAGACCGATCCCGAGAGCACCGACGCCTCCATCACCTACACACTTACCGCTGACAAGGACGGGCTCTGCTATCTCTTCTTCCCCACCGACTACCCCAGAGAATGCACCCTTTACGTTGACGGTGTAGAATCGGGCACGGCGATGGGCAACGACAGCGACTGCATCATTCCGCTGGGCGATTTCAAGGCAGGAAGCAGTCACGAGATCAAGCTGGTGCCGCTTCAGGAAAAGGCATACGTCGCCGCCGACTGCACCTATTTCTACACCCTTGACGAGGAGCTCTTCAAGGGCTGCTACGAATCGTTGAAGGACAGTCAGTTCCATATCGACCGGGACTACAAAGAGGACCATCTGACCGGCAGCATCACCGTCAGCGAAGAAAACACTCTGCTCTTCACCTCCATCCCCTACGATGCGGGCTGGATCATCAAGGTGGACGGCAAGGAGGTCACCCCCTATCTTTCCACCGTCACCGTCTACGACGAGAAAACGGGAGAGGCTGCAGGCACCGAGCAGCAGCCCTATCAGGACGCCCTTACCGTTTTGCGCCTGACCAAGGGAGAGCACACCCTGTCCTTTGAGTACCGTCCCGACTGCTATCTATACGGCTCGGCCATCAGCCTCATCAGCCTGGGCGTCTTTTTGCTGATCGTGGCAGCAGACTATCTGCTGATCCGCCCTCTCGTTAAGAGAGCGCAGGCAAAAAAAGCGTTGGCGGCATCTACAGAAGAGCCCGCCGCAGAGCCCATCCCTCAAAAGGATGAGCCCCAAGAAGAAAAGCCCATCGCCCCCTCAAAGAAAAAGAGAAGACGGGGCAGAGGCAAGAAAAAAGAAGAGGGTGTCTTGCCCGAAAGCCCAAGCACTCCCCCCTCCGATCTCCCTTGATTTTATAATTTCAAATTCACGAAAGGAGCAGACATCATGGCAAAAAGCAAACACAAATCCTATACCAGCCCCAAGGCGATCCGTTATTTTCTCTCCACGATGGTGATCGTCATTCTTCTGTTGCTCGTGCAGTTTTTGCTGTTGATCCTGATGTATATGGGTCTGTTCCTGCGCTCGGGGGAGAGCATCTATTATGCGGGAGCTTACGTCTTTTTCTATATGGTCAGCATCGCAGTAGTGCTCACCATCATCAACCGCAAATGCCCCACGGCATATAAGCTTGCCTGGGCTGTGCCCATCCTGCTCTTTCCTGCGGCAGGCGGCAGCTTTTACCTGCTTGCCCGCAGCCGAAATATGCACCGCATTGCCCTTGCCCGCATCAAAAGCAACCGCGCACTTCTGCAAAGCGATCTGCCCCCCAAGCACCTCCCCCCAAAAAACGAGTTGAAAAATTTTTCAACCCTGCCCCACTATCTCTTAAGCGAGGGCTTTCCTTCCTTTGCCGCCACCGATACCGACTTTCTTGAAAGCGGCGAGCGCTATCACAAGCGCCTTTTGGAGGATCTGTGCTCTGCCGAAAAATTCATCTTTTTAGAGTTTTTCATCATCCATGAAGGGGTGATGTGGGACAGCATCTTAGAGATCTTGGAGCAAAAGGCAAAAGAAGGCGTGGTCGTCCGCATCCTTTACGACGGCATGGGGTCGCTAAAGACCCTGCCCGCAGGATACTGCAAAAGGCTGAAGGAAAAGGGGATCGAAGCCAAGGTCTTTCAAAAGTTCGTCCCCCTGATCTCCACCATGCAAAACAACCGAGATCACCGCAAGATCGTATCCATCGACGGCAGGATCGCCTATACGGGCGGCATCAATCTGTCCGATGAGTACATCAATCAGTACGACCGCTTCGGTCATTGGCTTGACAGCGGCATCCGTATAGAGGGACGGGCGGCGGCGCAGTTCACCCGCTTTTTCCTTGAAATGTGGTATACCAACCACAAGGTTGACCCCGACCCCACCCTCTTTTTTGACCATACCGCCGCAGAGCAAGCCCCCGGCTTTGTCATTCCCTACGCCGATTCCCCCCTTCTTGAAAGCAACTGCATTAAGGAGCTCTATCTTGCTCTGATCAATTCTGCCCGCGACTATCTTTATATCACCTCCCCCTACCTGATCCCGGGCGATGACATCCTCAGCGCTCTGCAGATCGCCGCAAAGAGCGGCGTGGACGTCCGTCTCATCACCCCTTATCACGGCGACCACGCAGTGGTGCACGTGATCTCCCGCTCCTACTATAAGGAGCTGTCAGAGGCGGGCGTGCGCATCTATGAATACCTGCCCGGCTTCATCCACAGCAAGAATTTCGTGTGCGACGACACCGTCTGCTCGGTGGGAACCACCAATTTGGATTACAGAAGCCTCTATCTGCACTATGAATGCGGTGCACTTTGCTTTGGCACAGACGCCGTTTTGCAGGTGAAAAAGGACTTTTTATCTACCCTTGAGCGTTGCAGAGAGCTTCGCCCCGAAAACATCAAGAAACAGCCCGCACCTCTGCGGTTCTTCGTTTCGGCAATGCGGCTTTTTGAGCCCATGCTTTAATGCGGAAAGGACAATATGAAAGAAACGAACACACCAAAAAAGCCTGCCGTGAAAAAGAACACGGCAAGCTCCCGATCCACAACCCAAAGGAGGACGGCAAGCGGCACCTCCCGTCCCAAAAGCGGCACGACGGCAAAGCCGAGAGCAAGAAGGACCCCGCCCCCTCCCGAAAAGAAGGGGCTTTCGGGGGCAACGATCCTGCTTTTGCTCATCACCCTCCTGCTTGCCGCCATACTCCTCTGCTTTGCAATCCCTCACCTGATGGGTGCGGACAAGACCACCGATCAACAGCCTTCCGCCTCCCCCTCGGACGGCACGCTTTCCTCTCTGCCTGCGTCGCCCTTCTCCAAGCTGCCTTCGGCAGACTCCGCCCCCCTCTCCTCCCCCTCGGCAGACCCCCTGCCCTCACCTTCCCCCTCCCCCGACCTGCCCACGGTGCCCTCTCCCTCAGAAGATCCCACCGTTGAGCCCTCAAGGGAGCCCGAGCCCCTCCCCGAACCCTATTTGCAGGCTGTCCGTCAGGAGGAATACAGAAGTGAAACGGTAAAAGAGGAGCTTGGCAACGCCTGCACACTGAAATATTACCTGCCTGCGGTGGTGGTGCCCGAGAGTACCGCTGTAGAGCAGGCAGTCAACGAGGGCATCAAAAACGGCGTGGAGAGTCTGGTCAACTCCATCAAAAACAACTACCGAAAGAATTACAGCGGCTTCCTCGGGCCGATCGACGCGGAGATCACGGTGCGCTTTTACCAAAGCGAAACGACCCTGAGTTTGGTGCTCTACTACACCGTCATCGCGGGAGGCGGCGAGTTCGTGGAGGAATGTAAAAGTCTGAACTTTGACCGTCAAAACGGAGAAAGCCTGACGGTATTCCACAGGATCACCGACAAAGAAGGGATCGTCAACTACGTCACCGCCAACATCGACGGCGGAGAGAGCCCCGATCTGGACATCCTGCACCGCCAGCCCGGTCAGGGAGGAAACGCCCTCTGCCACGGCTGGTATATCGACGGACAAACGCTCACCCTGCTTTATAACGGCAAAACGGTGGACGTGCTCAATCCCGCCCTTTTGAGGGTCAGCGTCACGGGAGGGCAGTTTTTTAACCCTTAAAAATATAGAAGCTCCCGCATTCCTGCTCCCTTTGGGAGAGCAAGAAAATGCGGGAGCTTTTTTAGAAAAGATCTTTACCGCTTTCATTGCCGTAAGATTGCTCGTCCAACCGACGGTTGAGTGAATATTCCCACTTTGGTTGGACAAAATCCCCCATATCCAACCGACAATCTATTCCATTTTTCAAAAAAAGCAGGTATAATGGATCTACCAAACGAAAGGAGACAAGGGAAATGAACGAAACGATCGGAAAAAGAATCGCAGAACTGCGAAAAAGCAAGGGACTTACCCAAGAGGAGCTGGCAGATCGGTTGAACGTCAGTGGTCAAGCGGTCAGCAAATGGGAAAACGATCAGACCTGCCCCGATATCAGCCTGTTGCCACAGCTTTCAAAGGTTCTTGGCGTCAGTACGGACGAGCTGCTCAGCGGAAAGCAGGCGCAGGAGGCTGCCGTAAGGATGCTTCCCGAGGAAGAGCGCCAAAACACGGGGGATCGCGTATTGCGGATCATCGTGAACTCCGCCGACGGGGATCGAATAAGGGTCAATCTTCCCCTTCAGCTACTCAAAACGGCAATGGATTGCGGGCTGGAGCCACCCCGTATCTCGGGAAATTCGGCGCTGGAGCAGGTTAACTGGGAGCAGGTTATGGCGATCCTCGCGCAGGGCGTTATCGGAGATCTGGTGGAGGTGGAGTCCTCAGACGGGGACGTTATCCAAATCCGGGTGGAGTGAGCGATGCAGATCATCCTACGCGAAAACGGCAAAAAACGCCTACGTCTGCGCCTGCCAAACGCTCTTTTGCTCAACGGACCGTCTGCCCTTCTTCTTTCAAAAAGGTTGAAAAAAGAGGGCGTAAGCCTGTCCTATAAGCAGCTGCGCATTCTCTTTCGGAAAACAAGGAAATATGCATCAACCCATCCCGAATGGAAGCTGATCGAGGTGCAGAAAAAAAATGAACAAGGCACAGAGATCACCATTTTCGTCTCTTGATCAAGCAAGGAAAATCCGTACCAAGGCTGATATGATAAAAGCCCGCACCCCACAAAGCGCGGCGTGCTTGCTACGCCCCCGCTGCTTGAATAAAAAAAAAAGAAGCCCGATGGGTGACTCTTAATAAGGATGTTATCTAAAACAACCGATTGAGAGAAGCGAAAAGCCATAGTATAGAATTTATTTGAGTTCTGTACTATGGCTTTTTTGTTTTAAAAAATGTCAATAGTCAAATCAAATTCGGCATTTTACAAATAATTTCGATTTAACTCCGCACAATTCCGCAATAACCCGTTGAAAAAAGCAAGAAAATATGATATAATATACTATGTAAAATTGTATAAACGGAGAGGTTTATCATGCGAGATTTAAAAAATATGCCCGAACGTTGGTGTTCCACCAAAGAAATGTGTGAGTATCTTGGTGTAAGCCGTGACACCCTGCTCACTTGGATCAATGAAAAGAAGATGCCCGCAAGCAAGGTGGGGCGTAGTTGGAAGTTTAAGACAAGCGAAGTTGACGCATGGATTAAGAGCGGCAAAGCAGCTGACAAATCTGCTAAATGAAAGGATTCAGAGTATGAAAGCAAAAAAATGGGTAACTTTTATCACCGCCGGAATTTCTGCTGTTTCGTTAATCTGTGCTATAATTGCAAATTGTTTTTGCATTAAGCTCATGTACGATATTTCAATGGCAATCTTCGGTAGCGCGTTGCTTGGATTTATTATGTCATTGATAGAATACTTTGCAGAACGCAGGAGGGCAATGGAAGATTTTTTAAGAGCTGCATATAAAGTTTATGTGCAACTCAGAAAAATTAAATTTCTGAAATTGGATGAGCCTCAAGTATTGATATTGGATTGTATATCAGAAGAACAGCATAACAAACTGTGGGAAAAATGTGACGGCGAAACTGCTAAAGCATTAGGGGTCGAGGCGGTTCATAAAAAACGTGATGCCTACATTGCTTGGATGCAAGAAAATGAACCAATGTCCTTCTCCGAGAGTGATGATATCGAATCAATCTTGATTCGAATTTATAATGAACGTATTGAAAACTATAGCAATATATTTACGAAATATATGGATATGTATATTGCCGCATCAAAAATCGATTTGGAGGATTTATCAAATGCGTATGGCAATTTAGATTTCCTTTTCGACAACAAAAAGATCCGCCTCATTGCTTTTGAGTCGATTTATTCCAAGCTCCAAGAATATCTAAATAAAATCAAATTAGAAGTATTTCATTTTAATATGATAAAGGACGGAAAAGGCAGTTTTGGTGTATGTTGCAAAAAGGTTTTGGATCTCAATGATTTCTTTTTTGCAACCGAAACTACTCAAAAAGACGGTAGTGAGTGGACCACTGTATATCAAAGGAAGTTTGACGATGTGTCCGATAGAATTGAAGAATTTCGTTCTAAAATATATTTTAGAAAAGAAGTTAAGTACGAGAAGAAAGTCCCCGTGTTTTCTCAACTTAGACACATTACCGGCTTCGTTGAAGAAGAAAGCGCATTTTGATTATAGGAGATATTATGATGACAGATACAGATAGAAAAAGAGCCGCAAAGGCTTTTGCGGAATATTGGAAAGACCGTGGTGACGAAAAAAGCGACAGCCAATCTTTTTGGCTTTCTCTTGCCCGTGACGTTTTAGGCGTTGCGGAACCCGAAAAGTTTATATTGTTTGAGGAACGTGTAAAGCTGGACCACACAAGCTTTATTGACGGTCATATCCCTTCTACCCATGTGCTCATTGAGCAGAAAAAGAAGGGACTCAATTTGCGTAGCCCCATTCGTCAATCGGATGGTACTTTGCTCAATCCCTTTCAACAAGCGCAGAGATATTCGGCGGCACTGCCTTATTCGCAGCGTCCACGTTGGATCATCACCTGTAATTTTGAAGAGTTCCTTATTTACGACATGGAGAAGCCCACCGGTGAGCCGGAAAGTATTTTGCTGAAGGACCTCGGTAAAGAGTATTATCGCCTGCAGTTTCTTGTGGAAGAAAAGAGCGAGCTTCTGCACCGTGAAGAACAGATCTCCATCAAAGCCGGTGAGCTTGTCGGCAAGTTGTACGATGCAATTTTGAAGCAGTACATTCATCCCGACAGTGAGGAAACTCTGCGCAGCTTGAATATGCTTTGTGTCCGTCTTGTATTCTGCCTTTATGCAGAGGACGCAGGCATTTTCGGCGGTCATCTGAAATTCCATAATTACATAAAGAGCTTTAACGTGAAAGATGTGCGCCGTGCACTCATTGACCTTTTCCGTGTGCTCGATACCAAAACCGAAGAGCGTGATCCTTATATAGATGCCGCTTTGGCAGCATTTCCTTACGTCAATGGTGGCTTGTTTGCTGACGAAAATATTGAAATTCCCAACATGACGCAGGATATTGTTGACCTGCTCCTGCACAATGCAAGTGAAGATTTTGATTGGTCGCAGATCAGCCCCACCATCTTCGGCGCAGTATTTGAAAGCACCTTGAACCCCGAAACCCGTCGTAGCGGCGGTATGCACTATACCTCTATTGAGAACATCCATAAGGTTATTGATCCGCTGTTCCTGGATGAACTCCGCGAGGAGCTTGCAGAGATCAAGGCATTGAAAGTCCCCAAGATTCGCAACGATAAAGCAGAAGCATTCCGTGAAAAGCTGTCTAAGCTTACATTCTTTGATCCCGCCTGTGGTTCCGGTAACTTCTTAACCGAAACTTATATCTCCTTGCGCCGTTTGGAGAACGAAGCACTTGAAATTATAAACCAAGGGCAGATTTTGCTTGGCTTCGAAGGCTTTATTAAAGTATCAATCGGGCAATTTTATGGCATTGAGATCAATGACTTTGCCGTAACCGTTGCGAAAACTGCGCTTTGGATTGCAGAAAGCCAGATGCTCAAAGAGACAGAGGACATTGTAAATATGTCCCTCGATTTTCTTCCCTTGAAATCTTATGCCAACATTGTAGAAGGCAACGCTCTTCGTACCGATTGGGAAACTGTTGTACCCAAGGACAAGCTGAATTACATTATGGGTAATCCGCCTTTCGTTGGTGCATCTATGATGACAAAAGAACAAAAGGATGACGCAGTAGCAATTTTTGGAAAAATTAAATTATCCAATAGTATTGACTACGTGGGTGCTTGGTATCATAAAGCAGCAAAATTGATACAAGGAACCAATGTAAGAGTAGCATTAGTATCAACCAACAGTATTACACAAGGTGAGCAGGTATCACCTCTTTGGGAAACTTTGTTTACTCATTATGGCATTCATATAAACTTTGCTTATAGAACTTTTCGTTGGGACAGTGAAGCTAACCTTAAAGCCCATGTTCACTGTGTAATCGTTGGATTTAGTGTTGAAGAAAATTTGGGAAAGAAAAAATTGTTCGATGGCGATCATTTTCAATTCGTTGATAATATCAACGGCTATTTAATAAATGCGCCAACTGTTTTTGTAACAAGTAGAAGTAAGCCGATTTGCGATGTTCCTAAGATGACAAAAGGAAACCAACCTACAGATGATGGAAATTTCATACTCTCCAAAGAAGAAAGAGATGCGCTTGTCGCTAATGATCCAGCTGTAGCACCGTGCATTAGACGTTATGTAGGAGCAAAAGATTTTTTAAATAACGATATTGAAAGATATTGTTTGTGGTTAAAAGGCGTATCTCCTGCACTGTATAGAAAAAACAAGGAAATTGCTAAAAGGTTGCTTGCGATTAAACAGTTTAGAGAGAATAGCTCTGCTGAGCCAACACGTAAATCAGCCGAGAAACCATATCTTTTCTTTTCAACACCGCAAACAGACGAAAACTATCTTATCATACCAAGACATTCATCTGAAAACAGAAAATATATACCAATAGGATTTATGGAGCCAGAGGTGATTGCCTCTGACGCGTGTGCAATTATTTGTGGCGCAACGTTATATCATTTTGGTGTGTTAACATCTAATGTTCACAATGCTTGGATGAGAACTGTTGCCGGTCGCTTAGAGATGAGATATAGATATAGTGGTTCAGTTGTGTATAACAACTTTCCTTGGTGCAATCCTACCGCCGAACAGAAAAAGAAGATTGAGGAAACAGCACTGGCTATTCTTGACGCACGCGCACTCTATCCCGATTGTTCTTTGGCAGACCTTTATGATGAAGTTGCTATGCCACCCGAACTCCGCAAGGCACATCAAGCAAATGACCGCGCCGTAATGCAGGCGTATGGCTTCGACGTGAAGACTATGACGGAAAGCACTTGTGTTGCGGAGCTGATGAAGATGTATCAAAAGTTAATGGAGGATAAACAATGAGCAAGCTACTGGAAATACTCAAAATAGAATCACAAGAGATTGCAACTTCGTTTGCAAAAGCAAGTATTGAGGGAGAAGGTACCCCACAAGAAGTATCTGACCGACGTGAAGATATAATCCATAACTTCTTGGAAAAATTTTTCCCTTTTCCATTTAGAATTGTTAAAGGCAATATTATTGACAGTTTTGGAAACAGAAGTAATTCTATAGATTGTATTGTTATTAACCCCTCTCATCCGTACACTTTGGATGGTGAAAGAGGAAAACCATCCATTATCTTTGCAGATGGAGTAGATTATGCAATTGAAGTTAAACCGGATTTGTCGAATAATAATGAAATTGAAAGAGGTTTAAAACAGGTTCAAAGTGTAAAAAAACTCATTAGGATAAGAACTGGATTTGAACGCTCGGAGGAAGGAAAAGAATGCGTCAAAAGAATCCCAACATTTATTTTTGCAGACAAAACATACGCTGATATAAGAACTCTAATATCCAATATCACTACTTTCTATGTTTCAAATAAAGTTCCTAAACAAGAACAATTTGATATGATTGTAATAAATAATAGAACAATCATACTAAACATTGGAAAAAAGATGAAGTTGCAATTAGATGATTTTGAAGGGATTGTATATACCGAAGCGGGAGAAAACACATTAGCGCTCTTTTTGTTTTATATGAATATGATCCCCAAGTCCGAGCCGGAAATTAGTGATAACATTTTGAAGCTGTATTTACAAAAAGAAAATTTACAGGGTTTAGGAATGCGCTATTATGCGGATTTGAACGAAAAATTGAATGCGATTGATAATAGCTAAAGGAACATTCAATAGACATTTTAGTGTTACTTAGAATTATGATTCCAATCAATGCGAGGTTTTTATGAGAAAAGATAAAACAGTACAACGAATTATACGATATCGTAATCGAGAATTGCGTACTCAATTATTTAGGCTATCTCCTTTTTGGTGGGCAATTATCATATTTGTGATTGCATCACTTTTGCTGTTTTTATCTTTTCTCATTTATGATTATTCCGATTGGACTTCAGGCGCATTGGTTTCGACAAGTTGTGGTTGTTTTACTGGTTTGGTGTTCTACTTTTTGTCAAATATTAGAAACAATAAAGTTGCCAAACTCCAAAAAGAGTATAAGCAGCTTAAAGATGTGCTGGATGTTATTAGAAACATCACTAATATTGCCAATTGCTATAAACTCAAGGCTCTATATGGCAGCAAGCGGGATATTTTTGAGGACAGAGAGAATGTATATCTATGGATTGATGAACTTGAATTGGCAAGAAATCAACTACCGATAGAACTCTATGACATACTTCCTGAGAAAGGATACGATCCTGTCGATAGAGATAATCTAAACAATTACAGGGAAAGCCTATATAATTCGAATGAAACGAATCTAATCGAATCAACTATACTTGATATTCATACGGAGTTATTGCCACTTGCGGACAAAATGCAAGAGTTGTATCGTGAACGTGAAGATCAGTTAATGCTTCTGGGAAAACATTTTTTCTAAAAAAGCAGTGAGGATGGAGAATGGATAAGTACATAATAAAAAAGTTTCTAAAAAGCGCAAAAAGAAAACTGCTGTTATATGTTAGTTATCCTCATTTGTGGATTGCTTTAATAATTACGGCACTTTTTATAATTGCGCTATTGGTTTCCGTTTACTTGAACAATATTGGTGAGGCTTTTTGGTCATCAATATGTGCTAATATTTTTGCAGGATTGATAACAGGCTTAATTATATGTTTGGTTTCGGGCATTAAGCAGGGCTGCACTTCGAACTTGAAATCTCAAAAGGCATATTTGGAAGAATTAAAATCCAAATTGAGTGAATACATACAGTTTTACAGCGAACTTTTACATAAGAACTTTACTAAATATGATGATACGACGGAGTTGTTTGATTTCATTTACGACGTAGGCTCCAGAGCAAATTGGGTTAACTCCTTCATTATGCAAAGTACATTTAATGAATTGTTGCCCTTTGATGGTTACGAATACTGTAAAAAGAAACTATCTTATGATGCAGAAAGTTTAGCAGAAGAATTCGAAACACTACACGATAAATTATATAATGTCGATATTGAGTGTCCTACCAAAAAGGAAATAATTGAATATTTCTCTACCGTAGATCACGAATTAAAAAAATTGAACGGTGCAGTATGTAGTGCTATTAAAGAGCTTGATGTGAAATTGGAAACGCTTGGACGAACAATTCTATAATTTTTACATCGGATGAATCAGCTAATAGACGGTTGAACTATTACACTAATAGGTAAGGAGAAGAGATGTTAAAAACAAAGACAATAGAAATAGATAGTCTTTCAAAGTATATACGATATATAAACAAGTTTGAAAATGTTTCGTATTATCGTGGAGAGGGAGATGTTTTCCCGTCAAGACAATCGTCTGCACTTAGACCGTATGAGTTTAGGTGGAACTCAAACGAGCCGTATCCGTTTATGAAGATGATTGATGAGTTTTATAAGGAAACCGCCCACAAACTCAACGAAGATAAGATAGACTTTATTGCTTTTGCCCAGCATCACGGAGTGCCAACAAATCTTTTAGATGTATCAACATCACCATTAACAGCTCTGTATTTCGCTTGCCTCGGCAAGCAAGATGATGATGGTGCCGTTTATATAGGATCTGACGAATCTATTGATGTTACTAATTTGATACATAGATACCCAAATGAAAATTTGATTGAGTGCGTATTTGCTAATACAATCAACGAGTTGGAGTTGCTCGTTCCGTTATTTAAGCAGTTCAAAAAAGAGCATCCCAATACATTTTCATTTTTGATGGAAAAATTGATTAGTAGTTATCTGTTTTACTTTTCTTCGCCATTTGATGATAAAGAACAAGTCTTTTATAAAAAACTAAAGCGCAAAAAGTTCGATGTATGGGAATGTATTGCATATTTGCAAGATGCTTTTGAAGATGTCAAGAAGTTTCCGTTAGAGATTTGCGATGAAGACTTATATTTTTATCTTACTTTGCAGTTTGTATTTTTCAAAAAAGCTCTCTCATATACAGAACCAATTCACTCTATAACATTTTTGCCCAATATGTTATATCAGCCTATTATGAAATTTGAACGTGGTAGAAATCAGCAGGGATTATTCCTATATCAAGGATATTTGACTTATATTGAACCCGTCTACAACTTCAGAGTGTTAGCTAAACAGCACCTATATTTTCAAAACATAGAATTGCGCATTAAAAATAAAGCAGCCATTTTGAAAGAGTTAGATAAGATTGGCATAAACAAGAAAACGCTATTTTGCGATTACGATAGTATCGCACAGTATATAACTGAAAAATACAGTGTTATAAAAGAGGAGAGCAAATTGAATTAAAGGAGGAACACCAATGCCGCTTGAAATAGTAAGAAACGATATAACAAAAATGAAGGTGGATGCCATTGTCAATGCTGCCAACGAGTCGCTATTGGGCGGCGGAGGTGTTGACGGTGCGATTCACCGCGCCGCGGGTTTGGGACTGCTCGCCGAATGCAGAACACTTGGCGGTTGCAAGACGGGCAAAGCGAAGATTACGGGCGGTTATAATTTGCCGGCCAAGCATGTAATACATACCGTCGGTCCTATCTACAATGACGGCAAGCACGGAGAAAAGGCGTTACTTGAATCCTGCTACCGCGAATCTTTGGCTCTTGCTAAGGAGAACAACTGTGAAACCGTGGCTTTCCCGCTTATCTCATCGGGTGTGTACGGATACCCCAAGGATCAAGCCTTGAAAGTTGCTATCGACGTTATCAGCAACTTTCTTCTTGAAAACGAAATGACCGTTTATATCGTCATATTCGACAAGGCTGCCTATAAGATCAGCGAGAAGCTGTTCTCGGACATTGCCGAATATATCGATGATAACTATGTGGACGAGCATACTGATTACAGCCGTGAGCGTATTCGTATGAACGCGCTACCGTCAATGGCTCCGCGCACAAGACGAAAGAAATCGGATGACGACTTTCTTGAAATATGCGATTGCAAGGCTATGCTGGCAGAGGACGATCTTGATGCGAAGCTGAAGCAGATCGACGAGAGCTTTTCTCAAATGCTTCTGCGTAAGATTGACGAAAAGGGTATGACCGACGCCGAGTGCTACAAGAAAGCAAACATTGACCGCAAGCTGTTCTCCAAAATCCGTAGTGACATTCATTATAAGCCGAGCAAACCCACCGCGCTTGCGTTTGCGATTTCCTTGGAGCTTTCACTCGCAGAAACCGAGGATATGCTCCGTAAGGCAGGGTTCGCATTATCGCATAGCAATAAGTTCGATATTATCATCGAATACTTTATCAGTAAGGGCAACTACAATATTTTTGAAATCAATGAGGCTCTGTTTGCGTTCGATCAGAGTTTGTTAGGGGCATAGGATATGAAGAAAATTAAGATAACCGTTATGCGAAAAGCACGATACGATGATTTGATTGAAAAGTATGAAAATCCTATAAAACACGCCTGTGACTTACAAGAAGGTCAGATTTTTATCTGTGAAGGTTGGCAAAAGCCCGATGGATTTTGTGACAGTGCGTGGGATAGCGTTTCACCGTTTGTAATGACTCTTGCTCACGGTGGCGAGAATTTCTATGACGGATGGATGAAGAACCCAAAATCAGCAATGATTTCTTGCAACGATGGTTTTCGTCCGGTAAGCTTTTTGATTGAAGTCATCGAATAAGGAGATTACTATGTTAAAATTTATCTGCTACCCAAAATGTACCACTTGCCAAAAAGCGCAAAAGTGGCTTGATGATAATAAAATCGAATATGAATTTAGAGATATAAAGCTCGACAATCCCACGCTTGATGAGTTGACAGAATGGTACAAGAAAAGCGGTTTGCCCCTCAAAAAGTTCTTTAACACAAGCGGTCTGCTTTATAAATCTCTTGACCTCAAAAACAAGCTTCCCACTATGACCGATGACGAGATGCTAAAGCTTCTCGCAAGCGACGGTATGCTCGTAAAGCGTCCGTTGCTTATCGGTGACGGCTTCGTGCTTGTCGGTTTTAAGGAAGCTGAGTGGAGTGCAACATTAGGTAAATAATTTGTCGCTTGACATGCGACCCAACCTCTCTTTTATTGATGTACAATATAGACATCAAATGAAAGAGAGGTTTTTAATTATGAAAAACAACATTACTGAACTCGTATTTATTTTGGACAGAAGCGGCTCTATGGCAGGACTCGAGAGCGACACCATCGGTGGCTTTAACTCGATGATTGAAAAGCAGAAGAAGCAAGACGGAGGCTGCTACGTTTCCACCGTGCTTTTCGATGACGAGAGCGAGGTGTTACACGACCGCGTGAAGCTCGGTGACATCCCAAAGATGACCGACAAGGACTATACTGTTCGCGGTTGCACGGCTCTGATTGATGCCATCGGCGGTGCAATTCATCACATCGGAAACATTCACAAATACGCTCGTAACGAGGATGTGCCGGAGCATACGATGTTTGTCATCACAACCGATGGGCAGGAAAACGCCAGCCACCGTTACACAAGTGAGCAGGTTAAGAAGATGATCGAGCGTCAAAAGGAAAAGTACGGATGGGAGTTCTTGTTCATCGGAGCGAACATTGATGCGGTTGAAACAGCCGCGCGTTACGGCATCAGCAAGGATAGAGCCGTAAACTACAATGCCGACGAAGAAGGAACGCAGATTCTGTATGAATCGGTCGCGAAAGCAGTCTGCAATGTCAGAGCAAGTGCACCGCTTGGCGCGGATTGGGGCGACAAAATCAACGCGGACTATCAAAAACGCGGTAAAAAGAATAAAAAATAATCGCTATTCTCTCTGGCCTTCCACCCCTTTCTGTGATATTGTGTGTGCTACCAAGAAAAGGAGGTAGTACATATGGCACGAAAAAGAAAAGTAAATAGCAAAAACAAAAACAGAGCGGTTCTGAATCGGGATTTCCCGAGACGGAGCCGCTCTCTTTATGAAGGAGGTGCGAAATGAACATCATTGAAGAATTATGGTACGGCAACATCTCTCCTTGTGAGAAGGACTTCAAGAAAGGCAGTAAGTATTCTGAACTGCTTGGTTACATCGTGCGGCACGAGGAAGATCTGAAGAAACGTCTGAATGACGAGGAAATAGAGATTCTCGAAAAGTTTACCGAGTGCACCAACGAGATGTATGGCATCGCCGAGCGGGAGGCGTTTGTAAGAGGGTTCACGCTTGGAGCCAGGATCATCATCGAAGTAATGAATTCAGAAATTGAATAATATTCAGAGGAATCGTACCAAAATGTGTGCGATTCCTCATTTTCATGCCGATTCTCTCTGGACTTATTTGTTTTTCAGTTTATTCTTGTGTTGAGCAGCAAAGACGAGCTCGGAAAGGAATTACATATATGAAAAAGTTAATCACCATCATTCTCGCACTAATTATGACGCTCTTATCCACACCACAAAAGGCTACAGATGAGCCGCCCGTGACCGCCGAAAAAACGTCACAAACGGCGATAACGGTGCAGGTGGAGCAAGTACCCGAAACAAGCGAAACAAGCGAAGTAACGGCGTTTGTAGGCGAATTAAGCAAAACGGAAACCGCCGTTGAAATCAAGGAAACAACGGTAAACGAAAACGAAGTTGTGACCGAAGAACACGAGGTGTTCAATGAAGAAAAAACACCGACGGCGCAAGAAACCGTGACAGATCAATGTACCGAAATCACCGAAGATACGGTTACGACAGAATCGAAAGAAGAAACCGTCGAATGCATCGACGAGGGGGATCAATGCCTTGCGGAATACAAACCTCAGATCGGCGGTCAGCCGAATCCCTTCGAGAACGACACACCGACCGAGATCGATGACCGACCGGTAGAAGACTATATCGGCGAAGGCGAAGACCGCCCGGGCGAAGGCAAACACTTCTAAGGAGAAACGGAGGGACTGCACTAAACGTGCGGTTCCTCTGTTCTTTTTGTTCACAGTTACTTCCTTGAAAAATTCGTAAAAATATGATATAATATAAGCACCATAGTGAAAGGAGAGAATCGATGAAAACAGATGTGACGTTGCTTGAGAAGGATAGCGCACCGACCATTGCGGAGCTGAAAGCCTTTTTCAGAGACCACGATTTCAGCACGCAGGTATCAAAATACGATCCCATGGTCGCTACCGACGAGCAGAACCGTGTGTACATCAAAGCAAAAAAGCATTTCCTTTCGTCTTGGAATAAGCAGATGAAACTGCTCACAGGCAAAGGGTCTCTCATCAACTTCACCTCCAACGCTCCCGTGCGCTGTCTTGAAAAAGCAAACGAAAATCTGGTTGCCGGTGTCGTGATGGAAATACTCACGGATGAAACTCTTTGTGAGCGCATCATAGATTCGATGTTGACCGCCTTAAAAGGGGACATTACCGCCGCGCTTGAAAAGTATGCCAAGGCGCATAACAAAACAGTTGAAGAATTGACCGAAGCAGAGTTCGCCCTTGTGTTCGATCAGTTTGCGGATCTATTCCTTTCCGTGATGATGAACAAGCTGATGCAAGTGGAAAGCGTTCCCGAGATTTTAGGCGTATCGAAAGAGATCGGCGCGCACGAGGATTTCGCAACTACCGCAAACACCAATTTTGACAAGGTGGATTTCAATCGTCAATGGGATCACACACGTACAAGAGTTGGCGAACTGGAATCGCTGGATCAAATGGAAGACATCGAGCATAAAACTCCTGAGTTAGCAACAGAGTTCTCAGACGAAGACCCACAGGCACATCTTGAAATGGTGGAAACCATCAAAGAATTCTATGCCTTTCTCGGTGACGAGACCGATGTCAAAATCTTCAAGTTAAAGGCAAACGGATACACGCAGAAGCAGATTGCCGAGCGTCTCGGATTCAAAACGCACAGTGCCGTCGGCAAACATTTGAAGAAGATCGAAGAAAAGCGCATAGCGTTCTTGAAGTCATGATAACCCGATTATACTCAGCACGGAATATCGGGATTTTTAATTCGCCTTTTGATAGAATATTGGCAGACAAGGAGGGATAATATGGACTGGATTATTGGATTGCAAAAAGCTATCGACTATATCGAAGATAATCTGACGGAAACGATTGATTACGAGATGGTCGCAGCGCAGAGCTTTTCATCAAGCTATCACTTCCAACGTGTGTTTAGTATTCTTTGCGGTTTCACCATCGGCGAGTATATTCGGAATCGCAGGCTGTCGCTTGCCGGTACGGAGTTGGCCTCAAGTGATGCAAAGGTTATTGATGTTGCGCTGAAGTACGGCTATGAAAGTCCGGACAGCTTTGCAAAAGCATTCCAGAAGTTCCACGGTATATTGCCGTCGCAGGCTCGAAATAACGGTAGTATGCTGAAATCCTATTCCCGTCTTGTACTGAAATTTTCTTTGGAAGGCGGTAAACCTATGAATTACAGAATTGAAAAGAAGCCGGAAATGATTTTGACTGGATATAAAGCTCATTTCACCGGTGTACCCTATGGCAAGGACAGAGAGTGTCAGGAGGAACAACTTTTTGTGACGACGCGAGGAAAACAGTGGTTCCTTCGTGGCGCATCACGAAACATTGATGCACATTGCGTTATCACCAATATCACAGATGAAGGTTATGACTATTATTACTGCCATCTGTTAGATGGATGGGAAAGAGATAATCTTTATAACAAAGACGTTACCGGCGTTGATTTTGTTGAAGACTTGGGTTTGGAAAACATTGTTATCCCTGAAACTACTTATGTTGTTTTTGAAACTAACGATGTCAAAAGCCCCATTTGTGATTATTTTGATCTGCTGAATTTGAGGATTCAGATTCTAACTGAGTGGATGCCGGAAATGGGTTTCCAACTCAAAAACGCCCCTGAACTTGCAGTCTATCATTGGCTACCGAAGGCAGAACGTAACGTTCAGATTTGGATGCCGATAGAGAAAGTAAAATAATCCCTTATGCCGCCTGTGTTTTGCGGGCGGCGTTTTCGTAGATTATAATTTTAATAAGACAGAATAAACTAATTCACAACTATCCCTTTGATGCATAAAAACTTCAAGGGGATTTTTTTGGAAATTTTTTTGCTCTCAGGAACATTTTGGGCACTTTCATGTCGGGTATGTAATAGAGAGGAAACTCTCCGCAAGTCAAATTGCTCTCGCCAACATCGGCGGGAGCTTTTTCTCTTGCAAAAAATATTTGGGCTAAGCCCGGAAAGGAGTCTTCAATGAAAGACAAAAACAAACTCACCGTCATAGACGGTGAAACACTCATGGACATGAGACTTGTCCCGACCAAGTTTTGTGTCGACACGCTAATACCGCAAGGGATCTGCATCCTCGGCGGTGCACCGAAGATCGGGAAATCGTGGCTCGTGCTTGACCTGTGCGTTCGCATCGCAAAGGGAGAGCCGATCTGGAATCTGCAAACGCACAAAGGATCGGTGTTGTATCTCTGCCTCGAGGATACGCTCCGCCGTGTGCAGGAACGGCTGAACAGTATCACCGATGAAGTTCCCAAGGAGGTGTACTTCGCAACCACGGCGCATACGCTCGCCGAAGGTCTTTGCGATGATATCCGTTCATTCGTAAAAGAGAATCCCGATACGGTATTCATTGCCATTGATACCTTTCAGGTGATACGAAGCTACGCCGCAGACACCTCATACGCCAACGACTACGATGAGCTTCGTAAACTGAAAGCACTTGCCGATGGGCTGAACATCACGCTTCTGCTTGTGCATCATCTTCGCAAGCAAGGTGACAGCGATCCGCTGAACAAGCTGTCCGGCACAACGGGCATCAGCGGCGCGGTGGATGCGGTGTTCGTGCTTGACAAGAGCAAGCGCAGCCAGGATAATGCCACGCTCGTTGCAACGGGACGGGATATTGAATACCGCGAACTTGAGATCCGCTTCTCAAAAGACACGCATACTTGGGAGCGTGTCTCGGATAGCCTTGACGATCCAAGATTGCTCCTTCCCAGCGAGATGGACAAGCTGATTTCTTTTGTTCAGAGTATCAATTCCTTCGTCGGAAGTAATACGGAGTTTACCGAAAGGTATTGTTCTTTCTCGGGAGAGCAGATATCTGCCAAGGCACTCAAGCAGCAGATGAACAAATGGAGATACACCCTTGAAGAACACGGCGTGTATTTCCTCAGCCACCGCAGCAACGGCGAGAGAATTCTCGAAGTTAGATACGTTCTTCCGTTTAGTGACGCAAGTGCCGTAAGTGACGCAGAAAACGGCAGTGCCAAATCTTGCGACCCTTGCGTTCCTTGCGTCACTGACGGTTCTGTCATTCGGTAAGCCGACAGCATTTTAATGCAGTCGGCATTTATTGCGAGTTTCGCCTTTGTGCCACGACAAGCCGGCAAAGGCATCGGGCTATGCCCATACCCCTACGCCGAAGGCGCAACTTCATTTGCTTGCAAATGAAATATCATGGCGGCACTTGTGCCGTTATATCACGTTGCCACAAGGCAACATATCACATCTCGCTTGCGAGATATATCACTATTACAGGAGGTTCAATTATTATGAAATCAAAACAACCCAAGACCGAGATCCTCAGAACGAGAGTCTCGCCCGAAGAACGAGAGCAGATCGAATACAAAGCGCTTTCGTCCTACCGAACCGTTAGCCGTTATCTTCGTGATGTGGCGCTGGATAAACCCATCGTTATCATCAACGGCGTGGACGAGCTTGCCGACGAACTGCGGCGTATCGGTAACAATCTCAATCAGATCACCCGAGCCGTTAACGCCGGAATGATCCCCGCCGTAGACCTGAACGAAACAAGAGAGGAGCTGAAAAAGATATGGCAATCGTTAAATTCATTACCTCGAGCTGTCCGATGAACAATATCTTTCCGTATATCACACGACCAGAAGCAACCGACCGAGATTTGATCGACGGTGTCAACTGCGCGCCTGAGTCTGCACACGATGAGTTTCTGTTTGTCAAAGAGCGCTTCGGAAAGGAGGACGGCAGACAGTACTATCATGTGATACAGTCCTTCGCTCCCGAAGAAAACGTGACACCTGAGCTTGCCCACGAGATCGGAATGGAGCTTGCCATGTACTTCGGCGGTTATCAGGCGGTGGTTTCAACGCACATCAACGAGGCGCATATTCACAATCACATCGTTTTCAATTCGGTGAACTTTGAAAACGGAAAGAAGTTTCATCAGTCAAGAGACGATATGCTGAAGATAAAGGAGTACTCCAACAAGCTGTGCCGTGAGCGCGGTCTCTCGGTTACCGAAGAGAAATGCACCTACGGAAGATATCCCAAATGGAAAAAGCGTCTGTGTGCCTTTCTTGATTGGGCGCTTGAATGCAGTCCCACACCCGAGGCTTTCATCGAATGTATGGAGCGACACGGATACAGCGTCAAGTGGTATTCGGATTACAAGTATATGACCTTCACCACACCCGAAGGATATACCTGCCGTGACAACAAGCTCTTCGATGAGCGGTTTCTCAAATCCAATATCGAGCTTTACTTTGCGATGGGCGGTTGTAACGGAGCGCTTGCTGAGATGTACCGAAGCTACAAAACACCCGAACACGATGAGGATATGAATGTGACGGTAACAACGGGACTGATCCGAATGATCGGCGACGTTCTATCTGCCGTACCGCCAAGAGAAGCCTACACGCCAAGACAGCTTACCGAAATGGACTGGGAAGAAAAAGAGCGTCTCGAAGAAATACTCGGACGCAAGATATCACCTCAAGCATTCGTTTGCTACTGTACCAAAGAAGAATACGAGCAGGCAAACGGCTTGGGTTACGGAATGTATATGTAATGAAAGGAGGAATTTGATGAAAAGAAAAGTTGTTTATGAAAACGAATGCAATCCCGTATGGAGTCATAAGGAGAGCGTTGAATTCAGAACGCCCGATGATAGCACAAACGATCCTCGCTTTGCTGTGAAGAAGCTTAGCGGGATCGTTTTTTATCTGACGGGAGAAAGGCTAATCCGTGAACGTATCCACGTGATCGACGGCTCGGATTACACTGTGCGAAGTGAGTTCAATCGTTGTAATACCGTGAGCTTTGACGGCTTGATCAAACGGCTGATCGAAGCGGAGATTTCGATTCGTTACAAAAATGTTTCGTAATTTCCGGCTAAAGTCGCTGGACTTTGAAATCGATTGGGAGTATCCTGTTGGTGCGGAAACTATATACCGCACCACACCTCTCAATCGGTTTGACTTGCATGAAGGAGGTAACAAATGAAGTCAAACCAACCAAACAAAATTACGGCGCTGTACTGCCGCCTCAGCAAAGACGATCTTCTCAAGGGTGACAGCTACAGTATCCAAAACCAACGCTCCATGCTCACCGATTACGCCAACAAAAACGGCTTCGTTAATACGCAAGTATTCATTGACGACGGATACTCGGGCGCGAACTATGACCGCCCAGGCTTCCAGGAGATGTTCGAGATGATGGAGCAAGGACAGATCGCAACGCTCATCACCAAAGACCTCTCCCGCCTCGGCAGAAACTATATCGAAACGGGAATGTATATCGAGACTATCTTCCCAAGGCTTGGTATTCGGTATGTCGCCATCGCTGACGGTGTTGATACCGCTTACAATATGGGCGATGACATTATGCCGTTCAAAAATCTCTTCAATGAATATCACGTGAAGGAAACGAGCAAGAAGGTGCGTATGGCTTTTCAGGCAATGGCGCGTCGCGGAGAACGCCTTGCTACACGAGCACCGTACGGTTACAAGAAGGATCCCGAGAATCCCAAGAAGATCATCGTGGACGAAGCATCGGCGGCGGTAGTCAGACACATCTTCGAGCTTTGTATCGCAGGGAAAGGCCCGAGTCAGATCGCACGACAGCTTGAAAAAGAACAAATCTATACGCCGACCATGTATGAGTATATGGAAACAGGCGTAAGGCTTACAGGATTTAATGAAGAAATGCCGTACCGATGGACACCCGATACAGTATCAAGTATTCTGGAACGTGAGGACTATATCGGCAATACAGTCAACTGCCGATATACAAGACTGTCCTACAAGGACAAGCGGCGCGTGGAACGTCCCGAGAGTGAGCATATGCGGGTAGAGCATTCTCACGAAGCGATCATCGACGATGAAACGTGGAGGCTCGTCCAAAAGCTCCGTGCCAACAAACGCAGGCCAAAGAAGATGGACGGACTTGACAAATATTCGGGACTTCTGTTCTGTGAGGACTGCGGATCGAAAATGTACTTTGTCAGAGGACGCACGATCAAGCCAGAAGCGTTCTGCTTCGTCTGCAGTAAGTACCATAAGCACAACACCGTGGAGAAATGCACACCGCATACGATACGCGTTGGAGTTTTGGACGAAATCGTGCTGGCAGAGCTGAACCGAGCGATCCGCTACGCGAGAACGAACAAGGAGCAGTTCGTCGAAGTCGCAATGCAAAAAAGCACCGCACAGGCTCGAAAGGAGCTGGCGGTACTTCAAGGCGAGTATAACACATTGATGAATCGTAAAAATGTGCTTAGCACACTTTTCAAGCGTCTCTACGAGGACAACGTCATCGGGCGAATCAACGACGAGCAGTTTAGAATCCTTTCCTCCGATTACAACGAGGAGCAAGCGGACATCAAGGACAAGCTTCCCGTACTTGGACGGCAGATGGAGGCGCTGAGAGATCAGACAAACGGAGCAGAACAGTTCGTCACCATCGCAAAGAAATATACGCACATCACCGAACTGACACCGGAGATACTCAACACGATGATTGATAAGATCATCATCGGAGAACGGGAAAGCAAACACGCCAAGAAAGCGGTCAAGCAAAAGATCCGAATCCTCTTCAAAGGCTTCGGAGAACTCGACGATCTTATGTGCGTATAACGGCAAAGCAACTATAAAAAGCAATAGGAGATATGGATTTTTCCATATCTCCTATGCTCCGAACAACTACTTATGGGATAACATCCCTATTCGTAGCCGCCGATCGGGTTTCTTGTTTTTTTAGACTCGTTGACAAAAACGCCAAGTTATTTTGAGGTACGTTATCAAGCCGACGAAGCATGCATGCCCCGGCATGATGACATACGCAACTCCGTCGCAATTACATACAATGCGCGGGGCGCGTTTATTACACACCAAGCCTCCTTCGTCGGCTTGGATAAAAATGAAAGCGACCTCGAAAGGTCGCTTTCATTTTTGGCTCGAGTTGACAAAAAAGATGCTGTTCATTTTTTTGAAAATATAGCCTTTATTTTATCAACAATTTTTTCTTGATGGGTTCCGGTTCAGGAAAGGGCTCGTTTAATATCCACGGCAAGCGAATATTGTAAACCATTAAAACAAAATAATCTGTTTTTTGCTCGTTTGGAATATAGGAGTTGTTGAACACGATGCTAACAACACCGCTATCTTCAAATAAATCAATTTCGTATTTGTCAAATTCAAGTATTTTTCCACATACAGTATATGCTGCACAAAGATACTGGATTTCGTTATCCGATTCAATATAGCTAAGCTCATCTGGACGCTCAATTTTGACACCGAGTTCAAGTAAAAAATCATTCAACAAAGGAAAGTTATCTTTTACTTGAACGTAATAATTGCGACAAGCCGAGCAATTACAAAGCGTGTGAGATTTATAATATTCTTTTGTTTGTTCAATGTCAACGTCCATAATATAATCTTCTTTTTTTATGATCATATCTCCACCGCCTTTCTGATTTCATTATATCACAGTTTCCGGTATTTTCAAGACACGAGGGAGAAAAAGGCGGGGGCGCGGAGCGCAACATCATTTACGGCGTAGCCGTGGATGAAATCCGCCGTAGGCGGTATGTCCTCAGCCCGTAAGGGCTGTATGGAATCAACACGAAGTGTTGCATGTTATCAAGCCGACGAATATGCACGCTTGCGCGTGATGCCATACGCGACTTCGTCGCAATTACATACAACGCGCAAGCGCATTGATTACATACCAAGCCTCCTTCGTCGGCTTGGATAAAAATGAAAGCGACCTCGAAAGGTCGCTTTCATTTTTGGTGGAGACAACTGGAATCGAACCAGTGACCTCTTGCATGTCAAGCAAGCACTCTAACCAGCTGAGCTATGCCTCCGTGCTCGATTAGCATACCACAACTTCACGGGTTTGTCAATAGTTTTTTGAAAGTTTTTGCATTCCTGCCAAAGAAGCTTTTAGAAAAAGAAAAATATTTCAAAAAACCCCTTGACAAGAGAAGATTTTTGAGGTATAATCAGTCGTCAGAGAAGCGCCATAGGGCAACTTGCGCCCAAAAGGTGCTTTTCTCCTTGCCGTCAAACAAAAAAATCAAAGAATTGACGGCCGATAAGTCCATAGGGAGGTGTAAATAACATGGCAAAAGCAAATGTGTCTTACGAGACGATCTTTGTTGTTGACTTGAGACTCGGCGAAGAGGCTGTGAAGGGTCTGGTGGAGAAGTTCACCAATCTGATCGCCGCAAACGGTGAGATTTCTGAAGTTAACGAATGGGGCAAGCGTAGATTCGCTTATCCGATCGACGACGTGAACGACGGCTACTACGTGCTGGTGAACTTCAATGCTCCTGCTTCTTTCGTTGCAGAGCTGGAAAGAGTATACCACATCACTGAAGGCATCATGCGTTCCATCGTTGTAAAGAAGGAAGCATAAGAGAGGACAAAGGGATGGCTAATTTCAATTTCAATAAGGTGATCCTCGGCGGCAGACTGACCGCTGAGCCCGAACTGAAGCAGACCCCCAATGGCACTCCCGTTGTTTCATTCTCGGTGGCAGTAAACAGAAGAGTTGCAAAAGGTGCCGAGCAGAAGACCGATTTCATCAATTGCGTCGCTTGGAGACAGACTGCGGAATTCATTTCCCGCTATTTCCACAAGGGCTCTTGCATCTGCATCGTCGGCAACATCCAGGTAAGAAGCTGGACCGACCAGAACAACCAGAAGAGATACGCCACCGAAGTCATCGTTGACGAAGCAAACTTCGTTGACAGCGCATCGGAAAACCGCGGCGGTCAGAGCGCAGGCTATAACCCCTACGCAGGCGACCAGGGCGGTTTTGCAAGCCCCGCAGAGGATGCGTCTCATTTCGAGCAAGTAGAAAATGAAGACGATCTTCCGTTCTAAAATTTAAAAGGAGGATTTCGCAAGATGGATAACGAAAAGATTGTGGCAACCGAAGAGACCGTTGCCCCTGAAGCTACTACCGAAGCGCCCGTAGCTGAAGCTGCAGCTCCTGCAGAAGAGAAGCCCGCAAAGGCGCCCTACCGTCAGAACGCCGCTAACCGCAAGAGAAGAAAGGTTTGCGTATTCTGCGTAGAAAAAGTGAAGTGCATTGACTACAAGGATGCAAACAAGCTCAGAAAGTTCACTTCCGAGCGCGGCAAGATTCTTCCCAGAAGAATCACCGGCACCTGCGCTATGCACCAGCGTCAGCTGACCACTGCGATCAAGAGAGCAAGAGTCGTTGCACTTCTGCCCTACACCGCAGACTAAGCAAAAACACACCCGTTGCCCAAAATGGGTGATGTCCTTATCGGAGAAGTTTTATAAGGGGTATGGGCGCAGCCCGATGCATTTGTAAAACAAATGCGAAACTTGCAATAAAAACAGAAGAGAGAGTGCTTCGGAAGCAAAATTCCGTAAGACTCTCTCTTTTTCTGCTGTCTATGAGTGATATTCTTTGCTTTCGCAAAGAGTGATATTGCCCTTGCGGGCAGTGATATTGTTCGGCTACGCCTCACAGTGATATTCTATTCGCCCTGAAAGCTCGCGATGCTCACTGCGTGAGCCGCGAATATCACTCGGCGTAAGCCGAATATCACTGCGAAGCAATAGAACTCGCCGAGAGGCGAATAGAACCGGCGTGATACTCCGTTAAGAGTATCACGCCAAGGGCAACGGGATTTTTGTTTTGTGAGGGTCAAAGAACCTTCTTTTTCCGCTTTTGGAGCACCAAGAGAGCCACGGCAAATAGCCCGCTTGCCCCTGCCGCAAGGAACAACAGCGGCGTACCGTCGCCCGTTCGGGGAGGATCTTCTACCAAAAAGACCACTTCCCCCTTATCAAGGCGCCCCTTAACGATCTGATGCCACTGATCCTCCGTGCCCCGATAATACACAGTCAAGCCATCAAAGCCCACAAGAACCTTATCACTAAAGCCTGTACTTTGAGGCAGCCAAAGCTCCTCAAGACCTTCGCTTCCCGTAAACGCGTCATATCGAAGGCTGATGCTCTGCGGCGCGTCGTTCGTGCTTTCGCTCTTCAATCGACGCAAATCGGGCATATTCGAAAAGGCGTTGCTGTCTATGCTCAAGCGATCGCTTTGTACCACGATCTCCTCCACGTTCAAGGCACCCGCAAACGCCGAAGGTAGGATCCAGGTGATATTTGCGGGAATTTCCAGCCTTTCGGGCAAGCGCCGCCCTGCAAAAGCGCGCCTTCCGATCTCATTCACAATGCCATCATCGGGAATATACCCCGAGGTCGTTCCCACAAGCACTCTATCAAATCTTTGGTCGATCAACGCCAAGCCATCCTCATCAGAATACCATCTCTTGTCACCCGTTATGCGGATCTCCTCCAAGGAAGCGCATCCCGTAAACCAAGTTTCCACCGTTACCGTTGAGCTTAAGCTTCCGGGCAGACAATCTGCAGGAAAGGTGATCTTTCTCAGCTTTTTGCAATCCTTAAACGCATGCTCTCTCATAATTCTGAAATTGACAGGCAGGCAGACCTCTTCAATATCCGAGCCCTCAAAGGCGTATGCACCGATCTCGGCATAGCCAAGCTCCGGAAGACTGCACCCCTTTGTGCCCCGCACCAGAACGGTTCCCGACAGCAAGCATCCATTCACCCATCTCAGCGCAGAGCCCTTCGGAAGAACGAAGGTGTTCAACGCAGTGCACCCTTCAAAGGCGCCGCCCGCCACCGTCTGCAACGATAGGGGAAGCTCCAGCCTTTCAAGAGAAGGACAGTTCACAAATGCCTTTTTTTCAATATGCTTCAATCCCTCTGCCAAAACCACATCGGTAAGCGTCGGACAGTCAGAAAACGTACTGCCGGGCAGAGTCTCCAATTTGCCGAAGAAAACCACCTTTTTCAAGCGCGTGCATCCTCCAAAGACACCTACTCCAAGCGTTTTCAATCCCTCGGGCAGGACCACCTCTTCAAGGGACGTGCAGCCTAAAAAGGCACTTTTACCGATACTGCTCAGCGTTGAGGGGAGCGAAACCTCCTTCAAATCCTTGCAATATCCAAAGCAAGATTCTTCAATCTCCACAAGTCCCTCGTGCAAGGAGATGCTTTTAAGGGCGGTCGAGGAAAACGCATTACTCTCAAGAACCCTTACGCCCTCCTTTAAAGTCAGCTCCTCCAAGCCGCACCCCCGAAACGCGCTTTGTCCGACGGTTTTCACACTTTGCGGAAGGTCGATCTCCTTTAGTGCTTTACAGCCGTAAAAGGTTCCGTGCGCAATGCTTTCAAGTCCCGGCTGAAGGGTCACCTTCTCAAGACCGCTACACCCACTAAACACATTCATACCCCAAGTGGTATGGGGGGTATCGATCTGCACCTCACGAAGGTTCTTGCAATGGGAAAATGCACCTGTTCCAAGGTTTTGAATGCTTTTTCCCAGCGTTACCTTTTCCAGAGAAGCGTTTTGAGAAAAAGCGTATTCTTCGATGACGGTAATGCACTCGGGTAAGATCAACTCGTCCCCAATACGCGCCGCGGAGCAGGAACGCGCGCCGATCGTCGTGATGCTTCCGTCATCGGGCAAAACAACGTCTCCCCAAGCAAACAACAGCTTTTGATCTGAAATGATCATATGATCCTTGACGGTCATCGTCTCAAAGCCGGCATACTGCCACCCCTCAGGAAAGATCATTTCTTCAATTGAGACACCGCCGATCCTGCTGAACTCCAGCTTCTCCTCAATGATCTGCGGCAAAACGATCCTCTTTAACCCAATGCAATCCTCTATGCTGCGAAACTCCAGAGTCTTGACCTTTTTCGGGAAAACAATTTCCTCTAAAGCAGTACAGTTTTGAAAGGTGTATACTCTCACGTGGTCGATCTCACCCTCAAAGACTACTTTTTTCAACATTTGCATATTTCCAAAGGGCGTATCCTCCAGCGTTTTCACCGATGCCGGAACGGTCAGCTCCTTCATTCTCTGCCCACCCGCGGCAGTTCCCGCACACATACCAATGGAGCTCACCCTGCCGTCGTCGGGGATGGTGGCGGTTTCGGTGAGAAAATACAGAAGCGTCTTTGTTTCAAGATCCACCAAACACTCGTTGATCACACCGTAACGGGGATTTCCCTCTTCCACGTCCACCTGCGCAAGCTCGGGACAATATCCCAGCATATGTCCCTCGATCGTCTTCACGCTTTTGGGGATATTGATCTTTTTCAAAACAGGACAAGCAACGAATGCACCAAATCCTATGGTCTGAACTCCTTGTTCGATCACGACCTCCTCAAGACGGGTACAATTGTTAAAGCTCCATCTTCCAATGGTACGCACGCTTCCCGGGATGACCACTCTTGTAATGGTGTCGTTGTTTACAAAAGCCTCCTCATCGATGAAGGTGACTAAAACGCCTGCGTATTCTTGGGGAATGATCAGTTCTCCCCCCTCAAGGGCATCGTCGGCAACGCCCGTTACCACGTATCCGCGGCTTGTGAGCGCCAGAAAAACGCCGTCCGCATAGGCGTATGCAGGTGCTTCTTCCGTCGCCGTGGAGGGCAAGATCCCAAGCGAAAGCAAAAACAGTGCGGAAAGCAAAACACAACAGATCTTCAAAGCGTACTTCATAGAATATCCTCCTTTTTTATTGTTTTAGACACAGTCTTGCATCCTCTGCTATATATGTCAGTTTTTTTTGAAAGAAATCAACGCACTTTTGAAATTTTTTATATTTTTTTACAACTCTTTTCCCGCTCCCTCTTTTGATCGCCCTTGCGGCGGATTTTTTGTTTTCAAGCTGTAAAATTTTTGCCCTCAACCGATGGTTGAGCCCTTTTGACAGGTCTGCCGTTGACAAAAGGGGGCGTATGGTGTAAAATAAGTATACAGAAAAGTGAAGGGTCTGTCAAGCCACAGAAAAAAGGAGGAAAGATGAGCGCACGAGAACGGCAGGTCGATCGCATCAACGACGACGGCACGGTATATTATATCCTCTCGCCCCACGGTGCCCTGCTTTTGCAGGCGGTGAAGATCACCCTCATCGCCTTTGCCGCCTATATCCTTTCGGCTAATCTCTTTTTATTCGGGCTGATGGTGCCGATATACGCCCTCTGCCTTTTGCTTTACCACAAGCTCTTTGTCAGATGCCGACGCCACGGCTACAAGCTTTTTCCCTTTTTGCTCACACTCTTTCTTTTAAATCTGCCCTTTCTTGCCGCATCCTTTTTCATTCGATGCGGTGTGCTGGCGCTCATCTCTCTGCTTTAAGGAGGACTTATGGAACGATCCTTTTTCTCTCTGATCTACAAAACACCGCAACAGCACCACCCTCTTTCCTTTTGCAATATTGAAGAGACCATCAAACAGCTTGATGCGGGCTGGCTTCTTTACGCCCGCGGAATCGACTGGATTGCCTACGTCAGCGACGACGTGGAAACCATCCGTTACCGCGAGCAGGCCTTTGCCGATCTGATGGCTCTGCCCGACCTGTCCGCGCTGTGCGCCGAATGCGCCGAGACCCTTGAAAGCATCGACGCTCTGCGCAAGGTGAAGGAAAGCGGGCAGACCAACGAGACCATGCTCTACTCCATCAAGGAGGTGGAGCTGTATCTTGATTTTATAAACCGACTGCACGAGGGCTTGGGCGGGCTTGAAGGACGGCTTTCCTCCGAGGCATTCTTGACCCTTGCAGATCGGGTGAAGGAAGAATGGGAAAATCCCGAGCATCAGGCGTTGCGCAAGGGGGTCTCCACCCTCTCCCACAAGATCAGCGGCATCAAGAGTCTGACGGTGGGCATCAATTTAGACGCCAATCTGACACCCTACGAGTCGGGCATCCTTTCGGTAAACGAGGAATACTTCCATTCGGGCGACCTGGTCAGCCGTTTTTTGCGGATGGAGGAAAAGGGAGAAATGACCACCCTTGCCCCCCTTTACGTTACGGGAAGAGCCTTTACCCCAAGAGAAGCGGCGGCGCTGAACATTTCGGTGGGTGATGCGCTGAAGAAAATCGTCTCCTCGGGTCTGAGGGGCTGGCAGGCAATGCTCAAAAAGTATTTTGCAATGAACACCGCTCCCTGGCTGGCACTCAGCACCGAATTCCGCTATCTTGCAAGCGGTGCGCAGATCATCGGAAGGCTTCGGGAGCTCAAGCTTCCCCTTTGCACCCCCAAGGCACGCCCCAAGGAAGAAAAATGCTTTGCGGCAGAGGGACTTTATAATCCCGCCGTTGCCGAAAAGCTGAGGCAAAAGGACCCAAAAGCGCAGATCGTTTTAAACGATCTTTCCTTTGACGAGCAGGGGATGCTCTACGTCCTCACAGGCCCCAACCGCGGAGGCAAATCGGTGATCCTGCAGGCGGCGGGCATTGCCCAGATCATGTTTCAGCTGGGTCTGCCTGTGGCGGCAAAAAGTGCCAAGATCAGCCCCGTGGAACGTATTTACACCCATTTTGCCACCTTTTCCGACTCCACCGTGGGCAAGGGACGGCTTGGCGAGGAGTGCGCCCGCTTAAAGGATATGTTTTCAACCCTCGGGGAATACAGTCTGGTTTTAATGGACGAAACGCTGTCCTCCACCGACTCTCTGGAGGCAGCCGCCATCGGTAAGGAGCTGCTCCTTGCCCTTTCCGCCTTTGGATGCCGAGGCATCTTTGCCACCCACATCCACGAGCTGGCGGGCAGCGTGCAGGAATTAAACGCCCTGCCCTCCTGCCGCTCCAAGATCGACAATCTGGTGGCAGGCGTTGAAGAGGGGGGCAAACGCTCCTACAAGATCCACCGCACCCTGCCCGACGGCAAGAGCTACGCCAAGGACATCGCCAAGCGCTACGGGCTCTCCTTTGAGGATCTGATGGCAGAGCGGAAAAAGAATCGGCAGGACGTTTAATCTCCGTTTTTCAGGCGCTCCCCGCGAGCGCCTTGCTTTTAAGAAAAGACTTCGGCTTTCGCCGAAACAAAGAGCGCGTTTTTACAAAAACCGAAGTTATTCTTGCAAAATCCGTAAAGAGGCTCTATAATAAAAGCATCATAAAGACACCAAAAGGAGAGTTTGTGATGAAAGCAACCTTAAAACTGCAAAACAGACTTTTAGTGCTCCTTCTTTGCGGAACGATGCTGCTTGGAAGCATCCCGCTATCGGGCACCGCGGCTTTTGCCGATGACGAAAAAGAAAGCGAGGGCACCGTTTTGACAAGTGAAGTAACCAATATGGATCTTGCAGGCTACGTTGGCGAAAATCTCATCGGCAACGTAAAAAACTGGCAGATCGAGGCATACCACAACAACCGCGGAATCGTGGATCAGATCGCCATTGCCAATTCCGAGGGGCTGGCGCTTGAAAAGCTCCTGGGCGCCGACTGGTTTGGCGTGGACAGCCACTTTGACATTGACGTGCACGACAAGGACGGGGGCAAAGCCCTGGGCTTTACCATGAAAAAGGTGCCCACTGCGGCAGACACCGCCAGCTTTGACCGCGACATTCGCTTTGCCAATGACCCCTCCGCCGCCACCGATTGGAGCGGTGCTGAATATTTACAAATCCGTGTAGATGCTTCGGACATTGACAGCGCCGTAAAATTCCGCGTTGCCTTTGAAGAAAATGCGGTAGGCAGAGAGTCCTACAGCTTGAAAACGGGTACTGCCCTCACACTGATCGACGATCAGAAGGGCGAAAGTACCGTAACCGTAACGGCAGGCGGATTTTTCACCCTGCCCGCCTCCTTTAAGGGCAAGATCCTTCTGCCTTTAAATACCACCGCCTTTTCCCGCTACTGGCAGGAAGGGGGTAACGGAAAGCTTGACCTTTCAAAGGTTGTGCAGTTCCAGCTCTCCGTGAAGGGCGATTTCGTGGGCAAGACCTTCTTTATCGACGATTTCTCGACCGTGGATGCGCATAATACCGCCAAGAGCGCTTGGAGCATTGACGGCGTTTCCAAAAGAAACAGCTACACCGGCTCTATTATGATCTGGTACGGCGAGTTTGTGGGCAAGCTGCTCACCGGTATGGCGTATTGCTACAGAGCCACCCCCGACGAAGCGCTGAAGGATGCGGCTGACGAGATCATTACCGATCTTGCAAAAGCGCAGGGCAAGGACGGCTACCTTGGCGTATTCCTTGGCGGGGCGCGCTATTCGATCTCCTCGGGCAACTGGGATCTATGGAACCAATATCACTGCATCGTGGGTCTTGTGGAATGGTATAAGCTCACGGGAAGCGACACCGCCCTTGAGGTGGCAAAGAAATGCCTTGACTGCATCTACGACACCTTTAAGGACAGAAGCTACATCGTGGCAGGGGGCGAGGAGACAAACCGCGGCATTGCCCACGGCTACGCCATGATGTATCAAGTGACGGGTGAGCAGAAATATCTTGACGAAGCCATCCGCATCATCGAAGAGGACTGCAAGGGCGAAAAGAACAGCTGGTATGACTGTGCTCTCAAGGGCAGAGATTTTGCCTCCTCCAAGTGCCTAAGATGGGAAGTTTTACACATGGTGATGACCCTTGGCATCCTTTACGAGGAAACAGGCAACAAAGAATACTATGAGGTGATGTCCTTCGTGTGGGAGAGCGTCTTGAAGACCGACGTGCATAACGGCGGCACCTTCACCACAAACGAAGGTGCCTGCGGCGACCCCTTTGCAGAGGGGATCGTGGAGACCTGCTGTACCATCGCTTGGGCGGCGCTCACCAACGAGTATTACCGCTACAATCAAAGCGTGCGCGTTGCCGACGAGCTGGAGCGCTCCTACCTCAACGGGGTTCTTGGCGGTCTTCTTGACGATGACAAATACTGCACCTACAACACCCCCCAGGACGGTATTCAAGGCTCTGCCGACTTTCACGGCGGCGGGTATGACGGCAGACGGGTGCCCTCGCAAAAGGATATCGCCTTCCAGTATAACAGCACCTCCCCCGATATGAACTGCTGTCAAGCAAACTACGCCCGCGGCATCGGACAGCTCAGCGGGTGGGCAGTTATGAGCGGCGAAAACAGCCTGTATTTAAACTACTACGGTCCTTCTTCCATCACCACCAAGGTGGGGGACAAGACGGTGACGCTAACACAAAAGACCGAATATCCCTTAAACGGCAAGGTGAGCCTGACCGTTTCGGGCTTAGAGCAGGACACCGCCTTCACCTTGAATCTGCGCATCCCTACCTGGGCACACGGCTCCACCGTATCCTTTGACGGCAAGACGGTCAACGCAAAGAGCGGTGAATATTTTGAAATCAACAAGACCTTTAAAAACGGCGACACCATCGAATTAAACATTGCTCTGTCCTTCACCTATCAAACGGGGGAGCGGGCACAAAAGGGCTTTGCTTCGGTATTCTATGGTCCTGTCCTCTTGACTCTTGACAAATACTACGCCTCCACCGCTACCCAAGTGACCAAATTCACCGTGAAGGAACTGGAAAGCGCAGTCATTACCACCGGTGGGGAAGAGGATGCCATGCTCTTCTTTGACGTAACGGTGGGCGAAAAGACCTTCCGCTTGGTGGACTTTGCCAGTGCCGGCAAATACCACGGCAAGACGGTGCCCTCCACATACTGGAGCTGGCTGAAGGTCACCGACGCGCCCGAAAAGAAAACGGGTGTGACTTGGTTAAATACCGACAAAATCAAGGTGTTCTTTGGCGAAAGCTTGACAGGTGAAAGTGCCCTTGCCTATGCGGGCGACACCGTGAAATTTACCGTCAGCATCCCCGAGGGACAGGTTATTGATAAGATCACTTCTTCAATTGACGATCTTGCCATCACCCTTGACGGTGATACAGGCTCCTTTACAATGCCTGAGGAGGAAGTGACCCTTTCGGTAAGCTTTAAGGAGGGGGGGAATGATCCCATCGATCCTCCTCAGGCAGGCGACGCTACCGCAATCATCGCAGTTCTGGCGATCGTTGCAGGCTGTGCACTCTTCGTAGTGCTCAAAAAGAAAAAGGCATAAAGCCCATATAAAGCAAAAAAGAAAGGTGGATGGCAGATGGAAAAGTTCTCCAACAAGGTCCTTTCGGTAGACCTGAAGGACGAGGAACAAAGCGAGCGGATCATCAAGGCGTTAAACTGCAAAACCAGGCGGGATATTTTGCGCCTGCTTAGCGGAAAAACACTGAGCATCTGGGAGATTGCCGAAAGGCTGAACGTCCCGCTGTCCACCACCTCCGAGCACGTGAGTGTCCTTTTAAAGGCAGGGATCATCTCGGTGGTCCGAAAGGAAGGCAACCGCGGGCAGAGCAAGATCCTGTCAAGGCAGTATGAGCAGATCCGTATCGATCTGGTGCCCGCTTCCGCAGGCTCCCAAAGCAAAGCAGAGCTTTACCGCGAGGAGATCCCCATCGGAAGCTATACCGATTTCAAGATCGGAAAATACTGCGGGATGCTCAGCGAAGAGGGCTACGTTGGCAGAAGGGACGATCCCTCCACCTTCTATGCCCCCCTGCGGCATAAGGCACAGCTTCTTTGGTTTGACTACGGCTATCTTGAATACAAGGTCCCCTTAAGGCAAACGCAGGGAAAGAGGCTTTGCGGGCTTTCCCTATCGCTGGAGCTTTGCTCGGAGGCACCCGGATATAACGAGGATTGGAAGTCGGATATCTTTTTTGAGATCAACGGCGTGCCCCTTTGCACCCTCACCCTGCCCGGCGACTTTGGAGTAAGGCAGGGGGCGTTAACCCCCAAATGGTGGCGTTCGGGCACCCAATACGGGCTTTTAAAGAAGATCGAGGTCAAAAAAGAAGGCACCTTCCTTGACGGCGAGCCCGTTTCGGACACCCGCATCGCCGACCTTGAGGAAAACGGCAGTCCTTCCCTTTTGACCCTTCGTATCGGAGTGAAGGAGGACGCCAAAAACCGCGGCGGCATCAATCTTTTCGGCGAAAAGTACGGCGACCATCCCCAGCACATTTTGCTGGATCTCGTTTATAAGGAATAATAAACAACGCCACAGCGTTCTTGAAAAGACGCTATGGCGTTTTCCTTTGCAGGCACACAAGCTATTTCCATCTGCCCTGCTCTTCTCTTTGCCGTTGTTTTTTCAGATCCTCTTTTTGAGCCTTTGCCCGCCTGCGGCGCTCCTTGTTACTGCGCACACGGTAAAAAAGAGAGCCCGAAACAAAACCAAACAGGTAAACAAGGATCGAAAGCAGCTTAAAGCCCGAAGGAAAGAAAAGAACAAAGGGCACAAGAAGGGGGATGAATGCAAAAAGAGAGTTTGCATTATAAGAAAAGAGTTTTTTCTCCTCGCTTTCTGTCAGATCGGAGCCGTATGCGGTGGAAGCACCGACCTTTTCTGCTTCTTCTGCACTTTTTTTAAAATAAAAGCCCTGAAAGAGCATCAAAAGCATCAGCAAAAAGGGGACAAGGGACAAAAAAGTAATATGGATCTGCCGATAAAAGAAAACCGCGGCAAAAGCATTCAATAAAACAGCAACAATATAATAGATCGTTCGTATCATCGTCATTCCTTTCTTGCCCGCCCGCAAAAGCCCCGTCTTTGGCAGTGTGGGCACTTCACCACACGTTCATCTCCCCAATGAATCCAAGAGGAAATCTCATACCATTTGGGAAAGAATACCTCCCCGCACACGGGACATTTATATTTTCTTGTAACCAAATAACTATGCGCTATCGCTAAAATCAGACAAACAGGAACAGCAATCATCCACCAAGGCACCTCAACGCTCTTGCCAAACCAATGAACCTGACAAGAAGTGAAAGCGGACAAAAGCAATATCATCATAACAATTCCAAAAATGCGTTTCATAAATCTTCCTTACAGCTGATAATATCCCATCCACAGTCCGCCGATCTCTTCCTTTGTGAAAACGAATTTGATCAGCAATCCCATTTTTTCGTAGCGCAGATATTGGTAAACCACGTTGGGGTACACGGGGTCGCGCTCTGTCTTTTCCGCCGCCGCAAAGCATCCCAGCGGGGCAAGTGTGTCTTCTCTGATCCTTTCGTATGCCTCGGGGGGCATATAGTCCTTCAGCGTCCTGCCCAAATGCCTGTAAAGCTCCTCTGTTTTGCCGAAAATAATGGCATCGGTGCAGATGCTCACAAGCCCTTCCAAGGTCGTTGCTTCTATCGGAAAGGAAGGGGCATTCTGCTCCTCAAATATATTTTCATCCCGCTCCAGCGCCCCGAGGGCTTGATTTAAAAGATGCAATTCCCGATGGTGCTGATCCATCAAGGCGAGGATCTTTGCACGACGCAAAAGCACTGCACTTTTCAAATCGGTATTCTGATTCTGTAATGCCGCAATTGCCTTTATAGACAAACCCAGCGCCCTCAAAACCAGAACGTTTCGGATGTGCGCCACCTGCTCCTCGGTATACCTACGGCGCAAGGATCCCCCCGCCAAGGTGCTTTCAATGATCCCCTTTTGCTCGTAAAAGCGAAGAGTCCTTGAGGTCACCCCCAGCATTCTGCAGACCTCTGAAATATCGTAAAGCACTTTTTGTGCCATTCTCTCACCCCCGTTTAGTATATCATACCACTTGACGCCGCGTCAATGTCAAGGGGCATTTTTTCTGAAAAGCTCTAAAAAAACGCTCCTTTTAATATTTCTCAAACATTTCTCAAAAAAACGAAAAACATCAAGGGAGTAAAATAGCCTCACGATGAATGAAAAAAAACGTAAAAGAAAGAGAGCTTGACCTATGAAAGGATTTATGATCCGCGCACTGTCCCTCACCCTGCCCCTCGTCCTGCTTTTGGGCTTTTGCTCTTGCAACACCCAGATCCTGAAAAATCTGAATGACGCGGTGGCTTTGCCCGACAGCTACGCCATCGCCTACGAAGTGACTGCAGAGGACGGCACTGTCTTCACCGTGGCAAAGACGGTGGACGGAGAAGGAAACGTGTACTTCAAAAACAAGGATGAAGAAAAGCTGTTCATCAAGAGCGGCGACAGCTTCCTGCTTTACGAAAAGGACGAGGACGGCGTCTTCACCCTGCGTGACGAGGACGTAAAATACACCGCCAAGGCGGTAGACGAGGCGACCGCCGCCTTTCTTGACTACGCCGAGCAGTCCAAAAAGCAGTTTATGCCCACCGCCAAGCAGGAGGGAGAAGAGACGCTCCTCGGTCGGACCTGCACCGTCTATAAGCTGGGCGTTGGAAATGACAACACCGGCGTGACCTACTCCTACTACGTGGATGACGAAACGGGCGTTTGCCTGGGTATGGACTCGGACATGGCGGCGGCAGGCATAACGCTTGGGCAGTCGGGCGAAATCTTCACCTGCACCGCATTCGTGACCGAAGAGATCCCCTCCCTTCAAGAAAAGCTTCCCCGAGCTTAAAAACGGCTAACACAACGACAAATAAAACGGAAAAACGATCAAAAGGAGAATCGAGCAATGGCAAATTTCTTGAAAAAAGCATTTTCGGATATGAAAGAAAGCGCAAAGGCACAGCACGAGGTGGATAAGGCAAATATGGCGGCTGTAAAGGCGGAGTCCAAGGCGCAGTGGGAGGAAGCCAAGGCAATGGGCAAGCCCGAGACCCGAAAGGCTGTTTTGAAAGCAGAAAGAGACAAGCAGATTCAAAAGGCACCCCAGCGCAAGGCGCAGGCAGATGCGCGCATCGCCTCGGCAAAGGGCAGCAAATAATACCGCAAGGACAAGGCGGCGCGGCGCACCGTCTTGTCCTTGCGTCAAAAATAAAGGAGAAAAGGCAAATGAACGCTATTGAAATAAGAAATCTTTCCAAAAGCTTCAGGGGACTGTATGCCGTGGATCACCTGAATATGACCGTTCCCGTGGGAGCAATTTACGGCTTCATCGGCGAAAACGGCTCGGGCAAATCCACCACCGAAAAGCTCATCTGCGGACATCTGGTGCCCGACGAGGGGCAGATCACCCTCTTTGGCAAGGACTATACCGACCCCGGGGTGCGCGCCAGAGTGGGCGCGCTTATTGAAAACGCAGGCTGTTTTCCAAACTCCAGCGTCTATCAGAATTTAAAGATGCAGACCTTAAACTTGGGGTTAAAGGACGCCGATAAACAGATTGCAAGAGTCTTAGAGATCGTTCGTATGGAGGAGCACGCCAAATTAAAGTTCAAAAACTGCTCGCTGGGTATGAAGCAGCGCATCGGCATTGCCATGGCACTGCTGGGAGACCCTGCCCTGCTCATTCTTGACGAGCCCATCAATGGTCTTGACACCGACGGTATGCGGATGATGAGAGAGATCCTTGTGGATATCACCCAAAACTACGGCTGTACGGTACTGATCTCCTCCCACATTCTCGGGGAGCTTGAAAAGATCGCCACCCACTACGGCATCATCCGACAGGGAAAGTTGATCATGGAGCTTTCGGCTGAGGAAATGGACAGCCGCGCGCAGGTGTTCGTATCGCTTAAAACGAAGGACCTGCAGGGCGCAAAGGCAGTTCTTCAAAAAAACTACCGCGACGTGCGCGAAGAAGAGGGCTATCTGCGCCTTTACGACGTGAACGATACCGCCGCCGTCGTGTCGCTTTTAATGGAAAAGGGACACCCGGTCAGCGAGATCCACAAAAACAAGATCGGGCTTGAAGAATACTACGTGGAGCTGATGTCCAAAAAGGAGGAGCAATAAAATGACCAACGCGTTGCAATTTGAATCACCGAGCTTTAAGAAGCGCATCAAGGGAATGCTGGGCGTGGACTTTTACCGCCTTTTTCACACCCCGATGTTCTACATTTTTCTCTTCATTGCGGCGATCATCCCCGCAATGATCTCGGCAATGACCATGATGCCCGCCCCCAACGGCGGAGCAAGCACTCCTCTTTACTCCAATCTCTGGCAGATCGTTGCCGCCTCCAAATCCCTTTACGTTGTTGAAACCATTGCCGACTACGCCAATATGAATATGGTCTTCATTTTCGGCGGCATTATGGTGTCGGTCTTCATCGGTCACGACTACAAAAGCGGCTACGTGAAGCAGCTCTTCACCACCCACGCCAAAAAGCAGGACTATATGATCTCCAAAAGCATCGTCTGCGCCTTTGCTATGGCGTGTATGTGCCTGACCTATCTGATCGGCGGCATCGTCGGCGGTCTGTTTGCAGGCTACGACACCGCCGTAAACGTGGGCTCTCTTGTGGTTGCCGTTGCGGGGAAGATGGTCATGTCCTTGGGTTGGGCAAGCCTTTACACCTTCTTGAACGTGATCTTCCGCAAATATTTCGGCATTTCCATCGCCTCCTCCTTCTTCTTCGGCACGGGCATTCTCATCATCGGTGCGGCGGCGATCGTGGAAAAGCTGCCCATCCCCACCGCCATCCTGAACGTCTTTCTTTACGGCGCCTCGGTCAACGCCAATCTTTCAAGCGGGATAGGTGCGCTGATCGTCTGCCTTGCGGTCTCCGTAGCGTGGGCGCTCTTCTACAATTTCCTTGGCACGAAGCTTCTGTCAAAAAGCGACGTTTATTAAGAAAGGGGAAAAGGGATATGAATGCAATAGAAATAAAAGGACTTTGTAAGAATTTCGGCTCAAAGCAAGCCGTTTGTTCCTTGGATATGACCGTCCCGATGGGTGCCGTATACGGCTTCATCGGCGAAAACGGCTCGGGTAAGTCCACCACCGAAAAAATGATCTGCGGACTGATCCCCAAAAGCGGCGGCAGCATCAGGATCTGCGGCAGGGATCATACCGACAAGGACGTCAGAGCCAAGATAGGCGTTTTGATCGAAGCTCCCGGCTGCTTTGGCGGACTGACGGTGTTTGACAATATGATGCTGCAGGCGGCAAACCTCTCCATCCCCGATGCCGAAAAGGAGGTCGTCAAGACCTTGAAGCTGGTTCGTATGGAGGGCGCGGCAGGCAACAAATATAAAAATTGCTCGCTGGGTATGAAGCAGAGAGTGGGCATTGCCATGGCACTTTTGGGAGACCCTGCCCTTTTGGTGCTGGACGAGCCGCTCAACGGACTTGATGCCGACGGTATGCGCATTATGCGAGAGATCTTTCTTGACATCGTAAAGGACGGCAGACGCACCATCCTTGTCTCCTCCCATCTGTTGGGAGAGCTTCAGAAGGTGGCGACCCACTACGGCATCATCCGCGGGGGAAAGATGATCCGCGAGATGACTTCAGAACAGCTTGACGCCGATTGCCGCACCTACGTGGCTTTACAAAGCGCAGAAATGAGCAGAACGAAGGCTCTGCTCGGCTGTAAATACGCCCGTGTGGAGGAGGATGAGGCGGGATATATCCGCGTTTACGACCTGACCACTCCCGAAGAGGTGGTGGCATACCTTTACGAGCAGGGCATTCCCGTCACCGAGATCAAAAAGAACAAGATCGGTCTTGAAGAATACTATATCGACTTAATGAAGGGAGGCAGATCATAATGGAAAAATCGGTAAGCTTTGAATCCTTTGGCTTTTGGAAGCGCCTGAATAGTATGCTGAAGGTGGACTTTAAACGGATGCTCAGATCCCGCGTTTTTTACATTCTCCTTGCCAGCGCGCTGGTAATGCCTGTTTTGATGACGGTGATGATGGCAATGATGGACGGGTCCGAAAGCGTCAATCAGCAGACGGGCGAGGTTACCGTGATGGAGGGACCCGAAAACGCCTGGCAGAATATCGGCACCCTGCCCGGGGGCGAGGATATGGGCGGTATGGACGTTTTTGGAATGTGCAACGTGAATATGACCTTTATGGGGGTGTGCGTCTTCGTCTGCCTCTTTATTGCAGAGGATTTTCGAAGCGGATATGCCAAAAATCTCTTCACCGTGCGGGCAAAAAAGGGGGACTACGTGATCTCAAAGACCCTTATGGGATTTTTGTGCGGTGCGTCCATGCTGATCCTCTATTTTATCGGCTCAGCCCTTGGCGGCGCCATTGCGGGGCTGTCCTTTGATTTACACGGACTAAACGCTATGAATCTTTTGATGTGTCTGCTGTCCAAGATCTTTTTGATGCCGGTTTTCGTGTCCATCTTCACCCTCATTTCTATAGCGGCAAAAAAGAGGGCGTGGCTGTCGATCTGCGGATCGCTTGGGGGCGGAATGCTTCTCTTTATGACGGTGTCGATGATCACTCCCTTAAGCTCCACCGTCGCAAACGCAGGTCTTTGCCTTGCGGGAGGTCTGCTCTTTGCATCGGGTCTTGGGGCACTCAGTACGCTGATCTTAAACAAAACAAGTCTGGTTTAAAAGGACCTTTTCAAGAGAAAAGGGCAGATCCCGCGGGATCTGCCCTTTTTTGATGGTTGATGCAGCTATTTAGTCAAGCTCTGCTTTACCGGTGTAAAGCTCGTGGTATCTGCCCTTCATCTGCAGAAGCTCCTCGTGGGTGCCTCTCTCGATGATCTCGCCCTTTTCAAGCACCATAATGGCGTTGGAATTGCGGACGGTGGACAGTCTGTGGGCAATAACGAAGGTGGTACGGGTACTCATGATCCGATCCATACCCCGCTCGATATGCCGCTCGGTTCTGGTATCCACCGAGGAGGTCGCCTCGTCCAGCACCAATATGGGGGCTTTGGAGATTGCGGCTCTGGCGATATTCAACAGCTGTCTTTGACCCTGGGACAGGTTTGCGCCGTCGCCCGTGAGCATGGTCTGATAGCCGTGCTCCAGACGCATAATGAAGGAGTGCGCCGAGGCGGTCTTTGCCGCGGCGATCACCTCTTCGTCGGTGGCGTCGGGTCTGCCGTAGCGGATATTCTCCATCACGGTGCCCGTAAACAGGTGGGTATCCTGCAAAACCATTGCGATGTTCTTTCGAAGCACCTCTCTCTTGATCTGCTTGATGTCCACGCCGTCGATGGTGATACTGCCCTCTTCGATATCGTAGAAGCGGTTTAGCAGGTTTGTCACCGTGGTCTTGCCCGCGCCCGTAGAGCCCACGAAGGCGATCTTCTGACCGGGCTTGGCGTAAAGGGAGATGTTTTTAAGCACCGTCTTGTCGGGCAGATAGCCGAAGGTGACGTTCTCCATTCTCACGTAGCCCTTCATATCGGGCATGGGATCTGCATCGGGGGCATCCGCCTGCTCGGGCTCCATATCCATCACCGAGAAGACTCTTTCCGCACCAGCCAAAGCGGAGAACACCGCCGACATCTGCTGGGAGATCATATTGATGGGCTGGGAGAACTGTCTTGAGTAGGTGGAGAAGACGGTCAGCTCACCGGGGGTAAAGCCGGTAAGGAACATCAGCACGCCGCCGACGCACACGGTGAAGGCGTAGGTGATCTGAGAGGTATTGCCCATAATGGGACCCATAATGCCGCCGAAGAACTGCGCCTTGAACTGCTTATCCCGCAGATCGTCGTTGAGCGTTTCAAATTCCTCCACGCAGGTTTCCTCGTGGTTGAAGACCTTGACCACCTTTTGTCCCGTCACCGACTCCTCGATGTAGCCGTTGACCGCGCCAAGGGCAGACTGCTGTCCCTTATAATACTTGGAGCTGCGCTTGGCGATCATACCGCCACCGAAAATGAAGATGGGGGTAAAGAGCAGGATGATCAACGTCAGCCAGATATTGGTGGTGATCATAAAGACGAAGGTACCCACAAGAGAAATGGTGCCCGAGATCACCGAAATCAAGGAGTTGTTGAGCATCATATCGATGTTGTCGATGTCGTTTGTAAAGCGGCTCATCACCTCGCCCGTGCTGTTGGCATCAAAATAGCGCACGGGCAGGGTCTGCAGCTTTTCAAAGAGATCGTTTCTCAGGTTCTCGCCCACCCCCTGAGAGACCGACAGCATCAGTCTGCCCTGCAGGTAGTTGAAGGCAATGCCCGACAGATAGATAAACGCCATAATGCAGATCGCCGCCGCAAGATAGACCAGCATCGGGGTGAAATCCTCTCTTGAAAGCAGGCTTTCAAAAAGAGGGGTAGACGCCAGAGAGTCAAAGATCCTATCGGCAAGACGGACGAACACGCCCGCCTTTTCGTCAAGCTCTACCCCTGCGATGCGGTTGATCACCGGGCTTAACATAAAGGATGCCACAAGCGCGGTAAGAGTAGACCCAAGCATACAAAAGAGGACTGCCAGCAGTCTTAATTTGAATTTCCCAAGATAGCCGAACATCCGCAAAAGGGTCTTCTTGGTGTCCTTGGGCTTGCCGCCCATTCTGCCCCGCATGGGGCCGCCTCTGCCCGGGCCCATCGGTCTTCCGGGACCGCCGGGTCCGCCCTTTCCGTTTGCGGGTGCGGAGGATGTATACTGCTTTTGCAGCTCTTCAAGACTTCTTTTTGCCATATTCTTCATCCTCCCCTCTCACGCCTTTGCCGCAGCGACGGGCTGACTGCGCCCATCGGTCTGGGAGACAAAAATTTCCTTATATTCCTCGCTGATCTCCAACAGCTCCTCGTGGTCTCCCACAGCGGCGATCCTGCCGTTGTCCATCACCACGATCAGGTCGGCGTCCTTCACCGAGCTGATGCGCTGTGCGATGATGATCTTGGTGGAGTCGTTGAGATAATCGGCAAGACCCTGCCTGATCTGCCGCTCGGTGGCGGTGTCCACTGCAGAGGTGGAGTCGTCAAGGATCAGGATCTTGGGCTTCTTCAGAAGCGCCCTTGCAATGCAAAGCCTTTGCTTCTGACCGCCCGAAACGTTGGTGCCGCCCTGATCAAGCTCGGTGTCGTAGCCCTCCTTGAAGGTGGACACGAACTTGTCTGCCTGCGCCAGGGTGGAAGCCTCTAAGATGGCATCCATATCCGCCTCCTGATCGCCCCACCGAAGGTTTGACTCGATGGTGCCCGAGAACAGCACGTTCTTCTGAAGCACCATACCCACCCCCTCGCGCAGGTTGTAAAGCGAATAGTCCTTCACGTCGATGCCGTCGATAAGCACCCTTCCCTCGTCCGCATCGTAAAGACGGGGGATGAGCGACACGAGAGTGGTCTTGCCGCATCCGGTAGAGCCGATGATGCCCACCGTACTGCCTGCGGGGATCTTCAAATCGATCTTGGAGAGAACGGGGTCCTCGCTTCCCTTATAGTAGCGGAAGGTCACGTTCTCGAAAACGATCTCGCCCTTCTCGATCACCGCCTCCTTGCGCCCTGCATTTTCATCGGTCAGATCGGTCTTTTCGTCAAGCACGGCGTTGATACGCTTTGCCGACGCCGCCGCACGGGAGAAGGAGACGATCATAAAGGTCACCATCATCAAAGAGGAGAGGATCTGGGTTACGTAGGAGATAAACGCCGACAGGTCACCGATCTCCATACCGTGGTTCTGCACCATCCGCGCGCCAAACCAAAGGATGGTCATGGTGGTCACGTTCATAAAAATGGTCATCACCGGCGACATAAAGATCATCACCTTCATTGCCGACATACCTGCGTTCTTCATATTTCTGTTGGCAGTTCTGAACTTTTCCTTTTCCCGCTCCTCGCTGACAAAGGACTTGACCACCCGCACGTTGGTGATGTTTTCCTGCACGGTGGAGTTGAGCGCGTCCATCTTTTCCTGCATTCTGCCAAAGCGGGGGAAGCCCACCAGCACGATGGCACCCACCGACAAAAGCATCAGGGGCAGAACCACCGCCAGAATGACCGACAGGTCGGGGCGAAGCGAAATTGCCATAATGAGCGCACCGATCATCATACCGGGGGAACGGAGCATCATACGAAGCATCATATTCACGGTATTCTGGATCTGGGTGACGTCGTTGGTCAGTCGGGTCACAAGAGATCCGGTGGAAAACTTATCGATGCTGGCAAAGGAAAAGCCCTGCACCTTGGAAAAAAGATCGTTTCTCAGATCTGCACCAAAGTTGACCGACGCCTTGGAGCCGAAATATGCACCGCCCACGCCGCCGAGCATCATGATCAGCGCCACCAGCACCATCAGAAGAGCGGTGCCCATGGTCTGCCAAACGTAGGGCTCTGCGGTAACAAGCTCTGCCGCCTCTGCCATTTTGGCAAGTGCGGCTTGCGCGCCCACGGTGTCACCACTTTCAAAAGCCCCTTCAAAAAGAGACATTGCCGAGGAAAGTGCGTCGTTTCCCAAATGCTTGACGAAGGTTGCCAGCGTTTCGGGATCGTAAGCCGTACCCGCGCCAATGGCTTCAGCCGCCGCGGCGATCTCCTTTTCGATCCCCTGGAAGGCAGAGCCCAAGTTCATCACCCTGGCAAAGAAGGAGGGCATCAGCACCTCGCCGATCACCTCGACGATCATACAAAGAGGTCCGCACACGAAGTATACCCAATAGGGCTTGACGTATTTAAACCATTTTTTCATTCTGTGCCTCGTTTATTTTTTGCCCTCGTGGCAAAGCTGAGAGCAGTCGCCTTCCTGCGTCTCCCAATATCCTTTCATCACCTTTTCAAGAAGCAGGATCAGCTGAGCCTTTTCCTCGGGCGTCACCGTGCTGCTGAACAGTGCATCCAGCTCCGCGATCCTTTCTCTGTTGGCTCTGTCGATCTTCATACCCTTTTCGGTGAGGAACACCTTCACAGCGCGCTGGTCCATGCTGTTGCGCTCTCTGGAAACGTAGCCGTCGTGCTCCATTTTATCCAGCGTAATGCTGATGGTGGAGGGCTTCAGACCGGTCTTTTCGGCAAGCAATCTCTGGCTGCAGCCATCGTTGTGTACCAAATGGAACAGCAGGTTTCTGTAGGCGGCAGGCACGCCGTTTTCCTCACAGACCTTGCGCATTTCCTGTTGGAAGATGCGGGAAAGGTGATTGACCAAAAACATGATCTCCTTGGGGTGGTTGTTCTTTTTGCATTTGTTGCTCATTGTGATTCTTCCTTTCTGCCGAAACCGTTAATTAGATTTCAAACTAACATCATTATACACCTTTTTTTTCTTTCTGTCAACAGTGAAAAAATCTTTTGTTCCACTTTTTTCTGCTCCACCGCTTGCATAAGGACAAATTATAGAAAACCAATAATTATAATTTGGCCTTATAGGGGATATAGATAAGAAATATGAAAAAAATCGGCGTTTATCCCTTTACAAAAGACAAAAAAAGATGTATAATAAGATGGTATGTGTTTTGTGCTGTAAAGAAGACGGCGACAAGACAAAAGAAGAAAAGCCCTCGGACTCTCAACGAAGGCTCCTCTTCAAAAACTTCGGCTTTGCCGAAAATAGATCCGATCTCCCAATTTAGAACGTTTTAAATACTGAAAGGCGGAACAAAGGAAATGTTAACTGCAATCGTAGGCATCAACTGGGGCGACGAAGGAAAAGGACGTATGGTAGACCTGCTTTCCGAAGAGCAGGACGTGGTGGTCCGTTACCAGGGCGGTAACAACGCAGGCCACACCGTGGTAAACCATTTGGGTAAGTTCATCCTTAATCTGCTTCCCTCCGGCATTTTGCGCGAGGAAGTGGTGTGCGTGATGGGTAACGGTATGGTTATCGACATCGAGCATCTGGCAGGAGAGGTGAAGAGACTGACCGATGCAGGAGTGAAGATCACCCCCGCAAACCTGAAGATCAGCGACAAGGCACAGATCTGTATGCCCTACCACGTGGCTTTAGACCGTATGGAGGAGCAGAGACTCAAGGACAAGAAGTTCGGCTCCACCGGCAGAGGCATCTCCCCCGTTTACGGCGACAAATATATGAAGAAGGGCATCCGTATGGGTGACCTGCTCCACCCCGAGTATCTGGAAAGCAGACTGAAGGACATCGTGGACTTCAAGTCGCTCACCGTTGAAAAGGTATACGGCGCAGAAAAGCTGTCTTACGAAGCCATCCTCGGCTGGCTGAAGACCTACGGCGACATCTTCAAGCCCTTCATCTGCGACACCTCCCTCTACCTGGACAATGCGATGAAGGAAGGCAAGAGAGTGATGCTGGAGGCACAGCTCGGTGCGCTTCGTGACATCGACTTCGGTATCTACCCCTACACCTCCTCTTCCTCCACCATCGCGGCTTACGGCCCCGTGGGTGCAGGTATCCCCAACCACAAGATCGACCTGTCCATCGGCATCATGAAGGCATACTCCTCCTGCGTTGGCGAAGGTCCCTTCACCGTGGAAATGTGGGGCGACGAGGCTGAGGCGCTCAGAGAAGCAGGCGGCGAGTACGGCGCGGCTACCGGCAGACCCAGAAGAGTGGGTGCCTTTGACGCAGTTGCTTCCCGCTACGGCGTGAGAGTGCAGGGTGCCGACGTACTGGCGCTGACCAAGATGGACGTGCTGTCCTACCTTGACCAGATCCCCGTGTGCACCGCTTACGAGATCGACGGCGAAAAGACCTACGACTTCCCCACCGGCGAAGCACTCAACAAGGCAAAGCCCGTGATCGAGTATATGCCCGGCTGGAAGTGCGACATCTCGGGTGTGAGAACCTTTGAGGATCTGCCCGAGGAGGCAAGAAACTATGTGCTGAAGCTGGAAAAGCTGTCCGGTTGCACCATCAAGTACGTTTCGGTGGGCGCCGAAAGAGACGCGTACATCGAAAGATGATCGGCAAATAAAGCCACACAATACGCTTATTCACAAGGAAGACCGCTCTTCTTTGTGAATAAGCGTTCTTTTTTTATTAAAAAAACGGCAAAGTTTGCTCGGTTGTTGTCAAATCAACAACCATCGTTCTTGACAATACGCCCTTTGTGTGGTATAATATAGTGAACGAGTATGAAGAAGCGGATCAATTTGCCTGCGGGCGCTTGATCGAAAAGTCTGTACGGTGAAAAGAGAATATTCATGAGTATATTTCTAATGAACCTCAAGCGCAATATGAAGGGCGCTTACAAGACCATCAAAAGCAATTTCAAGGAGTACCTTTGCTTCTTTATGGCGCTGATCATGGTAGAAGTGCTCTTCGGCGTGATCTCCGTCTCCTTTATGAATAACCGCAAGGTGGAAAGATCGGTGATCGAGGAGGCAGGCTATACCTATCACGGGTATCTCAGCGGTGCCACGCCGTCCGACGCCAACGTTTTAAGAGAGGTGCACAGCACCCTTGACAAGGACGACAAATATTTCGACTATTCCTTCACCGAAAGCGGGCAGACCCGCATCAACTTCAAGGGCGATCTTGAAAACAGCCGCGCCCGCTTTTTGGCTCAGGTGGTTGGCAAGATCAACCAAGGCAGCGTGAGGGTGGCACTCATCACCACACCCCTTTACGACGCGGAGATCTCCCTTGGAAAGGACATTCCCGGCTTCATTGCCCTGCTGGGACTGCTGTGCGCCCTGTCCTTCCTTTTGTTGATGGCGCTCTTCCGCATCCGCATCAATCACTTCAAATTCACCTACAGCATCTATATGGCGTTCGGCGGCGATTTCAAAAAGCTGGTGGGCAGTGCCTTTTACGAGGTCATGCTCATCGCCCTGCTTTCCTTCATCCCCGCCCTGCCCTTGACGTATATCGTCTCCGCACTCCTCTACCTGCCCTTCGGACAGCCCTTCGGCTTTTACCTGCTGTCGCTGCCCATTATGTTGCTTCTGCCCCTGCTCTGCTCGCTTCTTGCACTTCTGCTGCCTATGCGGGTGCTGGCTTCGGGCAATCCCTCAAAGCTGATGAAGGCGCAGGACAACTCCAACTACGTGCGCTCGGTCAGACGCTCCAAGGTCTTTTTGAAAAGATCTCCCGTCTATACAGAGCTTTGGGCAATGTGGCGCTTCCGCTCCTATATTGCCATGCTTCTGCTGTCCACCGTTTCCTTTGCCATCCTCTTCAACGTTGGATGGTATCTGTCAGACGTATACACCGTGCGCACCGACAAAGCGCAACCCGACATCACCCTGAAGCTTTCGGGCGGTGCCGATTACGACCTGTTCAAGGCGTATTTCGACGTAAATGCCGAGGAATACGGCTTTGACCCTTATATTCTTGAAAAAACAGCGGTGGATCCCACCGAAGAGCTTTTGGAAAGACTGGAATCCATGGGCATTTCCACAAGCAATCACCACGGCACGCACATTGCCATTCCCACCGAGCGCATTGAGTCGGGCGTCTTTTCCAAATGCCCCGGCAACGCAGACTACAGTGCCACAGAGGCGCTCAAGGTCCTTCCCTACGACGCCGACACCAAGGAGTGCTTTGAGCAGATCTACAAATACGACTGTGTGGGCGACCCCACACTGCTGCTCACCGACCCCAACGCCGTCATCGTGTCCACCCATCTGGCAAACAAAAAGGCAAACTCCTTGAAGCCGGGAGACACCGTGATGCTCCCCGTGGATCGCTATGGAATGAGCGGCGTGGGCGGCGATCTTGAGATCAACACCTTCGACCAGTGGCTTGCAGGATCGGTCTTCGTCTACCGACCCTTTACCGTGGCAGCAGTCATCACCAACTACGCAGACTATTCGGGCATGGTCGCCTATCTGCCCACCCTCAAAGAAGAGGGGCAGGAGAGCGCCTATTGCGCGGTAATGGGCAACGAGCCCGACTACAGCCGCATCCGCATCCATCTTGAAAACGACGAAAACGAAAGCAAGGCTTTAAGCCTGATCCAGAATTTCATCACCCACTTCGGAGGGATCGAGGTCAGCGTGGATTACGGCACGGTAAACGAGCAGATCACCGAGGGGCAGAACAACCACGGAATGATCCTCGTGCTTTCCGCTCTGGTCTTTGCCGTTTCACCCCTTGCAGGCTTCTTCTCCCAGATCCTCTTCTACAAGAAACGGCATCTGGAATTTGACGTCCTGCGCGCCGTGGGCGCCACCTCAAAGGATCTGAAGACCATCTTTATGGTGGACGGCATCGCAATGGCGATCCTTTCGGGTATTTGCTATGGGGCAGGTACCTTCATTGCCATCAGACTGCTTTGCAAGCTGCTTAACACCCCCTACGTGATCATGTTCATCGACAGCACCGTTTCCGCATCCACCTTCTACCCGGTGATCGCGCCTCTGCCCTTCCTTATCGGGCTGGTGCTCACTCTGCTCTTCTCCTTCGGGCAAGTCGCCCTTTGCGGACTGCTCTACAAGAGAAGCGTCAGCGACCACATCGCGGCAGAGTTCACTCAGGTTGACGAGATTTAACGAAGAAAGGATCCGACCATGGCTATTCTTGAAGCAAAAGATCTGATCAAACTGTATACGCAGGCAGAAAACAAGCTGTACGCCGTGAACCACGTGGACTTCTCGGCGGAGGATGGCGAATTCATCGCCATCATCGGTACCTCCGGATCGGGTAAAAGTACCCTTTTGCAGATCCTTGCAGGTCTTGACCGTCCTACCAGCGGCTCGGTGAAGATCCGCAGCAACGACATTACCAAAATGAAGCCCGACGAGCTCAGCCGTTTCCGCGGAAGATTCATCGGCTTCGTCTTCCAAAAGCACAATCTGATTCCCCAGTTCACCGCCCTTGAAAACATTCTCGTGCCCACCGTGATGTGCGACAGAGAGGAGATCCGCTATGAGGAGCACTTAAAAAAGCTGATCGAGGGACTAAGGCTGGGCGATCGGCTCCATCACCTGCCCGGCGAGCTTTCGGGCGGTCAGCAACAGCGCGTTGCCATTGCAAGAGCGCTCATCAACCGTCCTCAGGTCCTCTTTGCCGACGAGCCCACGGGCAACCTTGACAGAGAAAACGCCGACGAGGTGTTAGAGCTCCTGCTTGAAACCAGAAAGACCATCGGACAGACCATCATTATGGTCACCCACGACATCAGCATCGCCGAGCGTGCGGACAAGATCTACCGTATGGAAGACGGTCACCTCTACCTCTTCCGCGATGCAGACGGCAAATACCGCCGCAATTCCTACGAGCAGGCGGCTGAAATGTCCAAGGTGGTCTCGGGAAGAGTGGAGGACTCTGCCCCCCAAAACGACTGAACGTATTACACCCTTTGATATATTTTATATTTGAGAAAGGCGCGCAAACTTGCGCAAAAAGAAAAACGCTATGAGAAAATTCGTAATCGTCACCGACTCTGCCTGCGATCTGGATCAAGCTCTGGTAAGTGAGCTGCAGGTGGACGTCCTTCCCCTGACCCTGACCGTCGACGGCAAAAACTACGCCCACTATCCCGATGAAAGAGAGATCAAAAACGCCGATTTTTATAATATGATGCGGCAGGGAGCTACTCCCACCACCGCCGCCGTTTCGGTGGGTGTCTTCGAGGAGCACTTCAGAAGCTATGCCAAGGAAGGCAAGGACGTGCTGTATCTGGGATTCTCCTCGGGACTGAGCGCAACCTGGCATTCGGGTCATCTTGCGGCACAGACGGTGATGGAGGAATTTCCCGAAAGAAAGATCCTGACCGTTGACAGCCTTTGTGCCTCCCTCGGACAGGGACTGTTCGTATATCTGGTAGCAAAGAAGGCAGACGAGGGCGGAAGCATTGAGGAAATTCAGAAATACGCCACCGAGCTGGTTCCCCACATCTGCCATTCCTTCACGGTGGACGATCTGGTCTACCTGAAGAGAGGTGGCAGAGTCAGCGCCGCAACCGCACTGGTGGGCGGACTTTTAAACATCAAGCCCGTTTTGCACGTGGACGACGAGGGTCATCTGATCTCCATCGGCAAGTCCAGAGGCAGAAAGGCATCCATCGTGGCTTTGACCAATTATTTAAACGGCAGGGAGCTGCCCGAAACCAAGGAGATCGCATTCATCTGCCACGGTGACTGCCTTGGCGATGCGCAGATGCTTTCGGATATTCTGAAAAAGGACCTGGGCTTTAAGAAGGTCATCATCGGCTATACCGGTCCCGTGATCGGTGCACACAGCGGCCCCGGAACCCTTGCACTATTCTTTGTAGGAGGTAACAGATAATGCCCGGAATCGACGGTAAAATGTATGGTAATATGGTGATCTCGGCGGCAAACGCCCTAGAAAACCAAAAGGAAGACATCAACAACTTAAACGTGTTCCCCGTTCCCGACGGCGACACCGGCTCCAATATGAGTATGACCATCGGCGTGGTCAGAGAAAAGGCGGAAAATCTGCCCGATAAGCTTTCCGACTGTGCCGCACAGATCTCCCGTATGATGCTGATGGCGGCACGCGGTAACTCGGGCGTCATCCTGTCCCTCTTCTTCAAGGGTATGGCTAAGGCGCTGGACGAATGCGACGAGGCAGACTCGGTCAGCCTTGCAAAGGCGTTCCAGAGCGGCGTTGACAGCGCTTACGGCGCGGTGATGACCCCTCAGGAGGGCACCATCCTCACCGTTATGCGCGTTTCTGCCGAAAAGGCTCTTGAAAAGGCGGGCGACGAATTTAAAAACGACCCTGCAGGCCTTCTGTCCTATATGCTGGACGTGGCAACCAACACGCTGGAGCAGACCCCCGAGATGCTGCCCGTGCTGAAGAGCGCCAACGTGGTTGACGCAGGCGGCAGCGGCTTCGTTGCCATCCTTCACGGTATGAGAGCGGCGCTGAACAACAACGCCGTAAAGTATAACGGAAGCACCCGTCCCCAGACCGCATCCTCGGCTGACTTTTCCGCCATTGATGCAGGGGAGATCACCTTTGGCTACTGCACCGAGTGCATCATCGAAAAGAACCCCGAGCTTTGCACAGAAGATCGTATCGAAAGCCTGCGCGAGACGCTGTCCGAAATGGGCGACAGTATGGTATTCGCTCAGGACGAGGAGATCATCAAGCTCCACATCCACACGAACGAACCCGGCATCGTCCTTTCTCTTGCTCAGGTATTCGGCGCCTTGCTCACCATTAAGGTGGAGAATATGCGCCGTCAGCACACCGAAATGGCGGCAAAGAGCGCCGAAAAGGCAGAAGCGGAAGCACCTGCAGCCGAGGTCGCAAAAGAGCCTGCAAAGCCCTACGGCTTCGTTTCGGTTGCGGCGGGCGAGGGCATTGCCGCGGCATTCACCGATATGGGATGCGACAGAATGGTGGTTGGCGGTCAGACCATGAACCCCAGCCTTGCCGACATCATCTCGGCAGTGGAGGACGTCAACGCCGAAACGGTCTTCATCCTGCCCAACAACTCAAACGTCTATCTGGCGGCTCTGCAGGCATCCAAGGAGATCACCGAAAAGAAGGTGATCGTACTGGCGACCAAGACCATTCCTCAGGGTATTTCTTGTATGTTTGCCTTTGACGAGAGCCTCTCGCCCGAAGAAAACGAGGCGGCAATGACCGAGGCGGCATCTATGGTCAAGAGCTTCTCGCTGACCTACGCCGTACACGATTCCACCGCAGACGGTATGGATATCCACACAGGTCAGAGTCTTGGACTTTTAAACGGCAAGGTGCGCTTTTACGCCGACACCGATACCGAGTGCTTAGGTCAAATGATCGACGAAATGAAGGAGGGCGCCGTGGTGACCATCTTCTACGGCGAGGACGTGACCGAGGAGGATGCACAAAAGGTGTGCGCTCAGTTTGAGGAAGCACTTCCTATGGCAGACGTCACCCTCCTGCCCGGCAACCAGCCCGTTTACAAGTATATCATTTCTTGCGAATAAACTGCAAGCCGAAGCGTCCGCGGTCAAAGCCACGGCACGCTTCGGCTTTTTCACTTTCCAAAATGAAAGGAGTATCGGTTATGTCAAGCTATGCTCTTGAAAATTTCTTGCAAAATGCACTGTTTTTATTGGTTGTATTCTTCATCTACGTGGGCATCCCCCTCTTTTTCATCGTCAATCTGATCCTTTTGATCTACGTTTTGATCAAAAACAAGGTCACACCGGGAAAATACGATAAAAAAAGAGTCCGCGTCCACCTCATCCTCACCATCATCTCCTTCGTCCTGGTGCTTTTGGTCATCGCCGCAACGGTCGCTCTCTACCTTCTTCTGCTGAACGCCGTACGATATATGTGACCGCGCCGTGTGAAAGGAGTTTTTTATGAAAACAAATCGCTATATTACCCTGCTTTTGGTGATCTTTGCTCTGCTGACCCTGCTGACGGTCGCCCATCTTTGTTACGCCGTCTACGCCTACGAGCACTGCTCCATCATCTATTTCATTGCAAAGGAGCTGTGGTAAATGAACAAAAAGCTTCTTTATCAAATCGGCTCCATCCTGCTGATCTGCGCCTTCTTTTTATCGCTCAACGGCGGGATGTACCTGATCTTCACAGGGCGTCTTTCAAACAACTTCAGCTCTGCCGCGCAGGCAAAAATGATCGACGTTTCAAAATATCTCCCCCATGAAGAGGACTCGGAGCTGCCCACCATTGCCGCAGACCTTCCCTTAAAGGGCGATCTGCCCGTTCTTGACGGAGCGGCGGCGCTCGTCCCCGTCTACGCCGCCATCATTCATAACGTCTACCCAGAAGGATCGGTCAGCTACGAGGGCGGCGTCTTTTCCGACGACAATTTTTACGGTGAAAACTTCGCTCCCGACAGCAAAATGCAATACAAAAATACTGTACGCGGCTTTGAAGCGGTGGTCAACGGCGAAACCGACCTCTTTTTTTCCGCCGCCCCCTCGGCTGAACAACGACAGTACGCCAAGGATCGGGGAGTGGAGCTGGTCTACGTGCCCGTGGGTCTTGAGGCGTTCGTCTTCTTCGTCAACGAGCAAAACCCCGTAAACGGACTGACCGTGGAGCAGATCCGCGACATCTATCAAGGGAAATGCACCAACTGGTCGGAGGTAGGCGGCGTCAACCGACCCATCAATCCGGTCTCACGACTGCGCGGAAGCGGAAGCCAATCGGCAATGGACGCCTTCATTGGCAGCTACGATCCTGCAAACAAATCCCCCTTTGCCCTTTTTGGTGCCTCCATCGGCTTTTCCTTCCGCTATTATATGGACGGGATCGTCGGCAATCAGGCAGTGAAGATGCTGGCGCTGAATGGGGTATATCCAAGCGAAGAAAATATTCAAAACGGAAGCTACCCCTTCATTGCTGAGTTTTATGCCGTTTACCGTGCCGATACGCAAAACGAAAACATTCCCCTCCTCATCAACTGGATCCTTTCCCCCGATGGACAGAGGCTTATCGAGGAATGCGGCTACGTTGCCATGAAGGAGAGTGAGCCGACGTGAGTCTTCCCTGCCGTCCCATCGTCGATACCCTTCGCCACATGGCTGACCCCAAGTATAAAGCCTTTCAAGCCCCCCTTTTGCCCACTGTGGAAAAGGATCGGATCCTCGGCGTACCGATGCCCCATATTCGCAAATACGCCAAAAGCATCAAAAACAGCCCTCTTGCCGCCGCATTTCTTGAAGACCTCCCTCATTTTTACTACGAAGAGCAAAATCTTCACGCCTTTTTGATCATGGAGTTGGAGGGACACCGCCTTTTTGAGGCTTTGGATGCCTTTTTGCCCTACGTGGACAATTGGGGCACCTGCGATTCGTTGCGCCCGCCCTATTTTAAAAAAGCCAAGGACGAGCAATCTCGCCAAGAGCTTCGCCAAAGGATCGACGGATGGCTCTCCTCTCCCCATCTTTACGCCCGCCGCTTCGCGATAGAGATGCTGATGCTCCACTTCCTAGAGATACCCCGAAAAGGCGATCTTGACCGGCTTGCTGCTGTAAAAAGCGAGGAATACTACGAGCAAATGATGCTCGCCTGGTACTTTACCGAGGCTCTCTGCCGTCACTATGACGCCGTTCTACCCTATACGGAGGGACGCCTATGCGATCCCGTCCTCAAAATGGCAAAAAGGAAGGCGCTTGACAGCCTGAAGCTGAACGAAGACCAAAAATCGGCGCTGAAATAACGATAAAACGCCCCCTTGACGATAAGTCAAGGGGGCGTTCCTATAAGCTTTGAAGATTATGCTTCTGCCTTTTCCTCAGCAGGAGCCTCAGCCTTGGTCTCAGCCTTCTTCTCTTCAACTGCGGTCTCAACTGCTACCAGTCTGATCAGAGCCATTTCCGCACCGTCGCCACGACGGGGGCCCAGCTTGTAGATCTGCACGTAGCCGCCGTTCTTCTCGGCGTACTCGGGTGCGATGGTATCAAACAGCTTCTTAACAACAGTCTTCTTGGTAATGAAAGCCAGCGCCTGACGGCGGGAGGCAAGGGTATTCTTCTTTCCAAGTGTAATCATCTTCTCGGTCAGAGCACTAACTTCCTTCGCTCTGGTCAGAGTGGTCTCGATCTTGCCATTCTCAAGCAGATAAGTTACCATACCTCTGAGCATTGCGTTTCTGTGCGCAGTGGGTCTTCCGAGTTTTCTGGTTCCCGGCATTTCAGGTCCCTCCTTTGATCTTATTTTCGTTGGTTATTCAGTCATCCTCAGGCTTGAGCGTTAAGCCCAGGCTCTGAAGCTTCTGAATAACTTCTTCCAAGGACTTCTTACCAAGGTTACGAACCTTGAACATTTCAGATTCGGTTCTCTTGGTCAGGTCCTCTACCGTATCGATGTTCGCTCTCTTCAAGCAATTGAAGCTACGAACGGACAGGTCAAGATCCTCGATAGTCATCTCTAAGACTTTTTCCTTAATGGTTTCCTGACGCTCTACCATGATCGTTTCCTTCTTCGCATCGTCAGAAAGGTTTACGAACAGGTTGAGATGCTCATTGAGAATCTTGGCTCCGAGAGATACTGCTTCCTTGGCGGAAATGGTTCCGTTGGTCAGTACCTCAAGAGTAAGCTTATCATAATCGGTCACGTTGCGAACACGGGTCTTTTCAACCTTGTAGTTCACGTTGTAAACGGGAGTGTAGATCGAGTCAGTATAGATCACACCGATGGTGGGGCTATTCTGCTGCTTATTCTTCTCCTGAGAAACGTATCCGCGGCCGTGGTCAAAGGTCAGCTCCATGTAAAAGCGTGCACCCTCGGAAAGGGTTGCGATGTGCAGATCGGGATTCAGGATCTCGATGTCTGCATCGGGCTTGATGCTGCCCGCAGTCACTTCGCCGGGGCCGTTCATTTCGATCACGCAGGTCTTTCTGCCTTCGCAGTGCAACTTGGCAGTAATTCCCTTCACGTTGAGCACGATCTCGGTAACGTCTTCCTTCACACCGGGAATGGTGGAAATTTCATGAAGAACACCGTCGATCTTGATGGACACCACTGCAACACCGGGCAAAGAGCTGAGCAGCACTCTGCGCAGAGAGTTACCAAGGGTGGTACCAAAGCTTCTTTCCAGCGGCTCCACGATGAACGTTCCGCTTTTGCCGTCTTCGCTTAAGTCAGCGGTTACGATATTAGGCTTCTCTATTTCAATCATGAATAATCCTCCTTTAGATTGTGTGCATCACTGCATGTGTAGCCAACCACGGCGCAAACTGCGCCATAGTCGGTGCCAGTTTCCGGAGGTTGCGTATTACTTGGAGTACAACTCGACGATCAGCTGTTCCTGGAATTCGAAGTCGATGTCGCTCTTTTCAGGAATTGCAACAACCTTAGCGCTCAGATTTGCGCTGTCGCACTCCAGCCACTTGGGGAAGTTCTTGGTTGCCTGCATCTTTTCGATCAGTTCCTTGATCTTAGCGGAAGACTTGCTCTCTTCTCTTACAGTGATCACGTCGCCAACCTTAATGCTGATGGAAGGAATGGTAACCTTCTTGCCGTTGAGTCTGAAGTGGCCGTGCAGAACCAGCTGACGAGCGTCTCTGCGGCTCTCTGCCATACCCATTCTGTAAACCACGTTGTCAAGACGTCTCTCGAGCAGGCTCAGCAGGTTCTCACCGGTAACACCGCTCTTCTTGCTTGCCTTCTCGTAGTACTTGGCAAACTGGCCTTCCTGTACGCCGTAGTATCTCTTTGCGGTCTGCTTAGCACGCAGCTGCAGGCCGTATTCCTTCATCTTCTTGCTCTGAGCGCCGTGCTGGCCGGGAGCAGATGCTCTGCGCTCAACTGCGCACTTACCGCTCAGGCAACGTTCACCCTTCAAATACAGCTTGCGGCCTTCTCTGCGGCACAGTCTGCATGCGGGTCCAGTATATCTTGCCATAATGCTATTCCTCCTTTGGTTTGATCAAACGCGTCTGCGCTTGGGCGGACGGCATCCGTTGTGGGGGATGGGAGTCACGTCTTTGATCATGGTAACGGTCAGACCTGCGGTTTCAAGAGCTCTGATTGCAGATTCTCTTCCGGGTCCGGGGCCCTTTACGAATACTTCAACGCTCTTCATACCCTGATCCACTGCCAGCTTAGCAGCGGTCTCGGAAGCGGTCTGTGCTGCGAAAGGAGTGGACTTTTTGGAGCCTCTGAAGCCCATTTCGCCGGCAGACGCCCACGACACTGCGTTACCGTTGGTATCGGTAACAGTCACGATTGTGTTGTTATAAGTCGAACGGATATGCACAGCGCCCTTTTCGACATTCTTTTTCTCGCGGCGCTTTCTGATAACCTTTTTCGCTGTCTTAGCCATCGAACTTTACTCCTTATCTTATTTCTTCTTGTTTGCGATCGTCTTTGCAGGACCTTTTCTGGTTCTTGCATTGGTCTTGGTTCTCTGTCCTCTTACGGGCAGACCCTTTCTGTGACGGATACCGCGATAGCAGTTGATCTCAACCATTCTCTTGATATCCATTGCAACGTCACGGCGAAGATCGCCTTCTACCGCGTAGTTTGCTTCGATCTCATCACGGATCTTTGCGATCTCTTCTTCGGTCAGATCCTTAGCGCGGGTATCGGGATTGATACCGGTTCTTGCCAGAATGTCGTTCGCGCTCTTTCTGCCTATACCGTAGATATAGGTCAGTGCGATCTCAACCCGCTTTTGGTTCGGAATATCTACACCAGCTATACGAGCCATTCTTGTATCTCCTTTTCTTGTTTGGTCTCTTTATGATACCTTGTTTGCTTCAGGCGGTTCGGCTATGGTCAACCCTGCTTCTGCTTGTGCTTGGGGTTCTCGCAGATAACCATGACCTTGCCCTTGCGCTTGATGATCTTGCACTTCTCGCAGATCTTCTTAACGGAGGGTTTAACCTTCATTGTTGTGCACCAGCCTTTCTTATTTTCCGCGCCAGGTGATGCGGCCCTGGGTGGGCTCGTATACCGAGATCTCCACCGTTACCTTGTCACCGGGCAAAATCCATATATAATTCATTCTGAGCTTCCCGGAGATCTTCGCGGTTACCACGTGTCCGTTGGGAAGCTTTACCTTGAAGGTGGCATTCGGAAGCGCTTCCAAAACCACACCTTCAAATTCCATAACATCGTCCTTCGCCAGAATACTCACTCCTTCCGTATTGTCAAAAGAGTCACTGCACCCTTCACCGCTTCCCTTAACCTTCGGTTGGTCAGCATACCAACCTCCTGCTCCTCTATTTGAGGAAGGGCAAGCACCTCTGCGTGCTTTTGCTTCTTTTTCTTGGGTGTTTCAAGCTTACGTGTCTTTCCGTCGGCAAGAAGCAGATATCCTTCGTCGGTCACACCGACCACAACGAGGATCATCCCCTTGTCTTTACCGGATAAGGATCGAACAAATCGTCCCTTTAACAGTTCCATAACTCAGTCTATCTTGGTCAAAAGCTCCACGCCGTGCTCTGTCAGCGCCACCGTATGCTCATAATGAGCCGAGGGCTTTCCGTCACACGTGACGACCGTCCACTTGTCGGGCAAAACCCGCACCCTGTGGTCGCCTGCACACACCATTGGTTCGATCGCGATCACCATTCCCGTCAGGAGCCGCAGACCTCTGCCTGCGCTGCCGTAGTTGGGTACGTTGGGATCCTCGTGAAGGGCTTTGCCGATCCCGTGTCCCACGTATTCTCTCACCACGCTGCAGCCGTTTGCCTCCACGTATTCCTGAATCGCGTGTCCCAGGTCACCTAAGCGGTTTCCTGCCTTCACAAGCTTCAGTCCCTCGTAAAAGCACTGTCTGGTGACTGCCACCAGATGCTCGGCTTCGTCCGTGCCCTTACCTGCAATGAAGGTGTTTGCGTTGTCCCCATGATAGCCGCGGTAGTATGCGCCCACGTCGATCTTGACCACGTCGCCATCCTTCAGCTCCCTGTTTCCGGGGATCCCGTGGATGACCTCGTCGTTGACGCTGATGCACGCCGAGCCGGGAAAACCGCCGTACCCGAGAAAGGACGGGGTGGCTCCCTGCTTCAGAATATACCTATGGATGATCTCGTTGATCTGTCCCGTTGTGACACCGGGCTTGACGTGCTCACCGCCAAGGGCAAGCGCCTCTCCCGAGATCCTGCAGGCATCGCGCATCGCATCGATCTGAGCTTTATTTTTCAGCTGAATCATTCTTGCTTAACCGACGTTGTCAATGGTCGCAAATACAGCGGCGGTAGCCTCGTCCACCGACTGCTCTCCGTCCACGATGCGAAGCTTACCGGTACCCTCGTAGTATCCCTTGATAGGCTCGGTGGTTTCGTGATAGGTGGACAGTCTGTCAAGCACAACCTCGGGCTTGTCGTCCTTGCGCTGGGTCAGCGTGGTGCCGTCCTTGTCGCAAGTCACTCCGTCCTTGGAGGGGTTGTACTTTACGTGATAGGAAGCGCCGCAAGCGTCGCACACTCTTCTGCCGCTCATTCTGTCAACGATCGCTTCATCGCTGACCTCGATGCTGATCACTAAGTCGATCTTTACGCCCATAGTGTCCAGTGCTTCGGCCTGAGGTACGGTTCTGGGGAAGCCGTCAAGAATGAAGCCATTCTTGCAGTCCTCCTCGGCAAGGCGCTCCTTGATGATGCCGATCACCACCTCATCGGGCACGAGCGCGCCCTTTTCGGTGTATGCCTTGGCTGCGGTACCCATAGGAGTACCGGTCTTGATGGCAGAACGGATGATGGCACCGGTAGAGATTGCGGGAATGCCGTAGCGGGCACTCACCTTTTCAGCCTGGGTGCCTTTGCCGGCACCGGGAGCTCCGAGAAATATAATGTTCATTTGTTATTCCTCTTTATCTGATCTGCGCCCGGCGAAAAGAAGCTTTTCCTTTCGCCGAAGCACATTTCATTTGATCTTATTCAAGGAAGCCCTTGAAGTTACGCATGGTCATCTGAGCCTCAATCTCTCTTACAGTCTCAAGAACTACGCCCACAACGATGAGCAGGGAGTTACCGGAGAAGGAGAAGTAGGTCAGCGCATACGCCCAGTTATCGGTTCCGACAGCGTTACCGATCGCACCCAGGATCATGGGAACCAGAGCGATGATCAGCAGGCAGATCGCGCCGATAAAGGTGGTTCTGGACAGGATCTTGGAGATATAATCGGAGGTGGGTCTGCCGGTACGGATACCGGGGATAGAGCCGCCGTTCTTCTTCAGATTGTTTGCAACCTCTACGGGATTAAAGGAAATCGCGATATAGAAGTATGCAAAGCAGATCATCAGGATACCGAACACCAGAATGTATGCCCAGTGGTACTGGTTGAAGCTGTTAGCCCAACCCCAGAAGCCCTTGGTGGAGTTCGTCTTGCCGAAAAACATAGCGAAGGTAGCAGGGATAGATACGATGGAGCTTGCGAAGATGATGGGCATAACGCCGGTCATATTCAGCTTCAGAGGCAGGTTGGTGCTCTGTCCACCGTACATTTTTCTACCAACGACTCTCTTAGCGTACTGAATGGGAAGTCTTCTTTCGCTGTTGGTCATAAATACCATGAAAGCGATCATTGCAAGGATCATTGCAAAGCCCAGCACGCCAATGATGGTTCCGATCCACCAGAAGTCCTTATTGGCGGTTGCGCCAACGCCGGGCAGCTCTCTATCGAAGTTGAAGATCAGCTTGAAGATGTATGCTGCCTGTGCGGGGAAGGAAACCACGATGTTTGCAAAAAGAATCATCGAGATACCGTTGCCGATACCGCTTTCGTTGATCTTTTCGCCCAGCCACATGATCAGCGAAGCACCTGCGCAGTAGCAAGCGACCATAACAGCTGCGGTGAAGAACTTCAGACCTGCCGAGGTGCCGATGTAGGCAACCATTCCCTGGTTGGAAAGGTACAGATAGTAACCGATCGCAGTAACCAGAGCCAGACCTACGGTCACGTAACGGGTGATCTGATTGATCTTCTTTTTGCCGTCTTCGTCCTTAGACATTCTCTCCAGCGCGGGAATAGCCACGCAGAGCAGCTGCATAACGATCGAAGAGGTGATATAGGGCGAAATGGACAGAGCAAACAGAGTTGCCTGGCTGAACGCCTCGCCCGAGAACAGATTCATATACTGAAGCAGACCCGTGCTTGCAGATGCCTGAAGCTCTGCGAGCATATCGGGGTTTACAAAGGGTACGGGGATCTGAGCGCCTAATCTGTAAATTACCAGAATCAACAGAGTGAAGAGGATCTTGCTGCGAACATCCTTAACTCTCCAGATGTTTCCGATAGTTGCAAGAAACGTTTTCAACTCAGATCACCTCGACCTTTCCTCCGGCCGCTTCAATCTTTTCTTTAGCGGACGCAGAAAAGATCTTTGCCTGAACGGTAAGCTTCTTGGTGATCTCGCCGCAACCGAGAACCTTCAGACCGTCCAGCTCCTTGCGAACGATTCCTGCCTCGGTCAGAGTTTCGAGATTTACCACTGCGCCGTCCTCAAAGCAGTTCAGCGCTTCCACGTTTACGATGGAATATACGGTTGCAAATTTGTTGGTGAAGCCTCTCTTGGGGAGTCTTCTGTACAGGGGCAGCTGGCCGCCTTCAAATCCGGGGCGTACGCCTCCGCCGGATCTTGCGTTCTGACCCTTATGGCCCTTACCTGCGGTCTTACCGTTGCCTGAGCCGGGGCCTCTGCCCTTACGCCAAGCCGGTGCAGTAGAACCCGCTGCCGGTTTAAGTTCATGGAGCTTCATTTTTCTTCCTCCTTTTACTATACTCCGGTTATGCGCTTACGCACCGGTCTTCTCAACCTTAACAAGGTGAGCAATTCTTCTGATCTTTCCTGCAACTGCAGCGTTGTCCTGCTGAATGGTGGAATCGCCGATCTTCTCAAGACCCAAAGACTTTGCGATTGCAACGTGGTTGGGAGTGGTGGCGATCAGGCTGTGTACAAGTGTAATTTTCAACATCTTTATACCCTCCTTATGCCTTGAGATCTGCAACGCTCTTGTCGCGGATCTGTGCTACCTCTTCAGCGGTGCGAAGAGCTCTCAGACCCTCGAAAGTAGCCTTAACAACGTTGGTGGGGTTGCTGGAACGCAGGCACTTGGTACGGATGTTCTTAATGCCTGCCATTTCTACTACCGCACGCACGGTTGCGCCTGCGATGATACCGGTACCTTCTGCGGCGGGCTTCAGCAGAACCTTACCTGCGCCGTATACACCGGTGATTTCGTGAGGAATGGTGTCGCCCTTGAGCGAAACCTCGATCACGTTCTTCTTGGCATCCTCAGTAGCCTTGCGGATAGCATCGGGTACCTCTGCCGCCTTTCCAAGTCCGTAACCTACGTGTCCGGCGCCGTCGCCAACCACTACGATAGCGGTGAAACGAGCGATACGACCACCTTTCACGGTTTTGGAAACACGGTTGACTACAACGAGCTTATCCTGTAATTCAAGCTCTTCTACGTTGAAATTCTTAGCCATGTTAACCTCCTTGATTAGAACTTGAGTCCGCCTTCACGTGCGCCTGCAGCCAGCTCGCTGACACGCCCGTGATACAGATATCCGCCACGGTCGAACACGACCTCGGTGATACCCTTAGCCATAGCGCGCTCTGCAATGATCGCGCCAACCTTCTTGGCAGCTTCCTTGTTGCCGCCCTTGCCTTCAAAACCACTCTCCTGGGTGGATGCGCTGCAGAGAGTTACGCCGGCCACGTCATCGATAACCTGCACAGAGATGTGATTCTCGGAACGGTATACGCAAAGACGGGGTCTTTCAGCGGTACCGGAGATCTTTGCTCTGACTCTCTTGTGTCTCTTAATGCGAGCTGCATTAGAATCTTTTCTTGAAACCATAACACTCCACTCCTTTCATTATTTACCGGTTTTGCCGGCCTTGCGACGAATTACCTCGTCAACGTACTTCACACCCTTACCATGGTAGGGTTCGGGGGGTCTCTTCTCACGGATCTGAGCCGCAAACTGACCAACCTGCTGCTTGTCAGCACCCTTGATGATGATGCTGTTGGGGTTGGGAACTTCGATAGTGATTCCTTCGGGCTCTGCCATCTGGAACTTTGCCTGAGGCTGACCGTTTACCAGAGAGTGGCCCAGATACAGCTGCAGAACCTTGCCTGCCTTTACTGCTCTGTAACCAACGCCCACGATCTCCAGCTTCTTCTCGTAGCCGGTGGATACACCAACGATCATGTTGTTCAGCAGGGCTCTGGTCAGACCGTGGAGCGCTCTGTTTTCCTTCTCATCGTTGGGACGGGTAACGGTAAGCTGACCTGCTTCTTCCTTGATGGTCATTGCGGGATGCAGCTTCTTGACCAGGGTTCCCTTGGGGCCCTTTACGGTCACCAGGTTCTCTTCGCCCAGAGTTACGGTAACGCCGGCAGGAACCGCAATAGACATTCTACCAATTCTCGACATTGTCTTTACCTTCCTTCCTGATTACCATACGAAAGCGAGGATCTCGCCGCCGATGTGCTCTTTTCTTGCCTGCTTGTCGGTCATGATGCCCTTGGAAGTGGACACGATGGCGATACCCAGGCCGTTCATAACCTTGGGCATATCCTCACAACCGGAGTAGATACGCAGACCGGGCTTGGACACTCTGCGAATGCCCTGAATAACCTTCTGCTTGCCAACGTACTTCAGGGTGATGCGAAGAACGCCCTGCTTGCCGTCCTCAACCAGCTGATAGGACTTGATGTAGCCCTCTTCAACCAGGATGTCGGCGATCGCCTTCTTCATGTTGGAGGCGGGTACGTCTACGGTTTCGTGCTTTGCGTTGTTTGCGTTGCGGATTCTAGTGAGCATATCCGCAATTACGTCAGAAATTTGCATAGTTTTATCCTCCTTTATGCAAGTTTATATTCTCTTGCTGCCTGCACGGCGGCTGCGTGAGCCCGGAAGCCCATTCGGGTCCGGTCCGGGAAAAGATCCCGGTGACCGAATTTGCAGGCTGCTTGCCGGTGGTTAAAAGATTTGATTTCCTTCCGGCAGTGGAGACTGATGTCTTTTGTGCTTACCAGGAAGCCTTCTTCATACCGGGGATCTCACCCTTGTATGCAAGCTCACGGAAGCAGATACGGCAGATGCCGTATTTACGCATGTAAGCGTGAGGACGGCCGCAGATCTTGCATCTGTTGTATTCTCTGGTAGAGAACTTCTGCTTCTTCTGCTGCTTCAAAATCATAGCTGTCTTTGCCATTTTCTTTTATCCTCCTTCTCTTACTTTGCGAACGGTGCGCCCATCAGAGCCAGCAGATCTCTTGCCTCAGCGTCAGTGGGAGCGGTGGTAACGAACACGATGTCCATACCGCGGATCTTCTCTACCTTATCGTACTCGATTTCGGGGAAGATCAGCTGTTCCTTCAGACCCAGAGCATAGTTGCCTCTGCCGTCGAAGGCGTTGGGGTTGATACCCTTGAAGTCACGCACTCTGGGGAGTGCGAAGTTGAACAGCTTGTCAACGAATTCGTACATTCTCTCACCGCGAAGGGTTACCTTTACGCCGATCTTCATGCCCTGACGGAGCTTGAAGTTTGCAACGGACTTGCGTGCGTAAGTGGGAACTGCCTTCTGACCTGCGATCAGAGTGATGTCGTTGATCACGTTGTCGATTGCCTTGCTGTTTTCCTTTGCGTCGCCGACACCCACGTTGATGATAACCTTATCAAGCTTGGGGATCTGCATTACGCTCTTGTACTCGTACTTCTTCATGAGTGCAGGAGCAACGTCGGCCTTGTACATTTCCTTAAGTCTTGCCATGTCAGTTTACTCCTTTCCTCAGATCTTCTTTCTGCACTTTGCGCAGACTCTGGTCTTCTTGCCGTCAGAGATCTCGTAAGCAGCTCTGACGCCCTTCTTGCAGTTGTCGCAGTAGAGCATTACCTTGTCAGCGTAGATCGCGCCTTCAACCTTGATAATGCCGGACTGGTCGCCCTGCTTTCTTGCCTTAGCGTGCTTGGTTACCACGTGAACCTTGCTCACGATCACCTTGCCCTCTTCGGGAGAGGTAGCGATAACCTTACCGATGGTGCCCTTGTCGTCGCCGGAAATAACGATGACGTTATCATCTCTCTTGATCTTCATTATCGTTACCTCCTTCTTACAGAACTTCGGGAGCCAGAGAAAGGATCTTCAGATAGTCCTTCTCGCGCAGCTCTCTTGCCACCGGCCCAAAGATACGGGTACCTCTGGGGTTCTTATCTTCCTTGATGATAACTGCTGCGTTATCATCAAACTTTACGCTGGAACCGTCGGCTCTCTTGATGCCCTTAACGCTTCTAACGACGACTGCCTTAACAACGTCGCCCTTCTTTACCTGACCGCCGGGTGCTGCCTTCTTAACGGTAGCAACCACCACGTCGCCGATGTTGGCATATCTTCTGCCGGTACCACCGAGAACGCGGATGCACATCAGCTCTTTGGCGCCGGTGTTGTCAGCAACCTTCATATAAGTTTGCTGTTGAATCATTGTGCTAATCCTCCGTTTTCGTACACGATCAAGTCGTGCCTACTATATTATTTAGCCTTTTCGATAATTCTGACCATTCTCCATCTCTTGGTAGCAGACAGGGGTCTGGTCTCCATTACCTCTACGATATCGCCTACGCCGCACTCGTTGTTCTCGTCGTGAGCGTGGACCTTGATGGTTCTCTTCATAACCTTGCCGAACTTGGGATGCTTGAAGCTGTCCTCGATAGACACAACGATGGTCTTTTCCATCTTGTCGCTTACAACCTTACCGGTTCTGGTCTTACGCAGGTTACGTTCAGTAGCTTGAGTCATGACTATTCTCCTCCTCTAATTATGCATTCTTCTCGTGAAGAACGGTCATCACGCGAGCGATGTCCTTCTTGACATCCTCGATCTTGTGGGGATTGTCGAGCTGGTTGATCGCATGCTGGAAACGAAGGTTGAACAGTTCCTCCTTCAGGTCCTTGAGCTTGCTGTTCAGCTCTTCAGCAGTCATGTTTCTGAGTTCACTTGCTTTCATCGCTGCTTATACCTCCTCAGTCTCTTTCATCACAAACTTGCACTTGATAGGCAGCTTGTGAGAAGCAAGACGCATTGCTTCACGGGCAACGTCGGGGGATACACCGTCCATCTCGAACATGATTCTGCCCGGCTTCACCACTGCTACCCAGTACTCGGGAGAACCCTTACCGGAACCCATACGGGTCTCAGCAGGCTTTTCGGTGATGGGCTTATCGGGGAAGATCTTGATCCATACCTGACCGCCACGCTTGATGTAACGGGTCATTGCGATACGGGCTGCTTCGATCTGGTTGCTGGTGATCCATGCGGGTTCCAGAGCTACAAGACCGTAGGAGCCGTTGGAGATGGTGTTACCTCTCATAGCCTTACCCTTCAGTCTGCCGCGCTGTACACGTCTGAATTTTACTCTCTTGGGCATTAACATTATTTAGCGCCCCCTTCCTTGTTGAACGGCTTGCGTTCTCCGTTAAAAGGCTTGCGGTCGCCAAAGCGTCTCTCACCCTGCTGGCCGGGACGCTTGTCGCCGAATCTTCTGTCGCCGCCCTGGCGTCTATCGCCTCTGCGGTCGCCTCTTCTGTCGCCTCTGCGATCGTTTCTCGCAGGAGCAGCCTCCTGAGGCTTGATGGTGGTGAAGTGCTTCTTCACGTCGGGCAGAACCTCGCCCTTAAAGACCCAAACCTTCACGCCGATCTTACCATAGGTGGTGTTTGCTTCAGCAAAACCATAGTCGATGTCAGCGCGCAGAGTCTGCAGCGGGATGGTACCCTCGTGATAGCTTTCGCTTCTTGCAATTTCAGCGCCTGCAAGACGACCGCTCACGGTCACCTTGATACCCTTTGCGCCCATCTTCATGGTGCGCAGGATGGAGGACTTCATTGCACGGCGGAAGGAGGTTCTCTTCTCCAGCTGTGCTGCGATGTTCTCTGCAACCAGCTGAGCGTTCATATCGGGAACTCTCACTTCTACAACGTTTACGGCAACGGGCTTCTTTACCAGTGCCTCAAGCTCTTTTCTCAGGTTTTCGATCTCAGCGCCGCCGCGTCCGATTACCAGACCGGGCTTTGCGCAATGGATGAATACCTTTACTCTGTCAGCGGTACGCTCGATCTCGATCTTAGGTACGCCTGCATCGTAGAGCTTGGTCTTCAGAAATTCTCTGATCTTATAGTCGGAAACCAGGGTGTCGCCGAAGGTCTCGTCGCTTGCGAACCATCTGGAATCCCAGTTCTTAATCACGCCCACACGAAGACCGTGGGGATTTACTTTCTGACCCATTAGAACTTACTCCTCCTTCTTTATTCTTTCTCTTTGACTACCAGAGTCACATGGCTGGTTCTCTTCAGAATGCGGTCTGCGCTGCCTCTTGCTCTGGGCATCATTCTCTTCAGAGTGGGGCCGGGGCAGACAAAGCACTCGGAAACGTACAGCTTGTCTTTGTTCATGCTGAAGTTGTGTTCAGCGTTTGCTACTGCAGAATCCAGCAGCTTGATCAGATATTCGGACGCCGCCTTGCGGGTGTTCTTCAGGATACCTCTTGCCTCTTCAACGGACTTGCCGCGGATGAGGTCCAGAACGATAGACACCTTGCGAGGAGAGATCCGAGCGTATTTCAGGATTGCTTTTGCTTCCATTTTCGTCTTTCCTCCTTGCTAATTATTTACCGTTGTTGGAAGTTTTGGAACCTGCGTGTCCCTTAAAGGTTCTGGTCAGGGCGAACTCGCCCAGCTTGTGGCCGACCATATCCTCGGTAACGTATACCGGAACGTGCTTCTTACCGTCGTGAACGGCAATAGTATGGCCGACAAATTCAGGGAAAATGGTGGAAGCTCTGGACCAGGTCTTCAGAACTCTCTTTTCGCCGGCCTCGTTCATTGCAACGATGCGGTTGAACAGCTTCGCTTCAACGAAAGGGCCTTTTTTAAGGCTTCTACTCATAATTTGCTGCCTCCTTCACTTATTTGCCGTTTCTGTGCTTAACGATGTTCTTCTCGGTTCTTGCCTTCTTGTTACGAGTCTTGTAACCAAGAGCAGGCTTGCCCCAAGGAGTTACAGGGCCGGGACGGCCGATGGGGGATCTACCCTCACCACCACCGTGGGGGTGATCGCAGGGGTTCATTACAGAACCGCGAACGGTGGGACGGATACCCTTATGACGGGTCTTACCTGCCTTACCAACCTTGATGGTGTCGTGCTCGATGTTGCCGATCTGACCGATGGTTGCCTTGCAGTCAAGACGAACCAGACGAACCTCACCGGAGGGAAGTCTGATCTGTGCAGTGCCGTTCTCCTTAGCCATCAGCTGAGCAGCGGCGCCTGCGCTTCTTACCAGCTGACCGCCCTTACCGGGGTACAGCTCGATGTTGTTGATCAGGGTACCAACGGGGATGTTGGCGATGGGCAGGGTGTTACCTACCTTGATATCTGCTGCTGCGCCGCTCTCGATCACGTCGCCGTCAGTCAGACCTGCGGGAGCCAGAATGTACTTTCTGGTGCCGTCCTCGTACTCAACCAGTGCAATGTAAGCGGTTCTGTTGGGGTCGTACTCAACGCCGATTACAGTTGCCTTGCCTTCAACCTGACGCTTGAAGTCTACCAGTCTGTACTTGATCTTGTTACCGCCGCCGTGGTGACGAACGGTGATTCTGCCGTAGCTGTTACGGCCTGCATGCTTCTTGAGGGTGGTCAGAAGCTTCTTTTCGGGAGAAAACTTGGTTACTTCTTCAAAAGAAGGAACAGTCATGCCTCTGCGACCGGGGGTCGTGGGCTTATAAGCTCTCGTTGCCATTCTGATTCACTCCTTCCTCTTACATCATGCCCTCAAAGAACTCGATGGTCTTGGAGTCAGCGGTCAGGGTAACGATCGCCTTCTTCCACTCGGAAGTGTATCCGAAGTGAACACCGTATCTCTTGGGCTTCTTCTTCATGTTGATGGTATTTACGCTTGCAACCTTGGTGCCGTTGAAGAGCTCCTCAACTGCCTTGGCGATCTCAGCCTTGGTTGCATTCTTTGCCACCTCAAAGGTGTACTTCTTCTCGGCGATTCTCTCCATAGAATCCTCGGTGATGATCGGCCGAATGATGATATCGTAAGAAGTTTTCATTTCGAATATACCTCCTCGATCTTTTCTGCTGCAGACTTCACAACCACAAGGCTCTTGCAGTTGAGAATGTCATACACGTTGATGGTGTTTGCCTGAACGGTCTTGTTGCCCTCGATGTTGGCAAAGCTCTTGATGACCTTTTCGTCCACGCCGTCGAGAACCACCAGGGTCTTGCCCTGTGCGCCGACTGCTTCCAGCATCTTCACCATGGTCTTGGTCTTGAACTCGTTTGCGGTGATGGCATCCAGAACGATCATCTCACCTGCTGCAACCTTGGAAGAAAGTGCGCTTCTCATAGCAACCTTCTTGGTCTTCTTGTTCAGGTCGATGCGGTAGGTTCTGGGCTTGGGGCCGAGCGCCACGCCGCCGTGCGTCCACTGAGGAGCGCGGGTGGAACCCTGTCTTGCTCTACCGGTACCCTTCTGTCTCCAGGGCTTCTTACCGCCGCCGGAAACCTCGGTTCTGGTCAGAGTGGACTGCGTGCCCTGTCTCTGATTCATCAGATATGCTCTTACTGCGGAGTGGAGAACTGCGCCGTTTACTTCTGCGCCGAACACAACGTCAGACAGCTCAACGCTTCCGACTTCTGCACCCGCCATATTCAAAACTTTCAAATTAGGCATCGTTATTCCTCCTTCCGCTTATGCTTTAACGGTGTTGCGGATGAACACGATCGAGCCCTTGGAGCCGGGAACGGCGCCCTTTACTGCGATCAGGTTCAGTCCTGCGTCGATTTTTGCGATCTCAAGGTTGAGAACAGTTACCTGCTCGTTACCGTACTGACCGGGCATCTTCTTGTTCTTGAAGATTCTTGCGGGGTCGATAACACCCATAGAACCGGGCTGACGATGGATGGGACCGGTACCGTGGGTCATACGAAGGATCGCATTGCCCCATCTCTTAACGGTACCCGAGTAGCCGTGACCCTTGGTGATGCCGGTAACGTCGACCTTTTCACCTGCCGCAAAGATGTCAGCGGTGACGGTATCGCCTGCCTTATAACCGGAAATGTCCTCGAGTCTGAACTCCTTCAGATGACGCTTAGCGGTGCAACCGATCTTCTTGAACTGACCTGCCTGAGGCTTGGTAGCCTTCTTCAGGTCGATGAAGCCCAGCTGGATGGCCTCATAGCCGTCGGTTTCCTTGGTCTTCACCTGGGAAACGGTGCAGGGGCCTGCTTCAATTACAGTTACGGGAATTGCATTTCCCTTCTCATCGAAGATCTGGGTCATCCCGATCTTCTTACCGATAATACCCTTTTTCATTTCTTTTTCCTCCGTTTTAGTTATTGGTTGGTGGTTCACCGTGGGCGGGTAACCCGCGGGATTTCTACCAACTTGACGTAAAACCTCTGCTTGCGCTTCAGTTTAGCCTGCTTGATTAAGACTTAACCGAAATTTCAACGCCTGCGGGAAGTTCCAAGCTCATGATCGCCTCGATAACCTTATCTTCGGGCTTGATCAGGTCGATCAGTCTCTTGTGAGTTCTGGTTTCAAACTGTTCTCTGCTGTCCTTGTACTTGTGTACTGCACGCAGGATGGTAACGATCTCTCTGTCGGTGGGGAGCGGAATGGGACCGGAAACGGTTGCGCCGAATCTCTTTGCGGTCTCAACGATCTTCTCAGCTGCCTGATCGATCAGGGTGTGGTCGTAACTCTTGAGTTTGATTCTTACGTTCTGAACTGCTGCCACTGGTATTTGCCTCCTTATTTTTTGATGATAATCTTTGGGGCGGATCTCCCGTCCTTCCGCATTCTTTTTTGTGCACACTCTTCCGGGTGTTTCATAGCCTTTCCAACAATTTAACCGGTCACGTATGGTTGGGTTAGACCAAAATTGCGCCGGTTTCCTTACTTGGATGCTCTTTGCGGGGGACTGTCATCACTTTCGCCCGTTCTACGGACATACTCCACGAAAATTCCCTACGTTTTCCGTAGCAACCTTTCGCTTCATCGCACATCAAGCCTTGCTATTATACACGATTTCCCTCAAAAAATCAATAGGGTTTTTCAAAAAAATTCCGATCTATTTGCAGAATTTACATTTTATTTACATTTGCTTTACCAATCCCAAACTGCAAAACAGCACCCTCAAATCTCGTATACAGCAAAGCTCGACAACCGGCAAGCACCCCCTTCATCCGCGCACGACGTCCATCTTTTTTCTTCCTATATATTATATATACGCAATGCACACCGCAAGAGCAGAATCCGCACACAGCAGAGACGCAAGCCGCAGCAGCTCATCCGTATCATTTTACCGCAAAACAGGGTTCTGCGCACCTATAGGAGCTTGAAAGAAATTGTTTGATTTTCGTCCTATTTTGTTATACTTTGTCTTTTTTTGTTATTTATTCACTTTTTCTGTTGACAAATACAGTTTCTTGTGGTATTCTAATATTGGAGAGTGTAAACACACCTCGTACTTCAACAGAAAGGGCTCCGCCAGGGGCAAGGTATACCATATGAAATCCACAGGAATCGTACGACCCATAGACTCGCTTGGCAGAATCGTTCTCCCCAAGGAGATCCGCAACGTTTTCGACATCGGTCCCAAGGATCCCCTGGAGATCTACATCGATACCGACAAGATCATCCTGAAGAAATACGCACCTTCCTGCATTTTCTGCGAGGACAGCGACAACGTAGCTTACTACAAGGGCAAGCTGATCTGCCAAAATTGTCTGGAAGCCTTGAAAAACATTGCTCCTCAATAACGTATCAACACAAAGAGCCGACGTCGTCGGCTCTTTTTCTTTCTCTACTTCACCCCGCTCCTTTGCAGATACAAGTAAAGCACACTTTTAAAGATACAAGTAAAGCACACTTTTAAAGATACAAGTAAAGCGCACTTTTACGGATAGAAAGAAAGCGCACCTTTAACGACAGAAAGAAAGCACGGGAATGCATCGCATTCCCGTGCTGTTTTGCTATTCTATGCTTGGCAATTACCAGTTGAACTTGTCAGCGTCTTTCTTGTCGCCAACACTCAGATCCAGCAGATCCTTCTCTTCAAATTCAACTACCTCTGCCTCAGGAGCAACGTAAATCTTCTCATTCATCTTTAGTTACCTCCTTTACGCTGCAGGCGTCCAAACGTCGCTGCAAACGTAGATCAGGTTGCCGTTGGCATCCCAAGTACGACCGTATGCAGTAACTCTCAGAGTGGAAAGCACTTCTGCAGGAACATTGTTGATCACACCGCCAAACAGGTATGCACCGTCAACGTAGGTGCCGCCTGCCACAGACACTGCCTCGTCAGTGGTAACCAGAACAGTCTCACCGGAGGTCAGAGTGGTGTATACGTACTTGTTCGTTTCGGGATCCTTTTCAGTGGTAAAGATTCTGTCCTCACCGTCAACGGTAAATACAGCCTCAACGAATACGTCCTGATACTTCACATCTTCAATAACGATGTTGCCATAGAAGGTAACGGTAGAACCGTCAACAACCGCGCCGGCAGACATGATATTTTTCAAAGCAACGTTATATTCAATTTCCTCGCCATAATTATCATAATAATCCTGCTCGAGCGCCTTGATACCCTTCTTTATAGTGTCTACAGTGGTATCCGCAGAATTGGTTCTCTTGTGATAGTAAAGCGTAGAAATCTCTCCGCTTTTAATGCCTTCGGAAATACCTGCAAGCATCTTTTCATACTGGGTATTTTTAAGTGCAATTGCATTATATCGAGCTCCCGAAATAGCTGGGTATACAAACACGGTAGCAGTAACAGGAACAATCAGCGTATCAAACGATCCGGTCATTTTGCCGGCAGCATTCACTTTCACAACCGTTTGACCGGCAGCATTCACAGAAGGAATAGCATAGGTTTCGCCATTACCCTCATACGCATCAGCCGCACCGGTAGCAACGGTAGCAACAGTAATCTTGCCGCCCACGAATTTTGCAGCGCCCAGATCAGCATCAGAAGGCTTGGTGTCGCCTTCTTCGCTACGCATAGCAAAGTCGCTCACCTTGGTTGCAATGATATCATACACAGCACCTTCATCACCGGTAACGTTGAACGCAACGGTAGCCAGAAGGGCGCCGCCCTTAGCGGTCAGCTGATCAACGGTAACAAGGAATTCACCTGCGTCAGCAGTACCGCCAATCATATTGTCGTTTACGTTTACAGTAGAGTAAACACCCTTAGTACCTTCGCTGTAAATGGTGTAGCCGGTTTCTGCAATGGTAACACCCTCGGGAAGATCGAAATAAACCTGGAAATTGCAGAGACCGTCGTTGCCTGCCAGATTATCAACAGACGCATACAGGTCCACATAGGCAGTCCCGCCGGGTGCAACGGTATAATTGCTTAAAGAAATTTTGATTCCCAGACCGTCGGCAGCATTAGAGCCGATCGCAACAGCAGGGATCATAGCAAATACCATCACAACAGCGAGAACAAATGAAAGAATGCGATTTTTCATAGTATACCTCACTTTGTTTTGAGAATTTCTCTCCGATTTTCTAGATACACATACAGTATAGCACACTTTTCGAAAAAGTCAATAGTTTTTCTTCTTTTTTTAGTTTTTTATTTAATTATTTTTCATCAAACACACTTTGTTGTCCGGACCGATCGAACGATCGGTTCGGACAACAAGCTTTGATTATTCAACAGCAGGGGTATTAGCAATCATGTTCAGCAGAACCGTTACATCGTTGATCGTAACATCACCGGAATCATCCAGGTCAGAGTCAAGCTCCTCGTGAATCGAGCCGGTTCCGCCAATTACGTTCAAAAGCAGAGTAACGTCGGTGATGGACACTCTTCCATCCGCATCCATATCACCTACCACCTTTTCAAGCTGAGCGATCTCCTCGGTGATCTCGCCGTGGCACTTCTCGCAAATATAGGTGTTAGAGCCGGGTGCAAGCGTGGTCGCAGGAACCTCAATCTCATCGCCCTCGGGACAAACGTGATCGTGGATCGGAACAAACTTCTCACCTGCAGCATTCGTATCAGTGAACTTGTACTCGCTTTCACCTTTTCCTACAAGATAATGATATCCGTTTTCACTTAAATCAAATACATTTATCGTAAGAACATACGAAACACCAATAACAGGGACAAATGCATTTTCTTCATCAGCACAAATGGCAAAACGAAGGAATGTGTTTTCAGGATTCGCCCAAGCACATGAATCAGGCGCGAGCACAATAGACTCAACTTTATCTTCTCCATTCTCTTTCCACTCAAAGATTAACTCAAATTTGTAGTTATCTCTGTTTTTCCACAGAACGGACATATCATAGCCATCTTCATTTTTAAATACCGCCAGCAGTTGGGTTTCTCCGCTCCAGTTCTCAATCGTTGTGCCGTAATAATTGCCTACCACGATCTCACGCGGTGCTCTTACTGACTCTTCAAACACAGCAGTATAAGTAACATTCTCGGTTACCGCAACAACTTCCTTATCCCAGCCTGCGAAAGTGTACTGCTTGGTATACGTGGGTTCCTTGGCGGGCGTTCCGGGATACTCGGGGATCTCGCCGTTCTTCACCTTGTAGTGCTCCACATTGCCATCAACAACCCAAGTCACTGTGCTCATATCCTCCTCAGGCTCAGTAATCTGGATATCCACAAAGTGATAGCCAACATTTGCGCTTCCCAATGTTCCGTAAACACGCAAATATCTGTAGGAATTGTACTCGCCCTCTGCATTAAGCGGAATGTTTATGGTATAGCCGTCTGCATCCGATGCTTCAGTCGTCAGCTTACCGCCCAAAAGCGTCCAATTTTCCAAATCATTAGACGCATATACATCCCAAGTGTAGTATCTGCTTGTATCCGCGTAGTTCACCAAAGTGACAGTTTCGATTTGTCTGGGCTCTTCAAAAGCCGCCTGTACATAGCACTTTTCGTTATGCACCAATCTGCTTCCCTGCTCATATCCGGGAACGATCGGCTCAAATCCTGCGGGAACATTAAATCCTTCGGTAATCTCACTGGCACCTACCAATTCATCGCCCTCGTAAATTTCCAGCTTCACCAAGTAATTGGTAGTACCGGTTGCATACGATGCAGGAACAAACTGATTTTCACCCTCGCCAAGGCAAGGGGTAAAACGGCACCAAGCAGTTCCCCATCCGGAAGAAGGCGCCGTGGTAATTTGCTTGGACCAGCCATTGGGAACACTGTATGTCAGTTTCCAAGTGTACGCTTCATTGCCGCGCAGTCCTGCAAATTCAGTACCGTTCTTGTCCTTAATATTCAGGATCATTACGGTATCTCCGCTCCAATTTTCCCAACCGCAATTGTAAGGATCGATCTGAAGCTCAAAGTTTCTCCAAACAAAATTGACGCTATCTCTGGAAAGAGCATCATTATAAGCTCGCTGAGCTACAAGCGCAAGGAATTCTTCTTTGGTAACGTTGTTCAGGACGACGGTATTCACAGAAGAATTGAAGGAAACGCCCTGTCCCATAAAACGAAGCGATTCAGGAATCACCACTTTATCAACTGTTCCGCAGTTAGAGAACACATCCTGACCAAGTTTTACAACGCTGCTACCGAATACAATTTCTTCGAGGTTTTTACAACCTTGGAAGGAACGAGCCGGGACACTTGTGATCTGATCTCCGATCACTACCTTTTTGATAGCCTCTCTCTGTTCGTGCCAAGGATATTCTTCAAGAGCATACTCAGTCATAGGACCATTACCGGTAACAGTCAAAACACCGTCAACCAAAGTATAATCCCAACCGGTTTCGCCGGGATAATAGTATGAAACACGTTCTTCAATATATGCCGTATTATAAGCACCGCTGGAATTCACTACTTCATAAAACTCCAAAACGGTAAGACCGCCTGTCAGTGTAATCTTATTCAAGTTGTTGCTTGAATAAACAGTACCCTGACTAAACCTCTCAATCGTAGACGGAATCGTCATCGTGGTCAGCTTGTTGTTGTATGCAAAAGCATCTCCACCCACGCGAAGAACACCCTCGCCTAAAACAACTTCTTCCAGATTCTCACAATTGTTAAATGCGCCGGCGCCAATTTCGGTAATACCATCAGAAACAACAACCTTGACAATAGATGCCAACTTGTCATCCCAAGGATATACGCCGTCGGTGCCAGACACAACACCGGTACCGGTGATAGTCAACACACCCTCATCCGAAAGCTCCCACGTCCATTCGTTGGGCACAGTAGGAACCTCGGTTTGCTGAACAGCAGGATCGTACCAACTAATATCCACCCAACCGGGCATTGTCGTATCAGCGCCTGTTCCCGTGGTAAAAGTAGCTTCGCCGGAAATGTTATTTCCCAACGCCGTCGAGCTAATTGCCACCGCCGGGATCGTTGCGAACACCATAAGTGCCGCAAGTACGAACGAAAGAATTCTTTTGCTCATATGTTTCTCCTTTTTCGCTCAGGGAGCGTATTTTTTGGCGCTGCCCCTCTTTGGTGCGGGTAAGACGGCGGCAGACACCTATACAAGCACATTATAACGCAGATTTTCACTTTTGTCAATTGATTTCGCTCGATTTTGTCAAACGAGTGATGAATTTTTTGTGAACAAAAGAAAAAGGAGGCATTGCTCTTTTGGGATGGCCGTCGATTTTTGTAAAAAGGCTTGGATCTGTCAAGCACTCGAAGAGGGACAGACCGGGCTTGAGTCGGTGCTTTTTGGGGGGAGAAAAGAATGTTGCTTTCGGAACGGTCAGAAAAAGCGGTTTGCGCTTGCTTTTTGCGCAAAAACCTTCCTATTTATTACATATAGGTGTTTTCGGCATTTGTTTACTGACGTATACGCGTTTTCGGCTGTTGCGTGGTACGCTGCCTTTCGCGCGCATTTACTTGCGCTATCCCCCCTTTCACCGCCAACGCCCCGGGCGTGGTTGCTCTGTGCCGTGCATTGTGCGGCAAAAAAGCCCCTCCTTTTCGCGATACTCTTAACCGAGCTACGCTAAAGGAGGGGCCGTTTTATTCGTTGCTTTGCCGCAAAGATCTTTTGTTTCGGTATCGTTTTAAAAGGGTTCTCCGCTGAGGATGTGCTTGCGCACTGCGATATAGTCAAACAGATCCACCGTTCCGCTCTCGTCCACGTCCGCCGCAAGGAGCGCCGCGCCCGAAAGTCCGGTGCCGTTGACGATATGGCGCTTGATCGCCGTCAGGTCAAAGATGCCCGATTCGCCGTCGCCGTCGGTATCACCCGTGACCGCAACGGTATAGAACTCTCCCTCGGGCAGACAGACGAGCACGCCTGTGGTGACTGCCGCTTCCTCTGCCAAGGTCTTGCCCTCTGCGCTCTTCACCGTGACGAACGCCCCTTCGTTTAACAGCTTTTTCAGCTCTGCCGCCGTGGTACCCGGGGCAACGCCCGAAAGAACGCGCTGCTCTTCGTCCACCCTCAGGCTCTCCGAGGTCACCGTTTTGGGGTTGACCGTCACGTTCAGCTTTGCTGAGGCAGGGCTTGCATAGCTTGTTGCGGTTTCTGCAATTCTGCAATAAAAGCTGTAGCTTCCGTATGCCGGCACCGTAAACACGGGGCTCGTTTGCCAGCTCTTGCCGTCCATACTGTATTCGTTGCCCTCCACCTTCTTCAAGGTCACCTTCAAGCCCTTGATCACTTCAAGGGTGGGTGCCGAGGGGGCAGACAAGCTCTGTTTGCTCGTGGTCACCGTCAGACCCACGCTTGCGGGGCTGGCGTACGCCGTGGCAGTTTCCGCAACCCGCTGGTAAAAGGTATAGGTAGTGGCGGGCGACAGTCCGGTGAAAACGTTTGAGGACTGCCAGCTCGTGCCGTTTTTGCTGTACTGATAGCCGCTTATTGCCGTCAGGGTCACCGAAGTCGCCGATTTGGCGGCATAGGTGGGGGCGGCGGGCGCGGAGGTGCTCTTTTTGCTTGTGGTCACCGACAGTCCCGCACTTGCAGGGCTGGCGTACGCCGTGGCAGTTTCCGCCACTCGACGGTAGAAGGTGTAGGTGGTGGCGGGCGACAGTCCGGTGAAGACGTTTGAGGACTGCCAGCTCGTGCCGTTTTTGCTGTACTGATAGCCGCTTACCGCCGTCAGCGTCACCGAGGTCGCCGTCTTGGATGCCACCGTGGGCGCCGAGGGAGCAGAGGTACTATTCTTGCTCGTGGTCACCGTCAGACCCGCACTTGCAGGGCTGGCATTGGAGGTGGAGGTGGCGGCGATCCGCTGATAGAAGGTATAAGTGGTGGCGGGCGAGAGTCCCGTGAAAACGTTTGAGGACTGCCAGGTCGTGCCGTTTTTGCTATACTGATAGCCGCTTACCGCCGTCAGCGTCACCGAGGTCGCCGTCTTGGATGCCACTGTGGGTGCTGAGGGCGCCGAAGAACCGGACTTATTGGTGGTCACCGACAGTCCCGCGCTGGCGGGGCTGGCGTTGGAGGTGGAGGTGGCAGCGATCCGCTGATAGAAGGTATAGGTGGTGGCGGGCGAGAGTCCCGTGAAGACATTTGAGGACTGCCAGCTCGTGCCGTTTTTGCTGTACTGATAGCCGCTTACTGCCGTCAGCGTCACCGAGGTCGCCGTCTTGGATGCCACCGTGGGTGCTGAGGGCGCCGAGGGGGTGACCAACGTCTTCTTCACCACCGAGAAGGGGTACAGCTTTGCCGACATGGCACCGCTTGCCGAGCAGGCAACGATCATCATCACGTAATCGCCCTGCGCAAGAGAGCCGAACTTCATTTTGCTGTTGATCTGGCTATAGTAAACGTCCAACGAGGAGGTGGTGGTGCTCTGGGTCACGCTGTGGTTGACCGAGCCGTCCTGCTCCAGCATATATCCCGCAACGTAAGACAGCCCTCCGCTCACCGAGATCGTCCCCTTCAAATTGAAGGAAGAACCATAGGTCATTTCTCCCGAGGGATACGCCGTCAAATTGATAGTGGGCGCCGTGCCCGTTCCCTTGCCGAAGTCCTCGGCGGGAGCGTAGCTGCCATCGGATAGCAGATAGAAGGTCTTGCCCGTGGAATTGACCACCGATCCCACCGCTGTCACCCATTTTCCCGCAGAAATGGCGGTCTTCTTGGCAGTGGAGCGGTAATAGCCCTCATAGGAGGCGGTGGCAACGCTTGCCATATACACTCCCGCGCCCGTCACGCTGACAGCAGGAAGCGGCGAGATCGCCTTGCCGCAGACGGCACAGTTGTTCCCTGCCTCATCGGTATAGCGGCAGGTCAGGTGCACCGTTTCACCCTTTGCCCAGGTCTCGGCGTAGGTGTCTGCCTCGGCGCGGAACAGAGTGATGATCTGCCCCCACGCGCCGACCATCTCCTCATAGCTCATCTCGGAGATGACCACCTTGTTTTTTTCAACGCCGTCCACGTTATAGTCGATGCTGTGAAGTACCGTTACCCCGCTCTCCGTCCTGCCGAGAAAGACCATGGAATGGTTTCCGCCCGTGGTGGAGCGCGCCTGCAACAGGTCACCGGGGGTGGCGCTCTGAAGGATCTCCTTTAAATTGTCGGCGCTCATCAGAAGATAAGAGCCGCTTACGCCCGCCGCAGGAAGTCCCGCCGAGCGCTCTGCCGCCACTCTGCCCACCGTTTGCAGGGGGATGGTGGCAACGGTATTGCCGAAATAGTTGATGGCACTGAGCTTCACCCCGAAAATCAGCGCAAAGGCATAGCGGGCAAAGGCACCGCTTCCGTAGGCGGTGGTGTCAAAGGTAACGCCCAGCTCCGAAAGGGCGGGATGCTTTTTGCTCACCTCCGCCAGACCGCAGGAGGTGCAGGCAACGTTTCCGCAGCTGCTTGCCCCCTGCACGGTAAAATAAGGGGTATCGCTATACACCAGCTTGTCAAAAAGGACCTGAAGCTGTCCCGAAATATAGGTGTTTTCGCTAAAATCCGTGCCCTTCCTTCCTTCTGCCTCCACCGTCTGTGCCACGGCAGGGGCAGGCAGAGCAAGGACAAGCAGGAGAAGAGCAAGCATCAGAGCCAAAAATCTCTTTTTTGGATAGTGTTTCATAGGCAGTTCCTTTCCTTCAAGCGCGCCGGGTGTCTGTTTCAAAGCTGTAAAAAATCGATTTCTATACAGTATAAGTATACTGCATTTCGCCCCTTTTGTCAACAGTCCGACGGCGGATTTCAACAAAAAAAGGAGGGTGCTCTCAAAGGATAAGCACCCTCCGGGGACGTCTAAGACTGCCCGCTCTCCTCTACCGTCTTGTTGGTAAAGGCACGAACAAGCGCCGATCCGTCGCCCGATTCGATATATTTTAATACCACCAGATCGCCCTTTTCGGTGAAGCGCACCGAGGTCTTTAAGGACAGCGGCGCCACGTAAAGGCGGTCGGGCGCGCCCTCCAAAATAAACTCGACCGAGCCCTCCGCCTCGTTCTCCCTGATGCGCAGGATCCTGCCCTCCACGCTTTTTAACTGCTCGTTTTCAAGATCGGAGGGGTCTCCCGCCTCGGTGACCATAGACAGATAGGCTGTTTTGGCACTCTTCAGATCCTCGTCCAGCACCACCATACCGTCGGACACCCTGACAAGACCGTACCACAGCCGCTGATAGCCGTTTTTCAGGGTGAGGAAGTAGGTGGGGGTATCGGCAATATTCACAAGGATGGGGTCGGTGGCGGTCAGCGCCTGCGCCTTCACCTTCTGATCGCTTGCCGCAATGCTCTTGGCACGGTATTCGGTGATGCCGCTCATGGTATAGCGCATCGTTTCCTTGGTCTTCAAATTCACCAGCACGAAGCCTACCGAGGTCTCGTCGGCATTGTTGGGAGAAGTGATGCCCGAATACATATAGGTCTGCCCGTCGATGGAAATGTAGTTGTATTCCTCGGTCAGGTTGAAGACCTCCTTCTTGGCACCGAACTCCACGTTAAACCATCCGTTTTTGTAGGTCAGCGCATTGTCGCTCTGGGCAAAGGCGATGTCCACGGGCACCACCCGATCCACCCACTCGGGCTCACTGCCCATCGGGTATTTCTCGGTCTTGCCGCTGCAGGCATCCACCGTGATCACGCCCTTGGGCTCTTCGCCGCCAAACAGTCCCACTTCCCTTTCAAAATAAGTGGCGATCCAGTAGGGATGACCCTGATCGTCGATCTCGAAGGAATAGTCGGTGACCATCAAAAATGGATGATTCATCCAGATATGGCGGTGCAGGCTTTTGTTGAGAAGTCCGCTTTCAACGTAGGGCATTCCGCCCTCCACCAGCACCAGCTCGGTCTCCTCGGTGACCACGTTCACCTTCACGTAGCCCACGCTTCCCGAGGAATATTTGTTGAGCGCCACGAAAAAGCCGCTGTATTCCAGAGGAATGACCCGCACCAGCTCCTCGCCCTCTTCGCCGTTTACGTGAATGAGGGTGCTGCTGTCGCTTAAAGAAAACTGAGCGCCGTAGGTGCCGAGCGCCCCCTCCGCCTTGCGCTGGGAGATGCTCTGGTCAATGATGGGCAGGGTGCTGCTTCCCAGCGATTCGGGGGAGATCACCTGTCCGAAATCCTTGATCTCCATCTCCTGCATCTCCATCTGCGCCGCGTAGTCCTTGGCGCGGAAGATTTTCATGGAGCTGATCTCACCACCCACGAAATAGACGCCGAAGAGGCAAATGACCACAAGAAGGATCTTGACCGACACGGGGAGCTTTTCCTTTTTTACGTAGCCCTGCGCCGCGCCCTTGAACGCTCCTTGCGGGAAAAGCCCTTCAAATACTCTTTTGAAGTAGCCTGCACAGCCGAAATCCAAAAACGCCACCAGCACCACGCCGGCAAGCCACATCATCGCATCGCGGTTTTGAAAATGCAAGGCGGGGAAAACGAGATAAAGGGACACGCCCGTATAGATCAGCAGGATCAGCACCTTTACCAGGTACGATAGTATTTTCTTTCCTTTATTCATAAGCAACTCTCCTTTCGGTTGTGCATACAGTATACCATCTTCAAAAAGAAAGTGCAAGTACCAAACGCCAAAAAAAACTTAACCGTTGGTTGCGCTTCCTTCCGTCCTTTTTCTAAGCAATAGCCGAAGGGCTGTCCCAGACCCTTGGTCTGAGACAGCCCCTTTTAAAGTGTCGATCATTCGTACAACTTGCCCATCTTCTGGAGTCTGTCGAACTTGGCAGCCGCATGGTCTGCCGCCTTCTTGAACAGCTCTTCCGCTCTTTCGGGGAAGGACTGTGCCAGACGCGCGTAACGGGTCTCGCTCTTGATGAATTCCACGTAGTCTGCGGTGGGTGCCTTGGAGTCCACAACGAACTTGGTCTCTGCGGCGGGGTTGTAGCGGAACATATTCCAGTAGCCTGCCTCAACAGCCTTCTTCATTTCAAGCTGGCTGTTCTGCATGCCGCCCTTCACACCGTGCATTTCGCAGGGTGCATAGCCGATGATCAGCGAAGGACCGTTATACGCCTCTGCCTCAGCCAGAGCCTTCAGGGTCTGGTTCATATCTGCGCCCATTGCGATCTGTGCAACGTATACGTAGCCGTAAGACATCGCGATCTCTGCCAGGTTCTTCTTGCCCAGAGCCTTACCTGCTGCTGCAAACTGTGCAACCTGACCGATGTTGGAAGCCTTGGAAGCCTGTCCGCCGGTGTTGGAGTAAACCTCGGTATCGAATACCATCACGTTTACATCCTCGCCCGATGCCAGAACGTGGTCAAGACCGCCGAAGCCGATATCGTATGCCCAGCCGTCGCCGCCGAAGATCCAAACGGACTTCTTGGACAGGTACTGCTTCTCTGCCAGCACCTCGGGTGCTACGGGGCATCCTGCCTCTGCTGCCTTTTCAAGCTCAGCAACCAGAGCCGCGGTAGCCGCTTCGTTTGCCGCACCGTCGTTCTTGGTGTCAAAGTATGCCTTTGCAGCCGCCTTGAACTCGTCGGAAGCCTTTTCGGACTCTGCCATTTCGGCAACCTTTGCCATCAGCTTCTCGCGGATCGCCTTCTGACCCAGCGCCATACCCAGACCGTGCTCAGCGTTATCCTCGAACAGAGAGTTTGCCCAAGCGGGACCTCTGCCCGATTCCTTGTTCACGGTGTAAGGAGTTGCGGGAGCCGAGCCGCCCCAGATGGAGGAACAGCCGGTAGCGTTGGAGATGTACATTCTCTCACCGAAGAGCTGAGTGATCAGTCTTGCGTAAGAGGTCTCGGCACAGCCTGCGCAGGAGCCCGAGAACTCAAGCAGGGGCTGCTTGAACTGGCTGCCCTTTACGGTGTTGTTGATCAGCTCCTTCTTCTCGGAAACGCTTGCAACACAGTAGTCGAATGCCGCCTGCTGCTCGCTCTGAGTAGCCTGAGGCTTCATCACGATGGCGTAGTTTGCGGGATCTGCCTTCTCGCCTGCGGCTGCAGCCTTCTTGTCAACACCCGCGTTAACAGGGCACGCCTTCACGCACAGGGTACAACCCATACAGTCAAGGGGAGATACCGCCATAGTGAACTTGTAGTTGGTCTTTACCACGGGCTTTGCGGCAAACTTGGTCACTGCGGGAGCGGCAGCAGCCTCTTCCTCGGTCAGTGCGAAGGGACGGATGGTGGCGTGAGGACATACGAATGCACAGCTGTTACACTGGATGCACTTCTCCGCGTTCCACTGGGGAACCATTACGGCTACGCCTCTCTTCTCGTAAGCGGCAGAGCCCTGAGGGAAGGTACCGTCTGCATAGTCCATAAATGCCGATACGGGCAGGCTGTCACCCTTCATTGCGCCAACGGGAGCAACCACGCCGTTCACGAACTTCACAAGCTCGGGTCTGGCGCCGGTGGCCTCAGCCTTGGGCGCGTCTGCGCCGCAGTCCTTCCAGCTTGCGGGCACGTCGATCTTCACGAAGGCGTCAGCGCCTGCGTCGATTGCCGCATAGTTCAGGTCAACCATTGCCTGACCCTTCTTGATGTAGGACTTGTAAGCCATCTTCTTCATATATTCAATCGCCTCGTCCTTGGGCAGGATGTTGGCAAGAGCAAAGAATGCAGACTGCAGGATGGTGTTCTTTACCTTTGCGTTACCGATCTTCTTGATGGCAAGGTCGGTGGCGTTGATGGTGTAGAAGTTGACGTCGTTGTTGGCGATGTAGCTCTTTACCGAAGCGGGCAGATGGGCATCCAGCTCCTCTGCACTCCACTGGCAGTCAAGCAGGAAGGTGCCGCCGGGCTTGACGTCGGAAACCATATCGTACTTGGTCAGGTAGGACTGGTTGTGGCAGGCAACGAAGTTTGCCTGGTTGATGTAGTAAGGAGACTTGATGGGCTTGTCACCAAAGCGCAGGTGGGAAATGGTGATACCGCCGGTCTTCTTGGAGTCATACTGGAAGTATGCCTGAATATACTTGTCGGTGTGGTCACCGATGATCTTGATGGAGTTCTTGTTTGCACCAACGGTACCATCGCCGCCCAGACCCCAGAACTTGCAGGATACGGTGCCTGCCGCTGCGGTGTCGGGAGCGGGCTTCTCTTCAAGAGAGGTGCCGGTCACGTCGTCAACGATGCCCAGAGTGAAGCCGTTCTTGGGCTCGTCCTTTGCCAGGTTTTCGTATACGGCGAAGATGCTGGAGGGAGGAGTATCCTTGGAGCCCAGACCGTAACGACCGCCCACAACGGTAGCAGTCACGCCGCCCTTTGCCAGTGCGGTAACAACGTCAAGGTAGAGGGGCTCACCAAGAGAGCCGGGCTCCTTGGTTCTGTCAAGAACTGCGATCTTCTTTGCAGTTGCGGGGATAGCCTCGATGAGCTTTTCAGCAACGAAGGGTCTATACAGACGTACCTTTACAAGACCGACCTTTTCGCCTGCGGCGAGCATATAGTCGATCACCTCTTCTGCCACGTCGCAGATAGAGCCCATTGCGATGATGACTCTTTCAGCATCGGGTGCGCCGTAGTAGTTGAAGAGCTTATAGTCGGTGCCGATCTTGGCGTTGACCTTGTCCATGTACTCCTCAACGATTGCGGGAAGAGCGTTGTAGTAGCCGTTGCAGGCTTCTCTGTGCTGGAAGAAGATGTCGCCGTTTTCAGCCGAGCCGCGAAGAACGGGGTGCTCGGGGGTGAGGGAGCGGTTGCGGAACGCGTTGACCGCGTCCATATCCACCATTTCCTTCAGATCGTCAAAGTCCCATACCTCGATCTTCTGGATCTCGTGGGAGGTACGGAAGCCGTCGAAGAAGTTCAGGAAGGGAACTCTGCCCTTGATGGTTGCCAGATGTGCAACGGCACCCAGGTCCATAACCTCCTGAGGGTTGGTCTCAGCCAGCATTGCAAAGCCGGTCTGACGGCAGGCGTAAACGTCGGAGTGGTCGCCGAAGATGTTTAACGCGTGGGACGCTACGCAACGTGCCGAAACGTGGAAGACGCAGGGCAGCAGCTCGCCCGCGATCTTGTACATATTGGGGATCATCAGCAGAAGTCCCTGGGAAGCGGTATAGGTGGTGGTCAGCGCACCTGCCGCAAGAGAGCCGTGCACGGTACCTGCCGCGCCTGCCTCAGACTGCATCTCCATAACCTTTACGGAAGTACCGAAAATGTTCTTCAGACCCTGAGCGGACCACTGGTCAACGTAGTCAGCCATAGGGCTGGAGGGGGTGATGGGGTAAATACCGGCAACCTCGGTAAAGGCGTAGCTCACGTGCGCCGCCGCGTTGTTACCGTCCATGGATAATTTCTTTCTTGCCATGATAACGAATCCTCCTGAAAATATATATGTAGTGTTTGGTTCATAGAACTCTATACAGCTCTATTGTACCACTATTTTTCGATCTTGTAAATCGTTTTTCAAAATTTTTATAAAAAAAATATCAAGTTTTTTTCTGCAAAAAGGGCAAATTTCAGGAAATCCGCTCTTCCCTCTTGCAAAAAGAGATTTTTTACGGTATAATGGAAGATGGACGAGTTTGGAGCGCAGAAAAGCACCCCCGCAGGCTACGTTTTAAAATGCAGATCAAAGGAGCAAGACCATGGTAGAGTCCGAAAACAGGATGAAAGAGCAAGCCAACCCGCCGCAAAGCGGTCTGTCCATAGATCCCAAGGAGGCAAAAAAGGCTGTAAAAGAAGCAAAAAAAGCCTTCAAGGCCTCAAAAAAAGCCGCAAAAAAGGCAAGAAAAGAAGAAAAAAAGGCAGCTAAAGCAGCAAAAAAAGAAAACAAAGCGGCAAAAAAAGCCAAAAAAAGAGCAATAAAAGAAGAACGGCGCATCGCCAAAAAAGCGCGCAAGGCAATGAAAAAGGCAGAAAAAAGAGGGCAAATACCCCTTTCGGGCGCCGAGCAATCGGCTTTCTGGCAGCCCGTTCTTGAAAAGGTAGGACAGATGGGAAACGAAAGCGCACCCCTTTCCAAAAAGGAGCGAAAGGCGCAGAGAAAGGCTGCCAAAAGGGCGGCTAAGCGCTCGCAGAAGGAGCAAAAGGCATTTGAAAAGGCAAAGCTCAAGCGCCTTGAGGAAGGGCATCTGACCATCTATGAGCAGTTTGAATGCACCTCCTTTGAGGAGCTGGAGGAGCTGCTCTTGAACGCCGCCACCAGAGAGGAAAAGACCTTTTACCGTTCTCTGATCAATTTAAAGCTGCAGGCCGAGCAGGAAAAGGTGATCGGCGAGGGCTTGCTGTGAGAGAACCTGAGGAACGCAGATCCACCCCCGTCCCCAAAAAGGACGATCAGAAAGCCACTGACGACCGCCAGAGCGACGACGCCCTGACAGCCCTCAAAAAAGGACTGGACGCCTTTAAAGAAAACGTCAGAGCTTCTTTACCCGAGCGCCTTCTTGAGGCGGTACAGCTGTCCTTCGGACAAAAAAAGGAGGAGCACGACGAAGATCCCCCTTCAAGGGAGGAGGACGGCAAAAAAATGTACCTCTTTGCAGGTGTCAACGGCACGGGCAAGACCTCCCTTTATATCACCCTGAAGGACAAAATGAACTTAGGCAGACGGGTGAGCGTGGACGACATCGCAAGAAGCCTTGGTGACTGGCGGGATCCCACCGTGCAGGTCAGAGCCGGATGCGTGGCACTCAAGGAGGCAAAGGCGTGCGTTGCAAGAGGAGAGTCCTTCAATCAGGAGACCACGTTGCCCGGCGCCGTCATCGTCAAGCAGCTGAAGGCGGCAAAGGAGGCAGGCTTTTTCATCACCCTCTATTTCGTAGGGGTAAACGGGGTGGAGATCTCCATCGATCGGGTGAAAAAGAGAGTGGAAAAGGGCGGCCACGGCATTTCCGAGGAGGTCATCCGCAAGCGCTACAACACCATGCCCGAAGCCCTTTCAAGGGTGCTTCCCTACTGTGACCGCGCATTCTTTTACGACAACACCGAATTGTTCAGGCAGATCGCCTGCTACGAAAAGGGCGAATTCACCGACCTTGACGTTGATCTTCCCGCCTGGTTTTACTTTGTGACCGGACATTTTTCACAAAACGGTTGACAAAGTCCTCTTTTGGTGCTATACTACCTGCCGTGAGGGAGTAGCGAGCGCGAAACCGCGTAGCAAGTCAACATACTGACCGCACGGTCTGGCTTGCTTCAAATTGCGAGACTCACGTATAACGGAAATGCTATACGTGGATCTTGAATGTCATCTTCATTATCGGGTATGGCTTTGCCGTACCCGATTTTATTTTGAAAAAGGACGAAAACGGATATGAATTTGGGCTTTACTTTCTTTTTTAACAGCATTCTCTTGGGTGTTGGTCTTGCCATGGACGCCTTTTCGGTATCTCTTGCCGACGGTCTTTCCGAGCCTTGCATGAAAAAGAGAAAAACGAACGGAATTGCAGGCATTTTTGCCTTCTTTCAGGCGGCAATGCCCCTCATCGGCTGGTTTTTGGTGCATACCGTGGCAAGCTGTTTTACCGCCTTTGAAAAGGCGATCCCCTATATCGCACTGCTGCTTTTGAGCTTTATTGGCGGAAAGATGCTGATCGAGGGCATCCGCTGTAAAAACGAGGAGGTCTGCGCCTGCGGCAAAAGACTGACCCTCTCCACCCTGCTGGTGCAGGGGGTCGCCACCTCCATCGATGCCCTTTCTGTGGGCTTTACCATCGCCGAATACGGAGTGCTCGAGGCTCTTCTTTGTGCCCTGATCATCGCCGCCGTCACCTTTTTCATCTGCCTTGGCGGCGTGTATTTGGGCAAAAAGGCGGGTGCGCACCTTTCGGGCAAGGCGGGGATCCTTGGCGGTGTCATCCTCATTTTCATCGGACTTGAGATCTTCATTACCTCATTTTTTTAAAGAACGCTTGATCGAGCTTTCTTTCAATGAAATAAAAAGAGCCTCCCGCGGGAAGCTCTTTTTTTGATCTGTTTTTGATTGATCCGTTTTACTTGATCTCGATAACCGATTCGTTCCACATTTCGGGTGCCTCGTAGCCAAGCAAATTCACAGCGGTTGCCGCTACGTTTGCAAGACCGAAGTCTGCCTTCTGCTCCTTTACGGTGTAAGCATCGGTGTAGAAGTTGTCGTAAATGATAAAGGGAACGGGGTTTAAGGTATGGCTGGTCTTTGCCTTGAACTTGCCGTCCTTGCCGCACTTGGGTGCGCCCGTCTTCTTGTCCATCTCGTACATTTCGTCGGCATTACCGTGGTCTGCAGTGATCAGCGCAACACCGCCCACCTCGTCGATCACGGGCAGGATTCTTGCCAGTTGCAGGTCCAGCGCCTCCATGGAAATACGGGTGGCTTCCATCGAACCGGTATGGCCCACCATATCTCCGTTGGGGAAGTTGCAGCGGATGGATCTGTATTTGCCCGAGCGGATCATGGCGATCAGCTCGTCGGTAATCTCGGCGCACTTCATCCAGGGTCTCTGCTCAAAGGGCACCACGTCGGAGGGGATCTCCACGTAGGTCTCCAGCTCCTCGTCAAACTTACCCGAGCGGTTGCCGTTCCAGAAGTAGGTCACGTGACCGTATTTCTGCGTCTCGGAGATGGCAGCCTGAGAAATGCCGGTCGCGGCAAGATATTCACCCATGGTGTTGGTGATCTCGGGGGGATTTACAAGGTATCTTGAAGGAATATGTGCGTCGCCGTCGTATTCCAGCATACCTGCGTACAGCACCTTGGGATATCTGACGCGGTCAAACTTGTCAAAGCCCTCTGCGGTGTCGAAGGTCTTGGAGATCTCGATGGCGCGGTCGCCGCGGAAGTTGAAGAAGATCACGCTGTCGCCGTCCTCAACGGTGCCCACGGGCTTGCCGTCCTTGGCGATCACGAACGCGGGCAGATCCTGGTCGATGACCTTGGTCTCCGCTCTGTAGGTCTCAATTGCTTCCTTAGCGGAAGCAAACTGTCTGCCAAGACCCAGCACGTGGGTCTGCCAGCCCTTTTCCACCATAGACCAGTTTGCCTCGTATCTGTCCATAGTGATCTGCATTCTGCCGCCGCCCGAGGCGATCATCACGTCAAATTCGGGAGCGCGCAGCTCTGCCAGGAATGCCTCAAAGGGCTCCACATAGTCAAGAGCAGAGGTCTCGCCCACGTCTCTGCCGTCCAGCAGAATATGCACGCGCACCTTCTTTACGCCCTCTTCCTTTGCCTTCACGATCATTGCCTTCAGATGGTCGATGTGAGAGTGCACGTTGCCGTCGGAGAACAGTCCGAGAAAATGGAGCGTTCCCTCCTCCTTCACGCCGCCAACCAGCGTCTTCCAGGTTTCGGAAGCGAACATCTTTCCGCTCTCGATAGACTGGGATACCAGCTTTGCGCCCTGGGCAAAGACCTGACCCGAGCCGAGGGCGTTGTGTCCCACCTCGGAGTTGCCCATATCGTCATCGGAGGGCAAACCCACTGCCGTACCGTGGGCTCTTAAGCTTCTGACGGGATAATCCTTCATCAGTCTGTCAAGGGTGGGGGTGTGGGCGCAGTATACGGCGTTTGCCGCATTTTCGGGGGCAATGCCCACGCCGTCCATCACGATGGTCACAACGGGGCCCTTCACCCCTGCAAAGGTGTTTTTCTTCAGTTCGCTCATAGGAGTATACTTCCCTTCTGTAGTTATTTATTCGTTTTCGGTTTTACACGTTTTTTGCTTATCCGATCAAGTATAACACATTTTTTTTAAAATGCCAAGTGGTTTTTGAAAATTTCTCCCATCGGAGCCCTTTATTCTCTTGCGCAATAATACTTGTTGTCGATGCCCTCGCTTAATTTGGAGTGGAAGACAAGGAAGAGCACCAGCAGAAGACCCACGCAAAAGGGATCCAGGTATTCAAGCAGGGTGGCATCCGATCCTCTTTCCATAAAGCGGGAGATCACCCCGAGGACCCCTTCGTTTGGAAGCAGCGAAAAGAGGGCGGCAACCGTTTTGGAGATGCCCATTTCGGGGAACATCCGCAGTGCCCTTGAAAGTCCGCCCGAAAGAGCGGCAAGCAGGGTCACAGTCCTCAGTGCGGTCAGCCATCCCGCAAGATTTTTTTGAATGGCAGCCGTTTTGCGCACGCCCAGCTCAGGGGCAAGCTCGGTGGAGGCGCCGGTGTGCTCGCGGATGATGGCGGAAAAGACTCTGTATAAGAAGAAGAGGAAGACCGCCAGAAGAAGATATTTGAGAATGCTCACCGCGCAAATGCCAAACCAGGAGGGCAGATATTTGGGGTGGCGCAGCAGAATGGCAGAAACGCTGTCGTAATAGCCCACGCCGTCCTTGATGTCCAGACGCAGGTTAAAGATCAGCTCCCAAACCCACTCGGTGGCGGCGGCGACCGTATAAAGACCGCCTGCGATCAGCGCGCCCGCCGCTCTTTTTTTGTAAAGGCGGTGCAAGCGCAAAACACCGAGCAACAGCAGGATCCCCGCGGCAAAGTCAGGCAAAATATCGTTACCGTCAAGGCGCAAGGGCAACAGAAGCACAAGTCCCAGAGTAAAGAGCAGTCCAGCAGTCTTTAAGGCGCGATAGGTCAGCACCTCGTGCTTTGAGCCTACCTCGGCAAAATACTTTTCATCCAGCGCCGCAAGAAAATCCTTTTGTCTGCCCACCGTCTTAAAATAGCGGAGCATATAGATCCACCATCCAAAGCCGTAAAGGGTCACCACCACGAGATTGAGCACGGTGAGCGCCTTATAAACGAAGCTCAGCACCTGCTCCTCGTTTCCGGCAATATTTTCAATAAAGCCGTAGTCTGTGGAAAGGGAGGTCAGCTCGGGCAGCATCACCAAAAGATTCTTTAAAATGGCAATGAGCACCGTCAGAGGCAAAAGGGAGGAAAAGCCCTCGTAAAGAGGCAGGCAGGTATGGCGCATCGCCTGATAGGTGATGGCGGAAAAGAGCTTGCCCATCCCGTAAACGAAGAGCGCCCCCTCGCCAAGACCAAAGCAGAAGGTGAAGATCAGCCCCCACACCTGTCCCTCGTTGTTATGCAAAACGAACATGGTCAGCATCTTTGCCGCATTGACGATGGCAAGGATGACCAAAGCCTTCTGGGCGTCCTTTGCCCGATCCTCAATATCGGCAAGATGCAAAAAGCCTGAGATGATCAGGATGGCGCCGATGAAATCGGGCAGAATATCCAAAACCACCAAATTGGGATTGAAAAAGAAGAAAGTGCCGATGATAATGAGCAGACTGTTGATGGGCAACGCTCTTTTTTTGTTTTTTTGCAGGCTCATCTCTTCTTCCTCCTCTTTTTACCGCCGTTTCCTTCGGGAATCTCCTTTTTGTTCTTCACGAAGGGAGCGTTCACATGCTTATTTAACGCACTTTCCTCCTCTTCCTCCTCCTGACCCTCGCGGCAGATCCACATATAGCAGGAAAAGACCTGGATCATCATCAGGATCAGCATCGCGTAACGGGAAAGGGTGAGGTAAATAAACAGATAGTTGCTGTAGACGTTGCCTGCCGAAACAAGAATGTTTGCAACGATGAAGAGGATATACATAACAGGGAAAAGGACCATATTCCTCTTGCAGGCAAAGACCGTCTTTTTTCTGCCCGTATCCCTTGCAATGGCGACCAAGGCAGGCAAAAGGGTCATTTGCACCCCATAGCAGACCAGCTCGAAAAAGGGAACGGTGGTGCCGGCAAAGTCGGAAAGCATCGTGTTGCCGTCGGTAAGGATCAACAGATGCATCATACTTTGCATCATCATGATGCTCCCCCCCACGCCAAAGCCTACGGCAGAGATCTTAAAGCGATCCTCGTATTCCGACAGCTTGAAGCAGGCGTACATACAGATAAAATAACCGATAAAGGAGGGTAAAACGCTATACGCCGACATACAAAGGATGAGCGTATATCCGATAAACAGGATTCCGAAGCCCATAAATACTCCTTATTCCTCGTCGGGCTTGTTTGCCCCACAGCATTTCTTGTATTTTTTGCCGCTTCCGCAGGGGCAAGGATCGTTTCTGCCCACCTTCTCCTGCTTTCTCACCGTCACACCCGCAGGTCTTGAGGTGGGTGCCTTGCCCGAGGAGACGGTGGCACCGCCCTGATTGGTGCCGGTGATCTTGGCAACCGCCTCTCTCTTCACCTCCACTCTGGGAGTGGCGGTGAGCACCATTCTCACGGTGTCCTCTCTGATGGCGGCAACCATCTCGTCAAACATCTCACCGCCCACGATCTGGTATTCGGTGATGGGGTTTCTCTGGGCATAGGCGTTGAGTCCCACGCTGCCCTTCAGATCGTCCATGGCGTCAAGATGCTCCATCCACTTTAGGTCTACCTGACGAAGGAGCGCCACTCTTTCAAGCTCTCTCATCACCTCGGGGGTGAAGAGCTGCTCCTGTGCCTCGTAGCGGGCTTTGGCTCTGGCGATCAGATCCTCTTCGATCTGCTCTGCATCTGCCTTTGCCTTTTCTTCCTCGGTGAAGTTTAAATCGTCGTCGGTGTAAAAGAGCCCCAGATAGCACTGCTTCAGCCCCGCGATATCATAATCGGAGGGATGCTCGCCCGAAAGGAAGCCCTTGGCGGTGGCACTCACCGTCTCCTCCACCATTCCTTCGATCTTTGCCTTCAGATCGGCGCCGTCCAGCACCTCTCTTCTCTGATTGTAGATCACCGTTCTCTGACGGTTCATCACGTCGTCGTACGCCAGCACGTTTCTTCTTCTGCCGAAGTTGTCCGACTCCAAGCGCTTTTGCGCGCTTTCAATCGAGCCCGAAAGGATATTTGCATCGATCTGCTGATCCTCGGGCAGGTTCAATCTGTCTGCCATGGCAAGCATTCTGTCAGAGCCGAACAGACGCATCAGATCGTCCTGCATAGAGAGGAAGAATACCGATTCACCGGGGTCGCCCTGACGTCCCGAACGGCCTCTTAGCTGGTTGTCGATACGGCGGCTCTCGTGACGCTCGGTGCCGATGATAAAGAGTCCTCCCGCCGCCACGACCTGCTCGTATTCGGGGCGGATCTCCTCCTTGTACTTTTCAAAGAGCTCTCTGTAGACCGCTCTTGCCGCAAGGACCTCCTCGGACACGGTGACCGAAGAGCCCACCGCCAGACCGATGATCTCCTCGTCGTATTCCATACGGCGCATTTCCTGCTTTGCCATAAATTCGGGGTTACCGCCCAGCATAATGTCAGTACCGCGTCCCGCCATATTGGTGGAAATAGTCACCTTGCCGTATTTGCCCGCCATTGCCACGATCTCCGCTTCCTTTTCGTGGTGCTTGGCGTTGAGCACGGTGTGGGCAATGCCCCTTCTCTTCAAAAGCCCCGAAAGATACTCGGACTTTTCAACCGAAACGGTACCCACGAGCACCGGCTGTCCCTTGGCGTGGCATTCCTCCACCTGACGGATAATCGCCTCATACTTACCCTTTAAGGTCTTATACACTCTGTCGTTATGGTCCTTACGGATCATAGGCTTGTTGGTGGGGATCTCCACCACGTCCAGATTATAGATCTCGGAGAATTCCTCCGCCTCGGTCATAGCGGTACCCGTCATACCCGAAAGCTTTTTATACATTCTGAAGAAATTCTGGAAGGTGATGGTGGCAAGGGTCTTGGTCTCCTTCTGGATCTGCACCCCTTCCTTGGCTTCAATTGCCTGATGAAGGCCGTTTGAGAAGCGTCTGCCCGGCATAATACGGCCGGTAAAGCTATCTACGATCAGGACATTATCGTCCTTGACCACGTAATCCACGTCCCTTTGCATAATGCCGTAGGCGCGGATGGCTTGGTTGATGTGATGGCGCAGGGTGGAATTTTCCTCGTCGGACAGGTTTTCAACGCCGAAGAATTCCTCCGCCTTTTCAGAGCCCTTGGGGGTGAGCACCACCGACTTTGCCTTTTCGTCCACGATGTAGTCGGCATCCACGTCGTCGTGCTCCACCTTGGCGTCCATCTCCTTGATGCGGAAGACCTTCAGGCGGGAGGCAAAACGGTTTGCCTGATCGTAAAGATCGGTGGATTTTTCGCCCTGGCCCGAAATGATCAGAGGGGTACGCGCTTCGTCCACCAAAATGGAGTCCACCTCGTCCACGATGGCGTAAGCAAAGCCCCGCTGGGTAAGGCTGCGCTTGTAGATCGCCATATTGTCTCTTAAATAGTCAAAGCCGAACTCATTGTTGGTGCCGTAGGTGATGTCGCAGGCGTACGCCTCCTGCTTTTCCTTGCTGGTCTGTCCGTGGCAGATAAGACCGGTGGTCAAGCCAAGGAAGCCGTACACTCTGCCCATTTCCTCAAAGCCGGTGCGGGCAAGGTATTCGTTGACGGTGACGATGTGTACCCCCTCGCCCGTCAGAGCGTTGAGGTATGCGGGCAGGGTGGCAACCAGCGTCTTACCCTCACCCGTCTTCATCTCGGCGATCTTTCCCTGATGGAGCATCATACCGCCCAGCAGCTGCACGCGGAAGGGTCTTTTTCCAAGCACTCTCCAGTCGGCTTCTCTGACCAAGGCAAACGCCTCGGGCAGGATATCGTCAAGAGTCTCGCCGTTTGCAAGGCGTTCCTTTAAGGCGGGGGTCATGGCTCTGAGCTGATCGTCGGTGTAGGTCTTGTAGACCTCACCCAGCTCGTCGATCTTTTTCACGGTACCGTCCAGCTTCTTTAAAAGTCGCTCGCTGTAGGTACCAAACAGTTTGTCAAAAAGTTTCATAATGGTGTCCTTTCGTATTTGCCGCAGGACGGCTGTTTGATCTATAAAAGAATGCGCAAAAAGACGCAGATATTTTATCACCCTTTATTTTAACATATTTTTTTGCCGATTACCATACTTTTTTGTAAATATTCAAGCAGAACTTGCATTTTTTTCGCCTTTATGCTATACTCGGTTTATAAAAAAGGCGGGATCTTTCAAAAATACGCCCGCCAAATCCCCAAACAAGAAAAGAGAACGCTATGGCAGACTTAAACATCGCCTTAATCGAGCCCGAAATCCCGCAAAACACCGGCAACATCGCCCGCACCTGCGCCGCCACCGGCACGGCACTTCACTTGGTGCGCCCCTTCGGCTTTGAGATCAACGACCGCCACCTGAAAAGAGCGGGACTTGATTACTGGGACAAGCTGGACATCACCTATTACGACAGTCTTGAGGAATTCCTTGAAAAGACCAAGGATGCCCCCCGCTTCTTTCTCACCACCAAAGCCCCCCGCCGCCACACCGACGTCTCCTTCCCCAAGGGCAGCTTTCTCGTGATGGGCAAGGAAACGGCGGGACTGCCCGAGTGGCTTTTGGAAAGAGAGCAGAAAAGCTGTCTGCGCATCCCGATGAGAGAGAGCCTGCGCTCCCTGAACCTTTCAAACGCCGCCGCCATTGCCGTTTACGAGGCTCTGCGCCAATGGGATTTTGAGGGGCTTGAGAGCGTGGGGGAGGCAAGAACCTTCCTTTGGGAATGACGACGCTCCTTCGCCGATGAAGGAATGCCGCTTTTCGCCGTCACAACGATCCTGCGATTTAAAAGCCCGTTTTACCGATGAAAAAGAATATTTCCAAAAAAAGAGCATACAGAAGGGCGCGCCCCTTGCATTTTAAGGCAAGGCGTGCTATACTGAGCTTGTAAAATACTACCCGCAAGGAGGATCCGTCATGAAAAAGCTGTTGCGCGCATCCGCCCTGAGCCTTTCGCTGTGGATGCTGCTCTTCCCCGTCGCCTGCAGTCACCAGAATTCCACCAAAACACAAGGAGGTAGTCCCATGTCCCCATCGTCTGTTCTGTCATCCGGTGCCACACCCGAAGAAAGCACCACCCTCGCGGAAAGCTCCTCTAAAGAACCGATCCTTGACCTTGACCCCGTCCCCTTCCACACGGTAGACAACCATAAGACCGAAACGGTGGCAGGAGGCTACAAGATCGATATGGGCGATCTTCCTCAGGTCTATTTTGCGGAGCATCCCCAGTGGACCGAGCTATATAATATCAGCTGGCAGCTTCACAAGAGCAAGATCCAGCGCATCCCCGCAGCCACCAATCCCGAGCGGCCCTACTATGTGGACGAGGCCTTTTCGGGCAACATCTTCGTGTGGGATACCATCTTTATGATGCTCTACGACCGCTACGGTATGAACCAGTTCCCCATTTTGTCCTCCCTTGAAAACTTCTATCACTGCCAGACCGACAGCGATGGCAAGGACAACGGCTACATCCCCCGCGAGATCATCGAGGACTCGGGCAAGGACTTCTGGGGAGGCTACACCGACGAGACCTCCACCAACCCGCCCCTCTTTTCCTGGGCGGAGTGGTCCTGCTATCTGATCCACGGAGACGTTACCCGTTTTTCCAAGGAGATCGACGGAAAGACCATCTATCAGCGCCTTTGCGACCACTACGAATTCATCGAAAAGAACAAAAGAGTGCGCTTGAAGCTCTACGGCAAGACCAACGGTCTTGGAACGGGTCTTGACGATTCGCCCAACCAAGGCGGCGGACAGACCTACAACAGCCTTTGTATGCAGCAGGCGCAAAACGCCTATTATCTGTCGCTGATCGCCGAAGCGATGGGCAACAGCAAGGACGCCAAATACTATAAATCGGAGCACGAACGAATTTCTGCCCTCATCAACGAGCATCTGTGGAATGAGGAACACAGTATGTATTCCAACCTCACCCCCAAGGGCGAGCAGACCAACATCTCCACCCCCACATCCCTCTGGGCGCTGGTGGCAAGAGTGGCAAGCAAGGAGCGGGCTGAAAAGATGGTCAAGAATCAGGCGCTCAACGCCGACAAGCTCTTCCGTCCAAACGGTCTATCCACCCTCGCCTACGATCACCCCTCCTACACTGCCGTGGGCGGCTATTGGTGCGGTGCCATCTGGGCGCCTACCTCCTATCAGTATATCAAAGGACTGGACGCCTACGGCTACACAAGCACCTCCTTTGAGGAGTCGGTCCGTCTTGTCAACACCCTCTCGTCCGTCTATGAGGCGGGCAAGCAGGGCGGATACGTGAAAAAAGCAACCATCTACGAAAACTATTCGGCAGAATATATCCGTCAGGGCTTCAAGAGACTGGATTGGGAGCTGACCCGTCCCGACTTTGCGGGCTGGACGCCCTGCATCTCCATCGGTCTGACCCTTGAAAACTTAGCGGGCGTGACCATCAACGCCCCCGAAAATACCGTCGATTGGCAGGTGAACCTCACCGAGCAGTTCTCGGTAAGCAATCTGTATTTCGTCCACAACGGGCAGGCAAACCGCGTGTCGCTGGCGGCGGCAGAGCGAAACAGTGCCTCCGATCCTCTGCGCTTCACCGTCAAGTGCGATCATCCCTTCACTCTGCGCCTCAGCGCGGCAGGAGTGAGCAAGGACTATCAGATCAAGGCAGGCGAGCATACCTATCTTTTGGGCAACGGTCAGGCAGAAAACGAGAAGACCGCCTCCCTTTCCATCACCTCCGCGCCCGTGTCCGAGGGCTGTCCTTTAAGCAAGGAGCAGAACGATGGCGCGCGCTGCTTTGTCTACTTCCAAAGCAAGGGTGAAAGCACCCTTTCCTCCTACGCAAAGACCACGGGTGAGGGCATCTTCAATCTGTCCACCGTGGGCAGACCCACCCCCACCGTCACGATTGGCGAAAAGAGCGCCCTTGAAAGCCTTGGCTATAACGGAAGCCGCGCTCTTTCAAGAAGCTACTACGCCGGCGGAAACGAAGGCTTTATGCTCTGTGCCGATGCTTCCAAGGAACAGCAGACCCTCACCCTCCTCGTCACCGTAGGTGCGGGGGCAAAGGGCGTTCTTTCCGCCTCCCTTTCCGACGCTTCGGCAAAGGAGCAGACCTTGACTCTTGGCGAGGGACGGCGTCTCATCACCATCCCCTATTCCGCCGCATCAGAGGGACGGTATCTGCTTGTGAAATGGTGTCTTGACAACAGCACCATCAAAACCGACAAAACCGAGGATCCCGCCTTTTGGGTAAGCCTTGAGGGTATCCTGCTTTCAAAAAACAACTGAGTTCCCCGATCCGCTACAGCCAAACGACCGAAAGGAGAAACCAAATGCCCCATATTTATATGCACAAAACCACCTTTGATATCTCCCGCAATCGGGGCGAAAATATAACCTTCACGATAAACGGCGAAGAAAGAAAAATTTTCGTTGCAGATCAGTTCTTTGAGGTGGACGAGCTCATCGCCCTTCCCTTGCAAAAGCTCAACCGCAAGGGCTATTACACCGCCTGCAGTTGTCAGGGGCACCCCTTTGATCACGTGCTTTTTCATTTGTCCCCCGAGGGTGCACTCCAACCTGTCGTTGCCGAGTTTCCCAGCCCCCTCGAAAGCTACGTGACCTTTATGGAACCGTACGAGCTTCCTTCCCTTCCCGAGGGATTCACCCTGCAAAAAACGGAAAAAAGCCTGCGCATCTTCAAAGCCCACCCCAAAAACGGCGATTACGAAGAAACCCTTTCCTCCATCATCGCCGCCATGAACGCGCTTTCCCGCTGGGCGGACGAGTTACCCCCGAGAATATAAAAATACCCGACAAAGAGCATCGCTAAAAGCGCAAGGTGCTCCTTGTCGGGCTTTTTTATTATTTTCTGTATTCCGCAGGTAAGAACCCTTCGTCAATGGTGTCCTGCAGGTATTTATAAAGGCGCTCTATGGTCATGGTGTTCTTGGGGGTGTAGCCTCTTGGATAATTGCCGATACCGTGAGAGGCGCACAGGGCGTCGGTCATATCCTCCAGATAGTAGATCTTGCTCGATCTGTAGCTCATATCGTAGTAAAAAACGGTGGGGGTAAACACGGGGGCTTCCAGCTTCACACTGCCGTCGTCGTATTTGTCAAGACGGAAGGATAAAAATCCTGCCAGCATATTCTGATCCTCGGGCATATTGGAAATGAGGGTCGCCAGCGAGTAGGCGCAAAGCACCTTCCCCCCCTTGCCGTCGTCGATATATTCAATGGGCTGAACGCAGTGGGAGTGATGCCCGATGATGGCACCCGCCCCGTTTTCGGCAAGAAGCCTTGCCACTCTCTTTTGTTCTGCGGTGGGCTCAAACACGTTCTCGTCTCCCCAATGGATATAGACCACCGTAAAATCGGCTGCGGCGTTTGCCGCCGCCAGCTCGGTGATCATCTGCTGATCGTCGATATAGGGAACAAGGAACTTGAAGCCCTCCTCCTTTTTGGCGATCTCCTCGGGGACGTTGGTGCCGTAGGTGTAGCCTAAATACGCCACCTTGATGCCATTCACCTCCGCAACGGGGATGTTCTTCCGATGCGCTTCGTCAAGATATCCGCCGATGCGCAACAGATCCCCTCTGCTGTCAAGATACTGCACCGACCATTGCAGTCCTGCCGCACCCATATCCAGCATATGGTTGTTTGCCATATCCACCCCGTCAAAGCCGATGCGAAGAAGAGTGTCCATCATTTCCGAGGGAGTAACGAAGGAGCCGCCCGTGCTTTTGGAGATGAAGTTTTCCACCTTGCCGCCGATCTTTCTTTTTTCAAGAATGATGGACTCCTGATTGATCACCGCGAAGTCTGCCGCGGCGATCTGTTCCTTCACGTGCTCGTAGATATAGTCGAAATAGAAATCCTCCGCTTCGCCGTCGCGGGCGTGTCCCATACCGTCTCTTAAAATGCCGGTGTGCAGTAAATTGTCACCTGCCGAAAGCAGGGTCATAGACGCAACCACCCGGGGCTCGGGCGTCGGGGTAGGAGTAGGAGTAGGAGTGGGCGTTGGGGTTGGTGTGGGCGTGGGCTCCCGAGAGGGCGTGGGTACGGGCGAGAGCTCCGAGGGCTCCCCTTTATCGGACGGAAAGACCGCACCGCCTTGAGAAGACTCAAGGGAGGGAAAAAGACTCTCCTTCACCGAGGGAGAAGGATCTCCCGATGTGACGGTGAGTGTGGGCGAAAAGCAAGCGCAAAGGGCATTTAAAAGCAGGCAAAGGGCAAGGGCAAGGAGGGCTCCTCTTCCCGCCGTAGTTTGGTTCTTCATAAGCATCCGCTCCTTTTTGGGTTTGAAGGCGCTGTCAGCTCCGCGCCTTTTTTTCATTATACCGCAAAACACAGGTCTTTACAAGGTCTTTTCTTTATTTTTCAAATCATTTTTAAAAAAGGACGGAGAAGGTCTTCACTCTCCGTCCTTTTTCTTTTAAATTAAAGCAGCAGCAACCGATGCACGTCCTCTGCATCGCACCCGTAGGCACGCAAGAGCTTTCCCGCGTAGCGCTCGAAATTGGTGTGATCCACCAGACGGAAGGTGGCGGCAAGCAGGTCGATCAGCCTCTTCTCGTCATACCTTTCCGCAAGACACCCCAGACACAAAAAGCGCATCAGGGCGTAGATGGCGCAAAAGGAAAGGTACTCGTCCTTGAAGCTTTCGGGGCGGTCCTGGAAAGGAAAAAGGGAGAAAAACAGGTGATTGACCAGAATATGCTCGAAAAAGATCTCCCAATCGGGCAGATGTTCTTCAAAGCGCGCCAGAGCTTTGCCATAGCGCTCCATCAAATCGCCCGCCCTGAAGTAGTCAAGGGCATACTGTCCCGCATCCTTGACGCTGACGCTGTGGCGGTCTAGCCCGTCCACCAGCCGCTCCATGATCTCCATTCCGTAAAGCAGGTCGCCCTCGCCCTCCTTGGGCATCTCTCTATAAAGGGAGGAGGAAGACGCCGAAAGCAGTCTGCCGATGGCGGTGTGGTCGCCCGCTCTTGCCGCCTCCTCGGTCTTCATAATTTCAAAGCCCAAAAGGATCAGCCGATGGGGCAGGGAGATCCTCCGCTCCTGCAAAAGGGTGATATAGTGCAAGCGCAAGGGGCGGTGCAGTCCCTCCAAGCCAAAATGCAAGCTTCTGCCGGGCAAAGGGGGCGGGGTGAGGGGCAGACGTCTGCTTAAAAAGGTCAGCGGCTCGCTTCTGTGCAAGAAGAGCTCCAGCGTTTTTTCACAGCTGTTGGCAAGAGAGCATTCGTACCCCTCCGCCTCCAGTCGTACCCCGCGGGGATAAAGACGGCAAACGTCGGGTAAAGACTCCTCGCCTACCTGCGCGTGGATGATGCACCTGCCGTCCTCCATCCGCATAGGGCATTCGCCGTCGTATCGGGGGTTGAAAAAGGCGTATTCCTCGGGTGTGGGGCGGTCAAGCATCCGCAGTCCCACGTCAAGACGGCGTCGCAGCGCCTCATCACAAGGCATCCCCAACAGCTTAAAATAGGTGTCCATAGGCACCGACACCTGCCAACCGCTGCAGCAGGCGTGACGGCAAGCGCCCATTTTGCATTTGAAATCCTTTAAATAATCGGGGACGAAATATAGATATTCCTCTTCCATAGATGTTCCTTTTTAAAACGAAAATTTATGGAAGCATTATATACCCGATTTTTTTCACAATTTCGTGGATTTTGTAACTTTTTTGTGCAAGGGGCAACTTTTTTCAAAAAAAGCCGTCTGACCTTCCCTTTCGGATCGGTCAGACGGAGCCTTATTTATTTGGATCAAAGATAGGTGAAGGGGTCGCACTCTAAAATACGATCGTACAAATCGTTTTCGGGATAGGTCACGGTGTAGGAAAACTGATGCCCCTTGTGCACGGTGGTCACCGTGGTATAGCATTCGTAGTCGTTATTTTTCAAATAATCAACATCAACGGGCTTTCCGTTTTTGGAAGCCAGATAGCGGATCTGCTCCACATAATAAAGCCTTCCGTTATGCTCCTTTTGATAGTACAGCGCCTGCCTTTTCATAAAGTAGACTTCACCCTCAATGCAGATCGCTGAGGTGCCGTCCTCCAAGGTGACCTTTTGACCGTCACGATCCATAAAATTGTCAAGATTTCGCTGTCCTTGGCCGCCTTCGCCGTCCTCAAAGCGGATCGACGCCATCAAGGTGTCACAGTCTGCCTCGTCATGATCCGCTTGGTAGAAAAAGAACATCCCTGCCCGCGAAGACCACCTGCACTCGTATTCGGTATAAGACAAAGACAAGCCGTCGGGCACGTTCAGCGGAGCCAGCAGACGGGGATCGATCATCTGCACCATCCCATCCTTGGCCCGCTTCAAAAGCCGTTCAAGCTCCTCGGGGGCAAACCGAACCGCCATCAGCTTTTCTCCCATATCCTCAGGAGAAATTGCCTTCTTGAAGCGGACGAAGGGCGATTCCCACGTCATATTTTCCACGGGCAGCTTTCCCTCTTTCAGAGCATCTCGCTCCTGACGCAGATCCAGCAGAAGCCAGCCGTTTTTCACAAAATACTGCGGGGGCAGAGGCATTTCCTGCTCGCTGTCGGCGGAAGTGGAGGAGGGCGCAGGGGACGGGCTTACGGGCAGAAAGTCCATCAGCGAATCGTCACACCCTGTTAAAAGCATCAGCAAAGCCACAAGCACCGCCACGTATAAGCGAAGCGCACGAGTCGTCGTTTTTTTCATAATCGTTCCATCCTTTCTCCTCCCTTTTATTCCTCAAAGGAGGCTTTCACTTATATAGTCGTTTTTTTTTGCAAAAAGTCCCGCAAAAATCAAAATTTTTTCAAAAATTTTTTCAATTTTTTGGGGCACCGTCAACCGTTCGGGATGGATTTTCAAGAGATCACCGTCGCAAGCAGCTTTTCAAAATAGCCAAAGCCAATGCCAAGCCCCGCAGAGATCAGCACGATGAAGATGGGGTGCAGCTTTTTAAAGGCCATCACAAGGCAGGGGACAAGAATGATCAGCGAGAAGAGCAGCGACAGCCCGAAGGACAGGGAGAAGGCAAAGGAGGAAAGACCCAGAGCTTTCACGCCGATGGAGAGGATCGCCGCGCCGATAAGTCCCACCACCACGGGCTTCAAGCCCGTCATGGCACCCGACACCAGCTTGCTTTTCCTGAATTTCTCGTAGCACTTGGCAACGATGAGAATGATGACAAAAGAAGGCAGTACCACCCCGAGAGTGGCGCACACCGCACCAAAGAATCCTCCCATCTCCGAGCCCACGTAGGTAGCGATGTTGATGGCAAAGGGACCGGGGGTGGACTCTGCCACCGCCACGAAGTCGATCAGCGCTTCCTCAGACATCCAACCCTTGGAAACCACCGTTTCCATAATGAGGGGAAGCATGGCGTAGCCTCCGCCGAAGGTGAAGGCACCGATCTTCAAAAAGGATAAAAAGAGCTCAAGAAAAATCATTTTTTATCCTCCTTTTTGCCATCCTCCGCTCCTGTCGCCTGCTTTTTTAACTTCCTATCGGCGATCAGAGAGGAAATAATGCCTGCAATGCCCGCGCCGATGATGATGAACACCGCATCGATCTCTGTAAAAGCGGAAAGGATCAGTCCAAGACCCATAATGATATAACCCAAAAGACCCTTGGGGGCTTTTTTGTACATCCCCACCAACGCCTTGATCATCAGCGCAAGCACCCCCACGCGAATGCCCTCAAAGGCAAAGACCACCGGCTCAAATTCCATAAACTGTCTTAAAATAAAGGACAGACAGAAAATGATGAGGAAGGAGGGCAGTACCACCCCGAAGGTGGCGGCAAAGGAGCCCCAGAAGCCTGCCACCCGATTGCCGATAAAGGTGGCGGAATTGATGGCGATGGGTCCGGGGGTGGACTCTGCAATGGCGATGACCTCCAAAAGGATGTCCTCCGAGATCCATTTTTTTCTTTCGATGACCTCCTTTTCGATCAGCGGGATCATGGCGTAGCCCCCGCCGAAGGTGAAGGCGCCGATCTTCGCGAAGGTCAAAAAGAGGGTGAAGACCAATTTCAGCTTGTTCATTGTTCAGCTTCTTCCTTTCTCAGTCCGCTGCGCTTTTCTTCAATAAAGGCGGCAAAATCAGCCATCTCCTGCTTTGAAGAGAAGCATCTTACGGGCAGTATCAACGCGGTGTTTTCGGTTTTGAAGAGGTAAAGCGCCTTTTCGCTCTGCCCCACGAGGACGATCACGTCGTAAGAGCAGACGTCCTTCTCCCCTTTGGTGATCAGAGAAAATTGCTCCTCCTCAAAAAGGCAGGTCACGGGCTCGGAAAAGAGGGGCTCTCTTTTCATTCGGCTTTTGATGCGGCGCTTTAAGAAAAAGAGGTTGACGGGCGTGCGCAACAGCAGGTGGAAAAGCGTCCACAGCAAAAAGACGGCGATCTCAATAAAAAGCAGTTGGGTATCCCCCGTCAAAAGCCAATTTGCCCCGCAAACAGAGCAAAAAAGAAGTGCCGTGATCAAGGGCACGATAACCCGCCATATGAACTCCCGCTTTTTGCCCACGGGATGCTTTTTTATATAGAAGCGGTTCAGCTCCACGTAATCCTCCGCCGTAAGGGCGAGCTCAAATTCCTTGACCATCCTTTTTCTCCTGTCTTTCGATTTCTCTCCTTTTATTATAACACAAAAACCCCCTGCTTTGCAAGGGGCTTGTGCATTTTCTTTCAGTCAAGACGGTACGTCACGTCCTCGCCGCCCTGCTCATAAGGCAGGGTGCGGTCAAAGGAAACGCCGTGCGCCGTCAGCGCCGCCTCAAGGAAGCAGAGATAAATGCCCATATCAATGCGGTTGAAGTAGTTGGGGATCTTCTTCACCACCTTGGCAAGAGGGCTGTCACTGCGGCGGGAAACGGCAAAGGAGCCCTCCCTTGCCGTAACGTGCCAAGGCTGGGAGTTGCAGGCGCTGGGCGCAAAGCGGGCATCCTCCAGCGCCCCAAGAAGAGCACCGGAAGCCTCTCCCTCCAGCGTTTTGGAAAGATCCTTTCGTGAGAACTCCCCGCGGTCAGAGCGGAAGTCCTCTTCCCTGCTCTTGCCAAAGGACATCACGATCACAAAATCCATCCCCTCTGGGGCTTTTTCCTTGCAGGACGCCATCCCGTACCAACAAGCGCCCAAATTGCGCTCTGCCAGATATAGGTCAATCTGCTGCCCCATATATCCGATGTTTTCAAGATACCCATCCTTTTTTTCGCTGAAAAAGAGGATGGCATATTCCCCCCATCGGCAGTCGGTCTGCTCTCTTTTAACGATGCGGAAATTTGTAGCAATATCGGGCAAAAGGGGGACGCACTTTTCAAAAAATGCAGTCAGATCGGCAAGCTCTTTTTCGCTCACCGAAAGGCTTTTGTCAAATTTGCGCATCGATTTTCTTTTAAACAGCGTTTCGTACGAGCTCATTTTACCCTCACCACGTAGCCTTCTTTTCGGGGGGACGCTTCGGGCAGGTCGGTCTTGCGGTAGCCGAGAATACAGTGTCCGATGCCCTCAAGACCCTCGGGCAGTCCCCACTTTTGAAGAAGCGCCTTCCCTTCCTCGCTTGCAAACTCCTCCCTTGCCCGATGGATCCAGCAGGAATCCACCCCAAGGGCATTTGCGGCGTTTAAAAGATTGCCCATCACCAGCGCACCGTCGTATAAATAGGTGGGCACGGCGGGGTCTGCAAGGACGATAAGCACGGTGGGCGCGCCGTAAAAGGGATCGGTGTCGCTTCCCATGATCTCCTTATTCATCCTTGAGAGCAGATCTCTTGTGGCTTTGTCCTCCACCGCCACGATCACGGGCGACTGCCTGTTTCTGCCCGTGGGGGCATAGGTGCCCGCCTTTATAATCTCTGCAAGCTTTTCCTCCTCCACCGCCTTCTCGCTATAGGCGCGGCAGCTTCTTCTGCTTATCAGATCGTTGATGGTTGCGTTCATAACTACTCCTTTTCGTCTAACAAAGATACAGCGGGGCACTTTTTTCGTCCCCGCTGTCACTTCCATACCGATTATTTCTTCTTTTTGCCGTATTTTCTCTGCTTTTTGGTAGCGCTCTTAAAGGATATGGGCTTTTCCTCTCCCTTATTCTTCACGTTGCAAAGCATACCGATGCCCATGATCGCCCCGAAGACGACCAGATAAAAGAGCACGGGGCAGGAAAACTTGCCCTCCGCCTTTGCCGCAAGGTAGGGTTGGATGCCGTGGGAGTAGATTGCCGCAAGCGCCATAAACGCAGAGGCGGCGGAGGCAAGCACGGGCACGATAAAGCGCTTGAACATGCCCTCGCCCTTTGACTTGACCATAAACATCACGAAAATGGGGATATATAAGGGGTACATGGTCACGATGGGCAGCTCGGAGGAGTCAAAGGCAAAATAGCCAAGCCATCCCGTGGGGTCTGCCGAAACGTTTGCCATCACGAAATAGAGCATCCACGACGCCGCGATCAAAAGACCCACGATGGCAGAGTTGGTGGGCATATTGGTGCGGGCGTCCACCTCCTTGAAGACATGGGGGGCGGGCCCCTCTCCTCTTGCCGCCAAAGAATACATTCCTCTTGACACCGCCAGCATCAGTCCGTTGAGCGTGCCAAGGCAGGACACCACCACGAAAACGTCCAAAAGCGAGCCCATGGCATTGCCGAACATATTGGTAAAGGCAACGGTTGCGCCCGTGCTCATCAGATCCTTCTTGTCTGCACCGCCTGCCACACCGATATAGTATGAAATATAGATAAAGGCAATAATGGCACCGCCCGCCAGCAAAGCAATAGGCAGGTTTTTCTTGGCGTTTTTCAGCTCTGCGTTAATGGAGGTGGCAATGATCCAGCCCTCGTATGCAAAGGCTGTGGAGACCACCGCCGCAAAAAGCGGGTTGCCCGTCACGTCGTCCTTCACCGTTTCGGTAACGGTCTTGAAGTTTTCGATCAGCATACCGTCCTTGGAAACAAGTCCGAAGATCACACCGCCTACCGCCACCAGCAGAAGAGGGATCATCTTGATAACGGTGGTGGACACCTGAAAATATCCCGCAACCTTGGGAGAAATGGCGTTAATTACAAAGCTTCCCACAAGGAAGAACATGGCAATGACCATGGTTTCGGGACCCAGCAGAGCACCGCCCTGCTCAATGGGCAGCAAAAGCTCGCCCCCGAGCCCAGCGCCCTTGACAAAGACGATGAAATAGCGCGCCGACACCCAGGCAAGGGTGCCCGTCATTGCGGGATAATAGATGGTGGTCATAAACCAGCCGATGAAATAGCCGTACTTAGGTCCCACCAGCGCCTCGGAGTAGTCCACGATGCCGTTGACCTTTTCGTATTTGGTCGCCATATTGGCAAAGGCGAGAATACAGAACAGCATCACCGCGCCGCCGATGACCCAAGCAAGAATACCCAAGCCCACATCACCATTCGTTTTGTTCAGCACGTCCTGCGCCTTAAAAAAGACACCCGAGCCGATGACGGTACCGACGACCATACAAATAGCGGTAAACAGACCGTACTTTTTGCTTAATTTATCGTTCATTTTCCCTCCGAAAATCCTTCAATTTTGAGTAGTATACCATAGATTTACGCTTCGGTCAAGCACCTTTTGGGCAAAAAAGGGATACAGAGCCGATCGGGCTCCGTATCCCGCAAAAATACCGTAAGGATCAGATCTCGGGGATCACGATCTCAACCTCGCGCCCTGCCTTGGCAGACTTTGCGATGCCGTCGATGATCGCCTGGTTATAAAGGATTTCAGAGGAAGGAACGGGTGCCGTGCCGTTTTCCTTGATGGCGTCAAGGAAGGTGCGGATCTTCAGATCGAAGAGGTTTTCGGCGGTGTGGATAATCGGGATCTCGGTCTTGGTCTGCTCACCGCAAACCTCGTGGTATAAGACCATAGGACCGCCCACCGTGCCGTTCCAGCACTCGGTGGAGGGGATGCGCAGGCTTCCCTTGGTACCCATAATGATGGTGTCACCGGGGGTGTCTAAATTCATTGCCCATGCGATACGGAAGTCCAAGATCACGCCGCCCTCCAAGCGAATGAAGGCTGCCGCAAAATCGTCCACGCCAAACTTTTCGGCATAGTCGGTGTGACCCGACTTGACGTATTCGGAGTAGCCCGGATCCTTGCCGAAGAAGGCGGACTTGTAGCCCGAAACGGTCAGGGGCTTGGGGTAGCCGATGGCGTTAAGGACCATATCAAGGGAGTAGCATCCGATATCACCCAGCGCGCCGATGCCTGCGGTGTCCTCCTCGATGAATGTGGTGCCGAAGGGGAAGGGGATGCCGCGGCGGCGTCCGCCGCCGGTCTGGATGTAGTAGATCTGACCAAGCGCGCCCGAATTCACGATCTTCTTGATCATCTTCATATTGGCGTCCATTCTGGGCTGGAAGCCGATGGAAAGAAGCTTACCGCTTGCCTTCTCGGCGCGGCATACCTCCACCGCCTCGTCAAGGGTGACGGTAAAGGGCTTCTCCAGCAGAACGTTCAAGCCGTTATTCAGCGCGTAGATGGCAGGGCCTGCGTGCTGACGGTTGTAGGTGCAAATGGTCACGGCGTCAAGCTCCAGGCTCTTGTCGTCGATCATTTCCTTGTGGGAGGCATAATCGGTCTTCACGCCCTGCACGCCGTGTGCCTTAAAGAAAGCCTCCGCCTTGCCGGGGATCAGGTCGCATCCCGCAACGATCTCCACGTCGGGCTGCTTCATAAAGGATCTGATGTGGGAGCCTGCGATCCAACCGCAACCGATGAAGCCGATGCGCAGCTTCTTGCTGGCGTCAACGACCTTTGTTTTCTGAACGTCCTTGAAGGCGTCCAAGCTCTTATCAAGTGCCATAGTATAAAACCTCCTGAATTTTGTTTGTTATCAGCAACCGATGGACTGCAGATACGCGCGGCTCTTGGCGGCGCATTCCATCGGAGTAAGACCCATTGAGGGAGCATCCTGCTCCACCACCAGCCACAGGCTTCCCGCCTTTTCGCAGGCGGCAAGGATATCCTCCATCTTCTGCGCACCGTATCCCACGGGACGGAAGGAGAACGCCTCCTCTTCCTTCTGCTCTTCCCCGTCGTCAATGCCGATGAGGGCGTACATCTTTGCGGGCTTCTTGCCGGGCATCACGAAGTCCTTTAAGTGGACAACGGGTGCTCTGCCCGTATACTGCTCCACGTATGCCGCAGGATCTACCCCTGCCACGTTGACCCAGCAGGTGTCGATCTCGGTCTCCAGCAGATCTGCGGGCACGCGGGTATATAACTCGTCAAGACCGTATCTGCCGTTTTCCATCTTCACGAACTCGAAATCGTGGTTGTGGTAAAGCAGAGTCAGTCCTGCCTCCTTTGCCTTGACGGCAAGCTCGGTGACCGTCTTGACCGTCTTTTCAAAATCGCCCACCACGGGTCTGCCCGACTCGGGAAGATAGGGCACCGCAACGTACGCACAGCCAAGAGATTTATAAAGGGCGAATACCCCCTCGGGGTCTGCCACCATCTCCGCAAGGGGCACGTGGGCGGAGATCACCTTCAAGCCAAGCTCGTCCGTGATCCTCTTCACTTCCTCCCCGCTCTTGCCGTAAAGACCTGCGAATTCCACCCCGTCGTAGCCCATTTGTGCCACCTGACGAAGCGTTCCCTCGAAATCTCTTGCAAGATTGTCTCTTACCGAATAAAGCTGTAATGCAATGGGAATTTTCTTCATTTGTCCCGCCTTTCCGCGCCCGACCGTTTTTTCAAAAAAAGAGAACGAGCACTTTCAATATACTACTTGCATTATAAGACAAAATGTGCTATAATAAAAGTCAAAGCAAAGCTTTTTCAAACAAAAACAAGACAAATCTTGCTCTCTTTTTTTAAGAGCGCACCGTCCCTACAAGGAGGCACCCATGCCCGTATACGAAAACCACGGAAACATTCTGCGCTGCAGCCGCTCCAGCCGTCTGGGCTATTTTGCGCACCGCCACAGAGAGATCGAGCTGATCCTGATGCTGGAGGGCAGCTCCACCGCCATCATCGACGGAGTGACCCACCGCATCGAGGCGGGTAACGCCCTGATCGTCTTTCCCAATCAGCTTCACAAATACGTATCCGACGGGCCGGAGGACTACATCCTCTTCCTCATCCCCGCCACCATCTACAACGATTTTGAGGAGAGCATCAACGGCCACAAGCCCGTCAGCCCCATCATCAAGGAGGGAGCAAAGAATCCCTCCGTGCTGGCTCTTGCCAAAATGTGCCTTGAAAGCGAGGCGCGCTTTGCCTATCAGCGGGACAAGCACTTAACGGGCGCCATCCTATCCATCCTCCTTGAAAGCCTGCCGGTCTACCCCGTGGAGGCAAACGACTGCGCCCTTGAGCGGGTGCTCATCTACTGCGAGCAGCACTTTTTGGAGGAGCTGACCCTGGACGTCCTTTCAAGAGAGCTGTTCCTTGGAAAATACTACATCTCCCATCTGTTCAGCCGACAGCTGGGCATCAGCTTCAGCAACTATATCAACGCCCTGCGCATCGAGGAGGCGGTAAAGCTCCTCACCACCACCGATATGCCCATCACCGACGTCTGCTTTTCCTCAGGCTTCACCTGCACCCGCACCTTCAACCGCGCCTTTATGGGCAGGATCGGCGTGTCGCCCAGAGAATACCGCGTAAGACAAAAGAACGAACGGCTGGAGCTGTGGACGTGAGCAGCATTCCATAAAAAACCGAGGTCATTATGAACGAACTTCAACTCATCCCCATCGCCTATATCGAAACCGACTTCAAGGACAAATTCGGCATCCCCCGCCAAAGCGGCAGAGTGAAGGAGCTGACGGGCAGGATCCGCTTCGTCAAGGAGCACTTTTACCCCGAAATGCTCTCGGGCATCGAGGACTTTTCCCACCTTTGGCTGATCTTCGGCTTTTCCAAGGCAGGCAGGCTGAAGGGCGCCACCGTACGCCCGCCCCGTCTTGGAGGAAACAAAAGAATGGGCGTTTTTGCCACCCGCTCGCCCTACCGCCCCAACCCCATCGGACTTTCCTGCGTGAAATTGGAGGGGGTGAAAAGAGAGGCGGAGGGGCTTTGCCTGCTTGTTTCGGGGGTGGATCTGCTGGACGGCACCCCCATTTACGACATCAAGCCCTATCTGCCCTTTGCAGACGCCCATCCCGAGGCGCAGGGAGGCTTTGCCGCCGATTTTGAAGAGTACGCCCTGGAGGTACGCTTCCCCGAGGAGCTTCTCTTTAAAGTGCCCGAGGACAAGCGCGCCGCCCTTTTGGGGGTGCTTCGGGAGGATCCCCGCCCCTCCTATCAGGACGACTGCCGCTGCTACGGTATGACCTTTGCCGGGCTTGAGATCGGTTTTTTCGTGGAAAACGACCGCATCCTCACCGTGACAGACGTTCAATCAGCCAACGAAAAGGAGAAACAACCATGATCCGCATCCTCTTTTGCGACGACGATCCCGCCTTCGTCTCCTCCTTCCTGCCCGCCGTAAAAAGGCAGGCGCAAAGCGTGCTGGAGCTGAAGGATGACGAGCTTTGCTGTACCTATTTTCAAAAGGGTCGGGAGCTGCTTGATCATCTTGAAAAAAACGAGGCAGACCTTCTCTTTTTAGACATCGATATGCCCGAAATGAGCGGCTTTGAGCTGGCGCGCGCCTTAAAAAGCGGCAAAAAGAAGCCCACGCTGGTCTTCGTTTCGGCGTACGACAATTTCGTATACAGCGCCTTTGAATTCTCCCCCTTTGCATATCTGCGCAAGGAGCGGGTGGAAAGCGAGCTTCCCCTGCTCCTTACCCGCATCAAAAAGCAGAGAGACGATCTTTTGCGCCGCTACCTTCTTCAAACGGCAGAGGGCGAGCTGGCGGTGCGGACCGAGGAGGTGCTCTATTTTGAAAGCGCGCAGAATTACTATAAGGTGCATATGACCGACGGCACCGTCCACTCCTGCCGCGGAACGCTGTCGGGCATTGAAAAGGAGCTTGCCGCGCTGGACTTTTTCAGGATCCATTCGGCATACACCGTCAACCTGCTCCACGTAAAGCCCTCCGATGAAAAGGGCTTTTTGAAGGTGGGGAGCGAAAGCTTACCCTTGGCGCAAAAACGCACCGCAGACTTTAAAAAGGCGCTGAGCGTCTATACCAGACGGAGGCTTGGGCTATGATCTATCTTTTATTTGAAATCGCCGCCACCGTTCTTGACGGCATCTTTATGACCTGGTTTTGTGCGGGTATGATGGGACAAGAGCGCCTTAAGCTTCACCCCCGCCTGCTCATTCCTCTCATTTACACCGCCCTGCAGCTGGTTATGGATCACGTGGTGATGCCCTTCAGCCTTTTGCCTGTGATCGTCGTCACTCTTGCCTGCATCCTCTATTCGCTGACCTTTGATAAAAAAAGAATTTTTGCCGCGCTTCTGTCCACGGGACTCTTTATGATGGTCATCTCCGTAGCTATGCTGGTGATATTTATACCCTTCAACTTGTTTATATCGGATTTTGAAGAAACGATTTACGGAGCGCGCACCGGTGCCCGCATCATTTTTCTGCTTATTGCCAAGACCACACAGTTTGCCACACTGCGCTTTTTATTGATCGTCTTTAAAAAGAACACCGATCTGAGTCTTGGTTACGGACTGCTTCTCATGCTGTTTCATACGCTCTCCATGATCGGACTTGCCGCAGTGATGACCTTGATGCTCGACGACCTTTTCAAGGATCACGAGCTCATTTTGGGGGGCACTGCCTTTGCCTTTTTGGCTTTAGACGTCTTTTTATACATTCTGATCTATCAGATCAGCAAACTGCAAAAGGCAAAATACGAGTTAAGGCTGATGCGGGAAAAGGAAGCCTTTGAAAAAAGCAGGATCACCGAGGCTTCGGTGATCTGGGAGCATATCCGCAAGACCCGCCACGACTTAAAAAACCACCTGACGGTGGTGGGCGGCTATCTTGAGGCGGGCGACACCGAGACCTGCTTGGAGTATCTGGGCAAGCTTACCAAGACCGTTGACAGTATGGGCGACCTGATCCGCTCGGGCAACGGGGTTTTAGACTATCTGATCAATTCAAAGCTGTCCTCCCGCAAGGACGTGCGGGTGATCGTGGACGGCTCGGTGGCATCCTTTAACCATATTGACCCCGTGGACCTTTCCTGTATGGTGGGCAACGTGCTTGACAACGCTCTGGAGGCGGTGGAGCTTCTTCCCCCGGAGGAGCGGCGCATCGAGCTGCACTTTGCCCGGCACAACGACTACTCGCTGATCGTCTGCAAAAACACCGTCAAAAACAAGGTTCTTGAGGGCGGTCGGCTGAAAAAAAGCACCAAAAAGGATCCCGACGCCCACGGTCTTGGTCACAAGATCGTGGAAAGCACCGCCCAAAAGTACGGCGGATGGGTGGAGTATTTCGAGGAAAGCGGACTGTTTGGGGTGCAGATCACCTTGAGTTAAAAATCTGCCGATTTTTAACTCTGCGAGTTTTGCCGTTGGCAAAACGTCGGTTATGCTTCTCCTTTTGTTAAAAACCTGCCGATTTTTAACTCTGCGAGTTTTGCCGTTGGCAAAACGTCGGTCCTTTTGAGTTGAACACCTGTCGGTTTTCAACTCTGCGGGTTTTGCCGTTGGCAAAACGTCGGTCCTTT